>NZ_BAABWO010000006.1:0-315886 GCF_040362745.1 Colwellia sp. KU-HH00111 | reverse complement strand
ATTAGCGACTGAAATATATAAAGGTTGGTGCAATTACATGCACCAACCTTTTTTATGTTAAACGCGCTCTGTTTTTGCTTGTTATGTGTGTTTTATGTTTGTTTTATTAAACAGTTGAAATTATATATTTGAGTTCTTATGCATAAACGCTATTAATATTAAGAATTAATTTCATTTACCTTTTTTTTGTAAAGCTGGTATGGTGAAGAAAATAACAATAAAAAACCATGAGGTTACCTATGGAAAATACCGTTTCACAACTAAGAGAGCCTGAAATAAGAGCAACCTATCTTAGTGCGGAAGAATTAACTCTAACCGCATCATTACTTTTTCAAGCGTATCATGATGATCCTGTATTTTTAGATATATTTAATGGCGATAAGGCCGGTTATGAGCAACGGTTGAGAGCCTCAATTAGAGAAGAGTTAAACGCTTTTTGGCAAGCAGAGCAGCCTATGGTTGGTTTATACCTAGGTGAGTCTATGGTGGGAGTCGCTTGTTTAAATAGCCCCGATGAGCGAGTAAGTAGTAATAGACTCTGGCATTGGCGTTTAAAAATGTTGCTATCAGCAGGGTATTTTAGTACCAAACATATGATAGAAAAAGAGAAAAAAGTAATGTCGGCGGTGCCGTTAAAAACTTTTCATATGCTTTCATTTATCGCAGTTCACCCTTTGCATCAGCATCATGGTTTTGGTCATTATTTAATGGCAGCGGTTAACACAGTGCTAGAAACACATAAAGGCAGTGAAGGGGTCGCTGTTTATGCTACTTCTGGCAAATTTAGAACATTTTTTGAAGAAGCTAATTACCAGTTCATCAAAGATGTGACTGTTGGCAAAGTTTCGGGCGCATTAATGGTTTATTACCGAGAAAAGCCAACTAAATCAATACCAGCTAATGTTGAATAATGGTTTAGTTACAGTGATATTAGGCTATATCTTAGCTAGCTCAGCTTGGATTACACTTGTGCCAAATAAAACTTCTGGTACAATCAGTTTCAATTAATTTGTTTTTAGGTAGTTAAACTAATATGGTTATAAAAGCTCATAGCCCTGCGGGATTTGCCGAGCAATATATTGTTGAATCAATTTGGAATGGTGGCTTTCCACCAGGTTCAATTTTGCCAGCAGAGCGAGAATTATCTGAGCTGATCGGTGTAACCAGAACTACACTAAGAGAAGTTCTTCAACGTTTAGCTCGCGATGGTTGGTTAACGATCAAACATGGTAAGCCAACTAAAGTGAATAATTTCTGGGAAACATCAGGATTAAATATTTTAGAGACTTTGGCACAACTTGACCAAGACGGTATTCCTGATCTGGTTGATAACCTGTTGTCAGCACGCACTAATATCAGCGCAATTTATGTGCGTGGTGCTCTTAAAAACAATCCAGCTAAAGCGATTGAACTATTAAGTGCCTATGAGAGTATTGAAGATACAGGGGAAGCCTTTGCTGAATTTGACTACCGACTAAATAAAGAACTAGTGGTTGCTTCTGGAAACTCTATTTACTTACTCATTTTAAATGGTTTCCGCGGCTTGTATTCGCGAATAGGTAATTTATATTTTTCTCACCCCACAGGACGCGAAATTTCTAGAATTTACTATCAAAAACTTATTGAGCTTGCCAAAGAAAACCGTTTTGATGAATCTGTTCTTGCTGTGCGTAAATATGGTGTGGAATCAGGAAAGCTTTGGGTAGATCTTAAAGAAGATGTATTAAAAGAGCTGATTGAAGACTAGCCTTTCTGGCGGCAACCTCAGAACTCTGTGTTGATTGTTAATATAAATCAACATAGCAATCACATTAAACTGGTATATTTAACTATCTGTTTAATGTGATTGCTATATTAAGGTTGTATATCCTCTGTGAATAATCCCCCTCTCGCTGGTTTAGTCGTGAAAAGTAGCTGTTATGGTTTACTGTTGTTAGCAACACTTGTGATATTTTCAATATCACAAGTTATTGGTTTTTATCTTGATTATTATCAGATGAATGCTATCTATATTTCCTTTTGTGCTGGCTTTATTCTGTTTACCCCTTTAGTTGTGTTGGTGCTTCACCCCTTAGTATTTGTTGATAAGGTGCAGCAACCCCAGTCTTATTTCAAAGTGCTAATCAAAAATGTGGGCTTGGTCTCATTAGTGCAGGGCTTGTTTTTTATTATTTGGATGACAGATGCTATCGCGGTTTATAGTATTTATGTAGATCAAGACTCATTTCTGGCAAAAGCATTTAATATCCACCGTGAAAATAATACTGACTTTAGCAGTGAGTTTTTTTGGTTCAATTTGTTTTTAGGTTGGTTATTTTCACTACTTTCATTAGTGTTGGGCGTTATGCCGTGTTTAATTGCTCGCATAGATAATAATGGAGTTATCAAAAATTTTGTCTCAGCCTTTGCTATTGCTAAGCAACATAAAGTTCAGTTTTCTTTTGCCGCATTAGCCTTAGCGGCCGCTACTCTGATTCCGTTACTTTATATCAAATATTTGTTTATCCTGAGTTTTCCAATTGTTGTGAGCTATGTGTTTTTAAATATATCTTCACTGGTGCCTAAAAAAACAGGCAACTATTGATAGCATTATTAGTTATTTTTAACACAAGTTATCGTCAGTGACGGTAACTAACATTAAGTGGCAACAGGAATAAAGTAATCCAAATAACAAAATAAGTGAGAAAATAGTGACTAATCGTTGTGGAAAATGTCAACAATTTACTCGGACCCCTGATAATCAGAAAGATATTTGTGGGGCTTGGGAGCAACCAACTACAGCAACAAGAGATGCTTGTGAATATTTTATCCCTAAGAAAAAACCAAGAAAACCAGAAGAATCTAATTAAATCTTTTGAACAACTAAGCCTTTTGAATAAATAAGCCTTTTGTACCTAGCTCTTATTCTATCTGGACTTTTCAAGTCTGGTAAGCAAGGTTTTACAAGCAATCTTTTTTCGAAAAAATTAGCGCGATGAGGCAAATATAATTTACCTCAGCTAGGTGTTAATTGTACAAAGCTTATAACAGGGAGTTGCGAACAAGTTTATTGATAACTGAATTCATTTGTTGGTATGGGTAAATGTTTGCATACCAATAAATGATTAATAGACTGGTGGTGTAAAGGCTGTTGTTATTAATCTTCAGTTTCAGTTTCAGCTTCAGCTTCGTCATCAATAATAGGCTTATTTGAGCGGTAACCTGGCTTTGCAATGATCTCTATATAAAAGCTAGTTAGCTCGCGTTCTAGGGCATCATCAACGCTTTTATTTAAGGTTGAATAATGAATAATATCAGCCGTTTGTGCAGTCGCACCATATTTACAATCAAAATCCCAAAAATCGGCACCATCAGGCAATGCTTTATTGCGTTCTCTTTTGAGGTATTTCTTTAATTCGTGCTTGATAGAGTCAACCAATCGAGGGGTTTTAATTTTTTCGTGTGTTAATGAAAATACTTTTTTCATGGGGAACCTTACATAGGGTTGCAAATAAGTGGTCTATATATAACATAGTGCTTAACGGCTAATGCTTTAATGCGGATTAATAAAAGCAAGTTAACCGTGAATTGGGCAGAGTTTATCATACTGCTAATAAGCTTTTAACTTTATCTTGTAAATTAGGGATAACTTCTTGTTCAAACCAAGGATTGCGTTGTAACCAGGCATTGTTTCTAGGACTCGGGTGGGGCAGCACTATTTGATCATGTTTGAGTAAATATTGCCATTGCTGTGCTAACGCTGATATCGAGGCGGTTGATTGCAAGTGCCAATTTGCCGCATACTTTCCCAAAATAATTGTTAATCCTACTTGCTTCAAACTAGCCATTAATGGTTTTCGCCATGTTTGCGCACATTGTGGTAATGGCGCTGAATCACCCGACTTACCCTTGCCTGGATAGCAAAACCCCATAGGTAGAATAGCAAAGTTATCTGGTTGATAAAATTGATGGACATCTACGCCTAACCAACGTCGTAAGCGTTCACCACTTTGATCAGTAAATGCCTTAGCTGCATTGTGCGCCTTAATTCCTGGAGCTTGTCCGGCGATAAGTATTTTACTGTTTTCACTTATTTGTAAAATAGGCTTAGGACTTAAGGGTAAGGTTTGTTGGCATAACGTACATTGTTGAATCTTTTTATAAAGGTTTAGCATAAAGTGATGGCGCTTTGAGGGTCGTTCTATTAAATTATAGCTTATTTTATAACTTAATAGGATCTATCAATGAATAAGACAATGGCTGTTATTTTAGTACTACTTTTAGCATGCTCAACTCAGAGTCAGGCTCAATCGGTATTAACAAAAGAGTTAATTACATCATTTCAACAAGTATCACAACAATGGCAAGCTTTAGAGCATCAATACCCAGATCTCACGTCACTATCTGATGATTTTGATATGTCACAACCTAATAAAATCATTGCCCAACTAAAAAATTCTAAAGCTTACCCTAAAATAAAATCGATCTTAGCCAGTGCTAATTTTAGTGATATTGAACAATATTATAATATTGCAACACGAATTATGGGCGGTATGATGGCTCATCAAATGCAACAAATGCCTTCAGGGATGAATATAGATTCAATGACACAGAGGCTCAAACAAAGTATTGAGCAGATGAAAGCTAATAATGCACCAAACACTATGATTTCTGAGATGCAAGCACAGCTAGATGACATGGAAAAAAACATGAAAAATATGAAGTCAGCCATGAAAAATACCACTGATGCTGATAGAGAGTTCATCAGTGAAAATGCACAGTGGATTATGTCCATGTTAGATGATGAACAATAGTCGTTATTGTTAAGCGTTGTTGGGTCTCAGTGTAAGAATTACTGCTTTGACCTTACTTCGCCAGATTACTGTCCCGATTTTTCTACAATCACATCAACCTGGCGTTTGAGGTTTTGCTGCGAGATAACCACTCTAACTGCTTGCTGTTGTTGAAGATAAGTTAAGGTTAAACGTCCTCGCTTGCTTTCTTGAGACACGGGTTCACCATAATGTTGTTGATAGAACTCAATGATTTGCTCTGTTGTCGCTAAGGTAAAATAATTTAATACAGCAGGCATGCCGTCGGTAAAGTTGGCAAAAACCTGTGCGTGCTCAACTTGGGGAATATTCACAGTAGCGTTATCTTGTGCTACTGAGGTGGCGTTGAAGCTAAATAATAGCGCACTAGCTATTAGAGAAAATTTACCGGTTACTTTTAAAGTCATTTTATTGATATCCATAATCATTTTTAAGCTAAGCAAGTCATTCCAAATATATATTATTTTAACAAAGAGTGCGATCTTTGTTGAAATAATAAATTATGACACAAGTTCATCACGATAATGATCGACCCAAAGCGCAGTTGCACCACAGATAGCAACAGGCATAATAATAAGGTTAATAATAGGAATCATGGAAAACATAGCGACACCCACACCAAAACTGTAACTTAATCCTTGGCGCTGTTTTAACGCTTGTTTCATCACCCTAAAAGGTACTTTGTGATTATCGAACGGATAATCTTTATATTGTACAGCCATCATCCAAGAGACGAATAAAAACCAAATGATTTGCCCAATTACCGGTAGCATTAGCATCAGAATAAAAAAACCAATGGCTCGGGGAATATAGTAAGCCAACTTGGTCCATTCACGGCCTAAGGTTCTAGGAATATCTTTAATAATATCAAGCACGCTACCACTTGGGGCTGATCTACCCAGTAAAATATTTTCAACCTTTTCAGCAAGTAAACCATTAAAAGGAGCCGCGAGCCAGTTTGCTGCGGTGCTAAAGATGAAAGAAAATAGTATTAATATGGTTATCACCGCCAAAGGCCAAAGTATATTACTCAACCAGTACAACCAACTTGGTAACCATTGCATCAGCTTGTTAATGTAGTGTTCAAGTTCAAGAAACATAAAATAAAAAGCAACACTGAAAAAGATCAAATTGATAAGCAACGGAATTAAAACAAAACGTCTAATACCTTTTAAACGAATAAGCTCAAAGCCTTTAAATAAATAACCAAAGCCAGTTTGCGCTATAGCTTGGTTTGATGAGGAAAAATTGTCTTTGGATGAATCTTGCATGTAAAAGTAGTAACTCGTTGATATTAATAGATAGATTATAAACCCAGCTTTAGTGTAATAACAGCACTAACTTGTTACAAAATACCATCATTTCTGTTAGAGTTTAAATGACATTTTTTATATAATAATAAAAATTTTAGTTTCTCTCAGTAAAGCATTATAAAACAGGCATAACAATGGAAGGTAATTTAAGAAACGCATTAATTATTCTTAGTGGTGTAGTCATAGCGGCTATTTTTATCCATGGTTTGTGGACGATTAGAAAGCAAAAAAATCCGTATAAACTGAAAACTAGCAAGGAAAAGGTCAAACCAATAGATAGAAGCTTCGATGGTAGTGGCTTTGATCAAGATGGTGTTGGTCAAGTAAAAGTATTAAAACAAGTCAATGAGCCTCAAGTTGAAAGTGAAAAAGATTTTGAGCAGCATATTAGCCTTGAAGAAATTAGCCACCTTGAAACAGGGCAAAGTCAACAGTTGTATGACGAATTAGACACAAAAGAGCAAATGCATGAGCATGAAGTAGCCTTTGAGTTGTCAGAGCCTCAAGCTTTCCCAGAAGAAACTGAAAGTAGTGCTCAACCGGTAAAAGAAGAAATCACTTTAGAGCCGCCTTTATATCAACAACCTGTGACTCAAGCGAAACCGGCGGCTAAGGTGAAAAAAAGTACCACTAAAAAAACACCGACTAAAGCAGAGGTAAAACGTAACCAAATGGAAATTAATTTTGGTGATGGTTTATCCCTTGATGATGAAAAAACGCCAAACATAGATGCTGATATTAGTGTAGAAAAACCTGCCACTGGAGCGTTAGAAACTCAAGTCATTATTTTGAGTGTTGTTATGCCAGCTAATCATCAAATGTCTGGTGCGGCATTACTGCCAACCTTACTCACTTTAGGTATGAAGTATGGAGAGATGAATATTTTTCACCGTCATCAAGACAATGCAGGTAATGGTGGGGTTACTTTTAGTTTAGCTAATATGCTTAATCCGGGTTCATTTGATTTGGATTCAATGGAAACGTTTGCAACACAAGGGGTAAGCTTGTTTATGACACTACCCAATGCAGGTGATCCGTTCGCGGCATTTGAACAAATGTTAGCCGCAGCAAAACAGTTAGCGCAAGAGTTTAATGCTCAGTTACTTGATGATAAACGTAATGTCATGACTAAACAAACAGAGCAACATTACGTAAGTAAAATACGTGAGTTTGACCGACAACATCGCCTAGCTAGTGTCGAGTAATGGTTAGGTTGTTAATACATTGTCAATTGGATATTCGGGTGAAGCAATTGTTTGTTTAAAATAAACCCTGTCGTTAGCGGCTGATTAGCTCAAATTTAATTGGGTCGAAAGCCTCGGCGTTAAACATTTTCATAACGCAATAATCATAACGTAATAATCATAACGCTATTTAGGTCAGACATCTGTTTGGCTAAAAGCAAAAGATCCCCTTCTATGCAGGTTGGACTTGAGTCCAACGCAGGGTTTGACCTGACTAAGGAACCATACCATGATCACAACTCATTTCAATGATGAGCAATTAGCTATTCTGAAGACTTTTGATAGCAACCTTAACCCGAAACATATAAGTGCGCTATTTGAAAAATCTGAATTAACCTCTCAAGAGTTAGTACAGCTTTTGCAGGCATCAAATGCACTTTATCGAGCTGGTACGCCGGTTTTAACAGATCAGCAATATGATTTATATACCTCAATGTTAAGAGAATTAAATCATCTTCATCCTTTCCTCAATCAAGTTGAACCTGAGGTGTTGGCTGAAGCTAAAACCGTTGAATTACCCCAAAGGATGCTTTCAACAGAGAAGGCTTATACGGTTGCAGATATTGAAAAATGGCTTAAGCGAATTTTAAAAGCCGCGGACGAAATAAATGTATCTGAAGATGAAATTGAACTACGGGTAACGCCCAAATTAGATGGTTATGCGGCCTACGATGATGGCACAAAACTTTATACCCGTGGGGATGGCTACCGAGGACAAGACATTACTAGAGCGATTGAACGTGGGTTGAAAATTGCTGAAAATGGTCGTCGAGGCTTAGGGCCTGGTGAAATTGTGATTAAAAAAAGCTATTTCGATCAGGTGTTAAGTGATATTTTCGAAAATTCGAGAAATATCCAAGCAGCAATAATTGCCGAAAAGAAAATGGATGAAAATGTACAAAAAGCCATAGACGAAGGCGCTTGTGTTTTTTATCCTTTTGCTTTGCTTAAAAATACAACAGACCACTTCAAAACAATTATTGATAACTTTGACACAATTGTCGAAGCCATGTGGAAAGCAGTAGACTTTGATATAGATGGCGTAATTTTAGAAGCGACTCACCCTGAAATTAAAGCACATATGGGGGCGACTAGGCGTAACCATAGATGGCAAATTGCGTTTAAAGTCAATGAAGATTCAGCACAAGTTGAAGTCGTTAATGTTATTCCTCAAACCTCAAGAACTGGACGCATTTCCCCCGTAGCTGAATTAATACCGACTAAGCTCAGTGGCGCGACCATTAGCAGAGTGACAGTACACCATTACAACATGGTTAAAACCAACGGCGTAGGACCAGGAGCAATAGTGCAAATTGTTCGAAGTGGTTTAGTTATTCCTAAGATTGAACAAGTAATTAAAAAAGCAGAGCCGCAAATTCCGAGTGAGTGTCCAAGTTGTAAGTCACATTTGCTGTGGGAGTCCGATCATTTAATTTGTCCGAATAAAAGTGATTGCCCAGCGCAAACTGAAAATACACTGGTACATTTCTTTAAAACTCTCGGAAACAATGATGGGTTTGGGCCTAAAGTTATTGAAAAATTAAGCAATTATGGCGTCAAACATATCCATGAAATATATGCAAAAAAAGTACATAATTTTAAAGGCTATGGTTTTGGTGATAAAACCTCACAAAACTTATTTGATCAATTAAAAGCTAGTCGAGAAGTTGAAGTGGAGGATTGGCGTTTCTTGTCTGCCTTTGGCGTGAGTCGATTAGGTGGGGGGAATTGTGAAAAACTGCTTCAACATCATGAAATAACTCAATTGTTCGAATTATCCGCTGAAGACATGGTAAAAATTGATGGTTTTGCACAACTTAGTGCTGAAGCCATTGTTGAAGGGTTAGCGAATATCAAAACAGAATTTTTTAAGGTTTATGAGCTCGGTTTTAATTTAGCGCAAACCCCAAAAGCATCTGAACAAAATAATAAAGCGTCTGAAATAGCCGGGGCAGTGATAGTATTTACTGGCTCAATGCAACAGGGTGCTAGAGGAGATATGGAAAAGCAGGCCAAATCTTTAGGAGCTAAAGTCGCTAAATCAGTTACTGGTAAAACAACGTATCTTGTTACAGGTGAAAAAGTGGGTGAAACTAAAATTAATGCGGCTAAAGATAAAGGTGTTCAGGTGCTTACAGAGCAAGAGTACCTGGATTTAATTGGCTAAGGATCATAATAATGCAATATCACACCATTAAGCTTAAGTTGAAATTATGGGTTATTAAGACCCGTTTAATCGGTTTAGTTATTGGGGCTTCTTTACTCTCGACCCACACAATGGCACAGTCAACTTTAGGTCACCCCAAAATAACGGTGCAACAGGCAAAGGCATTAAATATGTTGGATCAGCGGTCCAATAGTGGAACAACAAAAACACTAGATTTGCAGATAAGCAAACTGTCTGATAATCAAGGGCAGGTGTACTTGGGCGCAATCATAAGTAGAGCTCAATTATTAAGCTACTTAACGCAGTTAAAAGGTATCTTGAAATCTGAATATCAAGTCTTTCGAAGCCATCAAGCGGCGCGAGATCATCATTCTTTTCATATGACTTTACTGAGCCCTAAAGAGTATCAGTTAGCAGATACCGCCTTAGTGGAAAAATTATTGGGGGCAGGTAAAGACAAGCAAGCAACCACTCATTTAACTGTGACTTTATTGGGCTTAGCGAAGGTTGAGCAAGACAATAAAAGCACTTTTTTTGTTGTCGCACAAAGTAATGAAGGACAATTGTTACGGCAAGGATTTTTACTACCGCCAAAAGACTTTCATGTGACTTTAGGCTTTAATCCCACGGATATTTACGGGGTAAAAAAAGACCTCAGTACTTTGATCGACAGAAACTAATCCCTTATTCAAACCTAAGACTTAGTGATACGCCAAAAAGCAAAGCCAGCGGCAAAAAATAAAATCATAGGGTAAAAGGCGTGAGAAATAACGGCAAGTGGCGAGATACCTAAGGTTGCTCCAAGCAGCAACGCCTGAGCACCATAAGGCAGCAGCCCTTGGTTAATGCAAGCAAAGATATCTAACAAGCTAGCAGATTGTGCTGGTGATAATTGACCATCATCGGCTAATTCTTTAGCGGTTTCGCCAGTAATGATAATAGATACAGTATTATTGGCGGTAAAAAAGTTGCAGCAAAAAGTGAGGCCCGCGATACCAAATCCAGCAGAGCGTTTAGGGTTGTTTGGACTTAATTTACTGGCGATTGACTTAATTGCAAGTGTTAAGGCCAGTAAGCCCCCTTGGTGACGGATTAGCTCACTTAAACCACCAATAAATAGCGATAAAATGAAGATATCTTGCATGCTAGCAAAACCTGCATTGATGTCGTTGATCCATGTTGATAATTGATAGTCATTGGTAAGCATGCCAATGGCCGCAGCAAGGACTATACCTAAAGACAGAACAACAAAAACATTCACTCCTGACAATGCTAACACTAAGATTACTATGTAAGGAATAAGACCAATTAAAGCGGCATCGCTCGTCATTTCATAATCAATACTTTGTCCTATAGAGGAAAAAATAAGTAAACAAATAATGGCAGCGGGTACAGCAAACTTAAAGTTAACTCTAAATTTATCTCTCATATGCGCCCCCTGACTGCGTGTAGCCGCTATGGTGGTGTCAGAAATGATGGATAGGTTGTCACCAAAAATAGCACCAGAAATTAAACAACCGGCAATAACGGCTGGATCTAAACCAGCAGACTCAATAAAGCCTAAGGCAATGGGCGCAATTGCAGCAATAGTACCCATAGACGTCCCCATAGCGGTAGAAAGGAAAGCGGCAACTAAAAATAACCCCGGGAGTAACAAATAAGCAGGAAAAATAGCTAAACCAAGTTGTACACTGGCATCAACACTACCAGTGGCTTTGGCAACGGTAGCAAAAGCTCCTGCGAGCAAATAGATAATACACATGGTCATAATATTAGCGTGGCCAGCACCACGAATAAACCGGGCAATTTGGTTATCAATTGAGTGTTTTTCTAATCGCTTTCCTAAATAAATAGCGACAAAGATAGCAGGTATTATAGCTATACTTGCAGGGAGTTGATAAAAAGCGAAGTCACTGCCTTGCAGAGTAAGCACAATGCCAGTGCCAAGAAAAATGCCAAGAAAAACAGCAAAAGGCAGTAACGCTACCATGTTCTTTTTAACTGGGGCTGAAGGCTCTTTTGCTGAAGGAACACTCATAAAAATCAAACTTACTATTATTGTTATTAGGCAAAGGCATTATACCCAAACCACTTCAAGATGCTAGTTTCAGGACGCCTGAGCGAATAATGATGCTGTGAAGCGGTGATTGTAAAATAATAACAAGCCTACCCAGAATCTCTCGCTCTTTAGCAAGTTTGAGAAGATAACCTATAACTTATAACAAATAATCAGAAAAAATAATTAAATAGCAAGGATAGGCTACTACATACTAGTGGTGGTTTATGATAGACTCTCGCAGATTTTTAATTCTCTATTTCTTTCAAAAAGTAAGTGAAAAATATGTCTGATAATAAATTTGAAACAATTGAACAACGCGTAAGCTACGGTGTTGGTCGTCAACTTGGTGATCAATTACGTAATAATCCTTTTAAAGACTTTGATACAAGTGCTGTTCAAGCAGGTATTGCTGACGCATTAGTTAACGCTGCTAGTCAAGTATCTGATGAAGATTTAAATGAAGCTTTTTCAGTTGTTTCTAAAAAGTTACAAGAGCAAGAGCAAGCTATCGCTAAAGAAAAAGCAGCGGAAGGCGAAGCTTTTCTAGCTGAAAATGCCAAACGTGACGAAGTAACTGTTACTGAGTCGGGTTTACAATACGAAGTTGTTACTACAGGTGAAGGTGATAAACCAACAGCGGCTAGTACTGTTCGTGTTCACTATCACGGTACGTTTGCTAATGGCGATGTATTTGATAGCTCAGTAGAGCGTGGTCAACCGGCTGAATTCCCTGTTGGCGGTGTGATCGCTGGTTGGACTGAAGCACTTCAGTTGATGACTGAAGGTAGTAAGTGGAAATTAACTATTCCCTACAATTTAGCTTATGGCGAACAAGGCTCGCAAGGTGCAATACCTCCTTATGCTACTTTGGTATTTGATGTTGAGTTAATTAGCATCGTTAGCTAATTAAGTTATTTTAAAGCCCTCAGTTGAGGGCTTTTTTTTAATAATAAATAAATGAGTAATCACTTTGTCTGCTGAAAAAATTAGCCGCTTCTTCAATCAATATGTCACCGCTTTTAAACACTATGATTTAAGCCAAGTGTCGGCGTGCTATCATTTACCTTGTACATTACATACCCCAGATAAAGTGATTCTGTTAACCGAATTACAGCAGTGTAAGCAAGTTTTTGGTGATATCTTTAGTCAATTACAGCAAGCTAAAACCAGCGATATTATCGTGAAAAAAGCAAGTTACTCAAGGGTTACTAGTGAAGTGTTGCTGGTAAGTATTGAGTGGGATTTTATTGATAGCCAAGGCGCTGTCTTTGCTGACTTTTGTGCTACATATCATTTAATCCAGATAAAAGATGAACTGAAAATCATCAGTGTTGTGTCTCATGATTTATCAAGTGCTATAGTGTTAGCACATAAATTTAGTTTAACGGCTTGAGTAGTGTCGGCGAATTTAGTAACGACATTGTATTGATAACCAGTGTAACGAGAAGAAAAAAATGAAAGTAAAGGTAGCAATTTTAGGCTGTAGTGGTCGCATGGGTCGTAATCTTATTCAAGCAGCTCATGAACATGAAAGTATTGAACTTATTGGCGGCAGTGTTCGTGAAAGCTCTTCATTTGTAGATTTTGATTTAGGTGAATTAGCGGGTGTTGGAGCCATTGGGCTTTCAACATCAACTCAGTTAGCACAATTATCAGCTGCAGATGTTTTTATTGATTTCACTACTATAGAGACTACATTAGATAATATTAAATGGTGTCAAGCGCACAATAAAGCCTTGGTAATAGGTACAACAGGTTTTAATGATGAACAAGTAAAAGTTATCGAAAGCGCAGGTGAAACAATGCCGATTGTGTTAGCGCCTAACACGAGTGTTGGTGTTAATTTATTGTTTAAGTTACTAGAAATAACAGCCAAGGCAATTGGCGACTATACTGATATAGAAATTTTTGAAGCTCATCATCGATTCAAAAAAGATGCACCATCAGGCACTGCCGTTAAAATGGGACAAGTTATTGCAGACACTTTGGGCCGAGACTTAAAAGCGTGCGCGGTTTATGGTCGAGAAGGGATTACTGAAGAGCGGAGTAAGGAAACCATAGGGTTTGCTACCGTTAGAGCCGGGGATATTGTAGGCGAGCACACGGCATTTTTTGCTGATTTAGGTGAACGGTTAGAAATTACGCATAAAGCGAGTTCACGTATGACTTTTGCATTAGGAGCAATGCGTGCTGCATTTTGGTTAAGCAGTGCTGAAAATGGCTATTACGATATGCAGGATGTTTTAGGTTTAAAATAATAGATAACTGTTGTTTTTGACCAGTTAGTCATGAAAATGCTTTTAATTGCATAAAATGATATGTTTTTACATTTTTTACTAGACGAGAGAAAGCTACAAGCGTAAAATAAGTGGATTTTGTCAAAAATTTAGCTAAAGGTGAGTTTTTGACATTTTTTATGTGCAAATTTTGTGGCTATTTGATGGTTATTTTAACGTAAGGTTTGGCTTGTTTTAAAAGACCTGTTTTTTGCATTTTTTTCTTCTTTTGGAGGTTACATTGGCTATATCTGCTATTTTAGTACTACAAGACGGTACTGTATTTCAAGGCACTGCTATTGGTGCAACAGGGTCAGCTGTTGGTGAGGTGGTATTTAACACATCAATGACAGGCTATCAGGAAATTCTTACCGATCCTTCGTATGCAGAACAAATTATCACCCTGACATACCCTCATATTGGTAATACAGGTACTAACTGTGAAGATAAAGAATCAGCGTCGATTGTTGCTAAAGGGTTAGTAATTCGAGATTTACCTTTATTAGCCAGTAACTTTCGAAATGAGCAAAGTTTAAGCGAATACCTAATCGCCAATAATATTTTAGGTATTGCTGATATTGATACCCGTAAATTGACGCGTATTTTACGAGAAAAAGGCGCACAAAATGGCTGTATTTTAACACTCGATGATAACAGC
Organism: Colwellia sp. KU-HH00111; assembly: GCF_040362745.1. Classification (NCBI taxonomy): domain Bacteria; kingdom Pseudomonadati; phylum Pseudomonadota; class Gammaproteobacteria; order Alteromonadales; family Colwelliaceae; genus Colwellia; species Colwellia sp. KU-HH00111. The sequence goes on along the minus strand of NZ_BAABWO010000006.1, from coordinate 301,358 downwards.
GATGAAAGCTTACAAGCTGCAAAAGATAAAGCTTTAGCGCAAGCAAAAACATTTCCTGGTCTTAAAGGTATGGATTTAGCGAAGGTTGTTTCTACTAAAGAAAAATATCAATGGACTGCGGGTAGTTGGTCACTAGGAAAAGCCATGGGAGAAGGTTTTTCTAAACCTGAAAACTTTGACTTTCATGTGGTTGCGTACGATTTTGGTGCGAAAAGTAATATTTTGCGTATGTTAGTTGACCGAGGTTGTCAGTTGACTGTGGTACCCGCGCAAACGCCAGCAAGTGAAGTACTGGCAATGAATCCTGATGGTATCTTTTTGTCAAATGGTCCTGGAGACCCAGAGCCGTGCGACTATGCTATTAGCGCGATCAAAGAATTTCTAAACACAGAAATCCCCGTTTTTGGTATTTGTTTAGGACATCAATTACTTGGATTAGCTAGTGGTGCGAAAACAATCAAAATGAAATTTGGTCATCATGGTGCTAACCATCCGGTAAAAGATTTTGCCCGTGATGTTGTGATGATTACCTCTCAAAACCATGGTTTTGCAGTGGAGGAAGCTAGCTTACCTAGTACCTTACGTGTGACGCATAAATCATTATTTGATGACTCTTTACAGGGTATTCACCGTACTGACAAACCGGCTTTTAGTTTTCAAGGGCATCCAGAGGCAAGTCCAGGCCCGCACGATGCAGCCCCGTTGTTTGATCATTTCATTGATTTGATCAACGAATACAAAGCAAAACAAGCGTAAACGCTCCTTAGCAAGATAAACAAGAGAGAATATTGACATGGCAAAAAGAACTGATTTAAAAAGTATCTTGATCTTAGGCGCTGGCCCCATTGTAATTGGTCAAGCTTGTGAGTTTGATTATTCCGGTGCGCAAGCATGTAAAGCGCTTCGTGAAGAAGGTTATCGGGTTATTTTAGTTAACTCTAACCCTGCAACTATCATGACAGACCCTGATATGGCTGATGCGACATACATAGAGCCAATTCATTGGGAAGTTGTTCGTAAAATTATTGAAAAAGAACGCCCTTGTGCGGTATTACCAACCATGGGTGGCCAAACCGCACTTAACTGTGCACTAGAACTAGAAGCTAAAGGCGTATTAAAAGAGTTCAACGTTGAAATGATTGGTGCAACGGCTGATGCTATTGATAAAGCAGAAGACAGAAGTCGTTTCGATAAAGCAATGAAAAACATTGGCTTAGAATGTCCTCGCGCTGAAATTGTTCATTCAATGGAAGAAGCAAAAGACACCGCTACTCGCATTGGTTTTCCATGTATCATTCGTCCATCTTTTACTATGGGTGGGACGGGTGGCGGTATTGCATACAACCAAGAAGAATATGAAGAGATTTGTACGCGTGGTTTAGACCTTTCTCCTACTTCTGAGCTATTAATTGATGAATCGTTAATTGGTTGGAAAGAGTATGAGATGGAAGTGGTTCGTGACAAAAATGATAACTGTATCATTATTTGTTCAATAGAGAACTTCGACCCTATGGGTATTCATACTGGTGACTCTATTACTGTTGCCCCCGCGCAAACCTTAACAGATAAAGAATATCAAATCATGCGTAACGCTTCTTTAGCGGTATTACGTGAGATTGGTGTTGAAACAGGTGGTTCAAACGTGCAGTTTGGCGTTTGTCCAGATACTGGTCGTATGGTTATTATTGAGATGAACCCACGTGTATCTCGTTCATCAGCGCTTGCTTCAAAAGCAACAGGTTTCCCAATTGCAAAAATTGCTGCAAAACTTGCGGTAGGTTATACCTTAGATGAATTGTCAAATGATATTACAGGCGGTGCGACACCTGCTTCATTTGAACCAACAATCGATTATGTTGTCACTAAGATACCACGTTTTAACTTTGAAAAGTTTGCTGGTAGTGAAGACAGATTAACCACGCAAATGAAATCTGTTGGTGAAGTTATGGCAATTGGCCGTAACCAACAAGAGTCAATGCAAAAAGCATTACGTGGCTTAGAAGTTGGCGTAAATGGTTTTGATCCTAAAGTTGATGTAACTCAACCCGGTGCTAAAACTGAAATTATGCATGAGCTTCAAGAAGCTGGTGCAGACAGAATTTGGTATGTAGCAGATGCATTCCGTTTAGGTTTAACGGTAGACGATATCTTTAGATTAACCAAGATTGATCGTTGGTTCTTAGTACAAATTGAAGATATTGTTTTAGAAGAAGCCAACGTTAGCGAAGGTGGTTTAAAAGTATTAACACCTGAATACTTACGTAAGTTAAAGCGAAAAGGTTTTGCTGATTCGCGTCTTGCTGATTTAATTGGTGTTGCTGAAGCAGAAATTCGTAAGAAACGTCATAATGCTGAAATATTCCCGGTTTACAAACGTGTAGATACCTGTGCGGCAGAGTTTAGTTCAGATACTGCTTATATGTACTCAACGTATGATGAAGAGTGTGAAGCACAGCCTACAGAGAATGACAAAATCATGATCTTAGGCGGTGGCCCTAACCGAATAGGTCAAGGTATCGAGTTTGATTACTGTTGTGTACACGCCGCGTTAGCATTACGTGAAGACGGTTATGAAACCATCATGGTTAACTGTAACCCTGAAACTGTTTCTACTGATTATGATACATCTGATAGATTATATTTTGAATCAATCACTTTTGAAGATGTACTTGAAATTGTTCGTATTGAAAAGCCAAAAGGCGTTATTGTTCAATACGGTGGTCAAACACCACTTAAATTAGCACGCGCTTTAGAAGCCGCTGGTGTGCCAATTATTGGTACTTCACCTGATGCAATAGACAGAGCAGAAGATAGAGAACGCTTTCAACAAGCGGTTGACCGTTTAGGTTTATTACAACCTGAAAATGCGACAGTGACGTCATTAGATGAAGCTTTAGCAAAAGCTGAAGCTATTGGTTTCCCACTTGTTGTACGTCCATCGTATGTATTAGGTGGTCGTGCGATGGAAATTGTTTATGATTTAGATGATTTACGTCGTTATATGACTGAAGCTGTTAGTGTATCTAACGATTCTCCTGTTTTACTTGATCACTTCCTTGATGATGCCATTGAAGTAGATATTGACGTGATTTGTGATGGTGAACAAGTGGTTGTTGGCGGTATTATGCAACACATTGAGCAAGCAGGTGTTCATTCAGGTGACTCAGCATGTTCTTTACCTGCCTATAGCTTAAGCCAAGAAGTTCAAGATGTTATGCGTAAGCAAGTAACAGATTTAGCTTTTGAGTTAGGTGTGGTTGGTTTGATGAATACTCAAATGGCCGTTAAAGACGACAAAGTGTACTTAATTGAAGTAAACCCACGTGCAGCACGTACCGTTCCATTTGTATCAAAAGCGACTTCCGTACCGTTAGCTAAAGTTGGTGCGCGTGTTATGGCGGGTAAATCACTTGAAGAGCAAGGTGTTACTACTGAAGTTATTCCACCATTTTTCTCGGTTAAAGAAGTGGTTATTCCATTTAACAAGTTCCACGGTAGTGACCCGTTAGTTGGCCCAGAAATGCGCTCTACAGGTGAGGTTATGGGCGTTGGCGATACGTTTGAAGAAGCTTATGCAAAAGCTAACTTAGGTGCTGGTGTTTCAGTGCCAAAATCTGGCAGAGCGTTAATTTCTGTTCGTAATAGTGATAAAGAACGTGTCGTTGATTTAGCCAAGCAAATGGTGGCATTAGGTTATGAGTTAGATGCAACTCACGGTACAGCAATTGTACTAGGTGAAGCTAATGTACCTGTACGCTTGGTCAATAAAGTTCATGAAGGTCGTCCTCATATTCTTGATCGGATTAAAAATAGCGAATACAACTACATTATTAATACCACAGAGGGTCGCAAAGCCATAGAAGACTCAAAAGTATTACGAGGTGGTGCATTACGTTATAAAGTAGCATACACTACGACGTTAAACGCAGCGTTTGCCTCTTGTCGAGCTCATGCAGCTGATGATCGTAATACAGTTACCTCGATTCAAGAATTACATAAACGTTGTAATTAATTTACAAACAAGGCAGCTAGCCATTATTAGTTGGTGACACTCACTTAATACACTTAAAGTAGAGTGTTGCTAACGTTAATGTGCAAGATTAACTTCTTTATAGAATAGATTAAATTTAAAAAATAAGATGGAATTATGAGCCAATATCCAATGACAGTCCATGGCGCAGAAGTCTTGCGTGCTGAATTAAATAATTTGAAAACTGTAAAACGTCCAGAAATTGTTGCTGCTATTGCAGATGCGCGCGAACATGGTGATTTAAAAGAAAATGCAGAATACCACGCAGCACGTGAACAACAAGGCTTTTGTGAAGGTCGTATTCAAGACATTGAAGGTAAACTAGGCAATGCGCAAATTATTGATGTATCGAAAATACCTAACTCAGGTAAGGTGATTTTTGGTGTTACAGTAACCTTGTTAAACATTGATACTGAAGAAACCGTTAAATACCAAATTGTTGGTGACGATGAAGCTGATATTAAGCTAGGTCGAATTTCAATAAACTCACCGATTGCCAGAGGGTTAATTGGCAAAACAGTGGATAGTGAAATTGAAATAGCCACACCAGGCGGTGTAGTAGAATATGAAATTATGGCAGTTGATCATATCTAACTACCTGAGCGTTATTGATAAAAATTAGCAGTACCTCTTTTTAAAACCTCAAAGTATCTCACTTTGAGGTTTTTTTATATCAAAAATTTGACAAGTAAAATAATACAGGTATATTTAAATGATATCACATTGATATCATTTAAAGAGTTATTTAAGGAATACTTATGAAAGAAAATAAAGGTTTTTCAATTAATGGATTTACGATGCTTTTAGTCTTGTTTGCTGCAATAGCTGTGCTTATTAGTTTTATTGTGAGTCAAGTTATTGCGGAGCAACCAAATTTTTGGTTTTTTGTACCATTGGCTTGTATAGTTTTTATTGCTCCAGGTTTTTTTATGGTGCAACCAAATCAAGCTAGAGTTATGACCTTCTTCGGTCGTTATGTCGGTACAATTAAGGCAAACGGTCTTCGATGGACGATTCCGTTTTTTATCGGTAGAACTATTTCATTAAGAATTAGAAATTTTGAATCGAATCAAATGAAAGTGAACGATAATCATGGTAACCCTATTGAAATTGCGACTGTGGTAGTTTGGTCTGTTGAAGATACAGCAGAAGCCATATTTGAGGTTGACGATTATGCTAGTTTTGTCAGTATTCAAAGTGAATCAGCATTACGTAATATGGCTATTAGCTACCCTTATGATCAACATGAAGATGATGCTATTGCATTGCGTAGTCACCCTCAGGAAGTCTCTGAGGCATTAAAAATTGAAATACAGGACAGGTTAGAAAAAGCAGGGGTTAAAGTACATGAGGCAAGAATTAGTCATCTAGCTTACGCGCCAGAAATTGCCAATGCGATGTTACAAAGACAGCAAGCCTCTGCAATTATTGCCGCTAGACGACTCATTGTTGATGGTGCTGTGGGTATGGTTGAAATGGCGTTGAGTCAATTATCAGAAAAAGCGATTGTTGAATTAGATGAAGAGCGCAAAGCGACCATGGTGAGTAATTTACTTGTGGTGTTATGTAGTGATAAAAGTACGCAGCCTGTTGTTAATACGGGTAGCCTATATTAGAAACCTAAAACACCTTATTAGGAGTTGTTATGGCAGCTAAAAAAAGTTTTCCGTTGCGGATAAACCCTGATGTGTTAGCGGCAATGCAGCGATGGTCAGATGATGAATTACGTAGTGTTAATGCACAAATAGAGTATGTTTTACGAAACGCTTTAGTTGACTCAGGTCGAGTTAAGTTGATACAAAAAACGGTGACGATTGTCGAAGAAAAAGAGAATAAGTAATTATTCCTATTCTCTATACAATCAAATTACTTAGAAAAGAGTGATGATGAAATATTAAAACGGGTCTTTTAATATTTCATCAATTAACCATTCATTGTCTTTTTGTATTAATGATAGACGTTTGACATCTTTAAGTTTACCACCTTGGTAATAGCCTTCTAAATAAACAGTTACTACGGCCTTGTCCTTAAAGCGCTCCCTGACTTTTACACCAGTATCATCAGGACGAATATCAATGATTTCCTCAAATGACATATTAAACATATGCCTCGCCACAGATTTTGACGTTTTGTAATGTAATAATAGGCGTGATAATTTCGGTGAACAAGCTGCTGCTGCTTTATTTATATTATTTTCTTTGTATATTGCTTCGAAGAAAGCAACCGCGACAAGTTTTGGATTTTCTATTTTACTAATTTCTTTTGTTTCACTGCCGCAAGCGCTTAGTAAAAAAATCAATGCAAAAGCTAACGATGATATTCTATACATAGGCTAATGCCTTAAATAAATAGTAAGTATAAATCTAAGCATAACGTACATATTAGTGGTTTTTCAATAAAAAAGGTGCCGAAGCACCTTTTAAAGACAAAAAACATAAGTAATATTTATTGCACTAATTCTTTATCTGAAAAGCTATCACTAAATAAAGCACTTGATAAATAGCGCTCTGCAGAGCTTGGTAGAATAGCTACTATAATTTTACCTGAGTTTTCAGGAAGTTCAGCAAGACGTTTAGCGGCGACAACTGCAGCACCAGAAGAAATACCGGCAAGAATACCTTCTTCTTTCATTAGGCGGTGCGACATCTCCATTGAGTCTTCATTGGTGACTTGTTCAACGCCATCTAACATCTCTAAATCAAGGTTACCTGGAATGAAGCCGGCACCAATACCTTGAATTTTGTGAGGACCCGGTGTTAATTCTTCGCCGGCAAGCTTTTGTGTAATCACTGGCGAGCTTGTTGGCTCAACTGCAATGCTTGTGATTGCTTTTCCTTGGGTTAATTTCAAGTAACGGCTGGTGCCCGTAATTGTACCACCTGTGCCTACACCTGAAACTAAGATGTCGATTTTTCCATCGGTATCACGCCAAATTTCAGGTCCAGTAGTTTTTTCGTGGATAGCTGGGTTCGCTGGATTTTCAAATTGGCCTAATAATACGTATTTATCAGGATCTGAATCTTTAATTTCTTGTGCTTTAGCTATTGCGCCATTCATGCCTTTAGCACCGTCTGTTAATTCTACTTTCGCCCCTAAGGCGGTAAGTAATTTGCGACGCTCTAAACTCATAGTACTTGGCATTGTTAAGGTGATACCGTAACCACGGGCTGCTGCAACAAAAGCAAGCGCAATACCGGTATTACCACTGGTTGGCTCAACAATTTCTTTGCCTTCAACCAGTAAGCCTTTTTCTTCAGCGTCCCATACCATACCTGCACCAATACGGCACTTAACACTAAAGCTTGGGTTACGGGCTTCAATTTTGGCATAAACAGTAGCTGTTGGTGTGCCATCACTGTTTTTAGTAGCAATTACGCGATTAAGCTTAACCAAAGGTGTGTTACCAATGGAGGTAGAATTATCTTCAAATATATTAGACATGGTGTGATCCTGTGACTATTTTCACTTAAGTATATTTGTTAAGATTAGCGCTTTATCACAGAAAAAGAAGTGATATTTTGTTATAACTTATATACTTTTATGGAATATCAAATGATTTTTCTATGACTTTTTATAAGTGCGTTTAACAATCACGCGATTATTTATGTTAAATCATGTAGATATTGTAGTATATCGCCTGAATAGTCATCAGTTAGAGGGTTAATCGGTTGAACAGTATTGAAGAAATCTCCAGCACTGATGTGGTGATAGTATCAGAAGAAGAAACAAAACATTACCTCACACCGTTTGCCTTTAAATTGGATAAATCCCTATTAGGGTTACCGCTTGCTTCTCCTGCTAAACGCGGCATAGCCTTAATTATAGATTTTAGTCTCATTGCTTTACTAAGCGATATTTCAGGTGTCGCTTTAGCGCTTGCAATTGCGATCACATTTTACTACCTAGGAAATAAAAAAAGAGCAGAAAAGTCAGGTACAACTACTGGACATAAACGCCGTAAAACCTTTCGAATCATTGCAGCTATTATGGTGTTTTTTGTTTTGCTCGATACCTTACCGCCTTTGTTGACATATTTTAATGGGCAAGATACTGAAGCTTCCTTAAACACAGCTGATAACTCACTTGCTTTGTCAGAGTCTGTTTTACTAGCCGCATTGTTACTATCAGCAGAACAAACTATTGATGACAGCAGTTGCCAACAGTTTGATTGTTGGCAAACAGAATTAGGCGCTGTTGCAGAGCAGGTTGCTTTAGTGAATTATGAGGGAAATATCAAAATAACGTTAACCCAACTTGATAATATCTTTTCAGGTCTTGCGCAAGAAATTGCATTAACTGTAGATGAACAAGCTCAACTCTTGTTGTTTATGCAAGCTAGCTACAAGCAAAAGCTTGCTAGTCTTGAAGAGGAAACTACTGCTGAAAATCAGTTAGCCGTTGATATGTTAAAAGAAAAGGATTTTCAAACTCAAGTGACTACTTTGCCTTTAACAAAAGATGAAATAGTACCTAGTATAACGCCACAGCCAGAACAGCAAACAGTAAAAAAACCTGTTTACTCAATAATTGAATGGGTAAAAGCAATTATTGAGGATTTAGGCTTGGGATTTGGCTGGGCGACATTTTACTTCACCGCTTTTATTGCTTTAGGTCAAGGGCAAACGTTAGGGAAAAAACTGCTAGGCATTAGAGTTTTGCAATTAGATGGCACCCCGTTATCATTTTGGGATAGTTTTGGTCGATATGGCGGATACGGGGCAGGTCTGGCGACAGGTCTATTAGGCTTTATCCAAATTTATTGGGACGCAAATCGACAAGCTATCCATGACAAAATCTCAGCTACTGTGGTTATCGATATACGAAAATCACGGTTAACTCGATCATCAAATGAGCAGGATAAACATCATTCATCTTGATAAAAAACGTTAAAGACTTGTATACTTTTTGTTTGTACTGTAGAGTGCGAGCCTGAATTAGTTAATTACCTCCTCAAACTAATTTAAAGTATCTTAAATGATATCCTATTGTTATGTCTTTCCTTATCTAGTTTGCCATCTTTAGAATTTATTACTTATTTATTGTCTGGATTTTATCGCTTTATTTCACAGTAAACCTTGTGATTCATGCAGTAAAAAGTTGTGTTTATATTTGGCGGTTTTACGCCTATTTATGAGAATTTTATATGTCTTTTACCTATAAGGGTCAGCAGATCCCGATAATGCATCCAGTGCATTCAATTTCTGTTAACAAAAAACATGTGCTGATCAAACATGCCCATGGCGCAAGCAATGTTACTTTTGCAAGTTCATCTGATTTTAAAAGCTTTCTTTGTTGGTTATCTGAAAATTAATTGCATAAGTTGTGGCTAAACTGACCTAATTTTATCATTAGGTCAGTACTCATATTGAACATGAAGATAGTCGCTTAGACTCTTTATAAAGACCAAGCGTAACTGATTTTAGTAAAAAATGTTCTATCGCTTGGTTTTAATTTTGTTAAATCATTATCTTGAAAACTAAAATCAGAATACCCTAGGAAGAACACCGTTTGTGGGTTTATTTTATAGGCGTAAATTAATTTTGTGGCTAAATCTTTATATGCTTCACCGCTAGCGTATTCAACATCATAATAGGCAAGGCTAAATTTCAAGTAGCTACGTACATCAAATTGATAGGACAAACGAAGATCAGAGATGTTAGCGATGTAAAAATTCTCGGTAGTGCCCTGGTTATTCTTTGTATCTAATTTGCTGTAGGTCTGATAATAATCAAACTCAAAATGATCGGTTACGAAAATAGTCACATTAGCCGCAACCTGCTTTAAATCGCCTAATCGATCATTAGCGTAATCAATTTTATCACCAACAGTCACATCAAGTGAGATAAAAGTACGGTTATTTAATTTAACACTGCTATATAAATTGAGTTGATCTTCATTAAAGGACGATGTGTTACCGTCGATATCTGTTAAGGTATTGTCATAACGAAGGCCTACCTTTTCGCCATGAGTAAAGTCTAGTTCGAAAATCGATTGCAAGGGGCCATCAATTGAAAATCTAGTACTTAGCTCTCGTTCAATCAACTCGTTATTAATATTGTGAACTATTTTCCATTCACCAGAGATACCAGCCTCCTGCCAAAGACTATCTTGCTCAGAATAGAAGGTTCTTTTGAGTAATGCTGTGTCAATTTTGATATCAGCTTTAGGCATATAGCCTAAATCAGCTCGAAAATTAGTACCAATAGTTTGATGGTCTAAATCAAGTAACCAGTACTCAGAATCATGGGTAAAGTTAATTTTAAACGCTTGTTCGCTAGAATTATTGTCATGGTTGCTATAGCTGTTGCTAAATAGCTCAAATTCAGAGTCAGAAGTTAACCACTGTGCTTTTAATGCATTAGAGTCAGATAAACGGTAACGTGCATCCAAGCCGACAACATAGTTATGATAATCATCTGCTGAACGTAAGGTGGCAATAGCACCTATGGTTAAATCATCATTATAATCGAAACGGTACCGAAAAACGCTGGCGTTGCTAGCTCTATTTAAGGTAATAATGTCAGAATTTAAATTACCTGGAAGTAAAATATTGGTTTTAGTATCGTTAGTGGTAAATACCCCGTAGCTGTGTTTATTAATTCTACCGGTAAGTTTGGCGCCATAATCGGGTTCAGCAATGTTTCTCGTATAAACCAAGTTAAAGTCACTACTAAAATAGTCGCTATTATCGAGAAAAAACGCACGTTTTTCTTCATAAAGTAAGGCAAAGTTGGTATTAACCTTAAGTTGTGGACTATCACTTTCTACCGTTGAAAAGTCAGGGTTGATGGTGGCATTTAATAAGTTATTGGAATTGATACTCCAGCGTAAATCTAACCCTGCAGAAATATCATCTTGAGTAGCCCAGTTACTCGCAGCATCGCTATTTTGTGAATAGGTATCTCTGGTTTGATTTCTGTTGGCACTGAGAGTTGGTGTTAAGCGCAAGTTTTTACCTATTTTAGCACTTTTAAAGCCTACGGCTTCTGGGTATTGACAAAGCCAACAGGCGTTGTCTCTATCGAGCGGTACATGAGAAATACGTAATTTGGTATCCCTAGGGTAGGTTCTGACAAGTTCAATGGCCCACTTTTTTTCTTGCCCGTCACTTTTGAAGTTTAAAATGCTATAAGGAATGGCAATTTCAACTTGGTAGCCGTTGGCTGTTTTTTTACCAAAAGAATACCAAAGTCCATCCCAAGCAGTATTAGCGCTGAGTGTTATTTCATTGAAGGTAGCATCATTTTGCACACCATAAGGGTTGACAAAAAACTCATAGTTCAAACGACGATTATTGTGGGTGTCGAGTTTGATGCCAACCAGATCATCAAACCAAGCTGTGTCTCTATCTCTTAAAAAGCCTTGGATTTTTTCAGGATCAGGATCTTCAGCAATAAATGACACATAGAGAAACTCACCATTTTCAATCAACTTCGCTGTGGTTTTTACGGGGCTAGGTAAGTTATCCCAAGGACTGTTAACCAAGTCAAGGTCAACCACTAATGCTTTAGACCAAAGTGAATCTTCTAAGCTACCATCAATAGAAATACTTCCTTTGCTATAGGGAATATTTAAAGGTTGTAATCTCTCTGAGAGCAGGGTGCTTGCTTGTACCGAAAATAGGGTAAAGTTCAGTAAAAAAGTAATAAAAAGCACCGATAAGTTATTATAACTTAGCTTTTTCATATATCATCCGTAAATTTATTGTTATTAATTATTATTATTATTGGCGAGTATCACCGAATACGAATGTTATTCGTATAAAAATTGTGTGGATTGTTACAAATTTCAGCTACTAACACAATAATCACCATTGACTATTTGTTATTTATTTCGATTTTGCTTGCGTATATTATCAATTAGTCATGGCTATTTACTTTTGTTATTATCTGACTTAATCGTTAGCTTTGCTGATGAAAGGTCAAATAACCAAGATATACTATTGCAGTATGTTATTAACGCGTTAATATTGGCTAGGAATATCACCGCTTTCACTGTTTTCACTCCCTTGAGGTTATATATGCCGCTATCGACTCTAGATATTGTTGCTTTGCTTACTTTTTTACTTTCTTGGTCAGGTTATACTTGGTTTGCACGAATAAAAGCAAAAACAACAGATTGTATAGCGCGCAGTTTAAATCAGCATAGAATTCATTGGATGTCTGAAACGATAACCCGAGAGGTGAGAGTGGGAGAGGCGGCTTTATTGGCAAATTTAGAGCGTAATATTGCTTTTTTTGCCTCAAGTACCTTGTTAGTTTTGGCTGGTATTCTGACCTTATTTGCAAAAATTAATACCTTAGAGTCAGTTATTTTGTCTATACCTTATGCTGATCATGCCAGTCATTTAGCTATTCAGCTTAAGCTAAGTTTGTTAGCGTTTATTTTTGTCTTATCTTTTTTCCAATTTACCTGGTCTATGCGGCAATATGGTTTTGTAAATGTGATGGTTGGTGCTGCACCTATTGATGTGTCAGGTACCAACAAAAATTTACAAGCATATGCAAGGCAAATGGCCATTGTACAAGATCAAGCAGCCCACTCTTATAATTATGGGTTACGTTCATATTATTTTGCTTTGGCGGCTATTTGTTGGTTTTTTCATCCTATTTTGTTAATGGTAATGAGTCTTTGGATTGTATATACCTTATATGCACGAGAGTTTAATTCTAAGGCGGTAAAAGCGATCACGGCTGGTCAAGCATACCTTAATACTGAACGTGAAACTAAGTTGAAAAGCAGGTTGGATAAGTGACGGTTAACCAACAGAACAAATATCAGAAATATTCTGTAGAAGACTTCGATAGTTACGATTGCCTTAAATTGTCTAAAGGTTTTTATTTAGTGCTGCTCTTTGTCTTGCGTGGATATTTAGTATGGTTAATGTCCGTAACAAATATGCGTGACAGGGTGAGTATTATTTCTTGGATATACCCAGAAACAGCGTTGTTTTACCTAAGTTTACTTTCAGGTGCAGTAGGTTTATTTGTGGTATTGATTATTAGTTTGCGCAGGCCAAAAGCTGCAGCCTGGGTGCAATCATGCTGGAAGCATAGTCGCGCAATTTTAATTACCGCGTTATTATTTGATTTGCTCACTCATGCTGTAGGGTATTTTTATTGGCAGCTATTGTCATTACAGTGGTTAATTATGCAAATAGTTGTCACTATATTATTAATAGCCTTATGTTATAAAAGCGAGCGGTTTTCAATTAATTTAGAAGAATTTCCACAACCTATACCTGAAAATAACAAATCCTGAACGACCAATTTTAAACAAATGAGATGATTAACGTGAATGTAACGATTCCCCAAGAGACAAACGAAACAAAAGTTGATGTCAAACAAGAAGAAAGATTAATTATTCTTGATACCGAAACAACCGGCATTAACCCTAGAGAAGGTCATAGAATTGTAGAAATTGGTTGTGTGGAAATGATAAACAGACAACTGACGGGAAATAATTTTCACGTTTACATAAAACCCCTTGATGCACGCGGACAAGTGTTGCAAATGGAACAAGAGGTTATTGATGTCCATGGTTTAACCAACGAGTTTTTAGATGATAAACCAATTTTTTCTCAAGTCGCTGATGATTTTATAAATTTCATACGCGGTGGTGAGCTAGTCATTCATAATGCTAAATTTGATGTTGGCTTTATGGATCATGAGTTTTCATTATTAAACGCAGGTGAGCGTTTTAGCAATAAAGTACCGATGACAGGGGATATCTGTAGTGTTATTGATACCCTAAAAACGTCAAAAGATGAATTTGGCTCTCCTAAAACGTTAGATTATTTAGCTCGCTTTTATAAAGTAGATAAGTTAGTTGATCGGACTTATCACGGGGCATTAATTGATGCACAGCTGCTTGCTTTTGTTTATATTGAAATGACTCGAAAGCAATCAACCTTTAATTTATCAGTAAATGAAAATAGCAATGGTGATGAAAAAACGATCAGACGTTTGCCTAATGATCGAGAAAAATTAAAGGTTATCACGGCTACTGCCGATGAAGTAGAAGCCCATAAAGATAGATTACAGGTTGTAAAACAAAAAGGAGCAGAGCCACTTTGGACATTACCAAGTCATTAGTATTATGTATGCTGCTTTTAGTTAATATAAGCTTTGTTTGTGCTCAACAAGAGACAAAAGCTCAAAGTATGACTAGCGCAGTTCAAAAAAGTAGCACAAAAGATAAGATTGATTATCATCAAAGTGACAATATCACCAATCAAATTCCTTATTTTGATAATCGCTTTCGTATTGATGCTGCCCTTGATCAAATCACCTTGATTTTCTTCCGAAAGCGAGGCAGTAAACCTGTAATATTGGTACAACCTGACGGTAAAAAATTGCGTATTAATGATCACGACCGTGACAAGGTGCAATGGTATGATGACCGTACTTATGACATGGTGGTGATTAAGAAACCTATGGTTGGACCATGGCAGGCGATAGGTAATATTTTACCTGAAAGTAAAATATTAATCGTTTCTGATATTAATTTGGTGGTTGAGCCCTTACCTGAAATTATTTTGTCAGGCGAAACGTTAAAGGTGATAGCTAAACTCTATAACGGTAAAAACAAAATAGATATGCCTTACTTTAGAAAGGTTATCGTATTGGATGTAAACTTTTTTAGTACTAATAATTCTGATTATGATAATTTTGGTGCTGATGCCTTTAAAATTGCATCTTTTAGAGATGATGGTCGAGATCTTGATGAATACGCAGGAGATAATATATACACAGGTGAGTTCTTATTAAATTTTGCCGCAGGTGAGTGGCAACCTGTTTATGTGATCAAGTTACCTATGATGACGAGAGAGCTTCACCAAAAACCTATTATTTTGCAAAGAACCCCTATCAGCTTTAGTGAGAAAATATCAAAAAATGACAGTAACCCGCACCGTTTAATGATACATATTGATGAAACTCATATTGACCCCAAAAGTGTTGTGTTTCAAGGAGAGGTTACTTTTCCCGATAAGCAAATTGAAACATTTGCCATTATGGATGATGAATACGGTGAAAACCAAGCATTACGAATTCAAGACATTGCTTTCACAGAGCCGGGGATTCACCGTATTAACTTAAAGGCCTTTGGCAAAACTATTACGGGACGAGAATTCAGATTAGTTGTACCTGAGTACACCTTTAATGTAGAAGATAATAGCAAAAAGCGTCTGTTATCTACGCTCGGTGAAGATGGCGTTGAACAATTAATCGAAGTTGATGAAGCTAAGCTGTTGGCAGAGCAAGCGGAACAACTAGCTAAAGCCAAAGCTGAGCAGCAACGAATGGTAGAAGAAGAAGAAATGCAATCGATAATAATGATTGTGGCGGGTAATGCTATTATTATTATCATTGCTTTAATATCGTTTTTAGTGATACGAAGAAGGCAAAAGCAACCTCAGGTAAGTGATGATGAATAGCGCTATCAAGCAATTAAATAAGTCGATTATACTGTTTATTTTGTCAAAGTGATTAGCTTAAGCGGTTAGGCTAAGGTAATACAATAATCATATAGTATTACCTTAGTAAAGCTCCATTAATCTAGCTGTTCTTGATAAGTTTATTAATTGTAAAACCCGCAGCTAATGCTTGTAGTTTACTGGCTAAAGAGACTTGATCGTTAGCAACTTGTGAAACCTCTTGAGCACCTACTGTAACTTCATGCGATTTAGCGTCTATATCATTTACATTTTGATTTATCTCTTGAGTTACATGCACTTGTTCTTCAGCGGCAGAGGCTATTTGTTCAATCATCGAGCTGACATCAGAAATAGATACAACAATTTCAGCTAACGAAGATTCTATCTTTTGCGTTTCGGTTATACTGTTGTTTGCTCGTTGTTGAGAGCCTGAAATTACCGTGTTAGCGTTACTTGCTTCTTTTTGCAGTTGATTAACAATAGTTTCTATTTCAACCGTTGAGTCTTGAGTTCGTTGTGCTAAGGTTCTAACCTCGTCTGCAACAACAGCAAATCCACGGCCTTGCTCTCCTGCACGGGCAGCTTCAATTGCAGCATTTAATGCGAGCAAGTTAGTTTGTTCGGCAACTCCTTTAATAACATCTACAACATTTGAGATAGTAGTACTTGTGGTGTGCAAACCAGCAATAAGGCTGCTGATTTGATTAACTTCATCGATCAAATCATTAATAGTTCCCAACGAATTACCAACAACGGTTTGGCTTTCAATCGCTTTTCTATTTACTTTATGAGCGGCGGTCATCGCATCAGAGGCATTGCGCGATACTTCTTGAACCGTTGCTGACATCTCTTCAATAGCTGTAGCCACCTGAGCCGTTTCATCTCGCTGAGATTGTAGGCTTTTTGAATTATTATTGACTGTACTTGCAGATTGTTGAGCGGAAGCTGATAGTTCAATACTGCTATGACTAATTTGATCGATCGCTTGAGAAAACGTCTTAAGCGTATCATTAAGGGCAGCTGCAACTTGTCCTAACTCATCAGAGCTTAACACTTGAGCACAAGCCGATAAATCTTGATGATTCTTGGCTTTGCTTAATGCGTTAGAAATTTCTTTAAGTTGCTTGAGCAAATTAGATAATATAGATAATGCCACTACACAAGTTAAAGTTAGCGCTAACACAATGATAATTATGGTATAGATAAGATCAATATTTGCTTGTTCAAGCAGTAGGTTTATCTCTTGAATAAAACTGTTTGATTGTTGCGTTTCAATCTCTTTAAGCAGGTTGATGCGGGTTGTTGCATTATCAAACCAAACACCTGCATCAATATTAAAAGGACCATTTTGTCCTCGTTGCATCGCAAGATTGCGCATTTTTTTTACGTCAACAACAGCGGTATGTTGCATTATTTTATTAAAATCAGCTTTCAATTGAACCGAGCTATTTAATAAAAACTGTTCTAAATAAGTTTCTTGCTCAGCATTTAAGCGAATAAATTTTTGATAGGCTTGGGTTGTAAATTTATTTTCGGCAAAACCACCACTGGCAACGGCACGTTCAATGCCAGCACGCTCTTTAGCTTCAATAAAATTATAATAAGAAAGTGCACTTTTAACCGATTCTTTAGGGCTGATATTAATAAAGAAGCCGGTTAATCTTAGCATTTTGTTATTTTGTTTGGTGTAATAACCCAGTGCATCTCCAAGCGAAATAGATAAGTTGTCTACTTTATTTCGCATTGAGGTCAGTTTATTAAGTTGTGTGGTAATTGTTGAGATAATGTCATTTACTTCACGGTTTTGTGTGACAAAAGTGTTAAGTGCTTGGGTCATTTTTCCATTGGCTTGATCTGTTATGCGGCGCTGATTAGTCAATTCGTTAGCAAAGTTTTTTCCTTTACTGCCAATAAATACCGCTGTCATACCACGTTCTTTTTGTAACTCATGTACCAGTGCATTGTTGACTAAGGCAAGGGAAAGAAACGCTTGTCCTTCAGATAACTTATTTTGATTATCAATGGTTTGAAATAAATTGAGTATGCCAAAATATAAACAACAAATAAGCGGTAGGAGGACTAATAAAAAAAGTTTTTGTTTAAATGCGAGGTTGTTTAATAGTTTCATTGATTATCCTTAATACAGGCACAGATTTCGATTGAAATATATATTCCTCATACTAGTGTAGTTGATATTTTAATTACTGCAATTTTCATATAAATGTTTTGTTTAACTTTATAGAATTTCACGCGTAAGTTTATGGGTACTGTTTATGGGCACTGGTAGTTAAAGCATCATAGGTGCCATAGTTGCAATGCGGACGGTTACTTTGTTGATGGCATTTTACAGGTGCGGGTTATGTTTAGGGTATTTAGTAACCGACTTTAAGCTCTACCTGTTTATAAAATATCAGTGAGCGCAATGCCAATACCAAAGCGCTGCTGTTTATGGTTATAGTCAATTAAGCTTTCGCCATAGCCATTAAAGTATTGCGCATACCCTCGTAATTTACCCCATAAAGGGAAGGTAAAGCCAATCTCGATAGCACCATGGTGACTCGCAAAATTTTCTCTGATTTTTAGGGATATTTCGTAATCTTTGCGCCAGTCATACGCCATACCTAGCTCAAAATGCCCCATGTATTTGGTAATATCACTATTGTCATCACCTATCACATCACGAGTGGTTGGCTCGTCTCCTTCTGGTATTCGAAACCAAGGGCGAAATGAAAAAGCGAAGCTATCTTTTTCAAAAAGAAAGTTTGCGTAAACTCTATTCCAACTTCGTGATATTAGCTGTGAGCGACCATTTGATTGATGTTCTAAACCGAAGAAAATACCAGAATTGGTATCAAACGGGTGCCATTTGGTAGGGATAAAGTAAAAAAACTCTGGCTGATAGTTGGTTTCTCTAAAAGGCCGAGAAATATTTTCTGAATATATTTGCCACCATGACTCTAGTGTAAACCCAAAAAAGAGTTGATCACCTTTAACTAAAAACGTACTTGTGAACAGTGGTACTTTGATACTAATTTGAAATTTTGCTTCAATATCTTTAATATTTTCAGCCCAGTTTGAATAATCACTATAAGCCTCTGTATTAAGTGCGTTGGTAACAATAACAGGCAAAATATAGTTCATTTTGTGAGGTGTGATCACATAGGGGTTAAACGCAGACTGTCTTTCTTTGATCATACGCTCAGAGATAGCACCAAGCTCTTTAGCACCCATGTGTTTTTTGGCTATTTTTTTTTCGCAATCACTTTCTATTTGCTTTAAGGTTTGGTCCTTATTTGCAGTTTTGATCGAGGTAAATAAGCACTCTTGAAAAAGATCATCAAACGATTGCGTTTTTGCTAAAGCTTTAGGGACGAGGAAAAATATCACCAGCGTTACAAATAATGATTTAAGCATATTGTTATAGAATAATTTTTTTAAGATGTGCAGAGTATAACCGCAGAAGCCGTTATTGTCTCCTCGTGTGATAGGGTTACAGTTAAAGTAAAGAAACAAAACTTATCAGCATGTTAAAGAACTTCCAATGCACTTTTATGTATACCTTTTTATTGGTTGTAATTTGTAGCACAACTAGGTGGTATTATTGATACTGATCCATGATAATATTCTTTTTATAGCTAAGCTAAAAAGTGATTTTTATGACAGTTAATCATACCGACTCTGCTCGGGTAAAAACGAGTGCCTACCAACTGCGTCAGCAAATTCGCTATAATGAATTTACCAGTAATACTTCAGGTTTTGCTCAAGGTTGTGTTCAAGGCAATATTGTTATTTTACCAAAAGATTGGGCCGATGATTTTTTGCAGTTTTGTCTGTTTAATCCTAAACCTTGTCCATTAATTGGTATGTCAGCCCAAGCAGGAGATTTTTTGTTACCAGAATTAGGTGAAAATATTGATATTCGCACTGATGTCCCAGGGTATCGCTTATTTAAATACGGTAAATTAGAACAAGAATTAACCGATATAAAGTCGCTTTGGTCTGATGAATTAGTCACCTTTGTTTTGGGTTGTTCATTTTCATTTGAAGAGGCATTGATTGCTGATGGCCTTGAAATTCGAAATATCAGCGAAAACAAAAATGTACCTATGTACCGCACTAATCTCGCTTGTAAAACCGCTGGGCGATTTAGCGGCGACACTGTTGTCAGTATGCGACCTATGCAACCTAAAGATGCTATTCGCGCCATCCAAATCTGTAGTCGCTTTCCTTCTGTTCATGGTGCACCAATACATTTTGGTCAACCAGAATGTATTGGTATTACTGACATTAATAACCCAGACTATGGTGAGGCTGTTACTATTAAAGATAACGAAGTACCAGTATTTTGGGCATGTGGTGTAACCCCGCAATTGGTATTAGAGCAAACTAAACCGCCATTTTGTATCACTCACAGCCCAGGGAAAATGTTAATAACTGATATAGCAAACTCGAGCTTAGCTGTGCTGTAACTGATTAAAAAAGGAAGTATGATGAAATTAAATTGTGATTTAGGTGAAAGTTTTGGTAATTGGACCATGGGCCTAGATGAGCAAGTGATGCCACATATAGACCAAGCGAATATTGCATGTGGCTTTCATGCAGGTGACCCTTTAGTGATGCAAAAAACCTTGGCGCTGGCTAAAGCTAATAATGTCAGTGTTGGTGCTCATCCGGGTTACCCCGACTTAGTTGGTTTTGGTCGTCGTTCTATCAAGTGCTCTAGCGAAGAGCTGATTGCAATTGTCACTTATCAAATTGCCGCTATCGATGGCGTAGCTAAATCGATGGGAGTTGAGTTGGAATATGTTAAGCCTCATGGCGCCTTATATAATGATATGATGGCGAATTCACAGGTGAGAGAATCTATATTACTAGCGTTAAGTAATTACTATCGACCATTGAAACTAATGCTGCAAGCAACACCAGACATAGCGCACCACAAGGCACATGCCGAGTGTTTCCAGGTCGAAGTGCTTGGTGAGGCTTTTGCGGATAGATGTTATGACGATGATGGAAAACTATTATCACGAAGCAAAGCAGGTGCTGTGCATAATAAAGAAAAAATGTTAGCACAAGTCAAGCAACTTAAAGAGCAGGGAAGTGTGACTACTCTCAATGGAAACACCTTAACCTTAGCGGTTGATAGTTTATGTGTGCATGGCGACAATATTGAAGGCGTGCAGTCGATAGAAGCCATAAGGGAGTTAATCGGTTAATGACTTTACTCCTTGATACGTGCCGTTTTGATGCAAACAAGGTAAAGATGCATATTGCCGGTGAAAATGCCTTGATTATTTACTTTGCAGATCATGCAAGCAGTGAGGTTGCACTGCAAGTACAGCAAGCTGAGCAATGTATACGCAATGCAATGAAGTCGGCCTTATCAAGAGATATTATTGATTTAGTGCCTTCTTATGCTTCAATTATGGTGATGTTTAATTTACAAAGTACAGATCACCATAGTATACGAAATCATTTGCGAGCATTATTTCATACCCTCGGTGAGCAAGCGCAAACCTTAGCTGATATCCCACCACCTACTGTGGTTGAGTTACCTGTTTATTACTCGCTTGAATCTGGGCCAGATTTAGCATTGATAGCACAGCGAACAAACTTGAGTGTGGAACAAATTATCAACATACATCAAGATCAAACATACCATGTTTATGCTATCGGTTTTGCCCCAGGTTTTGCTTATTTAGGGGAGGTTGATCAACGAATTGCTTCGCCACGTTTAAGCACCCCTAGAATGAAAGTACCCAAAGGCGCTGTTGCAATAGCAGATAAGCAAACCGCAGTTTATCCAAATGTTTCTCCTGGTGGTTGGAATATCATAGGTTTATGTCCTATCGCAATGTTTGATGCTAATGCCCGACCTAGCATGCCAGTAAAGGTTGGAGATAAGGTCAAGTTTAAGGCAATTTCCAAACAAGCGTTTTTAGACTTGAGCGGAGAAATCCCTAAAGAGTTAGGAGCATCGACATGAGTTCAGCTCTCGGGTTTTTAATAAAACAATCAGGGGTGTTAAGCCTTATTCAAGACCAAGGACGCTATGGCGCTTTTAATATAGGGTTAACCAATGGTGGTCCGATGGATTTGCACGCCTTTCACTGGGCAAATCGTTTATGTGAAAACCCGTTAGATACTAGCGCGATTGAAGTGAGTGCCGGCGGTTTGACTTTGGTTGCTCAGCTTGACACTACAATTGCGGTTACTGGGGCAACTATGCCATTAACTATCAATGGACAAATAAAAGACTTATGGCGGAGTCATTCTATAAAAGCGGGCGATGAGATTGCACTGGGTTTTGCTAATCAAGGCGTACGAAGTTATCTGGCGGTTGCCGATGGTTTTACTGTTACATCGAGTTTTGGTAGTACTGCAACCGTGTGCCGAGAGGGAATTGGAGGTTTGACAGGAGATAAGCTTCAAGTCAATGATATTTTGCCTTGCCTAAGTCGAACGAGAAAGCATAACCTTGTTTTAAATGAAAAGTTATGGCCTGAGTATAACGATGAAGTGATTTTGCACACGATTCCCAGTTATCAACAGCATTATTTTTCACCATACCAACAACGTTTATTTTTTTCTAGTGAATACCAAGTCAGTAAACATTTTGATCGTATGGGGTATCGTTTAACAGGAAAAAAAATAGCCTGTGATATCGATGGTGTTTTATCTGAAGGCATTTGTTATGGTGCGGTGCAAATACCTGCCGATGGTCAGCCCATTGTCTTAATGAATGATAGACAAACCATAGGCGGTTATCCAAAAATTGGTGCGGTTTCGTCTATAGACGCTGCTAAATTAGGGCAATTAGCTCAAGGGGGGAAAGTGCGTTTCGAACCAATCAGTATGGAACAAGCACACAATTTTTATCACTTAAGTTTGAGCCGCTTTAATCGAACAATATTAGATGTTTGCTAGCCGTTTTATAAAGCATCGATTTTATACTACATTGTGTTAATTGCTGTTGACCATAAGAAGAAAAAAAGATGATAGATGAACAATTATTGAGCGAGCAAATTGAAGACATGTTAGTTGAGCGGAACTTACGTGGCATGAAAGATTTGCAACCTCAATTAACACCCGGCTATTGCTTGCGTGCAGCGAGAGCATTACACAATATTCAAGGCACTGTGCTTATTGGTACCGGCTTTCCTGTCGTTAATACTTTTGAAACAGATGGCCCTGTGGGTGCCTTAATCTTATATCGTGCGCTAGCCTTGTTAGGTGCTACTCCAGTTCTTGTTTGTGGCACGCCTATGGCGACCGCTTTTGAAAATGACTACCGTATTTGTGTTATTAGTATCGGTAAAAAAGATCTAGGGTTAGCAGAAGCAAGACGCGCTTTAGCGTATTATCAGCCTCAGGCTATTATTTCAATAGAGCGTCCAGGGTTGGCTGAAAACGGCTGTTATCACAATATGCGAGGAGAAAATATTAGCGCTAAAGCTGCTTGTTTTGATTTTTTTATGGATGAAGCGTGTTGTCCAACAATCGCTATTGGTGATGGCGGCAACGAAATAGGTATGGGCAATGTTAAAGCGTTCTTATCAACCCTGGATATAATTCCTGCTGTTACACAGTGTGATGAATTAATTATAAGTGATGTTTCTAATTGGGGAGTATATGGCATTTTAGCCTTTTTAAGTCGTTGGTCAAAACAAGACTTACTAAGTGAAACTTGTCCTGAAAAAATTCTTAAGTATGTTTCTAGCTTAGGCAGTGTTGATGGTGTGACCCGTAAAAATGAATTAACAGAAGATAGCCTTCCAGCATCGGAAGGTATTGCTTTGATTTCGAGAATTAGAGCCTTGATAGGTTACTAGTCAAACAATTATCAGGAAAATTAAAATGAGCACTGTGTTTTTAAATGGCACGTATATGCCGGTTGAAGAAGCAAAAATTTCCCCACTTGATCGCGGTTTTTTATTCGGTGATGGCATTTATGAAGTGATTCCTTCTTATTTTGGCCAAATGGTTGGGTTTGAAGGCCATATCAACAGAATGAATGATGGTTTAAAGGCTATTGGTATCGAACTTAATTGGAGTGAGAATCAGTGGCACAGACTATGTGAAGAGTTAAGTAATAAAAACGGCGCAGGCCCACTTGGTATTTATTTACACGTAAGTCGCGGTGCCGATAATAAACGATTTCATGCGTTTCCAAAGCATATTGAGCCAACAGTATTTGCCATGGCCTTTGAAATCCCTATCCCTAAACAACCGGACTTAGCAACCGTTGGAAAAGGTTATGCCTTGACCAGTACCGAAGATTTACGTTGGCAACGCTGCCAAATAAAATCAACGGCTTTACTTGGTAATGTTTTACATTTTCAACAAGGCTACGAAGCGGGCAGCCATGAAGTGCTACTTTATAATCGCCAGCACGAATTAACTGAGGCGAGTGCATCTAATATTTTTATTGTGAAAGATGGGGTTATTGCGACTTCAGTTCAAGATAACCAAATTTTACCCGGAATTACCCGTCGTTTAGTTATTGATATTTTAACTGAGCATGGGGCTTTGACCGTGGAGGAGCGCACTATAACCCTTAATGAAGTGCGTAATGCCGATGAAATCTGGATTACCAGTTCTTCAAAAGAAATTGCACCGGTGACTTTGTTAGATGGTAGCCCCGTTGGTGATGGTAAAGTTGGGCCAGTATGGTTAAAAGCTGCCACCTTATATTCAAAATATAAGTTTAACTACTAATTACAAACGGACTCATTGTTTTTTTCTCGAAAGAATTTTCAACGAATGATACTTGAGAATATTGTTCAGATAAACCCATGAAAAAGTGGTGTTTTGCAAAAGAGTTATCTACATTAATAGTAAGGCTAATGTAAATAACTCTTCTTTTGTATTTTGATGAAAGATTTATGAAGGGATGGCATGATTAAACTGTATTTTATTATGTTACCTATTTAATCTTGAAAAATCAGTAATGGTTATACACAGAACAGTGACAAAATGTCCACGAACTAAAGTTAAATAAAGTGCGTAGATAAGCGGTTGATTTTAGGAGATATAAAATGCAAAGTATCAATGTAAATGAATATATGAACGCTTCACCAGTTACTTTTACGAAAAATATGGCGGTAGAAGAAGCTTCATTGCGCTTTCTCAAAACTAAGCAAACTGGCGGTCCAGTAGTTGATAAAAATGGCAAACTAATTGGCTTTATATCAGAAAGTGATGTGTTAGCGAAAATGATCGAAACCATTTATTACAAAGAGCATATTGCTGATGTTGGTGATATTATGCGCAATGATGTGTTGTCGGTAAAACCTTACGACAGTATTATTGAGTTAGGTCAGCAAATGCTTAAAGATAAACCTAAGGTATACCCGGTGATAGATGACGACGGCAATTTACTGGGCACTATCTGTCGCAATGATGTGTTACATGCGATTGATAAACATATCAGAGCAAACCTAATCTCTGATAAGGCACATGCCTCTTATTAAGTAAATGATAACCTTAAACGGTTGTACATATCATATATTGCAGAGTTTGCTAATGCAGATGTGATTTATTTACTATAACTGATAAAATAGACTTTTCTACGTTTCCCTTTTGTTGAATTAGTTGAGTTTATTTTGTCGTCAAATCCCATACCCGCTAAAAAAAATAGTAAAGAACCTCGTCTACAATCAGATAAAACGCTTTGTATTGAAAATAGCACATTAACGAAAGAGCCCCCTAATATTCAACACTTATTTGATGCTTTGCAACGGGTAAAACGTGCTGACTTTCTTTGGTTGAAAAAGCAATTGATTCATCATAAAAGAATGATGAATCAATTGGCTTCATCTGAAAGCCATCAAGACACTAAAGTTAGCCAACAATTAAAACAACTTAAAAAAACAGCACAAGCAATCGAACAGTCGATTAATGAAAAACAGCAAAAGTTACAGAATCTTCCAAGCATTACTTATCCTGAAGGCTTACCTATTAGCGATAATGCAGAGCAAATTTCGCAAGCTATTCGTGACCACCAAGTCGTGATAATTGCCGGGGAAACTGGCTCGGGTAAAACCACACAAATACCAAAGATATGCCTTGAATTAGGCCGAGGGGTTGATGGTCTCATAGGTCATACTCAACCACGAAGAATAGCGGCGAGAACAGTAGCCAATCGTATTGCTGAGGAGCTTAATAGTAAACTCGGCCAGCAAGTGGGTTATAAAGTTAGGTTTAACGATCAGGTTAGTCAACATAGCTATATAAAATTGATGACAGATGGCATTTTACTTGCTGAAATGCAAAAAGATCGACTGCTTCGTCAATACGATACCATTATCATTGATGAAGCCCATGAACGTAGTTTAAATATAGATTTTATTTTAGGTTATCTTCGTCAAATTCTAGTCAAACGACCCGATCTTAAAATTATTGTAACATCGGCTACTATTGACCCTCAGCGTTTTGCCAACCATTTTGCTGATCAACACGGCAATCCAGCTCCTATTATCGAAGTGTCAGGGCGTACTTACCCAGTTGAAGTTCGCTATCGTCCATTATTTGATGGCGCAGTGAAGGACCGTGAGCAAGAAGCGCTGACCAACAAAGGGGCCTTTGAAGCCAAGGATGTGATAAGTGGTATTCTAAATGCAGTCGATGAGCTTTCGCAGTTACCAGCGGCCGAGCAAGGTGATATTTTAATATTCTTAAATGGTGAGCGAGAAATTAGAGATACAGCGGCAGCTCTGAATAAGGCCAACTTAAGACACACCCACATCTTACCTTTGTATGCCCGCTTAACCGTGAGTGAACAAAATCAAATATTTAAGCCACATTCCGGGCGAAATATTGTGCTCGCGACCAACGTTGCTGAAACAAGCTTAACAGTTCCTGGCATAAAGTATGTTATCGATCCAGGTACTGCACGTATTTCACGTTATAGCTATCGAACCAAAGTGCAACGCTTGCCTATTGAGGCTATTTCACAAGCAAGTGCAAATCAAAGGGCAGGGAGATGTGGGCGAGTATCTTCTGGTATCTGCATACGTCTGTACAGCGAAGATGATTTCTTAAATCGTCCTGAGTTTACTGATCCTGAAATTTTGCGCACTAATTTAGCAACGGTTATTTTGCAAATGTTGTCGTTAGACTTAGGCGAAATTGAGGATTTTCCGTTTGTTGAAGCCCCTGATAATCGCAATATAAATGATGGTGTTAAACTCTTAGAAGAACTAGCTGCTATTGATAATAACGCGGTACAAAAAAGAACAAAGCACACAAAGCAACACACTCGGCTAACAAAATCAGGGCGCCTACTGTCGAAATTCCCAATCGATCCTCGGTTAGCTAAAATGGTGCTAACGGCCATAGAACTAGGGTGTGTGGAACAAGTACTTATTATTGTAAGTGCGATAAGCATTCAAGACCCCCGAGAAAGGCCTCATGAAAAACAACAGGCAGCAGATGAAAAACATAATCGTTTTATAGATAAAAATTCCGACTTTATTAGTTTACTTAACCTTTGGCAGTACGTAACTAAACAACAAAAAGGTTTATCACAAAACCACTTTAGAAAACTGTGTCAACGAGAGTATTTGTCTTATGTGCGCATACGCGAGTGGCAAGATATCTTTAGCCAACTTAAATTAACCTTAAAAGAGCAAAAAATAGCGCTGACATCAGTGGACTACCAATTCTCTATTGATGAAGCTATGCCAAACACGCAAAGCAAAAAAAGTCAGCCACTGCCTGACAGCCTAGTGACCGTGCACCAAGCTTTGCTTTCGGGTTTGTTGAGCCATTTAGGTCATCAAGATGAAAACAGAGAGTTTAAGGGAGCCAGAGGCAGTAAGTTTTTTGTATTTCCAGGTTCTGGTTTGGCAAAAAAGCCACCTAAGTGGTTAATGTCAGCTGAATTGGTTGAAACTAGTCGCTTATTTGCCAGAATGAATGCCCGTATTGACCCAGTGTGGATTGAGCCATTAGCTCAGCATCTCATCAAACGAAGTTACAGTGAGCCACATTGGGAGAAAAAACAAGGGGCGGTAATGGCTTTTGAACAAGTTAGCCTTTATGGTTTACCTATAGTGGTTAAACGTAAAATCAACTTTAATGTGATTGAGCCAAGCACCTGCCGAGCAATATTTATTCGTGAAGCTTTAGTCAATGGCGAGTGTTTTATAAAAGAAAAATTTTTAGCACAAAACCAAGCATTAGTGACCAGCATTGAAGCCCTTGAGCAAAAAGCGCGTCGTAAAGATTTTTTAATTGACGAGCAGCAGCTTGTTGACTTTTATTCACAAAAGTTACCAGAAACGGTTATTTGCCAACGAAGCTTTTTAGCTTGGTGGAAAAAAACAAAACAAACACAGGCCAAATTGCTTAATTTTACCAAAGCATTTTTACTAAATGAAACAGCCAGTGAGCTATCAACAAAAGAATATCCAGATACTTGGCAGCAGAACAATCTAACCTTGCCATTGGTATATCATTTTAGCCCTGGAGCCATTGATGATGGTATCAGTGTGGTAATCCCTATAGCCTTGTTAAATCAATGCCAAGGCGAAGGTTTTGACTGGCTTATTCCTGCATTACGCTATGATTTAGTGGTGGCCTTAATTAAAGCGCTACCTAAGGCATTGCGTCGTAATTTTGTGCCAGCACCAAACTATGCCCAAGCATGCTTAGAGAATATAAGTGAAAATCAAGGTCTTTTAGTTGATGTATTAGCAAAACAATTATTACGTATGACAGGTGTGACCTTACCCAACGATGTTTGGCACAATGTTGAATTGCCCGCACATCTGACCATGAACTTCAAGATTGTCGATGAAAAGGGGCAGCTACAAAAGCAAGGGCGTGATCTTAATCAGTTAAAAGCAGAACTACAAGGAAAAGTAAAAGCATCGATTAAACAGGTTGCAGAGAAAGGCATTGAACAATCCAAACTAACCCAATGGGATTTTGGTGAATTACCCCAAGGCTATGAAAAGAAAGTGGCGAATATGACCATTAAAGCCTTTCCTGCTTTGGTTGATCATAAAACTAGCGTTGCAGTTGAGCTATTTGAACAAGCAGAGCAAGCAGAGCAAGCCATGCTATTGGGTATTAGCCGGCTTGTATTATTAAACATTCCATCGCCGTTAAAATACTTACAAGAGAAAATGCCCAATAAAGCCAAGTTAGGCTTGTACTTTAACCCCTTTGGCTCGATTACTGATTTGCTTCAAGACTGTATCCAGGGTGCTTGTGTATTCTTAGTAAAAAAATATCTGCAAGATAAAGGGCTGGTTAACCTACCAAGAGCGGCAGATGATTTTGATTTAGTACGAGATTATGTTCGTGCTGAAATTTCAGATTGTGTATTAACAGCGGCAATTAAAGTTGAGCAAGCATTAAGCTTGCGTCATGATATTGCTAAAAAGTTAAAAGGAAATGTGGCACTTAATATTATTCAAGCTCATGGTGACATAAAACAACAAAGTGAAAACTTAGTGTTTAAAGGCTTTGTTAGTGCTTCGGGCTTTGACAAGCTTGACGATATCATTCGATATTTAAGAGGTATTCTACGACGTTTAGAAAAACTGCCCATTGATCCTAACCAAGACAGGTTAAAGCTGATAGAGGTCACTAAAGCAACTGATTTATATCAAGGCGTTTTAGCTAAGCAGCGAAAAGATAAACCTATCGAACAAAGCATTTTATCCATAAAATGGATGATAGAGGAGCTTCGTATTTCATTATTTGCCCAAAACTTAGGAACAGCTCAGCCAATCTCATTAAAGCGAATAATGAACCATTTAAATGATATAGTTTAGTCGGAATATCATAGTTATTTGACACAGGAGCATAAGCTCAGTATAAATAACTTATCTGCTTGTGATTCTATTGGAGTTCAAATGATAAGTTTTGATGATAAACGTAACTTTTATCGCATGATGTTAAACAGTGAAGTGCTTGTTACTATTATTGACGATGAAACAAATAGTCAAATAACAGCAACGTGCAGGGATTTAAGTGCGACAGGAATGGCAATAGAAGTTGAGCAACCAATTGAAATGTCGACGCTAGTCAAAGTTAAGCTTGATTCAGCTTCTGAACAGGTACAATCCCTTGATGTGCGTGGTAAAGTAGTGCGTATTGGGGAAGAGTGTGAAGGCTGTTATTTGATTGGTATTGCCATTGAAGAATTAGACTAATAGCCAAGGTTAAGCTTGCCAATTAATACAGGGTATTCAATGAACTTGATTACCTTGCTATTTGGTTTAGGTTAAATATAGTGCGTTAATTCATATTTTCTACAATATATATAACATATACAAGGTTAATATATGCTTGTTAAGCTACAATATTGTAGAAAATGTGACAGTGAAAATATCTATCAATCTATATCTTCATCTGTTGGTTTTATACTTGCTGCGTGGTGTCCCTTAGGTCCCTCATTTAATTCATAATTGACATCTTGACCGGCTTTAAGTGTACGGTAACCATCCATTTCAATTGTTGAGTAGTGAGCAAAAATATCTTCGCCACCACTATCCGGACGAATAAAACCAAACCCTTTTGCATTATTAAACCATTTTACTGTACCGTGAGCCATACATCTACTTCCTTCTATATCCTTCAGTTTTATATGCGTGCTTAATATCAATTATTATATTTAATTTTAGTCTCGTTAAAATAGAGATATAATTAAGCATATACACAATGAGACGCGCGGCTAAAAAATAGCCACTTATTGAATCGTAGATAAAATATGAGATTAGTCAAGTGGATTTTATAAAAAAAACATTTTTTTTAGTTAGAAAGTTACAGCAAAAATTATCAGTAGAGACTAAGATAAAGATATGAGTAATTGGAAAGAGCTAATAGACAGCCAAGAGCTTGTTGAAGACGAAGTTAGCCATGAAGTAGATAAACCACATGAATACCATGTTTATTTATTAAATGATGACTACACACCGATGGATTTTGTAGTGGATGTTTTATGTCGTTTTTTTAATAAGACAACAGAACAAGCCACAGACATAATGTTAACCATACATTTTAAAGGCAAAGCGCTTTGTGGCACATTTACTGCAGAGATCGCAGAGACCAAAGTGGACCAAGTTTCTCGTTATGCACTTGAAAATGAACATCCGTTAAAATGTGTTTTAGAAAAAGCCTGATCTTTTATGGCTTAGAATTAAAGCAGAAAAGTTCGCAAGGATTTAAATTGGAGTACCTATGCTTAATAAAGACTTAGAAATTTCCCTTAACTTAGCTTTTCGCCAAGCCAAAGAGTCACGTCATGAATTTATGACAGTAGAGCACTTGTTATTAGCTTTATTAGATAACCCCTCTGCAATAGAAGTACTCGGCGCGTGTGGCGCTGATTTAAACAAGATACGAGCTAACCTACTGGAGTTTATACAAGAAACAACCCCAGTCATACCCGAAAACGAAGAAGAGCGCGAAACTCAGCCTACTTTAGGTTTTCAGCGTGTATTACAACGAGCGGTTTTTCACGTGCAATCTTCAGGCAAAAATGAAGTGAATGGTGCAAATGTATTAGTTGCCATCTTTAGTGAGCAAGAATCACAAGCGGCATACATCCTAAAAAAGGCTGATATTAGCCGTTTAGATATAGTTAACTTCATTTCACATGGTATTGCAAAAATTAATAGTCACGAAAGTGGTGCCTCTATTGAGGATGGTGAACAAGTTGCAGAAGAAGAGCCTCGCACCATAGAGAATTTTTCAGTTAATCTTAATGAAGAAGCTAAAAAAGGAAATATAGACCCATTAATTGGTAGAGATAGCGAGCTAGAAAGAACATTACAAGTATTGGGTCGTCGTAGAAAAAACAATCCTTTATTTGTGGGTGAAGCCGGTGTGGGTAAAACAGCGATTGCTGAAGGTTTAGCCAGTTTAATTGTTACCGAGAAAGTACCTGAGTTTTTAAGTAATGCTACAATCTACTCGCTTGATATGGGGGCTTTGCTTGCAGGTACTAAATACCGTGGAGATTTTGAAAAGCGATTCAAGGGATTATTAAAGGATCTTGAAAATGATGATAATGCCATTTTATTTATTGACGAAATCCATACCATTATTGGTGCAGGTGCTGCATCTGGAGGCATGTTAGATGCTTCAAATTTAATTAAACCTTTACTTTCAGCGGGTAAACTTCGTTGTTTAGGCTCTACTACTTATCAAGAATACCAAAGTATTTTTGAGAAAGATCGCGCCTTAGCAAGACGTTTCCAAAAAATTGATATTATTGAACCAAGCATTGCCGATACCACTAAAATTTTACAAGGACTAAAAGAGAAATACGAATCACACCATGGAATTCGTTATACCAATGGGGCTTTACGTGCTGCGGCTCAACTTTCAGCTAAATATATAAATGAGCGCTTTTTACCCGATAAAGCAATTGATGTGATCGATGAAGCAGGCGCCAAGCAACAACTAGTAGCGGCTTCTAAACGAAAGAAAACCATAAGTAATACTGACATTGAGTCTATTGTGGCAAAAATGGCGAGAATCCCTGAAAAGTCGGTATCATCGTCAGAAAAAGACAACCTTAAAATGTTAGATCGTAATTTAAAACTGGTTGTTTTTGGGCAAGATCATGCCATTGATGAGTTATCATCGGTGATCCGTTTGTCTCGAGCAGGTTTAGGCAACGACGAGAAACCGGTTGGCTCATTTTTATTCGCGGGTCCTACCGGTGTTGGTAAAACGGAAGTAACTAAACAGTTGGCTAAAATTTTAGGGGTAGAGCTATTACGTTATGACATGTCTGAGTACATGGAAAAACATGCGGTTAGTCGTTTAATTGGCGCACCTCCGGGTTATGTGGGTTACGAACAAGGTGGCTTACTAACCGATGCTGTCTTGAAGCACCCTCATGCAGTGGTGCTGCTTGATGAAATAGAAAAAGCTCATGAAGATGTTTACAATATTTTATTGCAAGTAATGGATCATGGTACGTTAACTGATAATAATGGCCGTAAGGCTGACTTTAGAAATATTATTTTAGTGCTAACGACTAATGCAGGTGTACAAGAAACCGTGCGACAATCTATTGGCTTTAAGCAACAAGATCACAGCTCAGATGCTATGAGTGAAATCAATAAAGTTTTTTCGCCTGAGTTTAGAAATCGCCTTGATAACATCGTTTGGTTTAACCACCTTGATAATGATGTTATTCAACAGGTTGTTGATAAGTTTATTGTTGAGCTGCAGGTTAAGCTTGATGAGAAAGGTGTTTCTTTAGAGCTCACTCGAGAAGCTAAAAAATGGCTGGCAGAACATGGTTATGACAAAGCCATGGGCGCTCGACCAATGTCTCGCTTAATTCAAGAGCAACTGAAGAAAGAGTTTGCTAATGCATTACTTTTCGGAGAGCTTGCCAACGGTGGTATTGCAAAAGTTGGTGTTAAGAAAGATAAACTAGTTATCTCATACGAAAACAAGCAAGCGTTAATCGCTGAGAAATAACTAGCCACCTGGTCAATTAGATAGTAATGCCTTATTTTCATTATTGAAAATAAGGCATTTTTTATTGCAGATTTAAAAATCTACAGTATCGCGTTGTAAAGAGTAGAAGGTGTTTTAACTTTGTAGGTAGTTGTTTTAAGTTTTTTTGAAGTTTTTATAATGATGGTGGACGATACTGGGCTTGAACCAGTGACACGGTGCGGGTTGTAAAGAGTAGAAGGTGTTTTAACTTTGTAGGTAGTTGTTTTAAGTTGTTTTGAAGTTTTTATAATGATGGTGGACGATACTGGGCTTGAACCAGTGACTCGGTGCGGGTTGTAAAGAGTAGAAGGTGTTTTAACTTTGTAGGTATATTTTTATGTTGTTTTGAAGTTTTTATAAGGATGGTGGACGATACTGGGCTTGAACCAGTGACTCGGTGCGGGTTGTCAAGAGTAGAAGGTGTTTTAACTTTGTAGGTAGTTGTTTTAAGTTGTTTTGAAGTTTTTATAATGATGGTGGACGATACTGGGCTTGAACCAGTGACACGGTGCGGGTTGTAAAGAGTAGAAGGTGTTTTAACTTTGTAGGTATATTTTTATGTTGTTTTGAAGTTTTTATAAGGATGGTGGACGATACTGGGCTTGAACCAGTGACCCCCGCCTTGTAAGGGCGGTGCTCTCCCAACTGAGCTAATCGTCCATATATATCAGAAATGATATGAATCAGGGATTTACTTTAGAAACTAAATGATGGTGGACGATACTGGGCTTGAACCAGTGACCCCCGCCTTGTAAGGGCGGTGCTCTCCCAACTGAGCTAATCGTCCGGGGTATCATTAAAAAATGAGTTGTTACGGTACTCTAACCTTGATAAATATAAGTGGCGGAGTGGACGGGACTCGAACCCGCGACCCCCGGCGTGACAGGCCGGTATTCTAACCAACTGAACTACCACTCCGCAGTATATATTTATCTTCGAGTTTCCCACAATATTGAGAGTGGACGGGACTCGAACCCGCGACAAAACCATCCGGTGTGACAGGCCGCTTATGTTAATGAAAAGCTAACCAACTGAACTACCACTCCGCAAAATCTTGCTTAATACTGAGTTTTTGAGGTGCTCTAACCTTAATAAATATAATTGGCGGAGTGGACGGGACTCGAACCCGCGACCCCCGGCGTGACAGGCCGGTATTCTAACCAACTGAACTACCACTCCGCTGTATATATCTATTTTCGAGTTTTACACTTTGCCACAAGTAGCGGGACTCGAACCCGTTTCAATAAATATAAGTGGCGGAGTGGACGGGACTCGAACCCGCGACCCCCGGCGTGACAGGCCGGTATTCTAACCAACTGAACTACCACTCCGCAGTTTATATCTATTTCAGAAACACATTTTAATACAATGAAAAAATTCACTAATTAAGTATGGTGGACGATACTGGGCTTGAACCAGTGACCCCCGCCTTGTAAGGGCGGTGCTCTCCCAACTGAGCTAATCGTCCGTCTCTGTGGGGGCGTATTATAGGCAGTTCCAAAAAGCTGTCAACATAAAAGCTATTAAAATTGCTAATTATTTTAAAAAAAGTGCTTGTTTGATTTCTTTTTGCACATTCCGGTGTTTTTGTCTGCATTCTTGTCAAAATATATCCAGTCGAAGCGATGTTAGTCGCAAACAAATTCGCTTAACAGGTGAATTAAGTCACACACAATGATAAAATGCGGCCAATTTTTTAGACTTATTTACTTTCTAGGCTGTTATTTGGCGGCTTAGATTTATGATGTTGAGATATTTATGACTTTAACTACTCGCTTTGCCCCTAGCCCTACTGGTTATTTACACGTTGGTGGTGCTCGAACTGCTTTATATAGCTGGCTGTATGCTCAAAAAAACGGTGGTGATTTTATACTACGTATTGAAGATACCGATTTAGAGCGTTCTACCCAAGCTTCTGTTGACGCTATTATGGATGGTATGAACTGGTTGAACCTTGAATGGACCCATGGCCCTTATTTTCAAACTAAACGTTTTGACCGATACAAAGAAGTTATTGCCCAGTTGCTTGAAACTGGCAATGCTTACCGTTGTTACAGCACCGCTGAAGAAGTTGAAGTCATGCGTGAAGAAGCTAAGGCTAAAGGGGAAATAGAGAAATACAATGGTTTATGGCGTGATCGTACAGATTATCCTGAGGACAAACCGTTTGTTATTCGTTTTAAAAACCCATTATCGGGTGATGTAGTGATTAACGATATGGTTAAAGGCGATATAACGATCAGTAATGAACAATTAGACGATCTTATTATTGCACGCTCTGACGGTACACCAACCTATAACCTAACGGTTGTTGTTGATGATTGGGATATGAAAGTAAGTCATGTTGTGCGTGGTGACGATCATATATCAAACACCCCAAAGCAAATTAATATTCTTGCTGCATTAGGCGCTGAGATTCCCGTTTATGCACATATTCCAATGATTTTAGGCGATGATGGTAAGCGTTTATCTAAACGCCATGGTGCGGTAGGGGTTATGCAGTATCGTGATGATGGCTACTTACCCGAAGCATTATTGAATTATTTAGTGCGTTTAGGTTGGTCACATGGCGACAAAGAAATTTTTTCTCGAGAAGAGATGATTGAGTTATTTGACTTAAAAGATTGCAACCGAGCGCCTTCTGGCTTTAATACCGAAAAGCTTATCTGGGTTAATCAACATTACATGAAAACCCTTGAGCCTGAATATGTGGCTAGCCATTTAGCTTGGCACATGAACAATGAAGGTATAAATACTGATAATGGTCCAGCATTAGCTGAAATCGTCAAAATACAAGCAGATCGTGTAAAAACTTTAAAAGAGATGGCACAAATTTCACGCTATTTTTATGAAGATTTCACCGAACTTGATGCTGTAGCAGTTAAAAAACATTTGCGTCCAGTGGTTAAAGAGCCATTGTTGTTAGTCAAGGCAAAACTAGCCGCGTTAACACAGTGGCAGCCGGCATTGATTCATGCTGCTATTAATGATACCGCAGAGGAATTGTCGGTAGGTATGGGTAAAGTGGGCATGCCATTACGTGTTGCTGCCACAGGCGGCGGTAACTCGCCTTCACTTGATATTACTCTAGCATTGCTTGATAAAGACAAAGTGCTTGCTCGTATCGATCAAGCATTAGTGGTTGTTGAAGAGCGTATTGCCAACGCATAGATACAATTTAGCCTGCATTGATGCGGCATGTTCATAAGTTATAGCAATTTAGTTAAGATAAAAAGTGGAGTTAATATAAGTGCAATTTAGTGATTTTGGTTTAGATAGATGTTTGATGAGTACGGTAGAGCACTTAGGTTTTACGGCACCTACTGAAATACAACAACAAGCAATTCCTGCCGCCATGCAAGGGCATGATTTAATTGCCTCATCAAAAACTGGCTCAGGTAAAACCTTAGCATTTATCTTACCAGCCATACAGCGCTTAACTAAGAATCGAGCTTTGTCTAAGAAAGACCCTCGTGTAGTTATTTTAACGCCTACACGAGAATTGGCTAAACAAGTGTTTAGTCAATTGCGCTTATTTACTGCGAATACGCAATTTAAAGCGGTACTTATATTAGGTGGTGAAAATTTTAACGATCAGGTGAAAGTGCTAGAAAAAGACCCTCACTTCATTGTTGCTACACCGGGTCGGTTAGCCGATCACCTATCACAAGGGCATTTTTACTTAAACGGTTTAGAGCTATTAATACTTGATGAAGCTGATCGCATGCTTGATTTAGGTTTTGCCAAACAATTAACGCAAATTAATAATGCGGCCGATCACCGAAAACGGCAAACCTTATTATTCTCAGCAACACTTGATCATGCACAAGTAAATGAATTTGCTAATGCGTTATTGAAAAAGCCCAAGCGAATAGCAATCGGCAGTGCTTATACTGAGCATAAAGATATTACTAAGCGTTTTTACTTAGCTGACAACCTTGAGCATAAAGAAGCGTTATTACAACACTTATTAACTCACGAAAATTATCAACAAGTGATTATTTTTACGGCGACACGAAGTGATACTGAGCGTTTAGCTACTTTACTGACTCAGCAACAGTTAAGTGCAGTGGCGTTAAGTGGTGAATTGAACCAAGCACAACGTAATCAAATCATGGATGGCTTTAGTAAAGGGCACCAAAAAATTCTAGTTACTACCGATTTAGCGTCTAGAGGTTTAGACTTAGTTAATGTTTCGCTGGTGATTAATTTTGACATGCCAAAACATACCGAAGAGTTTATTCATCGCATTGGTCGTACCGGTCGTGCTGGCAGTCAAGGTGATGCCATCGCTTTTGTCGGTCCTAAAGATTGGCTAAGTTTTAAAAATGTTGAAGGCTTGTTAGCTCAAACCATCAGTTTTGAGAAAATAGCGGGCCTTAAAGCTAAATTCAAAGGGTTAAAACCTAAAAAATCTAAAGCGAAGGTTGTTAACACGAAGGAAGCAAGCATAGATAAAAAAACTGCTGCTAAAGCTAAGAAAACCACTAAAAAAGTGTTTCATGTTGCTCAAGATGTCGGTGATATGCCCATTATTAAGCGCAAAAAACCGCTGTCGGCTCAACAAATAGAAAATAATGATATTGATGAGGAATAATATTATTTGAAAGTTTTTATTTGATACTGCTGTCTCTATGTTTGAAGCATTTTGCTCCATCTAAATAAAGAAGGAATTATCATGAATACTAAAAATATAGCAACAGCAGCAATTACTAGCATTTTAGCTCTTGGTACATTAACAGTTACTTCAGCTAATGCGGTACCTAATCAACCTAGCGCATGGGAAAAATGTGCCGGTATTGCTAAAGCAGGTAAAAATGATTGTGGTGCGTTAAATGGCAGTCACAATTGTGCGGGACAAGCCACAGTGAATGATGACATTAATGAGTGGGTATATTTACCGAAAGGGACTTGTGAAAAAATCACTGGTGGTGTGGTAAAAGCAGAGAAGCCGGCAAAAAAATAGTCTTATATTAAGAAAAGGTGCTTATACTTCTGTCAAATGCAGGAATAAAACATAGCGCCTTTGTTATTTCTTACCTGATAGGGCTTGATACATCATGCAAAAAATAAGTGGCGTGGGAATAGGGTTGCGACATCGACATTTTCAAGAGTTTATTGAAAATAAACCTGATGTGCCTTGGTTAGAAGTTCACACAGAGAACTTCTTTAGTAAAGACAGCACTTCCTCGAAATACCTTGCAAAGATTCGTCAAGATTATCCTATTTCAGCACACTGTGTAGGATTGTCCTTAGGCTCTGCAAAAGTAGATTGCCCAGTAAGAGAACAACATCTAAAGAACATCAAAAGTACCCTTGATTGGCTTCAACCTAGTATGGTTTCAGACCATTTGTCGTGGAGCGCATCAGATGGTGTTCACTATCTACCAGATTTATTACCCATTCCTTATACTGAAGAAGCCTTTAATGTTGTAACTGCTAACATTAATCGAGTACAAGATGTACTGCAGCGTCAACTTTTGATTGAAAATCCATCCAGTTATCTCACTTTTGTTGACTCAACCATACTTGAATGGGATTTCCTTGGGCAATTAAGCAAATCGACTGGTTGTGGTTTGTTGCTTGATGTCAATAATCTTTATGTGAGTGCGCATAATCATGGTTTTGATGCTTTAATGTATTTAAATAAACTACCACGTAGTGCAGTTAAAGAAATACATTTGGCGGGTTACAGCATTAGCCAAATTGAAGGTAGAGATGTGTATATTGATAGCCATGCTCACAAAGTATATGACAGTGTTTGGCAACTATACGCACAAGCTATTGAACGCTTTGGCAATATTCCAACACTCATTGAATGGGATACCGATATCCCTGAATTGTCAGTATTAATCGATGAAAAATACAAAGCAGAAGCTATTATTGATAAAGTGCTTCATCAACCTAGTGGTGATAGAACGCTATGAATAAGACAACATCATTAAAGCAACTACAACGTAATTTTATTAATGACTGTCTTTCACCGAGATTAAACAATGAAAACTGCCTACTGGAATTAGATGTTGATACCAGCAGAATATCAGCACAAGGCTTATTGACGATATATCGTAACAGTGCAATTGCAAATATCACCCAATCGTTAACATTAACTTATCCGGTTATTGATAAACTTGTGGGTAGAGTTTTTTTTCAAGCCACGTGCCAACGATATATTTATTTGCATTGGCCTCAAAGTGGCAATATGGATGATTACGGTGAAGAATTTGCGTTATTTCTATCTGAATTTGAACATACTAAAACGCTAGCCTATTTAAGTGAAATAGCGCGCTTAGAGTGGGCATTTCATCAAAGTTCATTAGCAAATGATGCTGATAGCACTGATTGGTCTTTACTATCACTTGTGGAAGATATATCAAAACTGAAATTTACTTTAGCTCCGTCATTAAAACTAATAAGTTCAACTTATGCTATTGATGAAATATGGCAAAACAACCAGGATAATATTGCGCCAGATACTGAAAATGAGTTTATCGACATTGATAAAAGCAAAAGCACATTTCTACTATTATTTAGAAAAGGTCTAAAAACAGTAGTAATGTCAGTTTCTGAAGGTGAGTATACTTTGATAGAATCTTTTAATCATGAGCTAATTTTCGAACAAGCGATTATGTTGGCTATTGCCAAACAACCTGATTTATCGATAGATGATTGTTTACAAAAATTTATTGAATTAGAAGTTATTAGTGGGTTTTTTATCAAAGGCAAGAAAAACCCAACACAAATAGGTGAAAACTATCCATAAGAATATGAGAGAAAAAATACAAAAATCATCATACTTACTCACTGTTGTGATGACATGTTTAACCTTGATTGCCTTTGCGGCTAATTCGGTATTATGTCGTCTTGCATTAGGTGACTCTAACATTGATCCTGCAGGCTTTACTGCCATCAGGATGATATCAGGTGCTTTTATGTTGGCACTGATCGTTCTTTTATCTAGAAAACAGCGTGTTGCTTATCAACGATTTGAACTACGCAGTGTGATGAGCCTGAAAAACACCCAAGGGTGGATATCCTCAGCCATGCTATTTGGGTACGCTGTCTTTTTTTCTTTTGCCTATGTGCGCTTAGATACCGCTAGCGGTGCATTAATATTATTTGCTACGGTGCAGTTATTTATGATTGGCGTTGGTATTGTTAAAGGGCAGCATTTAACAAGTAAAGAGTGGTTAGGTGTGATGCTATCATTTGCGGGGTTTGTTTATTTAATGTTACCTAGTGCTACTCAGCCTTCGTTAGTTGGTTTTTTATTAATGCTTATCGCGGGTGTTTTTTGGGCGTTTTACAGCTTATTAGGAAGATATGCACAACAGCCGGTCATGCTAACGGCTGAAAACTTTATTCGCTGTATCCCTATCGCCTTAATATGTTTGTGGTTTAGCCTGTTTTTTTATTCTTTAAGCTGGGAAGGTGTTTGGTATGCGGTTGCATCAGGGGCAGTTGCTTCTGGTTTAGGTTACAGCCTGTGGTATCTCGTTTTAACTAAGATAACCATTACTCAAGCAGCTATTTCTCAATTGACGGTGCCATTAATTGCTGCCTTAGGCGGTGTTATTTTTATCAATGAACCTGTAACTACAGAGTTAATTATTTCAGCAAGCCTCATACTATTTGGCATTTTTTTGGTTAGCGTTAAGCCAAAGCAATCTGACTAATACGTTAATCTATTTGAGTAAAGAATCATCGATGCGATTTATTTAATAAAACTGAGTAATAAATAGGTCGCTAACACCAGTGCAACCCACATAGCCATACTCCCTATGGGATAATTCCTAGAAAGTAAGCCATTTAAGCGGTTATTTTTGCGCGCGATATACGTAAAGCAAAGGGATAGCTTTATCATGAATGCTTGCCTGAAAGCGTTATCAAACTGCCATATAGCAGCAAAAGATTTTTGTAATACACCGGGCAATAATCTACGATACAACCAGTCCACGTCTAGATTGGTCGATTTTAGCTCTGGTGGATACATTCCTCTGAGATTAAGCCAAACAAATGCTAATGCAGAGAAAAACAGCAACTGCGTTTGAGCTAATACATGAGTTGCATCATAAGGGGTATAGCCTGTGTCGTAGGGTAATAAAGCGTATAATGCTTGTGGGTAAATCCCTATTGCTATACAAAGGCAAGCGGCAATAGCCATAGCAAGTAACATGTTTTTTGGCGGATCGGTGGCACGGATCCCTGAGTCGTGAGCAAAAAATGCAAAATAAGGAATTTTTATCCCCGCATGATGAAATACCCCAGCCGAGGCAAAGAGCAACATTAACCAAACCCAATCATACCCTTCTGACAGGGCAGCAGACATCACCATTGACTTACTAACAAAACCACTAAACAGTGGGAAGGCTGAAATAGACGCTGCGCCAACAATGCAAAATATGGTGGTTTTAGGCATAGTTTTGTATAACCCG
Organism: Colwellia sp. KU-HH00111; assembly: GCF_040362745.1. Classification (NCBI taxonomy): domain Bacteria; kingdom Pseudomonadati; phylum Pseudomonadota; class Gammaproteobacteria; order Alteromonadales; family Colwelliaceae; genus Colwellia; species Colwellia sp. KU-HH00111. The sequence goes on along the minus strand of NZ_BAABWO010000006.1, from coordinate 259,978 downwards.
CCTAATTCAGAGCCATTAATTTTGCCCGTCATATGTAACACCGCGCCCATTGACATAAATAATAGGCCTTTAAATATCACATCATTGAAGGCATGAGATACCGCCCCATTAATTGCCAGTGCAGTGCCGATGCCTACACCAACCACCATAAAACCAACTTGGTTAATCAAGCTGTAAGCTAATACACGACGTAAATCATTTTCAATAACAGCGAAGAAGATTGGAAAACAGGTCATGGCAGCACCAATATAAACCAGTAACTCAGTGCCTGGGTAGGCACGAGCCAATGCATAAACTGCTATCTTGGTAGTGAAGACACTAAGAAAAACAGTACCAGTAACGGTTGCTTCAGGGTAGGCATCGGTTAACCAGTTATGAGCAAAAGGAAAGGCACACTTGATACCAAACGCAATAAAAATGAGCCAACTGCCGACCCCATCTAAACCAATATAACCAAATGCTAGGGTGTGGTGTTTGCCAGCATATAAAAGTGTACCAGCAAGTAAAATAACACCTGATAACACTTGAATTATTAGGTAGCGCATTCCAGCCATATAAGCGCGCTGGGTTCTTCGTGCCCAGATAAGCAGCACAGATGTAAATGCTAATAACTCCCAAAACACAAACAAGGTTAATAAATCACCAGCGAATACCGCACCTAGAGCACTGCCAGCATAAAGCATTGCCGCAACTTGTTGCATCGTATCGCGCAGGTGAAGAGAGTATATGATGCCAATCAGGGCCGCGATATGAAAAACATAGCCAAACATAATGCTTAATTTGTCTACGCGGTATGGCATAAGTTGGTAATCAAAAAAAGTAAATTGTAAATGAATGCCTTCGGGTACCATCCATAGATGTAATGCGCTTATTATTGGAACAGCAACCATTAGCACACCACGCAAAGAACCCCGGGTAAATGCAATGATTAAGGCGCCAATAAAAAAAGGTACAAAGGGGGGGATTTCAATCATCCACATGGTTACTACCTACCTTGGTCATCATTTTATTTTCTTCATTTGCTTTATCTGGTTCTTGTTTTTCATAGTAATCTTCAGCACGCATAAGAAATTTTCGCATCCAGGTGGCGACAATGACTAGAACAACACAGCCAACAAAGCCATAAAGGGGATAAAAGCCCCAAAGGTTCTCCCATTGGTGACTAATGTGTCGATGGATCACAAAGTCTAAAACTACTAATAACGCACAGCAGCCATAAAGAATATGTAAAACACGCTTTATATTATTAGGGTTATCAAATAAATGCTTGTGCTCGTGTTTCATGAGTTATTCCCTAAAAGTTAAAATAGCTGAAGCTAGCTCAAATAATGGTTGTGGGTAAATAAACAAAGCTAGGCACATAAACGTTGTAGTTCCAATAGCAATCAGTGATGGCAGCGGTGCTTCTTGAATTTGTGCTGATATAAATAATTTGCCTTGTTCATCGGTGCTGTCTTTAGCCTTTTTGATATTGGGGAAAAAAGCGTGAAAGGAGATAGGGAGTAAATAAGCAATGTTAAGTAAAGAGCTCAACATGAGTGTTACCATCAAAAACCACTGCTCGGCGTTAATTGTGCCCATCATTAAAAACCATTTACTCCAGGTTCCACCGGTTGGTGGTACGCCGATAATACTGAGGCTAGCAATAAAAAAGGCAAACATTGTTAATGGCATTTTGCGACCAATACCACGCATTTCGCTAATGTTGGATTTATGTAAAGTCACTAAAATAGCACCCGCACAAAAAAACAAGGTAATTTTACCAAAAGCATGCATAGCAATATGCATAGCACTACCTAGTACCCCTGATGAGGTTGCAAGCAGTGCACCAATGGTAATGTAGCCTAATTGACTAACGGTTGAATAGGCAAGTCTTGCTTTTAAGTTGTCTTGGCGCATAGCAATAATTGAAGCAAGTAAGACCGAGGCACCGGCTAAATAGAGTAAAAATTGACTGGTAGGTAAAACAGCCAGTAAATCTAAGCCAAAAATAAATACGCACACTTTTAAAATGGTAAAAACACCGGCTTTAACTACCGCTACCGCATGTAAAAGAGCACTGACAGGTGTGGGGGCAACCATGGCCGCTGGCAGCCAACGGTGAAATGGCATGATGGCCGCTTTACCAACACCAAAAATAAACAATACTAGTAGAATACTCGCTATGCTTTTATCAACTTCATCAGAAAAAACGCCGCCTGGGGTAAAGTCTAAAGTACCAGCAGTTAGCCATGTACCGATAATAGCAAACAATAAAAACACCACTGAAGTAGTGAGTAATATACCAAGGTAAGTTCGTCCCCCTTTTTTCGCTTTATCTGTGCCGGCATGTGTGACTAATGGATAAGTAGATAAAGTTAAAACTTCATAAAAGATAAATAGCGTAAAAAGGTTTGCTGAAAAAGCAAGACCAATAACAGCAGCGATAGCGATAGCAAAGCAACAATAAAAACGGGTTTGGTTTTTTTCTTGATGACTACGCATATAACCAATGGCATAACAACTTGTTATCAACCAGAGGAAGCTGGCGATAACAGCAAATAACATCCCTAAGGGCTCAATAGCAAAGCTGATATGTAAATCGGGGAGTAACTCCCACCAAAAAACTTGAATATTTTCTCCTGAAATGACGCCTTGATATAAATTTACAACTAAATAGATCAAGCCCACGCAGGTAGAGAGCGTTACGGCTTCACGTAGATTTTGGTTATGCCTAGTGGCAATAATCGCGATAGGCGCCATAAAAGGAATGATGATAGCGAGCTGCAACATTAAAGTTAAAGAAAGGCTCATGGCGCACCCCCAAATAAACTCATCGCCGCCGCTTGCGCTACATGAACACTAAGGCGAGTATCTATGCCAAAATATATATTAGCAATCACCAAGGTCCAAACTGGTATCAAAAAAACCACCGGTGCTTCTGTGACTGCTAAAGATGTGTTAGTCGGCTCTTTAAAATAAGCAACTTCGACAATCCGCCATACATACACTAGGGCTAATAGCGAACCTAATAATACAAGGGCAGCCACGAACCACCAACCTTGTTCAATGAGAGCTACCAACAAATACCATTTACTCACAAAACCAACGGTTAATGGCACTCCTATTAAACTTAAACCGCCAACTACAATTGCGGCCATCGTTAGCGGCATTTGCCGACCTAAACCGTGAAAGTTACTCAGCTGTACATTACCTAACCGATACATCACGGCGGCTAACGCTAGAAAAATGGCACTTTTCATTAATGCGTGGTTGAACAAGTGTAATAAGGTGGCGGTTAAGCCAGTTACACTCGTCATACTAAAGCCAACAATCATATAACCAATTTGTGCAATACTTGAGTAAGCAAATAGGTGCTTGATATTAGTTTGGTAGATAGCCGAAGTTGAAGCAATAACTATACCCAGCAAACCTAAAGCCATAAAGAGTGTTTGCAATGGTATGGCGGTGAAAGAAAAGGAAAGCCCAAAAATAGAAAATGTAAATCTAATAAGTAAATAAATGGCCACTTTTGTTGCTGTTGCAGCGAAAAATGCAGTGACAATTGAGGGCGCATAAGCATAGGCATTAGGTAACCATAAATGTAGCGGAAACAGTGCTAGCTTTAAACAAACACCAACAATAACAAAAGTAAAAGCGGTGAAAACTGTACGGGTTTGTGCAACTTCAGGCAGGCGTTGGGAAAGATCTTCCATATTTAACGTACCTGTCATTTGGTACATCAAACCAATACCAATTAAGATAAATGTAGCACCAATTGTACCCATAATTAGATATTGATATGAAGCCCATAGCGCTCTTTTGTCTTTACCTAAAGCAATTAAAGCATAAGCTGACAGCGATGATATTTCTAAGAAAACAAAAACATTAAAGGCATCACCCGTGGCAACTATGCCTAACATTCCTGTGAGTGATAATAGATACAAAATATAAAATAAAGTGTGCTTATCTTTAGGTATTTCTTTCTCAATGCTGGCTTGAGCAGAAAATAAAACCAGGGTACTGATTGCTGTAATAATCAGCAGAAGAAACGCATTGAGTTTATCAATTCTATACTCAATACCCCATGGTGCTTGCCACCCCCCCAATTCGTAGCTGATGACGCCAGATGTGATAACTTGTTGCAACAATAAAATACTGATAAAAAATGCTATACCACTGACAATTAGAGAAAATAACCACACAAGTTGAGGACGCTTTAACACTAAACAAATGGGTGCCGCCATTAAAGGCACAATAACTTGTAAAACAGGAAGATGCGCAATCATGATTGCTCTCCCGTATTGTTATCTTCTTTACTTGGTGTTTGCTGAGTTAGCATGGTTTGAATTTGATTATCTTGTTGCTGAATTTCTTCTTCTTCAATGGTGTTGTATGCTTCTTTAATTCTAACCACAAGTGCCAAGCCTAAAGCGGTAGTCGCAATGCCAACAACAATTGCGGTGAGAATTAATACATGAGGCAATGGATTAGAATACTTAGTAATATCATCCGCTAGAATAGGTGCAGTACCACCGGATACTTTTGCCATACTAATATAAAAAATAAACACTGATGTTTGAAAAATAGTTAGCCCAACCAGTTTTTTTATTAAATTGCCATGGGCAATTACTGTATATAAGCCAATCATCATTAGCACAATAACAATCCAGTCATTAAAGAGCCCTAATAACATTATAAGAACTCCTGAATTTGACTATCTTGCTTTGCTTTGGTTTGCATCGCTTTGTGTTGAGTAGTTTTTTGCTGTTGCATTTCTCTTCGACCACCAAAGTTGAAAAATATTAGGATCATCACAGAGGCAACGGTACAGCCGACTCCCCATTCAATTAATAGTATTCCTAGGTGTTGACCACCGATTGGAGTACTGGCTAATACATTGTAATCAAAGAAGTTACCGCCGTTGAGTAATGAGGCAATTCCTACACAGCCATACAGCAAAACACCTAAAGCTGCTATTAATTGTATAAAAGGTTGGTTGATTACTTTACGTGCGGTGCTTAAGCCAAATAGCATGGTATATAAAATAATAGCAGCAGCGAAAATCACTCCAGCTTGAAAGCCTCCGCCCGGGCCAAAGTCGCCGTGGAACTGCACATAAAGTGCAAATAATAAAATAAATGGGATGAGTATTTTAGCGACAATACGAATAATAAGGTGCTGTTCGTGCATGGAATCATTTATTGAGTCTATTTCACTTTCATCTTCAGGGCGACGAACAACTGCTAGCAAGGCTAATACGCCAATACCAGCAGTAAAAATAACGACTACTTCGCCAAAAGTATCAAATGCTCGATAGCTTGCTAGTACAGAAGTGACTATGTTTGGTACACCAATTTCAGCAGCTGAGTCATTAATATATCGGGGAGATACATGATGATGAATAGGGGCATCTGCTGAGCCGAATAAAGGAATATCAAAGGTACCGTAAATAAGCAAACCACCGGTAATTATGACAACGAATAATGCAGACAAAGGTTTGTGACGAGTTTTATTTTCATGACGACCAGTCATAGTAATAACAACCAACATTAACAAGGTTGAAATACCCGCACCAACAGCAGCTTCAGTAAAAGCAACGTCAACGGCGTCCATTGCCACAAAAAAACATGCAGATAATAACCCGTAAATGCCTGATAGCATGACAATAGCAAACAGATCTTTCATTCGAATAATTGCGATAGCTACCACAACCAATAGCGTTAATAAGACAATATCAATTAAGGATTCGATGAGTTAGTCTCCTTATTATTGATCGGTTCAAGAGAACTATGTTCGCTAGTTCTTTGGTCTATTTGGGGTAGTAAGCCATTATGAAATGCAGCTTTAGCAAGCACATGACTAGTGGTAGGACTAACTAATAAGGTTAACAACAACACCATAACTAACTTGGCAAATACTAAAAAATCGGTACTGATTATCATTAAGCCAATTAATATCATACTGGTGCCAAAGGTTTCAGTGACTCCAACGGCATGCATTCGTGTATAAAAATCGGGAAATCGTAATATTCCAATGCCGCCAGAAATACACACAAAGCAGCCAATAAATAAGCATATACCGCTAGCAATCATGATTACAGCATCCATTTATATTTCCTTTTCATTAATGTTAGCGCTTTCGGATGAGTGCCTAAATTGGTGAGTATCTGAATAGCGTAATACGCCAATAACACTAATAAAATTAATGAGCGCATAGACAATAGCAATATCTAAAAACTCAGGCCGTCCCATAACAAAGCCTAATAACGAGATGAGTAACACGGTTTTAGTGCCAAACATATTGACCGCTAAAATACGATCATAAAGCGTAGGTCCTGCAATCCCTCTGATGATTGCTAAGATCATGGTAACAAATATAGCGATAGTGGCAGCAATTAACATTAGCGCTCCAATTGGCTGACTCGGCGATCCATTTCACCGGATTTCAATGATTCAATATCTTGGCGTAATAGGCCATGTACAATGATTTCATTGTCACAAAGATCGATAGCAACGGTACCGGGGGTTAAAGTAATAGAGTTGGCATAGATTACCTTCCCCATATCTGTTTGTTGGCTGATGGTTATTTTTTCTAGGGTTGGGGAAATACTGTCATTGCCAAGCCAGATATGTTTTAGCACGGTAATATTGGCTTCAACTATGGCTTTAATTAGCCAGATATAGTAGCCAAAAATGGTGGGGGTTAGATGTATTGGCTGGGACTCGTGGTCAACTACATCCATTCTACGAGCAATAATCAATACTAACACCACAGAAGCCAATCCAAGTATTAATAATAAATTAGTATAGTGACCTGAATTGAGTAACCAAAATGCTGCTAAGGTTAAAAACAAACTAATGCTGTATTTCATTGGTACTCCTTTATCCTATTTATTGTGAACCACTAGTCGCTCTATCATTCGGCTAGCTTTTTGTAATACACGATCTAACACGCATTCAATATCTGCTTGAGTATCTTCAATCACTAAGTTTGGCTGATTGATGACAGCAATAGTCAGTTGACAATGGTTGTTACTAATACCTCGGGTATCGATGGAACTAGAAAGCTTGATTGAAATGGTGCTGATGTATGGCTCTAGCTTCGATAAGGTCAATTGCACCTTGCGTTCAACGTTTGTTTTTAACGCCTTATTCAGTTTAACCCCAACAGACGCGATGGTAACTTTCATCAGTGACTCCCGTGTCAGTGTTATCATCAAATACTTTTTACTTGTTAGTTAAAGCTAAGACCTAGATATTGCTAAACAAGCTACAGTAAAATAGTTGTTCACTTTGTAAACGGTGTATTATTTATAGCTCACTTGTTGTTGATGGTAAATTCGAATATTATTACTATTATCTTCGTAAAAAATGAATATTAAACAATATGAGCCCACTAAATTTTAATCATCTATTCTATTTTTATATTGTGGCAACAGAAGGAAGTATCACTAAAGCGAGTGCTAGATTAAACCTGACTCCGCAAACAATAAGTGGGCAAATTACCGGCTTTGAAGCACAAATAGGTATCAACTTATTCGATCGTAAAGGTAAAACATTTCATTTATCTGAAATGGGGCAATTAATTTTCAGTTATGCGGAAGAAATCTTTCAATTAGGTGATGAAGTAAAGCATATTTTAAAAAGAAAACAACCAGATCAATGGCATACGTTTACTGTGGGAGTAACCGATGTTATACCCACAGTTTTGGCACATCAATTATTATCCCCTGTATTGACTATGAATGAACGTGTGAGGCTAATATGCTATGGAGGTGATCAAACGAGTTTACTTGCCGACTTATCGATTAATAAAATAGATTGCATCTTAACAGACCAACCTTTGCAACTGGGGAGTCATGTTAAAGCTTATAATCACTTACTGATTGAAAGTGATTTCACCTTTTTTTCAGCTCAATCATTACTGAAAAATTGTACCTCTGAGTTTCCTCAATGTTTAAACGATCTGCCTTGGTTGATGCAAAGTAAAAAAACAGCAGTTCGAGCGCGTTTATCATCATGGCTCGAAAAATATAATATATCCCCGAATATTGCGGCTGAATTTGACGATAGCTCATTAATGAAAACTTTTGGACAAGCAGGCGGTGGTATTTTTAGTAGCCCTACACTTATTGAACATTATGTGGCTGAAAAATATCAAGTAGAAATTATAGGGAGAACCAATGAAATAAAAGAGCAGTATTATATTATTTCCCCTGAACGGCGGTTAAAGCATCCAGCTATACTTGAAATCGTTAATGCAACCAATGAGCAGTACGGCGGTTAAATAACTGAGATTATTGCTACCAATCGTCAGAGACATCAAATGCACCAGATAAAAAGTGGGGATGCTTACGGGGAGGAATTTGAGCATTTTTAGCGTTTTCAGCTTTGGCTTTATCAACCTCGGTTTGCTGAATTATTTGCTCTTTTTCAGATACTTCAAGGGTGATGCTTTGTGCAACTATTTGCTCTAACAGCCCGTGCTCTAACCATCTTCCATTGCATTGTGGGCAATGACTAACCTCAATAGTTAGATGTTTACTTGCTTCTAATGTTACTTGGCATTGTGGACATAACATAAGCTTTCCTTACGAATAAATATCAAGTTAAACTTAACTTAGCATGGCAAATTATTTATATATATTCGAATAATTGGTTTGTTATGTTCGTATTTGTCGAATGAGAACCTCCCTAAATACTGCTAGATTAGAGAGAAAACGTGTTTGTTGCTTATTTTTTGCTAAATACTTAATAGCCAGAACATCGCTTTTAATCGAACAGCTTTTCTATTCTTCAATTAACTGGCAAACAGAAAAGCTAGCATTGTGATTACCTAATTTTTCTTTTAAATAGGGAAGTACATGGCTCATTTGTTGAGATAATTGCCATGGCGGGTTTACAATAAATAAGCCTGTACCTGTCATACCATATTCATCACTATCGGCTGATAAACAAAATTCGATTTGTAATAAGTTTTTAACATTATTATTACTGTTTTGTTGAGTAAAGTGATGCTTCATCTCAGTCACTAATTCACGCTTTACCACAGGATACCAGAGAATATAGGTGCCCGTAGCAAATTTACTATACGCTTTGATAATAGTATTGACAGCTTTTTGATAATCCTCTTTGAGCTCATAAGGGGGGTCAATCAACACTACGCCACGGCGACTAGGTGGTGGTAATAAACCTAACACCCCTTGATAGCCGTCACTCTGTTTAATAAATGCTTTTTTCCAACGGTAACAATAATTAGTTAAGTGCTGAATATCTGTCGGGTGAAGCTCAAATAAATGAGTGCTGTCTTGACGGCGCATAAAGTGTTTAGCTACAGCCGGTGAACCAGGATATAAGGTTAAATCATTGCGTTCACTGTCTGGGTTGAAAGTTTGAATTAAATCAATATAAGGCTGCAGTGCTTCAGGTAAGTCGGTTTGATTGATTAATTTTGCAATACCACTTTTATACTCTCCTGTTTTTTGAGCCTGAGGGTCACTCAGTTGGTACATGCCTGCACCTGAATGACTGTCAATATAAGAAAACCCTTTTTCTTTGCGGGTCATATAATCAAGTACAAGCGTTAAAACGCTGTGTTTTAATACATCAGCAAAGTTGCCTGCATGAAAGGCGTGACGGTAACTTAACAATAGATTTTCCTTTTCGATAATGAGAATGCAGTAACCCGGTAAATTAGTTTACTGCATTATTGAGCTTTATGATTGGCTTGCTAAATACTCATCATAAGTGCCGGCAAAATCAACATAACCTTCTTTGGTTAATTCAATAATTCGGGTTGCAATGGTTGACACAAACTCGCGATCATGGCTGACAAAAAATAGAGTGCCGTCATACTGTTCTAATGCCATATTAAGTGATTCAATAGATTCCATGTCCATGTGATTGGTTGGCTCATCTAGCACTAGAATATTGGGTTTTTGCATCATTAATTTACCAAATAACATTCTGCCTTTTTCTCCACCGGAAAGTACGCTAACGTTCTTTTTAATATCATCAGCAGAGAAAAGCAGGCGGCCTAAATAACCACGTACTGTTTGCTCGTCATCGGTTGGTTGGCGCCACTGGCTCATCCACTCAAACAAATTCATATCGGTTTCAAATTCATATTCGTGATCTTGGGCATAATAACCAATGTTAACGTTTTCAGACCAAGTATATTCGCCTGAGGTTGGCTCATATCCAACTTCATTCATTATGGTGCGTAAAAAGGTAGTTTTACCAATGCCGTTTTCACCAATGATAGCAACGCGTTCACCCACTTCCACTAATGCAGAGATGTTTTTAAGGATAGGCTCATCGTCGAAAGATTTGTTTAATTTATCTATGACTAGCGCATTACGGAAAAGCTTTTTTTCCTGCTCAAAGCGAATGTAGGGATTACTACGGCTTGAGGCTTTAACTTCATCTAATTGAATTTTATCAATTTGTTTGGCTCGAGATGTTGCTTGTTTAGCTTTTGATGCATTTGCTGAGAACCTTGCTACAAAGGCTTGTAATTCACCAATTTGAGCTTTTTTCTTAGCATTATCTGCTAATAAACGAGCACGTGCTTGTGTTGCTGCGAGCATGTATTCATCGTAATTACCTGAATAAACGCGAAGTTCACCATAGTCTAAATCTGCCATGTGCGTACACACACTATTTAAGAAGTGTCTATCATGAGAAATAACAATCATGGTTGAGTCGCGGGCATTTAGGGTTTCTTCTAGCCATTGAATCGTGTGAATATCCAAGTTGTTGGTTGGCTCATCTAACAGTAATATATCTGGATCAGAAAATAATGCTTGCGCCAGTAATATACGTAATTTAAAACCAGGCGCAATTTCGCTCATCAAACCATAATGTTGTTCTACTGCAATCCCAACACCCATTAATAGTTCACCAGCACGAGCTTCTGCACTGTAGCCATCCATTTCAGCATATTCAGACTCTAAATCGCCTACTTTCATGCCATCTTCTTCACTCATTTCAGGTAGGGCATAAATGCGATCACGCTCTTCTTTTACTGCCCACAATTCAGTGTGTCCCATTATGACTGTGTCGATGACACTGTATTGTTCAAAAGCAAATTGATCTTGGCGTAATTTACCTAAACGCTCGCCGGTATCTAAACTAACGTTACCTGAGGTTTGCTCTAAATCGCCGCCTAAAATTTTCATAAAGGTAGATTTACCGCAACCATTAGCGCCAATTAAACCATAACGGTTACCACCACCAAATTTTTGTGAGATGTTTTCAAACAGAGGCTTTGCGCCAAATTGTTGAGTGATGTTATTTGCTGTTAACATAGTATTTTGTTTCTCTTAAATTAGTTTTGTCTATTAGTTCTTTCAGGCACACTATTTTTAATGCCTTAACGTTAAGCCTTTCTTATTCTCACTAAGAGGAAATTAAAAGCCTTAATATTCAATTGTTATTGCTTTTTATTTTTGCCTTTGTTTTTGATGACTCTTTGATCTGACCATATTTCAGTTAGGCCGGCTTTTACGTGTTCAGTTTTGTCACTACGTTTACCATTAGACACTTTTTTTGGCTCATTAAATTGATTATCACTAAAACGGGTTAACCCTTTTTTTGATTGTTGTTTATTATGTGCTGAATGTCTTTGTTGTCCCGGACTGCTTTTAAAACCTTGAGCATTATTTTTGCCTTGGCGATTACCAACATGAAGCTTACGTTGTTCATTACGCGTTTCTCTAGGCACCAAACAAGTTGGCGACGAACCAATTAAGCGACTTAATCCCATTTTAGTTAATGCTGCACGTATTTCAGGCCAGTTATTTGGATCATGATATCGTAAAATAGCTTTATGTAATCTACGTTGGATTGCACCTTTAGGAACAGCCACTATACCATCGTCTTTGGCTAAGTTTTTACTGGTGACATTACGCAGCGAATTAAGCTCAGTATGGTAAAGGGTAGTTGCATTTGCCAACGGTGACGGATAAAAATTTTGTACTTGATCTAACTTAAAATTATTGTCCTTGAGCCACAAGGCTAAATTAACCATGTCTCGGTCGGTTGTGCCAGGGTGTGCTGAGATAAAATAAGGTATTAAATATTGTTTTTTACCTGCAACCTTTGAATAATGATCAAACATTTCTTTGAATTTATCATAACTACCCATGCCGGGCTTCATCATGTTATTTAATGGCCCCGTTTCTGTATGCTCAGGGGCAATTTTGAGATAGCCGCCCACATGATGTGTGGCTAATTCTTTTACATATTCAGGATCTTGTATTGCTAAATCGTAACGTACACCCGAGGCAATCAGTACTTTTTTAATGCCTTTTACTTTTCTTGCTTTACGGTAGAGTTCAATAGTTGGCGTGTGATCCGTATCTAAATGGCCACAAATAGTTGGCCAGACACATGAAGGCTTACGACAAGTTGCTTCGGCTTTTTCACTTTTACAATTCAACTGATACATATTGGCTGTTGGGCCGCCTAAATCAGATATTACACCAGTAAAGTTAGGTACTTTCACTTTAATGTCTTCAATTTCAGCAATAATAGATTCGTGAGATCTTGATTGAATAATGCGACCTTCATGCTCAGTAATAGAACAAAAAGTACAACCGCCAAAACAGCCACGCATAATATTGATGGATGTCTTAATCATGTCATAAGCGGGAATTTTTGCTTTACCATAGCTAGGGTGGGGAACACGCATATAGGGTAAACCAAAAATACCATCCATTTCATCTTGTGATAACGGCTTGGCAGGTGGATTCAACCAAATTACCCGTGTGCCATGACTTTGCATTAAAGGTTTTGCAGAGGTGGGGTTTACCTCTTGGTGAAAAATACGCGAAGCGTGCGCATACAACACCTTGTTTTCTTTGACTTGTTCGAAAGTCGGTAAATTAATATAAGTGTTTTCCCAAGGTTTATCTTTTTTGCGCCATGTTTTATTTTTGGTATAAGTCGACGTAGAAATATCAACTACTTGCGCTGTTTTGGTTATATCGGTTAATTCAGCATTAACATCGTTAACTTGAGATTTATTTTGCTCGCAGCTTGTGGGTGAAATTTCAGCATAGGGATTAGCGATAGGCTCTATTTTTCCGGGCCTGTCAATATCACGCGAGTCAATACCTTTCCAGCCGGGAAGGGCATGGTTAGCTAAAAAAGCACTGCCACGAACATCAGTTATTTTTTTTACTTCTTCGCCACGGGCTATACGGTGGGCGATTTCAATTAACGGCCGCTCCGCATTGCCATAAACTAATAAATCAGCCTTCGAATCAAATAATACTGAACGCCTAACCTTATCAGACCAATAATCATAATGGGCGATGCGACGTAAACTAGCTTCAATACCACCAATAATGACAGGCACACCTTTAAATGCTTCTTTGCAACGCTGAGTGTAAGCTGTTACTGCTCGATCAGGGCGTTTACCACCTTCGTCATTAGGCGTGTAAGCATCATCATGGCGCATACGTCGCTCAGCAGTGTAGCGGTTGATCATCGAATCCATATTGCCAGCGGTCACACCAAAAAACAGATTGGGTTTACCAAGTTTCATAAAGTCATCTTTTGAATGCCAGTTAGGCTGAGCGATGATACCGACACGAAACCCTTGGGCTTCTAACATTCGACCAATAATCGCCATACCAAAGCTTGGATGATCAACGTAGGCATCTCCAGTAACAATAATGATATCGCAGCTATCCCAACCTAAGGTATCCATTTCGCTACGCGACATAGGTAAAAAAGGAGCTGTTCCATAACACTCAGCCCAATATTTTGGGTAATCGAATAAGGCTTGTGATTTTGTTTGACTCATAGAAATGCTCAATATTTTAGTGGAAATTTGTTACTGATCTTACTAATAGAAAGTAAGCGCGCGATTATAACAAAAAATGCTGTGCTTTCCTAAGAGTAAATATCTGTCGTAAGTGGCAGAGGTATATCATATATTAAATTGTATACAATTATTGAATATGTGTATTTACAACTGAAGTGGCATTTGTTTTAATTTGTATACAAAAAATAAGAATGAGTTAACCATGAAATTAACACTAATCGCCTGTGCTGTGATCTCTGCAGTAACGTTAATGGGCTGCAATGAGAATAGTAGTCACAGTAGTGAAGAAAAAAGCACCACTGAACCTAGTAAAAAAGTACACCTTGATGCAGACCAACCAGAAATAAACATCACTGAGTTATATACACGAGCAAGCAAAACGCTTTTTAAGCAAAGAGCGTTAGAGGCCACCATGTATGGTTTGTCGAGTGAGGAGGTCGGTCAAGAATTTGCAGGACTGCTTGCAGATTTTAGCCCTGAAAATGAGGCTAAGCTACGTAAAGAGTTAGCAAAGATATCAAGTCAGATAAACCACTATACGTTAACAAATGCCACTAATACCGCAATAGACAATCAACAAGTTATGTCGAGTATTACCCAATATTATGCAGGGCACCAAGATTTTCCTATTGGTTATATTGATGTTTGGATGGGTTTGTCTCCCTTTATTGTGAATCAAATCAATGGCCCATTGATTGATATACCACGTATTATGCAAAATGATCAGGCTATAACTACAGAGCAAGAAGCACTCAACTACATAGCACGACTTGAAAAGTTTGATCAAATGATTGCTAGTATTGAAGAAAAATTAGCGTTTGATACGGCACAAAACTGGTTGCCTCCTAAAAGCACGGTAACTGGGGCTTTACGTTATTTAGTTGGCTTCACCAAAGTTGAGCCAAAAGACCATGTGTTTGTAACTAATTTCACTGATAAAATTAGTCAAATACCGTCACTGTCAACACAACAAAAACAGAGCTTAACTGAACAGGTTATTGAAAAAGTAACGAAGGTAGTTTATCCAGCTTATCGATCGATTGCTAAGGTGACAGCGCAGTTAGCGATGAAAGCGCGTAAAGAAGCTGGTGTTTGGGCACAACCTAACGGAGAGGCATACTATCAAGAAGCTATACGCCAACTAGGGGACAGCGCATTAACTGCGAATGAAATTCATCAAGTTGGCTTAGATGAAGTCACACGTATCAGCAAGGCAATGCACAGTATTTTGACCGAGCAAGGTTATACCCAAGGGACTGTTGGAGCGCGCATGGTGGCGTTAAATAATGAAAAACGCTTTCTATACCAAGATTCTAAAGCAGGGCGAGAGATGTTGTTAGCGGATCTAAATGGCTATATCAGCGAAATCACCCAAAAAATGGCACCCATCTTTAAAACAAAGCCAAGTTATGAAGTACAAGTACGCGCTTTCCCTGTTGAAATTCAAGATGGTGCACCGGGGGGGCAGTATAGCCCTCCAGCCGTTGATGGTTCTAAGCCCGGGATTTATTGGATTAATCTGCGTGACATGAAAGCAAACCCTAAGTTCAGTTTGAAAACTTTAACTTATCATGAAGCAAATCCTGGCCATCATTGGCAAGTAGCATTAAATATGGATCAAGCATCTTTGCCTTTTTTGCGCCGTATCGCCCCTTATAATGCATATGTTGAAGGTTGGGCGCTTTATTCGGAGCAAGTCGCTAGCGAATTAGGATTGTATGACAATGATCCTTTTGGTGATTTAGGCCGGTTACAAGCCGAATTATTTAGAGCAGTGCGTTTAGTTGTAGATACAGGGATGCATCATAAACGCTGGACGCGAGAGCAAGCGATACAGTATATGAGTGAGATCACTGGCTCAGCGGAATCGGATGTGGTTGCTGAAATTGAGCGATACATTACTTGGCCTGGCCAAGCACTTGGCTATAAGCTAGGCATGTTAAAAATATTAGCGCTTAGGGAGCATGCTAAAGCAAAACTGGGTGAAAAATTCAATCTCGCTGAGTTTCATGATGTTGTGCTACTAGGCGGTGCTGTACCAATGGCAGTATTAGATCGTAATGTTAATCAATGGATAGCCAACAAAGGATAATATTTACTAAATCATTAACTGTACTTGCAAGAATCGCCATTATTTTAATGCGCTTATTTACCCATAAGCGCTTTCATTTATCAGCTCTCACCGCTTTGGAAATAACCAAAGACCGTGCAAAAAAAGGCCACTAAACAATAGCTTTCATTAACAGTAAAAACGATATACTGCCTAGAATTGCTCAGTTATCACTTATCATTGATCACGTTATTAGTTTATATAGTAGCTAATCTGAATTTTGTGATTATTTGTTTGCTTTTTCTTGTTTTAATATGAACAAACTCTTATTGGGTATTTCAGTAAAGTCGGTGGCGGTAGACTGATCTTTTTGATACCCCTTGGTTAAATATACAACCCAGTATTCAACATGAGGAGATTGCCATTTTTTGACAAAAGCAACACCTATTTCATCTTGTTCGTTATAAAAATCAAGATCTCCTAACAAATGTGTTCGATGCGCCTTTGAGTTTTTAAACGCTTCCCAGACTTCGGCGGCATCTGAATAGCCTCCTGCAATCGCTTCAACTTGATTACTATTGAAGTCTCTACCGTAATACTCTGGTAGTTTATAGTTAGCTGCTTCTAATCTTGCATTGGGACTTCCTCCCAAATTATGCGCCACTAAACCAAACTCAGCCATCTTGTTAGCTTTAGCCTCAGCTGCCTCGGATAGTATTTTATTACAACGAATATTTATGCGTTTTTGAGCATTGTCCTGTTGAATTAATTTTACCAAGGCTAAGGCTTGGGCATTGTTTCCACAGTGGGAGGGGGCATTAGCAAAAGCAAGTGCAGAAAAAACCAACATGAAGGATATAAAAAATAATCTAGACATAAAAACCTAAAGCCTTTTTATGTTACCAGGTAACAAGGCAAAAAAGTGAGTGAAAAACAAAATAAAACAGCGAACAGTATTTTTTCCATTTTTGTTCTTATAACGAATGAGTAAAAATTTTTAAATAGTTCACTTTAATTTGAGTGAAAGAAATTGATAGGATAATTACATCATAAAGGCTATAACTATATTGATTTCAACAAATTAACAGGGAAAAAGCAAGCCAAATGTACTCTGAAGTATATTCTTACTCTAAAACAAGATAAAGCGTGTTAATTTCATATGAGACTTTGTCTTCCTTTGCCGACAACCCTAATAGTCTTTATAAGTTTCACTGCTAGAGTTAATTAGTGGCTGCCTGTACACAATTTTAAAAAGCTATCTACAGTCATGAATATTAGCGCCGGAATAAAATAGTCATTAGTTTTTCAATGTAGAGAGAAGAGTACTTACATTTAAGCTGATTTTTACCGTGAAAAAATGCGAATTTTAAACTAGTATAATATTTTATGACAGTAAACGGGTAGATATAGCAAATGAGCAAGGTATTTTTATATCTGAACAGAAAGAATTTTAGAGTTTTATCTGTATGTTTCTACGCTGGTATTAGTATTGTCGCTTTATCGTTATCAGCTTGTAAGTCCACAAATAAAGTCAAATCGGTTGATCCTGAACAAACTACTCCACTCTTGAGATCTGTTGAAGATGAGAAGAGTCCCAAAAATTTAGTTGATGCACCTGCTGATTTAAGAAACAAAATAAAGACGGGCCCATCCGATTCCCCAAAAAAATTAGCTGACTCTAAGAAGATTAGTGAAAAAAATACCAGTGACAAAGTGAAGGTAAGTAAAAAAGTTGCAATTTACAAAGCTCCAAGTTTAATAGATAAGCCAGTGAGTAACTTGTCTATAATTAAAACCAAGAAAGAAGAAGAGCAACCTTTATCGTCTACAAAAGATGACTATGCTTATAAAATACCTTTATTGAATACATTGGATGACTTACCATTGATCTTGTCAGATGGTTGGCAATTGCATTATACAAAAAGCCCAGCGAATGGCGTCAAACGTTGTTTACTTGCGAATGAGTCAGAACAATTCGATGATGGTTATAAACTTACCAATATTAAAGTCTGGCTATCTGATAATGGGCTAGAACTACAAAGTGCTTCAAATTTTGATTTAAGCTACCCAGAGACAGGGGTATATCTTTTAGCAAAAGATGGTACTCAAGTATCCTCACTTTTTACAAATCTTGAGCAACCTACTTCGATACAAACTAGTTTTAGTGATGAGTTTGACTTAACTAGAACAGCCAAGATACTTATCAAAATAGGTTTTTGGCCGTCATGGCCAATAACTAAAACAACAGAAGTTTCTTTCCCTTTTCCGCACAGTAAAGAAATAGTGAACTTGCAGGGCAAATGTAATGATTTACGTGCATCTTTATCACAATAATCACCTTTAAAGCCCTATTTCAATAACTAAAAATTAAAATGAGAAAATATCATGAAACTTACATTGAAATTCAATATAGCGCTCATTATTGCTATGCTCGTAGGTGCCTTCATAGTAAGTGTATTTGCTAACAAGCTACTTCAAGATAATGCGCGGAAAGAGGTTTTGGAGGAAGCGAGAATAATGATGCAAAGTGCCATAGCTGTGAGAAAATACACGGTAAGTGAGATCAGGCCTTTGTTAGCAATGCAACAGCAACGCTCTTTTATAAAACAAACTGTACCAGCCTATGCAGCACGTCAGTATATTTCAACGGTAAGAAAGAAGTATCCAGATTATAACTATAAAGAAGCTACGTTAAACCCAACCAATCCTGCCGACAGAGCAACTGATTGGGAAACCGATATCATTAATCATTTTAGGGGACATGATTCGGTCAAAGAAAAAGTTGGTGAGCGCACAACAGAAACAGGAAAAATGCTATATTTAGGTGTTCCTATTAAAATCACAAACCAAGCCTGCTTAGCTTGCCATTCAACACCTGATGAAGCACCTAGTACAATGATTGATACATACGGTAATGCTAATGGTTTTGGCTGGCAACATAATGAAGTGATTGGAGCACAAATTGTTTCTGTTCCAATGTCTTTACCGCTTGACAGAGCGAATCAAACTTATTCAACTTTTATGTTGTCGCTTATTAGTGTATTTATAGGTATTATTATAGTGATTAATATCATGCTTCATTATGTGGTTATTCGTCCTGTAACAGCTCTTGCAAGTAAAGCTAATGAAGTTAGCTTAGGTGCTTTAGATGCACAAGAATTATTGGTTAAAGGTAATGATGAGATATCGTCATTAGGCCATTCATTTAACAGAATGCATAGAAGTTTGGCAAATGCAGTATCACTATTAGAAGATGATAACTAAACGCCAATCTAAACGTGATTGTTGTAATCTTTTAATAAAGAAAAGGATGTAATGAAATATATAGGTAAGTACCAAATATTATCGTCTATTGGTAAGGGGGCTATGGGTGAAGTCTTTAAAGCTATGGATGAAAGCATTGAAAGAGTGGTAGCTATTAAGGTTATACATCCTCACTTTTTAGAACAAGATGTATGGGAAGATATGAAAGCTAGATTTAAGCAAGAAGCTACAGCTGCTGCTAGATGTTTTCACCCAAACATAGTGACAGTTTTCGATTTTGGCGTATTTGAAGATACGCCTTATCTAGTGATGGAATATATTGAAGGATCAGACGTTAGTTCTATTCTTAATAACTTTGGCTCTTTAGCAGTAAATGATTCGATAAACATTATTTGTGAAGTACTCAATGCTTTGCACTATGCACATGAAAAAGGCGTGATCCACAGAGATATTAAACCAGCCAACATCATCAAGCTTAATAATGGCCAGATTAAAGTAGCCGATTTTGGCATAGCTCGTATTGATAGCTCTAGTTTGACTAACATTGGTGATATGGTCGGAACTCCTATTTATATGTCTCCTGAAGCATTGAGGGGGGACGTTGTTGATGCGCGGTCTGATATTTATGCTTCAGCTTTGGTGTTTTTGGAGTTAATCTCTGGCGTTAAGCCAGTGACAGGTTTTATGGATAAAAATGTCCTAACAGAGCAATTGATCACTGCCAATATTCCCGTAGCTTTTCAGCAAAGTTTGTTAGATATCCTTGTTTGTGCGTTGCAGAGAAAAGCTGAGTATCGTTTTCAAACAGCGAAAGATTTTGCATCTGAATTGTCATTATTATTACAAGGTGGAAGTGAAAGCAATGATTTTATGCCGCTGCAACTGCCTTTAAATGATGATAATGAAACGATGATAGTTGACTCTGTGATGAGAAATAATGCTCGTGAGCATGCTAATAAATCAGTGATAGATAAAGCTAACCTTCTCACCGAAGTTGAACAATCATTAGCAAGTTATATCGGCCCATTATCATCGGTACTGGTTAAGCGCACTGTTTCCAGCTGCACAAATTTAAGCCAAATGATAAATAAGCTTGCTCAGCATATTTCTGACAGCAAACAGCGCATAGATTTTATTAAAAAGTTTGATTCAGAATATGAAAAAAACAGCATTGTTTTAAAAGTTCAAACAGCCAGTGAAATAAAGAAAAAAAGTGCATCAGCTGACGTATTGCCAAATCAATTATCAGAAAAGAAGCTTGCTTTAATTATTGAGAGTCTAGCTATTTATTTAGGTCCCATGGCTGCAATGATAGTGAATAGAAGTTTAAAAAAACATCGAAACAAGGAAGAGTTGATTACAGTTTTAGCAGAAAAAATACCCAATAAAAATGAAAGAGAAGCGTTTATAAAAAGTGTAGTTTGATCTGTTGAATTGTATTACATTGTCAAAGGTGAAGTGATCAGACTAAATCACTTCACCTAATACATATAGAAAAGTTATAGTGCTTTACTAGGAGAGTCTCCTGCTTCTAAGTTATAGATGAATTCACCTTTTTCAACTGAAATACAGACCTTATTGACATTCGTTCTTTCCAGTAAGTGAGTCAGTAATTGTTTACTAATTTCAGGGAGTAAAGTGTTAGTCAAAATAGAGTCTATCATACGCCCACCACTTTCTAATTCAGTACAGCGGCTAACCACTAGCTCAACAACAGCATCATCATAATTAAACTCAATGCCTTGACTAGTTTCAATGCGTTTTTTAATTCTGTCTAATTGTAATCGGGTAATTGAACTGATCATTTCATCAGATAAAGGATAATATGGAATAGTCACAATTCGCCCTAAGAGTGCGGCCGGGAACACTTGAAGTTGTGGCTCTCTTAGTGCCTTTGCGATACCTTCAGGCTCCGGAATTAAGTCAGGGTCTTTACACATGTTCATTATTAAGTCACTACCTACGTTAGAGGTAAGTAAAATTAGTGTATTCTTAAAGTCTATTGATCTTCCTTCACCGTCTTCCATCACACCTTTGTCAAAAACCTGAAAGAAAATTTCATGTACATCTGAGTGAGCTTTTTCAACTTCGTCAAGTAATACTACAGAATAAGGCTTACGTCTTACCGCTTCTGTTAAAATTCCCCCTTCACCATACCCTACATATCCAGGAGGAGCGCCTTTTAACGTAGAAACCGTGTGGGCTTCCTGAAATTCACTCATGTTAATCGTTATAACATTTTGCTCACCGCCATATAAGGCTTCAGCAAGTGCAAGTGCTGTCTCGGTTTTGCCTGTTCCTGATGGGCCACATAACATGAATACCCCAATAGGTTTATTAGGGTTATCTAAACCAGCACGGGATGTTTGAATGCGTTTTGCGATCATCTCCATGCCATGATCTTGTCCAATTACACGTTGTTTTAATATAGATGGGAGTTCAAGTACCGTATTGATCTCATCGTTTACCATTTTACCCACCGGTACACCTGTCCAATCAGCGACAACTGAGGCGACTGCTTGTTCATCGCAAGCAGGAAGAATAAGAGGGGTTTCACCTTGTAAAGCTTCAAGATCTAGGTATTGCTGTTCTAGCGTTTGACGAACTGATTTTATTTCTTCAGTATTATCAATATTGGTTATGCTGTCATCTAACTCTGATGCTTTTTGCTCCGCTAGTAATTCACGTAACTTGATTCTGGACTCTAAAACGGCATCTACTACTGTTTTTTCTTGTTGCCATTTTTCTGATAACTCCTGTTCTCGGTTTGTCTCAAAAGTTAAACAATCAATAATATTATCCATACGCTTTTGATTGACAATACCGATTGCCGCTTCTTTTTCTAAAATGCTTTGTTCAACTTTTAAGTTTTCGATTCGTTGTTTACAGTCTTCTAATTCTGCGGGAGTTGCAAACTGACTAACTGCTACTCGAGCGGCAGCCGTGTCTAATAGGCTAACAGCTTTATCTGGTAATTGCCTTGCAGGGATGTACCTATGCGATAGCTTCACAGCAGCCTCAATTGCTTTATCCAACATTTCAACATGATGATGCTTTTCTAATACACTTGAAAGATTTCTTAACATTAAAATTGCTTTCTCTTCACTGGGTTCTTCGACCTTAACAACTTGAAAGCGTCGAGTTAATGCAGGATCTTTTTCTATATGTTTTTTGTATTCAGCCCAAGTGGTGGCACCGATAGTACGTAACTCTCCACGAGCTAAAGCGGGTTTCAATAAATTAGCTGCATCACCAGTACCTGCAGCGCCGCCAGCGCCAACTAAGGTATGAGTTTCATCAATAAACATAATTATTGGCGTTGGAGAAGATTTCACTTCTTCAATAACCTGTTTCAATCTGTTTTCGAATTCCCCCTTCATGCTAGCGCCTGCTTGCAATAAACCTATGTCAAGACATAACAATTTTACTCCTTTCAATGCAGGTGGAACATCACCTTTATTTATTCGGTGTGCAAACCCTTCAACGACAGCTGTTTTACCTACCCCAGCCTCCCCAGTTAAAATAGGGTTGTTTTGACGTCGACGCATCAAAATATCAATTAATTGTCTTATTTCATCATCTCTACCTATGATAGGGTCGAGTTTTCCATTCATGGCTTGTTCAGTTAAGTCTGTTGTATATTGGTTCAATGCATCTTGTTTACCCATTTCAGCAGGAGCAATTGCTGCACTTGCTTCACCTGGGGAAGCATTACCTAGATTACTACCATCACTAGCAAGTGCTTGATCCTCAGGCGAACCTTCAACAATACTAAGTAGCTCATCGCCTAGTTGTTCTATTTTTATTTTATCAAATTCTTTGGATATACTTAAAAGCGCATGTTTGAGTTCTCGAGTTTTTAGCATACCTAAAATTAAATAAGCCAATCTGATTTTTGAATCCCCATAGACCAGACTGCCATAAACCCAAGCACGTTCAACAGAGTCTTCAATGTGAGCAGAAAGATCCGAAATAGATGATGCTCCTCTGGGTAACTGTTCTAAAGAGTCAGTTAAGTCTTTTGCAAGCGAGGAAGGATTAACATCAAAAAACTTGATGACTCTATGTAAATCAGAATCTTGTAACTGTAATATTTGTTGTAACCAATGAACTAACTCTACGTAGGGATTGCCTCTTAGTTTGCAATACACTGTAGCACTTTCTATAGCTTTATAAGCAATAGGGTTAAGTTTTCCAAATAAATTGACGCGGCTAATTTCTGCCATAGCAATTACTCCTTTTAGCGGGGGTTAGCATTCTATTGTGTAACTTAGAACGGGGTTGTTTTGGTGTAAATGTGCATCTTTACTTTGACACCAAGATGTTCGTCCAAGCACCGATTTTCCGAGTTTTGTTGGCTTGGTTTGTTTAATATCTAGATATATTTTTATTGAAAAGTCATATTCATTCCCAACAACTTGACGAGTTATTCTTATAATTTCATTCATTTTAACCGTATCTGTGATGATTTTTTCATATGACGAGAACGGTATAGGGCCTATCAGTATTTCAAAATTATACATGCGTTGAAACACTCGTGAACCCAGGGTTGTTTGACCAAGGCTTCCATGAATATTTCCCAATGTTAACTGCTCATCTGAAGCTATGTCTAACCATTTACCGACAAACTCCTTGATATCGACATTCATTTTTAAGTATTGAGCGAGTGCTTGAATTAGTACTTTAGCACTGTGGTTTTTGTGACTCAGTAAACCAGAAAGGTATTGGTTTATTTGCTTTGGAGAATTGCTTTTAAGGGGAGCTTCATTATTTCCTGAAATAGCGCAAAGACGAGAGATAAACTTATCATCTTTTGGTCTATCATGGCTTACACTCGGCTCAGCATCTGCCCATGCTCGGTAAAAAAGAGATATAAAACGA
The DNA here is from genome assembly GCF_040362745.1 of Colwellia sp. KU-HH00111. Classification (NCBI taxonomy): domain Bacteria; kingdom Pseudomonadati; phylum Pseudomonadota; class Gammaproteobacteria; order Alteromonadales; family Colwelliaceae; genus Colwellia; species Colwellia sp. KU-HH00111. Next base: position 235,968 of record NZ_BAABWO010000006.1, on the reverse strand, counting down.
TGATTAAAGATATCTAAAAAATGTGAAAAAGTATGATCTTTAGCTTTATAAGAACGCTCAATAGCATGCTCTGTCAAATGAGTAGGAAGAGGGCCATTTATCCCTAACATTCCGAAGTAGCTATTGGTTAACTTATATTCACCAATTTCTTTAGATAATTTAATATCGTAGAAAGCGGCAGGAAAAAAATGTAAAAGTGGTTGTTGACCAAAACGAGCAAAATCTTGTTTAGGGGACAACGAATAGCCAACTTTAGGTGATAAAGGAGCATTGGCTTCTAAGTACCTAATTAAAGATGCAAACCCTTCTTTATGCAATAAATCAGGGCTACTAGCAAGGTCAGCTAAATAGGATTTCGTAAGCCTATTCGAATTGGCCATCTGAAAATCTCCCCTCTTTCTGATGAAATCAGCACCATTTGGGTGAATGAATTAACACTAACATATTGCGCAAAAAACTTGTCTAGTACCATGCCTAACATGAAGACACTACTTCCTTCGTAAGCTAATTCGTCAACCAATAGCTTAATAGCTACACCGCGTCCAAAACATAAGGGTCCATCAAACGGTAAACGACGGGTAATACGTTCAATATCGACATTAATGATCCCATCTATCTGTTTATTCTGTGAAAAATCGTTTTTATCCATCATCAATGTTAATAATGTTTTTAAGTTACTTAGTGCTTCTTTTTTATTATTCTCACACATCCCGAGAAAGTTAATTGATAATTGGTTAATCAAATCCCAAGACGTACTCCCTTTTGTCGGCGGAGTTTGCGGCCTTGTGGGCTCACCTAAACATCGAACCGAATTACAAGGAGCGCCCGTTTCAATTGTAAAATCAGTTTTACCTTTGCCCAAAGGCATCATCAGGGGAAGATCTCTATTACTACAATAAGTATTAACAGATAACTGACGCAAATTATCTGAATAGGGTGCATTTTTGGGATCTACCAATGAAATAAATAATTCAGACCCGATATAACTTGATCGATGACCAAACTTTCTTTGGTTGACGTTAAGTCGCCTGGTCTCTCTATTGACAGTAAAAAATGCCTTTTTTAAATTTTTACCACTTAATTCAGTATCACCATATAAAGGAGCAAACTGGGTAGTTGGCTCTATTCCTGAACTGAAGCCTTCAATTTTTTCTATCGAACACACTTCAAAGTCTAACGGTCTTAGTTTGTCAGGTACTACATGGAAATCATTTTTTTCTTTCGATAGATTGATTCGATCTGCTTTTTTTGGAAACAAATTGATGGCCGGTGTACAAAAAAGAGCGAAATTATCTTTAGAGACTGATTTTTCAAGTCTTTGGTCGTGTTGGTCCAACAGCAAAATTAACTGGAAATCATCTGTGTTACAGCAGTTAATCGTTGGTTTTAGATTCTTAATTGATAAAAACTGGAACCTTTCAACAAAAAGGAAATATTCTTTTAATAGTCGAAACCCATCAAATTGTCTTGAAGTATAAGGAAGTAATGACTCATCTTTATCGTATCCATTAGCATGAACAGAAGTTTCTTCTTCTTCACTTCGCCAAAAGTTTTTGCCAGTTTTATATAAGCATCCTTTAAAACCTTTATAGATAGTTTCAAATAAGTATAAAGGAAATGACTCAGAGCCCCTGATATGAAAATCCAATGAGTTAAGATTCAGTTCATTAAACAAGTGACCTTCGGCAGCTTTAAGGTTAATTAAAACACCGGCTTTGGGAGTGAAATTTAATTTATTCTTTGCAACATATGAAACTATTTCTTGAGAGTTTAGGTATTCAACTTTATCGATATATATAGGAAACAAAGTAACTTCTTGAGAGGTTCTATATTCACAAGCGGTTTGCTCTCCTTTTCCAAGCAGGCTATGCAGCGCTGTTCCTCGCTTTATAGGAACCCCAGCAGCTAAGCTTCCTTCTTCAAGATCTGGTTCAAATTGTGCTATCAACATCGAAGGGGAAGGGTGTTGGAATGTTGGAAAGAGCAGTTCTATTAAATGTTGAGTAAATTTAGGATATGATGCGTCTAGTTTTTGATGAATTCTAGCCGATAAAAATGCGAAACCTTCTAAAAGTCTCTCAACGTAAGGATCCGAACAATCAAAACCATCTAGTCCAAGTCGACCAGCAATTTTCGGATACTCATTGGAAAACTCAGCACCCATCTCACGTATGAATTTTAATTCTTGATTATAAAATTCGAGAAAATTTTTATCCATGCTCAATTAATTCCATTGACTCAGGTAAACACTACCTTCTTCTAAATCTATTTCTGTTTTAAGAAATAATTGTAATGGAACAGGTTGAGCCCATAAGTCACCCGTAATTTCAAAAACAACATTATTACTGTTCATTTCTTCTTCGTTAACTTTAACTTTAACCCTAACACTACTGGCAATTATTCTTGGTTCGTAATTTTTAATGCATTTTGTCAGCTCTTTTTCAATTTGCTTTGGATTAAACATTGCTCCAGAGTAACCGGTTAAATCTTTTATACCAAAGTTTACAGAAGAGCTTGCTACTTCAGGAAATTCATCTAAATCTATGGTTGAAGATGCTGAAGTTGTATTTAATAACCAAGTCATGTCTCGTTGGACCAATTGACGCAAGCGAGACACTGAAATCACCCGTTTTTCTCTTGATTCGGTTCTTTGTGAAGGTTCATCGTCAGTTAACCTATCTAATAAAGATAGTTGCAACCTTTCTTGTTGAGAAAGCTCTGGCATTACTCTAAATTAAACTCTATTGATGAAATATTGAGTAAAGGAAACTCTTTATTTTCAGAAATAAAAATTCTTTGCCCATTTCCTAAAAACAAATTCTTTGTTGGCTCTGACCAATCACATGTTTTTGCTAATAAATGTGTATCAGTTGTTAAATCATTTGTTGGATATCGTACAGGAACAAAGCCGATTAATGTGCCATTATTTTTTAATGTGAGGTTAACAGGCCGCCAAACCAAATCACGTAAATCCTCTACAGGTTCGAATTCTAACTTGCGGATATTTTCCATAGGTAACCAATAATAACCACCATTTAGGATGATTTCGATTGCCGGACCAAACCTCATATCGCCATCAGCAATCCACTCAAAATGGTTTTCTTGGTCTATTACACCTGAGATTTGTGGTGCAAGTTCAGCGCCTTTAGCAATAAGATCCATAGCATTATCAAACTTTTGGTCCACGACTTCTTGATAAGCTTGCATGTAATAGGCTAGCCATGTTGGAGGCTCGCCAAAACAGGTTGCGCTTATATTGCCCTGTAGAACATTTTGTCGCTTTTTCTCACAATCGATTAACTGGGTATATGTATTTACAAGCGCTAGTGCTGAATCATCAAGCTCCCTAATGACATCTAGTTGCCCTGATGCTCGAGCCCAATCTTCTGTAATACAGGATAATTGAAAAAGGAAAATTCTCAATTTTATATCACCTGGAGAGTTTTTGATTTCTTCAAACAAAGCTTTTTTGCATGAATCTAAATCATTTAAACGTAAGAAGCCTTCAGCATTCATATTCTCATAGTTCCTTGGTTTTTTTACCTTATATCGCTATCTTCAGATAACGATATAAGGTAAAAAAACCAACTTTGCAAAGTTGGTTTTTTATACTTACATAGGTACGTTTTTAGCTATGTCATGACCAAACTCTACAGCTGGATCACCTGTGCCGTCAGCTTTTTGCGGAACATATGAGGTTTTAACTCTAGCAAAATTAAGTGTTAAATTTTCAGTTAATCTATCTTCTCCACCAGAGCCGCCTGTTGATAATGAAGACACCAAAACATCTTCCATTACGATAACAACGTACTCAAGAGGATCTTTACCTGCCTTTCGTACAGTCAAAGTTGCAGTAGGAATGTGCTCTCCCGTTGCAATTTTTGACATTAATGTAGGTGTTGATTTATCAACATATTTTGTAATATTAACATCTTGAACATTAACTTTTCCAGCGCCACCACCTTTAGCAATATGGGTAGTTCCACTTTGTGACATTCCCCAGCTCCATGCTAATATATCGATAGAATCAGCATGTGTATTATCTACAGATTCCCCATCAATTCCATCTAACTTTAAGAACATATCTACAGCCATTGTAACTCTCCTTAATATTGAATAAATTTAAATCATTGTTTTTCTGAAGGAAGTTTTGACACCAAACGTAATGATGCTGTTAAACCTTCCAATTGATAGTGAGGACGTAAGAAGAACCTAGCATTATAGTATCCTGGGCTACCTTCCACTTCTTCAACTACTACTTCAGCAGCAGACATAGGTTTGCGTGCTTTTGTTTCTTCTGATGAATTTTTAGGATCACCATCTACGTACTTATTAATCCATGACTGCAACCAGCGTTGCATATCATCGCGTTCTTTGAACGATCCCACCTTATCACGAACAATACACTTAAGGTAATGCGCGAACCGGCAAGTTGCAAATAAATAGGGTAAGCGTGCAGCAAGTGCAGCGTTTGCCGTAGCGTCATTATCATCATATTCTGCAGGTTTTTGTAAAGTCTGCGCACCGATAAAGGCAGCCATATCACTATTTTTTCTGTGAATTAATGGCATTAGACCACATTTTGACAACTCAGCTTCTCTTCGGTCACTTATTGCTACTTCGGTTGGGCACTTCATATCAACACCGCCGTCATCGCTTGGGAATGTGTGTACAGGTAACCCTTGAACATCACCACCAGACTCTATTCCTCTGATTCTAGAACACCAGCCATATTCTTTAAATGAACGGTTAATATTTACTGCCATAGAATAAGCTGCATTTGTCCATGCATATTTAGCAGAATCCGAACCTGAGGTATCTTCTTCAAAGTCAAATTCTTCTACGGGCTCTGTTGCAGCGCCATATGGAAGACGAGACAATACCTTAGGCATAGTCAATGCAATATATTTTGCATCTTCCGTTTCACGAAGAGAACGAAAAGAAGCATAATCAGGTGTTGAAAACACCTTGGTTAAGTCTCTAGGGTTGGTTAATTCACTCCAGCTATCCATTTGCAGCATAGAAGGAGAAGCTGCGGATATAAATGGAGAATGCGATGCAGCACAAACCTTCGACATATTGCTGAGTAAATTAACATCTGCAGGGCTATTATCAAAATAATAATCGCCTACAATACAACCAAATGGTTCACCACCAAATTGACCATATTCTTCTTCATAAAGTTTTTTGAAAACAGGGCTTTGATCCCAAGCTGTACCTTCAAACTTTTTCAGATTTTTAGCCAGTTCTTCTTTAGATATATTAAAAACTCGGACCTTTAATGTTTCATCAGTTTCAGTATTATTGACCAAGTAATGCAGTCCACGCCAAGTACCTTCTAGTTTCTGGTAATCTTCGTGATGAAGTATTAAATTAACTTGTTCAGATAGCTTAGAATCAATTTGCGAAATGATTGCTTCAATAGAGTTAACTGTATCTTCAGAAATAATATTTGCATCTTTTAATACATAGCCAGCTAAAGTATTTACTGCACTTTCAACTTCTGATTTAGCGCGATCTGATTTAGGTTTGAATTCTTTATTTAATAACGAAGAAAAGGTGTTTGAATCTAGTTCTTGGGAAGCTGTTTCTAGAGCTTCGCTAGTTTGTTGTTCTGCCATGATTTATTCTCCAGACTCATCTTGAGGTTTTGCTTCTGCAGTTAAAGATGCAAGTAAAGCAGGATCTTTCAATACTTTAGCGATAAGTTCTTCTGCACCTTCTTTACCATCCATATAGGTAATAAGGTTAGCTAATTGAGTTCTAGCTTCTAAAAGCTCTTTTAAACCATCAGTATTTTTGGCAATTGCAGCAGGTGAAAAGTCGTCCATACTTTCAAAGTTCATTTCAACCGCTAGGTTGCCTTCGCCTGTGATTGTATTAGGCACTGTCATTTGAACTCTGGGTTTTGCTGATTTTAATCTATCATCAAAATTGTCGACATCAATTTCTAATAACTTTCTTTCAGAAATTGGTGCTAAAGGCTCTTCTGATTTTCCACTTAAATCGGCCATTACTCCCATTACAAAGGGAATTTGAACTTTTTTTTCTGCACCATATAACTCTACGTCATACTCGATTTGCACTCTAGGTGCTCTATTTCTACCAACAAATTTTTGACCACTTCCAGACATTATTATTCTCCTAATTATACTCTAATTTGTTACGTTATTATTCTTCTTTAGCTATCCCGCCAAGGCTATTTACTTGTTCTAAACCATCCGTAGCAATTTCTTTCATAATATCAATGAAATTCATGTGTAATAATTTTTTTGATCTTTTAAGTAATAAAGGGACTGGGCTTGAAGGTTCGTACTCTGCAAAGTACTCACACATTTGATCGATACATAGTTCTATATCTTTTCTCGAAGATAATTTCGAGTGATTAAATGTATGTGAATTAGCTTTTTGTTCTTCAACGGAGTCCATATTTGAATCATCGCTATTATTAGGTGTTGATACTATTTCTTGTTCAATTTCAGCATACTTTTCATACGCGTTTTGCATTTGAGTTAAAATTTTAATTAAGCTCGTAAAGTCAACAGAATAGATATTAGAGGCATTTTTTTCAAAAGTATCATTAATAGTTTGTAAATGTTCAATGCAATTATTGATAGCTTTCGAAGCCGATAGGATCTCTTCTTGGTCACAATCTTTAAACGTTGCTTTAATTTGTAAAATTGCTTGGTCATAATCGCTATCATCAGGTGATAAATTACTCGCGTGTTCTACATCTTTTAAGCTGACAATACCTAACCGTTTTGATTTTGCTAACGGTGTTGTTTTTAATGTATTGATAATAAATCGACTGTCTGATAAATATCCCAAGGCAGAGAGCCTTCTAATTGGGTCTCCATCATCTTCATCAAGAGGAGGGTAAACGGTATCCCACTGTTCGATAATAAGATTTGATATACCAGAGAGAATTTCTTCGAATTTAAGCAGACCTTCAGTGTTCAAAACCGATTGTGCTAAAACACTAACAAGTTTTAAATCTTTTGTAGATTTAAGGTATTCAAGTGCCGTCTTCTTGATGTTTCGCCACTCTGGAGGCTCTGCTGGTGTGGTATTTTGACCATCATATTTTTCTGGCGTGCCTTCAGCTTCAAAAAAGAAATTTTGAAACTCTGAATCGTCTTCAAGATTTGATCCTGATGGTGAATCATCACTTACTTTTTGACTTATTAATAAAAAATAATCCATGTTTTTCTTATTATGTATTTAGATAACAAAGTGACATATTCTTCTTCTTCAATATTTAAATATGAAATGTTAAGTAGTTATAAGGTGCTTTATAAACAAACAACTAGGTGAACTTCAGTTTAGTAGCGCTTTTTTTATTTTGCAAGTGATTAATCAAGAACGATCGTAAATTAGTTTATTCATACTATCGGCAACAAGAGAAGATTAGTTTTATGAATCACTTTAAGAGTGCTAAATGTTTTGAGTTTTTATGTTTTTTGTTATATTTTAACTTTATACGCAAGTAGTAGAAAAAATATGACTAAGCTACTACTATTATAAATATTTAAAGCATAGGTATTGTATTTATATAGCTATGATAACCAAACTACTTATTTAGATTAGATGTTATTGGATTAGATGAATAGAATATCATTTAACGCCTAACAGAATATAGTATCGTTTCAGGGATTAAGGAAGATAGTAATGCCCATACAAGAACATCGTTTAGTTGCTATTTCAACTCCTCTTGGCGATGAAGAATTAGCTTTATATAAAGCTGATATTGATGAAGAACTAGGGCGACCCTTTTCTATAACAGTCGAATTGATTAGTGAAAACGATAATATATCGCTTGATGATCTCATTGGCCAAAATGTCACTATTAGGTTGGAAACTGAAGAGGAAGAAGCTCGCTATTTTAATGGTTTTGTTTCTGAATTTTTTCAATTATCCAATACGGATAGATATGCAAAGTATGGTGCGGTGATTCGACCATGGTTTTGGTTACTTAATTTAAGTGAAAACTGCCGTATCTTCCAAGAAAAATCTTACCCTGACATTATCAATGATGTATTTGAACAATTGGGCTTTTCAGATTTTGATAGTAAATTATCAGGCAGTTATGATCCCCAAGAGTATGTTGTTCAATTTAATGAAAGTGACTTTAATTTTGTTACACGAATTATGGAACAAGAAGGGATATATTATTACTTTGAGCATACCAACGGAAAGCATACATTAGTTATGGTTGATGATGTTGGGATGCTACCTGATGTTGGTGATGTACCGTTTTATCAGCCTGAGGACACAACTAACCAGTTTAATATCGAAGGGGTTAGCCGCTGGGAAAATTTTCGTCGAATTAGAAGCGGCGGTGTGCGATTGTCTGATTATGATTTCGAAACACCTTCGAAAAATTTAGAAGCTGTATCTTCAATGCCTAAAACAGCATCACTTTCTTCGTTGGAAAGGTTCAACTACCCTGGTAAATATAAAGAGCGTGGTAAAGGGACTGACTACACGCGTTTGCTGATGGAAAAAGAAAATGTTTCTTATGACACAAAAGAAGCAAGCAGTAATGTAAGAACTTTATCTTCAGGTGCGCATTTTAACTTAACTGATCATGTTAGAGATGACCAAAATGGGCAGTATTTAATCACTAAATTTCGTTGCACGTTAAAATCGGATGAATTCTTATCAAATAACAAAAGTGATGATTCACAGTTATATACCTGTCAATTTGATGCAATACCCTCAGACGTGTCTTTTAGAACTCAACTCAGCGCTAAAAAGCCTGAAATGGTTGGGCCGCAAACTGCAATGGTAGTAGGTAAAGCAGGGGAAGAAATTTGGACAGATAAGTACGGCAGGGTTAAAGTGCTTTTTCATTGGGACAGATACGCTCAAGCAGATGAAGAAAGTTCCTGTTGGATGCGGGTCGCTCAAACTTGGGCTGGAAAAAATTGGGGACACATTCAAGTACCTCGCATAGGTCAAGAAGTTTTAGTTGATTTTCTTGGTGGTGATCCTGATCGGCCTATTATCGTTGGTAGTGTTTTTAATGGTTCTGCTATGCCTCCTTATGAACTTCCATCTAATGCGACACGTTCAGGTTTAAAAACACGCTCTAGCCAAGGTGGTGGTGGATTCAATGAAATTCGTATTGAAGACAAAAAAGACAATGAGCAAATATTTATTCACGCAGAAAAAAATCAGGATATACGCGTTAAAAACACCCATTTTGAATGGATTGGCAACGAACGCCATTTGAATGTTGGAACTAATCGTTTTGAACAAATTAAAGAAAATGACAATTTAATAGTAGAAGGCGACGCCTTAACCAAAATCACTGGTGATGTACATAAAATATATGATGCTAACCTTATTCAACAAACTTCTACTGATGAGAATTACGATATTGGTGGGGATCGGAATCAAAATATTGGTGGTAGCGAGAGCTTAAAATCTGGCCAAGACATCAAGCAAGAAGCTGCTATGAATTATGGTTTAAAAAGTGGAATGAATGTTGACCTTAAAGGTGGCATGAACATCAACCTAGAAGCTGGTATGACTATTAATCTTAAGGCTGGACCTAGTTTTATTTCGATTGGGCCAAGTGGTGTGGCAATCAGTGGCCCAATGATTATGATAAACAGTGGCGGTGCTGCAGGATCGGCTAACCCGGGAAAACCTTCAAAGCCAGCTTCACCCGATAAGGCTGAAGAAGCACTTGTTGCTGATAATGCTACAGCACCAGGAAAAACTGAAGTACCAAAAGCGAAAAAAGCGACTCAAGAGAAACTAAAATTAAAGCCTATTCAAGCATCAAGTTACAGCCCTGCTGCCCAAGTAATGCAACAAGCAGCAGAAAATGGCACCCCTTTTTGTGAGCAATGCGAAGCAGCGAAAAAAGCAGCAAACAAATAGTTTGTAGAAAGTCGCTGTTGAATAATTTATACATTAATCAGAGGCAAGTGAAAGGAACAATTCATGCTAGATAAAGTAGCAGTTGATAAAATAAAAGACCGTTTATTTGTTGAAGGGCTAAATACCTTTGCAGTTATAGATGGGGCTGCATGTCCAGAGCTTCGTTTTAAAATATATGACTGGGAGCCTCAGAGTGTTTGTTTATGGAGTGGTGCTTTAGAACCTGATATGGAAGAAGTTGCACCCTATATGGTCTTACTTGATCGCGATTCTACGTTTACTGATTGGCTAATTACACAGGGATGGGATAATCATTGGAATATATTTGTAACTTCTAATTTAGACTTTAAAGCGTTTAGAAAACAGATTCGAAAATTATTATTGGTTAAATCACCTGAAGGTCAGAATATGGTGTTCAGATTTTATGATCCAAGAGTCATGGGAATGTTTTTGCCAATATTAGAAAAATCACAATATGATGAGTTGTATGAAGGGATAAATCAGTTTTTATTTACTTCATCAAATAAAACGATAAAAGCTGTCGAACTTGTTGAAGATGAACTTAAAACAGCGGAGCATATTATTTAGTGCTTAATGTGCCATTTGCACTTATAACACTTAAAAGGACTATATTATGCAATTTTTGTCGTTGTTAATACCTATGTTTTGGGCTTTGTTATCTGCACTTATAGGTGGCGTTTTATCTATTTTAATCATTACTCGGGATATAGAAACTATTGCGATAGCAACTCTAGCCAGTTTTTTTATTCTGCCTTTAATCGTAAGCTATTGCTTATTTAATCGATTTTTACCTAATATTCCGCTACTGCCTGATACTTCTTTCTGGGGAGGAGTTGTTATTATTTCAGGTTACTTTTACTACCTTTACAGTCAATCATTGACTCAAAACTATGATGATGGTTCTGGCTTGATGTCATTACACACATTATTTGCATTGGTCGGAGCATCTTTCTGTGCATATATTGTGCTTGTTTTTAAATTAAAGAATTAGGATTAAATATGACTTTCAATGTTCATTGGTGCGCACGTGATTTAGCAAGTAGTCCTGTAGGAAATCATCAATTCATTTTAATTTATATGGACCCCATTTATGGTCTACCTCCTTTCTCGCCTCTAGAAGAAAAGGGAATCAAGTTTATGACATTAGGGGCCTTTAATGTTGGCGGAAGTTTGAAATTTCGGGAGAATGAACCTTCAGACGTACAGTCAGTTAGAGAATTTATAAATCCCAAGAAAAGAGGTTGGTTTTCTGATTTAGATTTAGCTAAGCATAGAGTTACACCACCGTTAGGTTCAGAGCAGCGGTTGGCTGAAACTTTAGTAAAACAGGCAACAGCCTTTAAAGTTAAAACACAAGCAGAGAACATAAAATATAGTTTAGCTAATAACAATTGTTCTGCATGGGTAAATACAATGTTTAAATGTGCAGGTGTGTCATTAGCAAATAGAAAATCATACGGCGAGTTTTTCGGTATTGACTGGGGAGAGGAAGACTTACTCGAAGAAGCATTTTTTTACTAACTAAATAATTTATTTAGGATACAAGAGTAAACAAACGTATTTAATTTAGACTTTAATACCTGACATGCTGGAAATTTTGAAATCCTATTTAACCTAAGAATAAAAAACAAAAAGAGGTGTTTTTTGTTAACTATCAATGAAGCACAATTAGAAGCTTTTCAAGATATTTCAATCGAAAGGTTTAAAAGTAGAATGATATCATTCCTGACCGAATTCTTTTTTGATGCAATTGAGAATCAAAGTGAATTTGAACTTAAGATGTTTATCGCTAATTCAATAGAAAAAGCAGAAGCTTTTGGTATTGACACAGAAGATGACGTACAGGCATTCATTGTCTATGCTGTTCAGTTGGGTATAAATTTTGACACAAAACACTCTTGGGCAGCAAAGGTGCTTAATAATGATAATTTATTAGGTAGTGAAAAATTGGAACAGCTCGATTTGATGATACCTGCACAATACCCAACGTTTGTATTTCATAATTAAATTTGAAGTGTTTAATATAGAAACAATTATTCAATTAGAAGTGATCGACTGTAGTTATGGCGAAAATGAAAAACAAAAAGAAAATTAAGAGCGCGGCTCAGCCATGTCCTTGTACCATTGATAAACTCGAATTAACTTGTGGGCATGGGCGTAAAGCTAGTTCAACTAATATCTTGCAAATAGTAGCGTCACCTGGAAAATTTATAAAAGAATCTAAAACATTTGGAACAGATGACGTCAATGTACAAATTGAGCAATCTTTAGATTATTGTGGTAGCGATAATATATCAATAAAACTCTTATCTGGCGGAGGTTGTCAGGAAGAAATCAAGATAATCGGTGGTGCATTTAGCGGCGAGTGGAAAGCGGGAGCAACTCGTAATGAAACGTTAGAAGTTGAAAGTTTTAATGCTAAAAAGAAGGCAACACCTAGATTAAAGCTTAGCAAAGCCAAGCCCGAAACTTACATTGTTCAAGGTCAAACTGTTGCAGGCTCCAAATCCGGTAAAATAGAGCAATACCCTAGTGATAAATACAGCTACACGGTAAAAGTTGCCGGATTAAAACATATTTCTGAAAAATTTAATAAATCTTGGGAGTCGTTTGCTAAAAAAGCTTTTGCGTGGTCACCTATAGAGGTTAAACCTACTATTGATGCTCCTGTAGGGTACTTGAAAGCAGAACAGTTTTGGGCTGAAGAAAGCGGTAGTTGGTTAGTTTATCACGAATGGCTTGTTGAAGCTGGCTTAGATCCATTATTTGGATTTAAAGTAGCTATAGAGGTTAGTTTAGGGACTTGTGCATACGGCGCGGTTGGCGTTCCTCCCCCTGTTGCTAAGATGTTAGCAAAGCATGTTGCGGATATCATTTTTGGTGCTGAAATTGGCGTCGTTTTAAAATTACAAGGTAGTTTATCTCGCAAAGTTTATACGACTGGAATGACCAAGAGCAGCGGTAAACTTGTTGGTACTTTCGAAGGTTTCTTTGCTATATCTTTAACTGCAAGAGCGGGCAGTGACTACATTATTTCTATTGCACTAAAAGGTGAAGGAAAAGTCACCATTGCAAATGAAAATGAATTTAATATCAATGGAGACGAACTTAGTTTCCAGCCTAAGTTGGCGCTAAAACCAATAGAGGTTACCGTATCAGTGAAAACAAAGGCATTTGTTATTTTTTCGAAAAGTAAATCAAAAGTATGGAAATTATGGAAAAAAGACAAAAATATTTGGGAAGGCAAAAAGCGTGTATTGGTCGATTTTTCTTAACTCACGCAAAACATAGGTTATATAGGATAAGAGGCAATGAAAGAAAAATATTTTCTTCAAGTTAAAGCAAATGGCTTGGGGATTAAAGTCTATTTAAATGGCGTGCCCTTAGTCGAAGAGCCTGAAGGCTTTGGTATTCAAGAAACGATCCCGGTGAATTACTGGTTGATGCATAAGGAAAATTCTTTACATGTACAACTTACTCACCCAGAAGTAGTTTCAGAAGAAAATCAAACTGAAGAAGCTCAAGTGATTCTCTTTGTTCATGACCAAAGCTCAGATTCCCCCAAAATAGCTAAGGAAATTGCTATTTTTGAATGGCCTTTAACTGATGTGAAACAGACATTCCCATACAATTGGTCGATAAAAATTGATAAAATAATTCCATTAACGTTGGGATCGTTATTATGGTACAAAACAAGTGCTATCCAGACAGTTGATGAGAGTGCTAAGTTATCAATCTATAATTTAATTAGGCATGTACCTGACCTAATTCGTAATCGAAATTTTGATGAGGCATTTAAATTTTTACGACTGAAATATCAAGATGAAGCAATTCTTGAGAGTAAACCCTTAAATCAAATTGAATCAGCGGTAAAAGAATTATGGCAGTTTATGACAAGCATACAAGGTCTTAAACTACATAGTGTGTCAATAGACGATTTAGATTTTTCAATTGTGGGTAGGCAGCATATAGTGCAGGTTTCTAGAAAAGATGGAGCGCCAGCAATTCTATTTGAAGATACTGATGAAGAAGTGTTTTACGGTATACCCTTGTTTTTTGCAAATATAAACAAACAATGGATTGTTATCCGTTAATAGAAAGGATGTGAAAAAATGAACATGTTATTTTGGGTAGTATCAATTGTATTGACTTTAGGTGTAGTTGCTTATGGCTTGCACAAGTTTAAAGGTAGCGATAATTGGGATAATGTCAGTGGTTATATTGTAGAATCGAACATTGAAACTTTATACAACGGGCCCCTTCAACAAGAAACTGGTAGCGTCAGTACGATTGAATACAAGGTACATGTTAAATATAACTATATCGTTAATGAGGTTGAATTCTCTGGTCATAGAATAATGGCTGGCTTACCAGAAATGGTTGTTAATAAGGCTGAAGCAGACGAATTAATGACAAAATATTTAAAGGGTAATAAGGTTAATGTTTATTACAACCCCACAAATCATGCAGAGGCAGCACTTATCACTGCTAAAGGCGTTCCTTTGTTAGCCTATTTTATGGTTATTATGTTTGTTGTTTCTATCATTGGCGCGATCATTTTTGTATTAAAATCCAATATTCTTTCAGACTAGATTCCAACCCTGATTGTTAGTACAAGTTTTATGTTGTGATCTATTACTTGTAAGCACAATTTTTTATTGATAAAAATAGGGTAGCAGTATTTTAGACACTATGATCAACCTCCAATCATCACATTAGGACATCCCACAACAATTTTACCACCATGAGCGGTAGGATCACCCAAACGGGCCGCAGGCTTCCCTCCAATCATCACGGTAGTGGAACCCATAACAATCGTGTCAGGAGGACCAACGCAAACACAAGAGTCACCTAAAGTGGCAGCTGGCATCATGCCAATTAAAACAGTGGGTATGCCTGGGCCAACAATAGGTCCGCCAACATGAGGGATAGGCGGTGTACCTGGCGTTACCATTGGGCAAACATGCATATCTGTTAATCTAGCTGCTGGAGGCATTTTAAAATCCTTATTTAATAAAGTTAACTATAGTTTAGTCTACAATTAAAATTATATATAGCCAAAAAACAACTTTGTTAGTCGCTTTGTTTGACAATCTTTTTATTTATAATACTCTATCTAGATATATACAAAAACATGTGGTTATTTAATAAATTAAAATAACAAAAAAATAGGTTTTTACTCTTATGGCTCATCTTCGTTTGAAGCTAACTTCCCAAAACAATGGTCAACACCTTAAACAGTTTGAGTTTTCATCCCAGGGTGGTTCTATTGGCCGATCAGATTTATGTGATTGGACATTATTTGATCAAGAACGGTTTATTTCTAAAAAGCACGCAGAAATATTTTTTCAGAATAATCAATTTTATGTCTCAGATACAAGTACCAACGGTATTTTTATAAATAATACTGGTAATTTACTCGGTAGTGGCAACAGTCATATTTTGAAGCTTGGCGAGTTACTGATCATTGGTGAGTATCAAATTGTCGTCGATGACATAAGTTTAAATAGCGATATTTCGCAATCAAGTTCCAATAATGACCTATTAGATTTAGTGATGGGGGCTGAACCTTCAGAAAAAAGTAACAATGATTTTGATCCACTTTCGTTTCAAAATAATGCTTCTGGTGCTAATGAACACTCTCAAAGTCTGGGCTTAAATGATATTTTAGATAATCCAGTCAATGATGTTGAGCCCCAATCAAAAGTCAGCTCTTCTGACTACAGAGTGCCCGAACAACCAGAAATCACATTTGGTGGTGAATCATTTGCTTCAACCCAAAGTGAAGCGTTAAATGATGCTAATCTTTACCAACAAAGTAAAAGTGATGAAATTCCGCTAGATTGGGAATTATCTGGCATTATGCCAGCGATATCTAATGAAGACATTGACAGGGAAGCAAATAGCAAGGAAGAAGTCTCTGTTTTAGACGACCTAGCAAATGGCGATAATCCTTTAGCACAGAAATCTTTTTCACAGCTAATGGAAGAAAAGAACTTGACACAAAAAGAGTCTATTGAAGAAATTGCTATTCCACCAAAAGAAGTACACTTAGATCAAGTTGTTCCTACAAAAAATGAAGAACTCTCTAAGGAAGAAAAGACGATTAAAGAACCCACAAATTTTGCTACTAGTAATGAACAACAAGATGTTCCTTTAAAGGATGCGCCACCTGCTGTAGCGATTGAAGAAATACAAAATAAAGCACCTGACATTTTTTTTGAAACTTTATACAGACACCTAGAATTACCAAATCAATACTTGCATAGTGTTGATAAAGAGGTTTTTGCTAAGGAAATTGCGGACGTTCTCTTATCGTCAACCAAAGGGCTAATGTCGTTGCTAAATGGTCGAACTGTTTTCAAACAAGAGTCAAGACTGTCTTTAACATCAATCCAACCTAGATCCAACAACCCGTTAAAGTTTTCAATTGATCCAAGTGATTCATTAGAAATGTTGTTATTGAAAAAGAAAGCCGGATATATGGATGTTCAAAGTTCCTATAAAGAAGCCATTAGTGATATTCAATCACACCAAATGGCATTTCTCGCTGGTTTACAAGCAACATTAAATGGTATTCTAAATGAACTAGAGCCTGAGAAAATTGAGTTAGAGGCTGCTCAATTAGGTAAAAGCTTTATGGGGCTAAACACGTCATCTAAAGCTTGGAAGCTTTATTCCGAAAAACAAAAAGCTCTTGCGAGTAATGTAAGACAAAATCTGAATGATGTGCTGAGCAAATATTTTGCCGATACATACCAAGCACAAATTGATAGTATTAAAGATAATTTGAAATAAGGGCTACTTTTATGCGCACACCATCTATATTTATAATTACTTTTATCCTCGTTGTACTAAGCTCAGGCTGCTCAATGCAACAAGGTGAAAGCAATGTTGACTTTAAATATCAAATCACAGCGAGTGAAGATATCAACCCTAATATTAATGGCGAACCATCACCTGTACTTGTTCGAGTTTATCAATTGTCAAATAAGGTGAATTTTCAAAATGCACCTTATGAGGCTTTATTTGATAATGTACATACTGCTTTAGGGGCCGAGTTTATTAGTATTAATGAATATTTGGTGCACCCTGGCACTAATAATCCAGTCGAATTAGAAATATCTGAGAATGTTAAATATCTTGGTATTGCTGTTGGGTATAGAAGTATAGATATGGTTAATTGGAGAGCAGTTATTGCTGTTCCTGATAATCATTTTTGGAATGATTCTGGGATCGAAATTAAAGTTGATACATTATCGGTACGAGTCATCGAATTGTAAAAGATTAACGTTAAAAAGGAATATTTATGAGTTGGGAAAAACGTATCGTTTGGTCTGAAGGAATGTTACTTCAGCCCCAACATTTTCAACAACAGTCTCGCTATTTTGATAGTCAAATTAGAAATACGTCTCAAATTGCTAATGTTTACCACTGGGGAATTGGCTCTATAGTTATTGATAATTCTCACCTTAATACCGGTAAAATTTGTGTGAATTCTGCTACGGGTGTTTTGCCTGATGGCAGTTACTTTAATATCCCCGAGATTGACGGCGTGCCACTGGCTTTAGATGTTACAGATGCTTTGCTAAACAAAATGGTTTATCTGTGCCTTAATATTAGACATCATGGTAATACCGAGGTTTGTAGAGATTCAGATGATAATAAGAGTTATCGCTATTTCGTTGAAGAGTTAAATGTCAGAGATGTTTCTGGACACTCAAACCTTGAACAATCGATTGAGGTGTCAGGCTATAAGTTTTGCCTGTTAACTGAATTAGATAACCTAGATGAATTTAGCTGTATTCCAATTGGGCTTATCGAAAATATCTCTTCAAGTGGTAAGGTAAGTTTAAAAGAAAATTTTATTCCTCCTTATATCAATGTTAAAAGTAATTTTTACCTTCGTAGCTTTTTATCTGAATTAGTTAATTTGATAAATCATAGAATTGATTCGTTGTCCGCGAGAGTGACTATCGCAGGAAAGGCAACTACAACAGAAGTAACAGATTTTCTAATGTTACAAGCACTCAATAGAAATCAGCCATTAATTCGGTATTTTGAAAACACAGAATGTATCCATCCTCTTGATGTTTATTTACAGTTAACCTCTTTAATAGCTGAAATGTCGACTTTTATTAAAGCGGACAAACAATCACCGCAATTACCGCTTTATGATCATAATAACTTAACAGCTATCTTCGATACTATTATTCATGAATTACGACAAATTTTTAGTATTGTTTTAGAGCAAAACTCAATAAATATTCCTCTGGTAGAGAAAAAATACGGCATTAGGGTAGGAGTAGTTGCAGACAAAACAGTATTTAACTCAGGCTCGTTTATTCTAGCTGTCAGCGCAGACATCAAACCAGAAGAAATAAGGAAATACTTCCCTTCACAGGTTAAAATTGGTGCTGTTGAACAAATCAAAGAGTTGGTTAATGTGCAGTTACCGGGCATTTTGTTGAATAACCTTGCTGTAGCTCCTCGAGAAATCCCTTACCAAAGGAATTTTGTCTATTTTGAATTAATACCTAAAGGTGAATATTGGAATGCACTCGTTAATTCTGGCGGTATAGCAATTCATATTGGTACTAATTTTCCAGGTTTATCAATGGAGCTCTGGGCTATACGGGGGGCAGGTGAATGAATGATGATGATGATGGCTTATCAAGTACAATGATAATTCCAAACCCTGGCGGTCGGCGTACCAATGTTAACGAAGCAACACCAGGTAATGGTAATAATGTACCTTCTCAGCCTAATGTATCTTCACAACAATACAACCAGAGTAATATTCGAGTTCCTAAGGGCGAAAATATTTTATTATCCTTAAGTCATGAAATACTAGTGTTAGCTGGTAACATCCGCTCATTGGAGCCTAATAGAACAATAGTGTCACTTAGAAAAGATGTTGAGTTATTGATTGAAAAGTACACTAATTCATTAACTGAAAGTGGTGTTAGCAAAGAGGTTGTATTAACGTCTAGATATATC
This sequence comes from Colwellia sp. KU-HH00111, assembly GCF_040362745.1. Taxonomy (NCBI): domain Bacteria; kingdom Pseudomonadati; phylum Pseudomonadota; class Gammaproteobacteria; order Alteromonadales; family Colwelliaceae; genus Colwellia; species Colwellia sp. KU-HH00111. The sequence goes on along the minus strand of NZ_BAABWO010000006.1, from coordinate 217,056 downwards.
ATTTGTTGCTTGCTCGATGAACTCGTTTTATCAACGCCATGGGGCAGTGAAAGTGAATGGAGTCACCAAACGCTTCTGGTTAAATACCATAATGAAACATGGGGAGGAGAGAAATTTTTTCTGATTGTTAATAAATTATTAGAGCAACCACAACGTAGCATAGATCTAATTGAGCTTTGCTATTTATGTATTGCAATCGGTTTTTCTGGCAAGTACCGAGTTTCTCATCAAAGAAACAATGAACTTATTAATATTGGAGAATCTATTTATCACCAAATTAGCCAATGCCGCCCTGTCTTTCCAGATTTATCACCTAAATGGCAAGGGATCAGTGCAAAGGAAAAGAATTCAGTAACTAATATTCCCCTCTTTGTTTACGTCTTTGTCTTTCTATTTATTTTATCTGGCGCCTATATTGGGTTTTTACTCAACTTACAATCGAAAGTTGACCCTGTATATGAAAATTTGGAGTCGGTAGGTTGGAAGGATTTTGCTCTAAACGTTAAGGAGCAACCTCAAAATTCACTTCAAGTTTTAAAAGAATTACGTGAAGTTCTGTCAATTGAGATATCAGATAAAATGCTTGATGTTATTGTCAACAGTGACAATATGGTAACGATTAGGTTTAGCAACACCACTTTGTTCAGCTCAGGCAATACTCAGGTCAATGAAAATGCTTTACCAAATGTAAATAAATTGGTCAATGCTATTAAGCCATATTCTGATAGTGTTTTAGTGATAGGCCACACTGACTCAACAGGTAAGCCCGACTCTAATTGGGTGATTTCTCGTAGAAGAGCTCAGGCTATCGCTTCCTGGCTCCGGAAATCAAATAATCAACTTGATAGCATCGTTACAAGAGGTGTGGCGGATACACAGCCAGTCATCAATAATGAGACCGCGTATAACCGAAGCTTAAATCGCCGTGTGGAAATTACTTTAGTGATGAAAGGAAATTAACAATAATGCAATGGATAAAAAAAATAGTTAAAAGCTCATTATTTGTACCTTTTATAATAATCATTCTTATTTCAATTCTAGTATGGTTTACCGGCCCATATTTTGCGTTTGCTGGTTACTATCCTTTGGCTGAAGTAAGTTCAAGAATTACAGCTATTGTTTTAGTTCTCCTTGTTTTTGCTATCTTTAAGCTTGTAACTTACCATCGTGCAGCTAAACTCCAACAAGATATGGTTGAAGATATCGCTGACGATAACGGTATAGAAGAGGTAATTAGTGCTGAATCAGTTGAGCTTAAAAATAAGTTTGAGCAAGCATTTAGTATTCTTCATAAAAAGAAAAAAGGTAACGGCAATTCATTTACTGATTTACCTTGGTATATGATTATTGGTTCACCGGGTTGTGGAAAAACTACACTTTTATCTAATTCTGGTCTCAAATTTCCATTATTTGAAAAATTTTCTAATCAAGCCATTAAAGGTGTTGGTGGAACAAAAAATTGTGATTGGTGGTTCACAGATGAAGCTGTACTTCTTGATACCGCAGGCAGGTATACCTCAAGAGATAGCCACAAGGATGTCGATGAGTCAGGTTGGAATAACTTTTTAAAACTAATAAAAAAGTACCGTAAAAAGCCCATCAGCGGTGTTATTGCAAGCTTTAGTATTTCTGATTTGCTCACTATGAATGAGTTTGAAATAGGGCAACAATTAATTCAAACCAAAAATAGAATATCAGAATTAAACGAATTTTTTGGTACTAAGTTACCTGTTTATATTATTTTAACTAAATGTGATATGTTGGCAGGTTTTAATGAGTTTTATGAAAGTTTCTCACATAAAGAGAGAGAGCAAACATTTGGAATTACCTTTGACTATGAAAAGAACGAGAATAATGTTGCTGAGCAATTTTCATTTCAATTTGATGAGTTAATGAAGTCACTGTCTCGGCGTCAGTGGCCTAGAATGGAGCTTGAAAGAGATAATAATAGAAAATTTTTAATCTATAGTTATACGAATCAGCTGGCTTCACTTAAAGAAAACCTTCAAAACCTAGTAGAACACCTTTCAACACAAGACTCGACCAGTACAAACGGTATTGTAAGAGGTTTGTATTTTACAAGTGGTACCCAACAAGGCGCACCCATTGATAGAATAATGGCGAATTTTTCTCAACAATTTGGACTTAAAAGTACAGCTCAAGTTATGTGGAATAATGATTCACGAAGTTATTTCATCACGGATTTGCTACAAAAAGTTATTTTTCCTGAATCTGAACAATTTGGTGTGCTAGCAGGTTATAAGCGTCGAAAAGGTGTTATTGCAAAATCGATAATATTAGCGGCCTCCGTTGTGACTTTATCACTGTTAATTACCTGGTATATTAGCTATCAGAATAATGTTAAAAATATCGATGCTAGTATTTTGGCTGTAAAAAACTGGCAAGACCAATATCAAAATTCTTCATTAAAGTCAGATATTAAAAGCTATTTGCCGGCCTTAGGTGGTTTCTCCAAAAATTTACAATTGTTAGTTGAACAAAAAGAAGCAAGTTTCTCAGGATTTGGGTTAGACCAATCCACAGCACTACATGAAGCGTTTGATGCCAGTTACACTCGTTTACTCAAAATGGTACTTTTACCTTACGTAAAGAAAAAAATTGAAAATAATTTAATTCAAAAAAATGGCGCTAAGAATAATTACTTAGCGCTTAAAGCCTATTTGATGTTAGGGAATAAAGAGCGACGAGATGAAGCGTTCCTTTTTAATTGGTTCGATAATTCTCTCAATAATGACAGAAGCCTTACAGCAGAAGATAAAGGCGATCTTATAGCTCACTTTGAACGGTTAGTTAAGGATGAAATCCCTGCCGGCACCCTTAATGAACAACTGATAGCCAACTCTCGACGTTATATTAATAAAGGCTCACTAATAGATTTATATTATCAGCAATTTAAACACAGTTATAATAGCCATAATGACCATATGATGACTATGTCCCAGTTAGCAGGTACAGAGTGGCAAAGTGTATTCAGCACTAAGTTAGAAGGGGTTTCAAATTTTTATTCTCCAGAAACGTTTAAGGAAATCAAATCTGAGTTACTTACTCAATATATAACAAAGTTATCAAATGAGGAGTGGATCTTAGGGAGTAGTAATCAACCAGATAAAGACAAATTATCCCGCGATCTTATCAAAGTGTATTCCAATGATTATGTTAAACAATGGAAACGCGTCTTAGCTAAAGTTAGTATCAGTGAGTTTGATAGTATTCAAGGTGGGATAGACAGTTTAAATGTGTCAAGTGCGGTAGATTCTCCGATTATATATTTATTGGAAACAGTTTCAACTTATACGCAGCTACAAAATGAAGACTTACTGAAAAAAGTAGGTAATGCTTCTGGGCGTTATACAGCAAAACTTAACCGTGTTCAAAAACTCAAAAGCTTAAGAGCTTCTGATTCGCCTGAATTATTTATATCGTCTCAATTTAGCAAGTTACACGAGCTTATGAGTCAAGATAAAAAGCTAGTCATATATGAAAAAATGTCGACTATTTTTTCTAAATTGGCTCTGGAGTTATCTCAGTTGAGCGAATCAAATGACGCGTTTGAGATAAACAAAGTAATGGAGCCTCTGCGCACTTTTGCTTTTAAGCAGCCGCTTCCTCTTAGTCAATGGTTGGGTGAAATTGATGGTAATGTTGATTATTTGATAAGAAAAGAAAAAGTTAAACAGATTGTCACTTTATGGCAACAGGAAGTTATGCCACGTTGTAACGATCTAACGCAAAGTAGTTATCCTTTTAATAAGGAATCGCTAAGAAATATCTCTTTAAATGAAATGTCAGAGTTATTTTCTAATTCTGGTATTTTAATTGAATTTTTCAATCAAAATATAAAATCTCTCGTTAATACCAGTTCATATCCTTGGCGATGGAAAAACCGAAAATCTAAAGGAAATGGTTTATCTGATGCTGTGTTGCGGTATTTTGAGCTAATTGATCGTATTAAAAGCTCTCTGTTCCTAATAGATGAGCGGGTGCCGAATTTAAGTCTTATCTTAAAACCTATTTTTCTTGACACTAAAGCAGCAAAATTTGAAATAAACCATTATGGTAAACGGTTTGGCTATCAGTTTGGTAGGGCAAGTAATACTAAAATTACTTGGCCTACAGCAAATCCCGATTTAGGTGTGGCCTATACCTTTTTCAGAAAAGATGGCAGTGAAGCTATCATCCATGAAAATGGTCCTTTTGCCTTATTTAGATTATTAGATAAAGCTAATATCAAAAAAATTAGTAATAATAAGATTGAGGTCACGCTATCTGCTGAAAACTACAGTGCGGTTTACGAGATAAAAGCTGAGCATGGTGCCAACCCTTTAGTTTTCGATCTTCTCTCTCAGTTTCAATGTATGCGACGTTTTTAAGGATAATTCATGAAAGTTGGATACTTTGGCAAGCTACCAAGTTATGGTGATTTCATTCAACGAAATGTTTCTCCTGAGATAATAAAAAACCTGGATAATTGGTTTTTGCAATCCATTGAAAATTCGAGAGCTCAGATTGGGAGTGAATGGCAACAGCTTTATTTTAATAGCCCTATATGGCGCTTTGTTATCAGTCAGAACACAGTTTGTGACAAAGTCTTATCGGGCTTTATGATGCCAAGTGTTGATAAAGCTGGACGCTGTTACCCATTTAGTGTCATTTGTGAACTTGACGCACAGGTAAATCCTTTTATTGTTGCCAGGCAGTTAGATGCTAACCATAAACAAGTAGAAGAGTTTGTTTTAAGCCTGTTAGAAAAACAAAAGCCAAACTTAGATGAAATTCAACAAGTGTTAGATGACTTATACTCCTCTTGTAGGGATAGTTCATATTATGGAATGGCGCATTATCCCCCTTGTTCATATGCAGAAATAGGCTCTATTATCGACAACGATTTAAATGATTTAAGTCGCTGCAATGATACTTTTTTACAAAGCTTATTAACCATGCAAAAAGTGAAAATTACGTTATGGTGGACTTCAGGTGGCGTTGGACTTACTCCTAGAAAACGCTATTTTAGCGATCTTCCACCCGTTGAGACTTTTTCATCATTCTTAAGAGGAACTGAAGAAACATGACAGATTTTTGGCGTAGTTTTTCCGTTACTGATGTCGGCGTTAAGCGAAAAGTCAATCAAGATGCAATATATGTCTCAGATGTAGATAAGATATGGCTGGTGGCCGATGGTATGGGGGGACATGCTCAAGGAGACAAAGCAAGTCAGGCGCTTGTGGCCGCATTTAATAATTTGAAATTGAGCAACACTTTAGCTGAAAGGGTTTTACAAATTGAAGCTACTATTAGTAAGGTTAATAGCGACTTACAGCATTACTCACAGGTTACATTGAATGGAAAAGCTATCGGTTCTACTATTGTTCTATATACTGTTTGTCAGGGGGTTGGCGTATTACTTTGGGCAGGGGATTCTAGGGGATATAAAGTTGAAAAGAATCATGTTGAACAAATAAGCTGGGATCATAGCCATATTGAAGAATTGCTAAAAGCAGGACAAATTACTAAAACAGAAGCAGCGGAAAGTAAGTTGTCAAATGTGATTACTAGGGCGGTGGGAGCGCACAAAGAAATATATTTTGATCATGTATTAATTCCTGCAAATATCAGCAATAGTCTTCTACTATGTAGCGATGGCTTAACAAATGAATTAAATGATGCCGAAATAAATAGCATCCTACAACAAGACCAATGCTCACAAGCAGCTATCGATAACTTACTTCAAAAAACACTTGAAAAAGGGGCAAAGGATAATGTCTCAATCATCATTATCAAAAATGAGTCATATGAAAGCCAGACTTCTGAAAGTTCAAGATTGTATAATCAATTAAATGATGCTATTTCAAGGATCAGTCAAGATTTTTTTCAAGAAAAAATAGAACAGAGTGAATATATGTCAGAGTTAACATCTATTCTTAATGCAAGCACCTTTGATAATAACTTACAAACTCAACCAGGAATAAGCAAAAAACAACAAGCTTGCTTGAATAACGAGAAAGAACTACCTACTAACAATTACCCTAAAATAACGCAAAGTGATGTAATAAAAAGTAGCATGACCAAGTTTAAAGTTTTACTCATTGTTGTTTTGCTCATAATTGTAATAACTTATTTGTTTGATCTCATTTAATACCCCTGCGTATTCACTTATCTGATTTAGCGTGAGCTAATTTTATTTAAGACAAATGTTGTTATACTTATCTTATATTAACGTATCAATTCTCCAATCATTTAAATGAAAATTACCATTGGCTTTAGAGCGGTAAAACACGAAGACTTAGATTTTTTGCTTAAACTAAGAAAAAAATCAATGGCTAAACACTTAGCTCGGGCTAAAATAAAATTAACCAATGAACAACACCTTGAGCGTGTAAAAGACAGTTACTATGAGTCGCATATAATCTTACGTGAGCGAAAACCCATAGGCTTATTGAAACTTGGTGTTGTATCACTTAAAGGTGAAGAGAAAAGCTTACATATAAAGCAGTTACAAATACTGCCTGAATACCAAGGGCAGGGCATAGGTAGTAAGATACTCACAGTGGTAAAAAAAAGAGCATTACAATTACAGCTGCCTATCACCTTAAATGTATTACTGAAAAACCCTGCAAGGGGACTGTACTTACGTCATGGCTTTCAAATTGAGGGTAAAAATAAGATTGAATTTCAAATGCGCTGCCCGTTAGAGGTGATCGCTGCTTAATTTTCTTATTTAACAATAATCATGTTGCCGATTTTAAGGTGGTTGTTTCTATTAACAGTGTATTATCACCACAATTAAGCCATAATTGACCATCTTGAATACTGCATTGAAATTCCATAGTTCTGCTTAGTAGTTTGGTTAACGCATCGGTGGTGTCGGTAGTAAATTGTTCAATGGTGAGCTTAGAAAACGTATTTAAGGCGTTTTTTGATTGTAACCACCAAGTGTCAACACTTGAACCGTAACAATACAGTTTCACCTGCTGTGCTTTATTACACGCTTTTTTAATACGTTTTTCATCTATTTGTCCTAACTCAATCCATAAAGCTATTTCATCACTGTAATTAATTTGCCACAGTGCAGCTTCTTCTTCATCACTTACACCTTTACCAAATTTTAAATCGTTATGGGCATTTAAAATGAAGCATATTAACCTGACCATCAATCGTTGATCTGTTTCTGATGGGTGTTGAGCTAAAGTAAGTTGTAATGAATCGTAATAATTACGATCCATATCAGCCAGTTCAATGCTAGCTTTATAAATAGTTGCTTTTAGAGCCATGCGTAATGTTGCTTTTATACGAGGGAATGTAAGTTAACTAGCATGATAACAGCTACCGAGTGACTTGTTATAATATTTTTACACTGAATAACTGAGATAATCATGATAAATTTACTAAATATATATTCAAGTGCTATGGTGATATTATCTAGCCATATTTTATTGTGAGTTTATTATGACAATTCAATCTTTTATTCCGCCACAACGTACATTAATGGGGCCAGGCCCTTCAGATGTTAACCCTCGTGTTTTATCAGCATTAGCGAGACCAACAGTTGGCCATCTTGACCCAACATTCATTGGCATGATGGATGAAGTTAAATCTTTATTGCAGTATGCATTTAAAACAAAAAACACTTATACCATGGCTATTTCCGCGCCAGGCTCGGCAGGCATGGAAGCGTGCTTCGTTAATCTACTTACGCCTGATGATACTGTGGTAGTTTGTCGAAACGGTGTGTTTGGTGCACGTATGATTGAAAATGTTCAACGTATCGGTGCTAACGTAGTGGTAGTTGACGGTACATGGGGTAGAGCGGTTGATCCACAAGCCCTTGAAGATACTTTAAAACAAACGCCGCAGGCTAGATTTGTTGCATTTGTGCATGCTGAAACCTCAACCGGCGCGCTTTCTGATGCAAAAGTATTATGTGAAATAGCGCGTAAACATAACTGTTTAACTATTGTTGATGCAGTTACCTCCTTAGGCGGTGTTGAATTAAATGTTGATGACTGGGGTATTGATGCGGTTTATTCTGGTAGTCAAAAATGTTTATCTTGTGTTCCTGGGCTATCACCCGTAAGTTTTAGTGAGCAAGCTGCGAGTGTCATTAAAAACCGAAGTAGTGCGGTACAAAGTTGGTTTTTAGATCAATCGCTAGTTATGGAGTATTGGTCAGGCCAAGGCAAACGTAGTTATCATCACACGGCACCAGTTAACTCTTTATATGCGTTGCATGAATCATTAGTTGTATTACAAAATGAAGGGTTAGAAAATAGTTGGCAGCGCCATCAAACCCAGCATGAAAAGCTTGCAACGGGCTTACAAAGCCTTGGCTTAGATTTTATTGTACCTAAGAATGAACGTTTACCACAATTGAACGCAGTGCATATCCCCCAAGGCATTGATGATGCGAAAGTGCGTCAGTTTTTGTTAAATGAATATAATTTAGAAATAGGTGCCGGGTTAGGGCAATTTTCTGGATCGGCTTGGCGAATTGGTTTAATGGGGTATGCCGCCCGCAATGAGAACGTGTTACTGTGTTTGGCGGCATTAAAAGAAGCGTTAGCTCAGTAACGCTTCTTGTTATTAACAAGTATAGTAACTACTGGCTCTTGGTTTACCAAGTGCCAGTGTTTTTCATGCTTAACCATGGCTCTTGCGGAGAAAGGGCTCCACCTTTTTGCAATAATTCAATAGAAATATTATCAGGTGATTTCACAAACGCCATGTGGCCACAACGCGGTGGTCTATTAATAATAACCCCACTGTTTTGTAATTTTTGGCATGTTTGATAGATGTCTTCTACTTCAAATGCTAAATGCCCAAAGTTGCGACCATTATCATAAAGTTCTTCAGAGCCCCAATTATGCGTTAATTCTATTTCTGCTTCACCGACAGCTGCGGCTAAAAATATTAAGGTGAATTTTCCTTCTGGTACTTCTTTACGTCTCACTTCAACTAAACCTAACTTGTTGACGAAAAAATCTAATGACGCGTCAAGATCATGTACACGAATCATGCTGTGTAAAAATTTCATTATTCTGCCTTTGTTGTCAAATTAATTAACTCAATTATTGTGTTAAATGGGTATAACCATCAATATTACATGAACCACATTTGAGATTACATCGAAGGTAATTATAGCGGCTGTGAATAATAAGCCAATGATGAATACCAATTTTATATTGCAATAATCACATTTAGGCTATGTGCAACACAGGTATAAGCTTTTTCTTACCACCGAGTACAATTTTACCCATGTTTGTTGGCTCTTTAAAAGGCGTTAAATATGCGCCACTACAGAAGTGTTCTCCAGCCGATTTTATTACGGTCATAGGTGAACACTTAATTTAACTTTTGTCGTAATTGTTCAAGACAGGTTGATTATCAATCTATATGCTTGCTTGTACTTTAACCAATAAGGAGTAACACCTTGAAATTTAAATATACAATCTTGTATGTGGATGATGTTGTTGAAACATTCAGTTTCTATGAAAAAGCCTTTGGCCTTAAAAAGAAAATGCTTCATGAGAGTGGCGATTATGGAGAATTAGATACAGGTAATACGACACTTTCATTTTCATCTCTCAAGCTAATGAAAGAACTAGGAAAAAATCCTGCTAAACCTAATTTTAAAGCCCCTTCTTTTGAGATAGCTTTTGAAACGGATAATGTAAAGATGGCACTGTCTAAAGCACTTGAAGCGGGGGCTTTGCTCGTGCAGGATGCTACGGATATGCCTTGGGGGCAGACAATAGCTTATGTAACCGAGAACAATGGCTTTTTAGTTGAAATTTGTACGCCTGTCGCTTCTTAGGCATAGCCTTTGTCATTTAGCTGTCTGAGTATAGCCGGAGAATTTAATACCTGTAACGGTGTTAACCCAAACCAGCGTTGAAACTCTCTATTCATATGAGATTGATCAGCAAAGCCATAGTTCTCCGCAACATCAACTAGGCAAACATGTTGGCTTAAACTTCTGGCCGCTTTTCTAATCCTGGCTAATTGCAACCAATAGCCAGGTGTTCTTTTGGTTTTACTAAAAACGAGTCGTTGCAATGTTCTGGTGCTGACCCCAAGTTGAGCAGCAATTTGTTTTACCGACCCCATCTCATTAGCAAAACATGTTAGTGTTTCCTTCATAGCGCTGTGGGTAGAAATAAAGTCCTCTAAAAAATTACTCACTTCGTCTACATAGGGCTGTTTTTTTTCAATATAGTTTAATAACTCACGCTCTTTAATTTCAGTACCGGGACTTAAGCGAAACCCAGTATAATTACAGCTTGTTTCGATCTGAACAAGTTCAGATCGATCGTAGAGTGGTGAAACTAACCAATTTGGTTTTTCATTTTCCAAGGTTTTGACTATCAAATCGCGGCAACTATCGGGAATTACCACTGTTGATGTAGCCCCACTAAAGTTTGCATTCCAAATAGTAATCAGACTATCGTTCATTTTCTTAAGCCAAATATTAGATTTTAATCTTTTGTTTAAACACAGCAGCTACCACTTTAAGTAATTTCTGCTCAATCTCTAGTATGTTTACCCACAGAAAATTTTGTTTGGTTTATATAGGTGCTCATAGCTATTGCTGGCCAACCTAAAGGTCATGAAGCTACCTATCAAGTTTATAGGATACCAGCTATTTTTAGTAAGGAATATGTTTTATTCTATCTTCATTTATCCGCTGAAATCATCTACAATATGCGCGAATTTTATAAGAATTATATATGCCTAAATCCTTGTTGAAATTGCTGCTTACCATAACACTCTTGGTTGCCTTTGTAGGGCAAACTATGGCGGATCATTTCATCTCGTCAAATACCACTCTTTCAGAACATTTTACAAAAATACAAGTGGATATTATTGTTAATGATCGCGTCAACGCATTAGATGATGATTGTTGTGAAGTAGAGTGTTGTGAAAACCAATGTATTTGCCCTGCGAACGCATGTGCTTCTATTGCGTATATAGATAACAATCTTCCTTTGACAGAGTCAATGGCTCTAAGCGATCCGCTACTGACACTTGCAACCAAAGCAACATATTTTATTGCCGCATCGCTTTATCGGCCTCCAATTTTCACCACATAGCACACCAACTCTCAAATCCTATACAACAGTATAATTTCTTTACTCATTGTGAAAGTTTCACAGTTTTTAGCATTATTAGAGGTAAAAATGCTTAATAAATATTCTAAAATAACATTTGCGGTGCTGTTAGCACCTTCAATTTCTTACGCTGGTGAAGGTGAGAAACACGACGACCATCATGAGCATGGCGAAGATAAGATTGAAAAGATCCAAGTAACCGCATCACGCCTGGGTCGAATTGTGACTGAGTCAGCAACCCGTACAGAGATCATCAATGGCGAAGAAATTCAAGAAAAAGCCTTAATGCGCCCTGGTAATATTTCTATGTTGGTTGCCGAAACTGGCGGAGTACGGGTGCAGAATACATCGCCGGCGTTAGGCAGTGCCAATATACGATTACAAAGTTTGTACGGACGTTATACACAGTTACTTAGTGATGGTTTGCCGCTATATGGTGGTCAAACGGCCTCTATTGGTTTATTGCAAATTCCTCCGACAGATCTTGCCAATGTTGAAATCATTAAAGGAGCAGCATCATCACTGTATGGTGGCTCAGCACTTGGCGGAGTAATTAACTTAATATCTCGAACCCCATCAGATGAAGTTGAAGGCGAAGTGTTATTGAATGCAACATCTAAAAATGGGCAAGATATCACTAGCTATTTTTCCTCGCCGATTAATGATGTAATCAGCGCATCGTTAACTGCTGGTTTGCACAATCAAGAGCAACAAGATTTAGATAGTGACGGCTGGCTTGATATGGCCGCTTACCAACGTGCAACTATTCGCCCTCGAGTTTATTGGGAGAGCGAAGATGGTGCCAACCTATATCTCACGTTTGGCGCTATGAAAGAAGAGCGAGAAGGAGGAACCGTAGAAGGGGCAACAGTACCTAACGGTAATCCATTTATACAAAGTCAAGATTCATTAAGGCTTGATAGTGGTTTTATATTTGATCAACCACTAGGTGAGGTACTTAACCTGAATGTACGTGGCTCGGCAATGCGTCAAGAGCACGACCATGTAAATGGCTTGATACAAGAAAAAGATATTCATGAAAGTTACCTACTTGAATCTAGCGTGTCAGGCTATGGTGATACTTCCGCTTGGCTAGTGGGTGTTGCTTACCAATCAGATCGTTTTGACTCCGGTAATTTTTCAGAGTTTAACTACAATTTCCAAGTGCCGGGCTTATTCTCGCAAGTTGATTATGAGGCAACTGATAAACTTTCATTGTCAATGAGTGCTCGTGCTGATTGGCACAGTGAATATGGTACACAAATTAGCCCGCGCATTTCTATGCTGTATAGTCCTGAACATTTGACTATTCGTGGCTCTTATGGGAAAGGTTTTTTTGCTCCTACGCCCTTTGTTGAAGATATTGAAGACGCCGGTTTATCGCGATTAGCACCCTTTGAAAACATTGAAGAAGAGCAGGCGACTACCGCGTCTATTGACATTAGTTACCTAATGGACAGTATTGAAACTAGTGTGACTTTGTTTGCCTCTGATGTTGAAAATGTTACAGAACTTGAATTGAATGCTCCATATATCAACGCTTCCGACAAACAAGTGGGTATGGTGAATTCCGCAGGTAAAAGTGAGATTCGTGGCGCTGAATTGTTGCTTCGTTATCGCTGGCGTGAACTCAAACTAACGGGTAGTTACTTATACACCGATGCCACTAAACACAGCCAATCAGGTATTGGCAGAACGCCTTTGGCACTTACGCCAAAACACTCGGCAGGTGCTGTTATTATGTGGGAAGAACACGGTAGCCACCTCGTTGGATTTGAGGCTTATTACACAGGTACACAACACTTAGAAGGAAACCCTCATCGCGACAAAAGCAATGCATATTGGCATTTAGGGTTACTTGGTCAAATTACCGTTGGCAAAGTAAGTTATTTCTTAAATGCAGAAAACCTACTTAACGTACGCCAAACAAAAGACGAGTCGTTGTTGTTACCAATGCAAGCTCCAAGCGGCCGTTGGACCACAGATATTTGGTCACGTAATGACGGCTTTACTGTTAATGCCGGTATTCGTGTTCAATTTGGAAGTTAAAATTTTTTAGAATTAAAACATGACTATTTTGGAGGCATAGTTAGTGCCTCCAAAACCATTATGTTTTATCTACATCGTTAAGAAGCAATTACAAAAGAACTAACTCTTTTGTTAAAAGTGAATACTGAATAGCTAGAGCGAGAACAAGCAAACATGATGTTTTGTAAAAAAGGATCAATAATATGTGTAAATCAAATCTCTTTAACTTGTTATTAACTATGAACAATGTGTTCGCACATGTAGATTTAAGTGAATAATTCTGAAAACTTACGTCGCTCAATTGGTCGCGCGAGATGGAATCCTTGGTATTTATCTATCCCTAACGAACACAATAAATTAAACTGAGCTTCGGTTTCGATACCCTCTGCGGTGACCAACAGGCCAAGGCTGTGAGCCATAGACAGTATGCCTTTACATAAATTTAATGAGTCTTCGTCATCCACAATGCCATCAACAAAGCTTCGATCAATTTTAAGTATATCAAAATCGACTTTTTGTAGGTAATTTAGACTTGAGTAGGCAATACCAAAATCATCTACTGCACAGCGGACGCCCATTGCGGTTAGCAAAGTCAGGTTCTGATTGACTAGGTCTAAATCTTCAGCAATGACGCGTTCTGTTAATTCCAATATGAGTTTATCGCCTTTCAGAGCATGTTTTTTTAGCGCATTTTCGATACTGGTTACCAAGGTAGTGCCAACAATCTGTCTGTAAGAAATATTTACCGACATTGTGAGATCAAATCGGCCTTCATCTTGCCATTCTTTTAAAACCTGGCAAGCTTGGTCTAGCACCCATAAGCCAATTTCAATAATTTGACCGTTTTCTTCACTAATAGGAATAAACTCATCAGGGCTTATAGCGCCATACTCACCGTGCTTCCAACGGACTAATGCTTCAGCTCCTAATAATTGCTGGTGGTGGTCAAATATAGGCTGAAATAAAAGGCTCAATTCATTATTGCTGATCGCATTTCTCAATGCAGAGTTAAGGTGCAGTTTACGCTGTAAGTCTGCGTCATACTGAACGTTGTAAAATGAAAAGGCGCCTTTATGATTTTTTTTCGTGCGATACATGGCGGCATCTGCTTTACGAATTAAGTCATTGCCCGCTTGCCCATCGGTTGGATAACTTGATATACCTGCTGTAGAGCCCACCACACTTTCAGTTTTCTCATAATAAATAGGTAGCGCTAGTATTTTCTGCAAACTTTTTATCAATTGCTTGGTTTCTTCTTCAGTGGTAGCTGAACGGGTTAGCAGTATAAATTCGTCGCCACCAAAGCGACCAATAAAGTCTCCACTTCGAATATTGGTTTGAAGCCGACTAGCTACCTCTAGAAGTACCTTGTCACCTGCTTCGTGGCCAAGCATATCATTGATATCTTTAAATTTGTCTAGGTCGATGAAAATGACATAAAAAGAGGCTGTGGTGTCTTCTTCAATCATTTCTTTTATTTTATCTTGGATCATCAGGCGATTAGGAATGTTGGTGAGATGATCAAAATGAGCAAGGTGTGATAATTTGGACTCAAAGCGCTTGCGTTGCGATATGTCTTCTATGGTAAGCAGAGTATGGCGCTTGCCAATTTCATCTTCTACTTCAATAGAGGTAAATTCTATCCAGAGACTGTTCCCCTTATGGGTTTTAATTTCTAATTCTTGTCCGCTTAGATGTTGTCGATTGGTGTCAAATAAGCGGTCAGCATGCTCGCATAAAATACCAATATGTTGGCCAATAAGATGACTATCATTAAAGGAAAATGTGGTATGAGTGGTTGCATTTGCGCGCTCGATAGTGCCGTTACTATCAACCAATATGACGCTCTGGGCCCTAGAGTTGAAGACGCCTGCGAATAAATCACCCTCAAAGGTTGCAAGTTTGAGCGCCTTGTGAACGTGATCCATCTTTTCACGAAGTGTAAAGTGGTAAGTGAGCATTACCAAACTAAAAATAGTGATGCAGACAAGTCGAGTGGCAAGTGTGTATTCTAAATCACCTTCGTACGGTAATTCGGCCATTTGCTCAGGCCAAATGTAATAGTAGATTGTGCCAAGCATGCAAATAAACCAAAAGAATAATTGGCCGCGCCAAGCCATTGTGCCGCCTGCAAGAACCGGGAATATAAAAATCCATGCGTAGTGAACGGTATCGATACCGCCTGCAAATGTCACATTCACCATATGGATTGCAAACATACAAAAAAGCAAAATACCTGCCGCAAAGGGAACATTTTGTTTTCGGTAGTAAATCGCTAGGTTAAGTACAATTATCGCTACACCAATCGCTTGGGAAATATTTATCCATGGGGCCATATAGTTATATAGATCTTTAAAGGTGAGGCCCAGAACGATGATATAAATAATGCTCGTAAAACTGACGATTGAAAATACGCCAGAGGAGCGAGCGTTTATAAAGAAATTGGCGACTTTTGAGTTTTCGACTTCAACGCATTTGGTGGCAGATGACATTCTCGCTAAATTGTCCCACAGGGCTGTTTGTCACCGTAAAGGTGAAGTTTGCACATTAATACAGGTAATGAAATAGTAAAGTTCAGTTGCATAGTAAAGTACAGTAATTACTAACTAATCATAGCAGTAAATTGAATAATGGAAAATTGTTAAGTCCTTTATCTCATAGTTGTGATTCAAACGTCAATTAATGAGTTAATAATGACGGAAAGCAAATTTTATGCTTACCAAAATATAAATAAAGTTCACATTGACTTTTCCCCGTGTTTATAGGTAGTAATGGCCCTGCTTACAACACAAACGCAAAGCTATCGAACGGCGAATTTTTGGTTAAAGGGAAAAGTAGCGTAACTTCATAATTTTACTGAGCCATCCAAGTCATAGGCAAAGGTAGGGACACTTTTGCCTATTCTTATTGAAAGCCAATTTAATGCTAATGATGCTATTGCTCAGAATAAGCAGGCACTAAAAGATAAACACGCAGCGATTATAGATTATCCAAAAGACTAGAATAGATATTTTTCTATTCAGCCTTATCTTTGTACTCACACAAATCTTCAATAATACATGCGCCACATTTAGGTTTACGTGCTGTACAGGTGTAGCGACCATGAAGAATAAGCCAGTGGTGTACATCCACTTTAAATTCAGCAGGAACTACCTTTAGAAGCTTATTTTCAACCTCAACCACGTTTTTACCCATGGCAAATTTAGTGCGGTTTGAAACGCGGTCGATATGGGTGTCGACCGCAATTGTCGGCCAGCCAAAAGCAGTATTAAGTACCACATTTGCTGTCTTTCTGCCGACACCGGGCAAGGCTTCAAGTGCGGCTCTGTCTTCAGGGACTTCTCCGCCATGTAAATCAACCAACATTTGACAGGTTTTAATGGTGTTCACTGCTTTAGTATTAAATAAACCTATGGTTTTGATATACGACTTTAAACCGTCTAAACCTAAATCGAGAATTGCTTGTGGGGTATTTGCAACGGGATAAAGTTTAGCTGTGGCTTTATTCACACCAACATCAGTTGCTTGTGCAGAAAGTAATACCGCTATGAGTAACTCAAATGAACTGGTGAAATTTAGCTCTGTGGTTGGCTCAGGGTTAGCATCGCGTAATCGAGTTAGTATGGCTAAGCGTTTCTCTTTGTTCATGACGTTTCTCTATTGGGCTGCTTTACACTGGCTAGTTAAAAGATCACGAGTCAAAGTTAACGCGAACACGTTCAATCGTTGCTTCGGGTGCTTTAGGTTGGCGTTGTTTTACGTTGGCATCAATGGCATTTTTTAAAGCAATAATAAAGCCCATTGCGATGAAAGCGCCTGGTGGTAAAATAGCTAATAAAAATTGAGAGTCTAATTGCACCACTTCTACTCGCAATACACTAGCCCACTCACCAAGTAGTAAGTTTGCACCATCAAACAAGGTGCCTTGACCTAACACTTCACGAATAGCTCCTAACACAAGTAGCACCAGAGCAAAACCTAAGCCCATCATCAAGCCGTCAAAACTTGACTGCGCGATAGGGTTTTTAGACGCGTAGGCTTCAGCTCTGCCAATAATGGCACAGTTGGTAACAATTAACGGTAGAAAAATACCTAGCGATTGATAAATACCATAAGTATAGGCATTCATTAACAGCTGCACGCAAGTTACAAACGATGCGATGATTAAAACAAAAATAGGAATACGTACTTCTTTCGGTACCCAATGACGAACAGCAGAAACCGTCGCATTTGAGCACACTAATACTAATAATGTGGCAAGCCCTAATCCTAAGGCATTAGTTACAGTTGCTGTTACTGCCAGTAATGGACACAGCCCTAAAAGCTGCACTAACCCCGGGTTGTTTTTCCACAAACCTTGAATAGCAAGGGTTTTATATTCAGCTTTGAGTGCTTGTTTAGCTAGTGCCTTTTCTGCCGTTTGTGCTGCTATGTCAGTATCAAGCTCAGGTGATTGGTTTATTGGGCTTTCATCATTATTGTGCATTACTTGCCTCATCTTTGTTATTTGCAACTACTGACTGTGGCTCAGCGACCTCTGCCTTGCAGCTGTTATTAAGGGTTAATAATGATTGCTGGTTATCTTTAAAAAATAAAACGGCATTTTTCACTGCTTTTACTACTGCACGGGGGGTTATGGTTGCACCGGTAAATTGATCAAACATACCACCATCTTTACTAACAGCCCAACGGCTATCGTTGTCAGATAATAACTTTTTGCCGTTAAAACTTGTGATCCAATCACTTTTTCTCAGTTCAACCTTATCGCCTAGTCCTGGTGTTTCTTGATGTTTTAACACGCGTACACCACTGACGCTATTGTCCATGTTGATTGCAATAATAAGTTCAATAACACCATTATAACCATCAGGCGCATTACTCGTGATGGCAACGGCTATCGCACTACCGTTTTTTCTAGCAATATAGGCTGTTTGCGGTGCAGCATTTTGTTTAGAGCCTATCAGTAAGGGGGAGCTTACAATCACACAATCTTTAGTTATATCATTAGTGTAGCGGCTAGGTTCAATAATACTGTGGAGTGTATTCAATAATTGTAACTGTGCTTGAGTTTCAATTTTGTCTTTGGTCAGCTCATACACTAAGCCAACAATTGCTGTACAAACAATGGCAAAAATGGCTAGTATTTGGCTGTTTTTTTGTATTGGAACAGCAAAAGCTGACTTTTTATCTGGTGAGGGAGTTGACATCATTTAGACTCCCGTTGCTGAGTGGTTTTACTGTCTGGCATAGCAGTAGGCTGCTGGTTAATAGAATGCCCATAGGTACGAGGCCGTGTATATTGATCGATTAAGGGAGCAGACATGTTGCACACCAATACCGCAAAGGCAACGCCATCTGGATAACCGCCATAACTGCGAATTAAATACACTAATAAGCCGGCAAGAGCACCTACAATCATTCTTCCTTTAGTGCTGGTAGCACCCGTAACAGGATCAGTTAAAATAAAGAAAGCACCTAACATGCAGCCACCTGTTAGCCATTGAAATAAGGTCGATGCGCTACTATCAGGGCTGATAGCATAAGCGATAAAAGAACAAATAAATAAACTGGATAAGAAGCTTACGGGGGTTTGCCAAGCGATTGCTTTTTTGGCAATTAACACTATACCTCCAGCAAGAAAGGCAATATTGATCCACTCCCAGCCATAAGCAAACCCTAGCCCGAACGGTAAGTTATTGGTAAATATAGTGGTGGTGATAGTTTCAGAAACAATTAACCCTAACCCTAAATTTGTTTTCAAAGTATCTAAAGGGGTTGCCATGGTAAAGCCATCGATATTGGTTCTCAATTGCTCTACAGAATAACCTTCAGAGGTAAAGCCGGTAAAAATAGTAGCAATAGTGTTGTTAAAATCTAAATCTATTGTCATTAATGCTAAAGGGGGTTGCCATGATGTCATTTGTATTGGAAAAGAAATCAGTAACATTACATAAGCAGCCATAGCAGGATTAAATGGATTATGTCCTAAGCCACCATATAGTTGTTTTACCACTAAAATAGCAAAAGCCGTGCCGAGCACAGATATCCACCAGGGCGCTATGGCAGGTAGGCTGATACTAAGTAATATTGCTGTAAGTATGGCACTGCCATCAAAAAGTTGTTTTTTGATATGACTTTTATTGCTTCTTAGTGATAAGACAATAAACTCACATACTATGGCGGTGGTAACAGCCAAGGCAATGTGAACCATATTGCCCCAACCAAAAAAATACCATTGGGCAAAAATTCCGGGTAAAACAGCATAAATAACTAAACGCATTAACGATGACGTTTCTGCTTGGCTGTGGTTATGGGGTGAGCTTGCGATCCAAAATGCCATAATTATGTCGTTTCTTCATTGGTAGATTTCAGTTGTTTGGTTTGTTCTTTTTTTGCTTGAGCCTTTGCTTTTGCTTTAGCGACCGCTGCAGCAACTCTTGCTTTTTTATCTAAGCTATCGGTTGGTTGCGTTGTACCATCTTTTGCTGATGCCGCTTTCTGAGTCGTTTTTCCTTGTTTACGGTTTGCCTTGGCCTTAGCTTTTGCTACCGCTGCAGCTATTTTAGCTTTCTTGTCATCTTTATCATTGGCTACTGAGTTTGATGAAAGTGGCTCATTGTTTAAGGTTGACTCGACATCACTTGTTTGGCTAAGGGTGTTATCTTGCGCTTCAACACAGGTGCTCTCAGTCTCTGTATTGGTTAAAGCAGTTAACTCAGCGTCATTATTTTTAGCCTGTCGCTTAGCTTTAGCTCTAGCAATAGCCGCTTTTACTTGCGATTTCTCATCTTGCGGAGCTTGCTCGTTGTCAGTCTTTTCATTCGTGGCTGTTGGCAACTCAGCGTCATTATTTTTAGCCTGTCGCTTAGCTTTAGCTCTTTCAATAGCTGCTTTCACCTGTGATTTTTCATCTTGAGGAGCTTGCTCGTTGTCAGTCTTTTCATTCGTGGCTGTTGGCAGCTCAGCATCATTATTTTTAGCCTGTCGCTTAGCTTTAGCTCTTTCAATAGCTGCTTTCACCTGTGACTTATCATCTTTAGGAGCTTGTTTAGTGTTCTCTGTGGAGTCAGGTGCTTCGGCCTTTTTAGCTTTGACCCGCGCAAGTGCAGCAGCTATTGCTGAACTTGCCGTGCTGCCATCTGCTGCTTTTTTATTCATGCTTGCTTTACGGGCAGCAGCCGCTTTTTTGTGTTTTTGTTCGCGCGCAATTTTCTCTTTTTCTAATCTAAGTTTTCTGGCTTCGAAGCGTGCTTTTGCTTTGTCAGCTTTTAGATCAAGTTGTTGTTGTTGACGAATTTCTGCTTTCGCAACTCGATAATATTGTACCAATGGAATTTGGCTCGGACAAACGTAAGCGCAAGCGCCACAGTCAATACAATCAAATAGATTAAGTTTCATTAATTGCTGATGGTCTTTTGCTTTAGCGCTCCATTGCAGCTCTTGGGGTAAAAGTTGGCTAGGGCAGACGTCACTGCACTGACCACAGCGTATACATTCAACTTCGTTAGAATTGTTATCAAAGGCACTTGGCATCTCTTTTTTGCTGGGTGCTAAAATACAATTACTCGTCTTAACAATGGGTACAGAGTCGTTAAGTAGACTAAAGCCCATTAATGGACCACCCATTATTACCGGTGGAGCTGTCTGTTTAGTTGCTGTGTTCTCAGCTAGGGTTTCACTGGTAAAACCTGTTTGTTTGAGCAAATAGCTCACCGGTGTTCCCAATAAAGCCCAAACATTTTGTGGTTTACTTAAAGCTTGCCCTGTTAGAGTGACAACACGCCTGATTAAGGGGATATCATGAATAACAGCATCACTAATAGCAAAGCACGTGGCAACATTTTGTACCACAATACCTGAATGAATTGGCAAAGCACCGCTTTTGACTTCTTTACCGGTTAATACTTTGATTAGTTGCTTTTCACCACCCATAGGATATTTAGTGGGTAGTACACAGACGTTTATTTTGTCAATATCTCTGGTGGCTTGTTGTAATGCTTTAATCGCTTGAGGCTTGTTATCTTCAATACCAATTAATATAAAAGCAGGTTCAAGCAACTTGTCCAGTATTTTTATTCCGTCAACAATTGCAGCGCTTTGTTCACGCATTAATAAGTCATCGGCAGTGATATACGGTTCACATTCAGCTGCATTAATGATTAAAAAATTAATGTCGGGCTTAGTATTAACTTTTATATGGGTTGGAAAACCGGCACCTCCCATACCTGCAATACCAGCATCTGCAATCTTTTTAATTAACTGGAGGTGGGTAAGCTGGGTGAAGTCGTGGCAAATGTCTCTGCTTCGCCATGTATCTTCAAAGTCAACATCAATAAATACACATAGCTCTTCTAAACCAGACGGATGAGCAATAACAGATTTTTTTATCGCACTAATTGTACCGCTAGTAGGCGCATGTATCGGCACTGCCATTGGGTTTGAGCTGCGAGTAAGCGCTTGACCTTTTAATACTTTGTCGCCCACCTTGACCTTTAAGTCACCTTGGCGGCCAATATGTTGCTGTAAAGGTAATATCAGCTGCTTAGGGAGTGGCAGTTGTCTAATAGGTTTGGCAGCAGTTATTGCTTTTTGTTCAGGCGGATGTATACCGCCATGAAACTGCCAAAAATTATTTTGATTGATGCGCTCTAATATAGAATCCACTGTGCCTTTACTCTCCTAATCCAGTTGCTTCACAGCAATTTTATTTAAGTCCCATTGCCAATTTTGGGTGGTTTCTGGGATGGGGCGCATTTCAATACAATCTACCGGACAAGGCGCAACACATAAATCGCAACCTGTACATTCATCAATAAGTATGGTGTGCATTTGTTTTGCAGCCCCTAAAATAGCATCAACAGGACAGGCTTGAATACATTTGGTACAGCCAATACAGTCTTCTTCAATGATAAAGGCGACCTTAGGGCCTTTGTCGGATTCATGATTTTCATCTAAAGGTTCAGCTTCTACGCCCATTAGATCAGCAATTTTCTTAATGGTGTCTTCACCACCAGGCGCACACTTGTTGATTGCTTCTCCGTTGGCAACTGCCTCAGCATATGGTTTGCAACCGGGATAACCACACTGACCACATTGGGTTTGGGGGAGTAGGGCATCAAGTTGCTCAACAATGGGATCACCTTCAACATGAAAACGCACTGAAGCATACCCCAATAAGGCGCCAAAAAGAGCTGCAATAAGTCCTAAAACAAGAATGGCAATTAAAATATTCATTATACTAATTGGGATGCCTGGGAATTGTTAATTATCATGAGTATTATTACCTTAAATTTTAACTAGACCAGAAAAGCCCATAAAGGCTAAAGACATTAAACCGGCTGTAATCATTGCAATAGCGGCACCTTTAAAGGGCGTTGGTACATCGGCATTGGCTAATTTTTCACGCATAGCTGAAAACATTACTAGCACTAAAGAAAAGCCGGCGGCTGCGCCAAAGCCATAAACAATAGACTCAAAGAAATTATGCTCTAACCTTAAGTTTAATAAAGCAACGCCAAGTACAGCACAATTGGTGGTAATTAAGGGTAAAAATATACCAAGTAGACGATATAGATTGCTACTGGTTTTATGTACGACCATTTCTGTAAATTGAACAACCACGGCAATGACCAAAATAAAGCTCATGGTGGTGAGGTATTCAAGATTCAGGGGAGCTAAAATATAAGTAGTTACTAAATAACTCAGTAACGATGCAAGCGTCATTACGAAGGTGGTGGCGAATGACATTCCTATAGCTGTTTCAGTGCGAGACGATACTCCCATAAAAGG
Organism: Colwellia sp. KU-HH00111; assembly: GCF_040362745.1. NCBI lineage: Bacteria > Pseudomonadati > Pseudomonadota > Gammaproteobacteria > Alteromonadales > Colwelliaceae > Colwellia > Colwellia sp. KU-HH00111. The sequence goes on along the minus strand of NZ_BAABWO010000006.1, from coordinate 194,116 downwards.
GCATAAGCCAAGAAATTGCACCAATACAAAGTTATTTACTAGTACTGTGCCAATAAGAAGCAGAATGTAATCGGTCATTTGCGTTTTATATCAGAGCGTTAATTTTATAATATTAACGCTATTATCCTTTTTTTTAGGACATATAACAACACTACAGTGAGTAGGGGATTTGAAAAAAGCTAAAAAAAACCGAGTTGTTAAGCTAAACTCGGTTGATAGGAAACTAATTTTTACATAAATCAAATAGGTTGAGGTTTGCCAATATAAAAACCTTGGCAACCGTCAATAAATAACTTTTCTAAGGTGTGCTTCTCTTCTTGGCTTTCAACACTTTCTGCTAATACGTTTATACTTAACCTATGGGCTAAATCTACCATTAAACGTAAGAAATATTGGTTGTTTTTATCATCATCAATATCACGGGTATAGGAGCTGTCCATTTTGATATAGTCAGGCGTTAAATCTCTAAAGAATTTAAAAGAGGTTAAACCAACACCAAAACGTTCAACGGTTACTTTAGAGCCTACGCGGTGTAACATTTCAATTAAACGTTTACTGGTTTTAATGTTTTGTTGTAAACCATACTCTGTTATTTCAAACACGAGCCGTGTGGCGACCTTAGGTTCACGTAATAATTGACGCTCTAACCAAATCATAAAATGTTCGTTACTGATGCTTCGCGAGCTGATATTGACGCCAAATCTATGATCGAACATATTTTTATTAATAATAGCTTTTATGGTCGTTTCAATAATAAGTTTGTCAACGGCAATGATTTTATCGAGTTTTTCAGCCATTGCAATAAACGATGCGGTAGGCAGCATTTCATCATTGGAATTCAAGAATCGAGCAAGCACCTCACCATAAACTTTGTTATTACGCCCACTGGGAATGATAGGCTGAAGTAACAAGGTCACACGTTGGTTTTCTACAACACTATCAATTTCTTGTCGCCAATTTTGGTTGCCATAATTACTGCTATTTTGCTGTAAAAGATCGGTATCTTTTTGAGCGTACCAAGAATTTGAGCTTTGTGTTTGAGCAATACTGACACCTGTATCAGCTAGAGCAAGAAGCTCGCCTAATGGTTTTGACTTATCAAAGGCAACTAAGCCAGAATAGGCTACAGAATCGAGATCTGAACTATGCTGATATTCATTGAACAAAGCGGTAAATTCTTGCGTTAATGATTCTGCTTTTTTTAAAGCAATATTAGGTAAAATACAGGCGAAATCAGAACTGTTTAGACGAAATAACTTACCATCAGGATAGGCAGTAACGGCTTTTTTCATCAATTGAGCTACTTGCAGAATGTAATTGTCACCTTCTTTGTAGCCGTGTATTTGGTTAATGGTTTGTAGTTCGGAGCAGCGAGTAATAATTAAAACACCAAATTTTACTGGGCTGTCTTGAATTACTTGGCTTTCATAAAACTGTACAAAGCGACCACGGTTATCAAGTTGGGTTAAATGATCAACATAAGCTTCTTGTTCTAATGAGCTTGCTTTATTAATTTGTTGTTCGATGAATGTTTTTATATCACTGATACCTTGTTTAAGCTCAGGAATATCTAACGTATTAACGGCAGAGTTGTCGGAGGACTTTTTGTCACTTTCGTTGAGTTTTATCAACGAAAAGTCACTTTTAATTTGTTGACCAAATAATTTGAAGACATTTTTATAGCGTTTAGTACTCAAGGTTGCAGAAAGAATGACGAGCAACAGTGATAAAACAACCGTTGCCTGAATCATAGTAAATACAAGGCCTGATTCAACAGCATAATTGAGTTGGTATTCTATTTTTAGCGCTGGGCTACTTAATGTTATTTTTTTAGGTTCGGGTGTAATAAAAGGGATTGAAATGCCAGGGTCATTTTGTTTAAAGTTAAACAAAGTTTTACCTGCATAATTAGTAATAGTTAAACGTTGATAGTTTGTTGCTTGCTGGAGTGCATCACCAATTTTTCTAGTATAGGCTAATTCATCACCAGTATATTCGGCAATATTAGTTAATAACGGTAACGTATTCGCGTGAGCAGCGGCTTTATCTTCAAGTACTAACGATAATGAATATAATGACGCCGCACTAATTGACATAATGAAAATGGTCGCTAATAGCGCATGTCGTAATAGTAACTGAGGAAATGTATACATATTAAGTAAAGTTGCTCCAAAAAAATAAAAAAGCACGCCAAAGTTAAAAAATTACATCTATAAAAAGGTTATAGCACGAAAGTTCGATCTATACTAACTTATTGTAAAAAATAAGTTAATTTTTCTTAGCTATCGAGCAATATTCTATTAAAATTACCGCGTGTTTTTTCACTATAATTGCCAATCGCGCTTGCGCTTATGCTTTCGCCCTTATATAATACGCACTGCTTAATTTACTCTGTTGAAATTAAGCAGCTAGCAAGATGTCACTGAAGAATTTGCAGATTGACTCAGTTATGAGAATTTCATCAGATTCTATTCTTGTTATTGGTACTTTTGTGTTGACTACCTATTGTTAATACACAAGTATGGGGTCAGTGATTTAGACCCCTATTATGGGGTTTTTTTGTATTTAGTACTTTTGATTTTATTTTCTTCACAATAATAAGTATTAAACACAAAACACACAGCAAAAAATATGCTGGGCTATATGCCCTTTTTTTGTACCTTAATTTTTTTATTTAAACTAGTTTTTAAATAAAACAGGAGAAAACGATTGGCTAAATTTGAACAAAAACTAACTGACATGCTTCGCCCTGCAGTGGAAGAAACCGGCAAAGAGTTACTTGGTGTTGAGTTTATTAGCGCGGGTAATAATTCAGTTTTACGTTTGTTTATAGATCATGAAAATGGCATTAATGTCGATGATTGCGCTGAAGTAAGTCGCCAAGTAGGCGCTATTTTAGATGTCGAAGACCCAATAAGTAGTGAATATAATTTAGAAGTTTCATCACCGGGTATTGATAAACCATTATTTGAAATGTCTCATTTTAAAGCTGTGGTTGGAGAAATCGTCAATGTTAAATTGTCTATGCCCTTAAATGGTCGCCGAAAATTTAAAGGAACCTTAGTTGCTATAGAAGACAATACCTTGATAGTAGACGTTGACGGTATTGATTACGAGCTTTCCTTGAGCAATGTTGATAAAGCAAACCTGGTTGCTCAACTTTAAACTAAGTAAAAATTTTGTACGAAAATTGTAAGTAAAATAACTAGATAAGTTTAATAGCAGTAACTGTTCTCCTTTAAGTTGCCTTGATTATACAATGCAGCAATTTAAGAGAATGATTACCCAAAAATTAGGGCTAAAAAGACATGAGTAAAGAGATATTACTGGTTGTTGATGCAGTATCAAATGAAAAGGCATTACCTAGAGAAAGTATATTTGAAGCAATGGAAACCGCTTTAGAAACTGCTACCAAGAAAAAGTATGAAGGTGATATTGCCGTACGTGTTTGTATTGACCGTATTTCAGGCGAATTTGATACTTTTCGTCGTTGGTTAGTGGTTGAAGAAAGTAATGAGAATATGGAAAATCCATATGCTGAAATTACTTTAGCAGCTGCACAGTACGATGACCCAGAATTGAATGCAGGGGACTATGTTGAAGAACAAATTGAATCTGTTAAGTTTGACCGAGTAACTACCCAAACAGCTAAGCAAGTGATTGTTCAAAAGATCCGTGAAGCTGAACGTGCATTAGTAGTAGAAGCTTACCAAGAACAAGTGGGTGAGCTTGTTACAGGGGTAGTGAAAAAGTCGAGTCGTGAAAGCGTAATCTTAGATTTAGGTAATAATGCAGAAGCGATCATATATCGTGATGATATGTTACCACGAGAAAGCTTTAGACCTGGCGACAGAGTGCGTGGCTTGTTATATGAAATCAAGCCAGAAGCACGCGGTGCACAGTTATTTGTTAGCCGAACCAAACCTGAAATGTTAATTGAGCTCTTCCGTGTAGAAGTGCCTGAAATTGGCGAGGAAATGCTTGAAATTAAAGGGGCCGCTCGTGACCCTGGTTCACGCGCTAAAATAGCGGTGAAAAGCAATGATAAGCGAATTGACCCAGTAGGTGCTTGTGTAGGTATGCGTGGTTCACGTGTACAAGCAGTATCGACAGAGTTAGGTGGTGAACGCGTAGATATCGTGTTATACGATGATAACGTTGCACAATATGTTATTAATGCCATGTCACCGGCCGAAGTTGCCTCAATTATTGTTGATGAAGACAAAGGCACTATGGATATTGCTGTTGAAGAAAGTAATTTAGCCATGGCGATTGGTCGTAGTGGTCAAAATATTCGTTTAGCTAGTCAGTTAACTGGCTGGGAGCTAAACGTAATGACAGTAGCTGATATGAAAGAAAAGCATCAGGCTGAAAATGACAAGATATTAAACTTGTTTATTGAAAAATTAGACCTTGATGAAGATTTTGCCACCTTATTAAGCGATGAAGGTTTTACCTCACTAGAAGAAATTGCTTATGTTCCAGTGGCTGAAATGCTAGAAATTGATGGCTTAACTGAAGAAATTATCGAAGAATTACGTGAACGCGCTAAAGAAGCATTAACAACACAAGCATTGGCTAGTGAAGAAACGTTAGAAGGCGCAGAGCCAGCCGCTGATTTATTAGCACTTGAGGGCTTAGAGCGTCATTTAGCCTTTGTGTTAGCAAGCCGAGGTATTTGCACACTAGAAGATCTAGCAGAGCAAGGCATTGATGAAATTAGCGATATTGAAGAATTAACTGAAACCAAAGCGGGTGAGCTAATAATGGCCGCACGTAACATTTGTTGGTTTAACGAAGAATAAATAGCACCGGGAGAATAGTGTATATGGCAGATATAACTGTAGCAGAACTTGCCAAAGAAATTGGCACACCGGTGGAGCGTTTAGTGAGCCAATTGGCTGACTCAGGCGTGAATAAATCGGAAAATGATGCTATTTCGCAAGAAGAAAAAGAATCATTATTGAGCTTTTTGAAAAAACAACATGGCGATGATTCAGCAGCTAAACCTAGCAAACTGACACTTAACCGTAAAACTAAGTCAACTTTGACCATGGGGCACGGCAGTAAAGCTAAATCGGTAAATGTTGAAGTACGTAAAAAGCGTACTTATGTCAAACGTAGTGATATTGAAGAGCAACAAGCGGCTCAAGCGGCACAACAAGCCGAAGCTGAGGCTCAAGCCAAAGCAGAGGCAGAAGCGGCAGCAAAAGCAGAATTAGCAGCAAAAGAAGCTGAAAATGCACGAGCAGTTGCAGCGGTTAAAGCTGAAGCTGAAGCTGAGCGTAAAGCACAAGCAAAAGCTGAAGCAGCTGAAAAAGCAAAACAAGCTGCAGCAGATAAAGCTAAAAATGCTGATAAAGCACCTGTGGTTAAGGTTGAAGAAAGTGAAGAAGCGAAGAAACTTCGTTTAGCACAAGAAAAAGAAACCGCAGCAAAAATTGAAGCTGAAGCTAAAGAAGCAGCTGATGCAGCAAGAAAACTAGCTGAAGAAAATGAAGCGCGTTGGAAAGCTCAAGAAGAAGAGCGCAAAGCGAAAGAAAAAGAAGTCGTTCATGTTACTTCTTCAGTTTATGCGCAAGAAGCTGAAGACAAAGTAGATGCGGCAGATGAAGGCGCTGGCCGACGTCGCAAGAAGAAAAAAGCGGCTCAAGATAAAAATGCGGCTCGCGGTGCTAAAAATACCCGCGGTAACCGTAAGGCGACATTATCAGCCCCGCAGAGTTTAAAACATGGTTTTACTAAACCAGTTGAAACTAAGCAACAAGATATCCGCATTGGTGAAACTATTTCTGTTGCGGAATTAGCCAATAAAATGGCTAAGAAAGGTGCTGAAGTTGTTAAAGCCATGTTTAAAATGGGTGCAATGGCAACCATTAACCAAGTAATTGACCAAGAAACTGCGGCACTTGTTGCAGAAGAAATGGGTTTTGAAGTTGTTTTAGTTAAAGAAAATGCACTTGAAGAAGCGGTATTAGCGGATCGAGGCGATGCAGGTGATGCAATTACTCGTGCTCCAGTTGTTACCATTATGGGTCACGTTGACCATGGTAAAACATCACTACTTGATCATATTCGTGAAGCGAAAGTAGCCGATGGTGAAGCCGGTGGTATTACACAGCATATTGGTGCTTATCATGTAGAAACCGGTCATGGCATGATCACTTTCTTAGATACGCCAGGCCATGCTGCTTTTACAGCTATGCGATCTCGTGGTGCCAAAGCAACGGATATTGTTATTATTGTGGTTGCAGCTGATGATGGTGTTATGCCACAAACAATTGAGGCCATTCAACATGCGAAAGCATCTGAAGCGCCAATTATCATTGCTGTAAACAAAATGGATAAAGAAACAGCTGACCCTGATAGAGTGAAAACCGAATTATCGCAACATGATGTTATCCCAGAAGATTGGGGCGGTGATGTTCAATTCTGTCATGTGTCTGCTAAAACAGGCTTAGGTATTGATGAGTTACTTGATTCAATTTTACTACAATCAGAAGTGTTAGAGCTTACTGCGGTTGTTGATAAAATGGCAAGTGGTGTTGTAGTCGAGTCTAAACTTGATAAAGGTCGTGGCCCTGTAGCTACAGTACTTGTACAAGAAGGTACGCTAAATCAAGGTGATATAGTACTTTGTGGTCTAGAATATGGCCGAGTACGAGCGATGCGTGATGAAAATGGTAAACCAATTCAATCTGCGGGTCCTTCAATTCCAGTTGAAATCCTTGGATTAAGTGGTGTTCCACAATCAGGTGACGAAGCAACAGTAGTAAAAGATGAGAAAAAAGCACGTGAAGTTGCTTTATATCGTCAAGGTAAATTCCGTGATGTTAAACTTGCTCGTCAACAAAAGTCTAAACTTGAAAACATGTTCTCTAACATGGCTGAAGGTGAAATTTCTGAAGTTAACGTAGTGCTTAAATCTGATGTTCAAGGTTCACTTGAAGCGATTTCAGATTCATTATTGAAACTATCTACTGATGAAGTAAAAGTGAAAATTATTGGCTCGGGTGTTGGTGGCATTACTGAAACTGACGCAACCTTAGCTGCTGCTTCAAATGCAATTGTTGTTGGTTTTAACGTCCGTGCAGATGCTTCAGCACGTAAAGTGATTGAATCTGAAAACATCGATCTTCGTTACTACAGTGTTATTTATGCTTTAATTGACGAAGTTAAACAAGCAATGAGTGGTATGCTTGCGCCTGAGTTTAAACAAGAAATCATTGGTCTTGCTCAGGTACGTGATGTATTTAAATCACCTAAAATTGGCGCAATTGCTGGTTGTATGGTGACAGAAGGTACAATTAAGCGCAGTGCACCAATTCGTGTATTACGTGAAAACGTGGTTATTTACGAAGGTGAGCTTGAGTCGTTACGTCGCTTTAAAGACGATGTACAAGAAGTACGTAACGGAACAGAATGTGGTATCGGTGTTAAAAACTACAATGATGTTCGTGTAGGCGATCAAATTGAAGTATTTGAGACAGTTGAAGTTAAACGTTCACTATAGCCTAATATTTTTGCTCATTACGCCGATAGCTGCATCGGAAGTACTCATTGACGTTCGTCAACTCCGTGCTTCCTTTTTGCTCTCAAAGTAATTAGCTTCAATCTAAAGCAATAGATAGAAAATGTTTCAAAAATATATTTAAATAGAAATGGAGGCTTAGCCTCCGTTTTTGTTAGGAGTTTTATATGGCTAGAGAATATGCCCGTACTGACCGTGTTGGTCAGCAAATCCAAAAAGAAATAGCTGTTATTCTGATGCGTGAAATCAAAGATCCTCGCTTGAGTATGACCACAGTATCAGCGGTAGAAGTAACCCGTGATTTGGCTTATGCAAAAGTGTTTGTGACTTTTTTTAACGATAATGCTGATGAAATTAAAGCATCGCTTGAAGTATTAGCTGAAGCAGAAGGCTATATTCGTTCATTGCTAGGTAAGCGCCTACGTGCACGCATTATGCCGCATTTACGTTTTGTATATGATAGTTCAATGACTGAAGGTGTGCGCATGAGCGCATTAGTAGATAAAGCTATTGCCAGTGACCACCATGATCATGGGGATGAGGCAACAGACGAAAGTGAAAAGAGCGAATAAAGCATGGCAAAGCGTAGAAAAGGCCGTCCAATTAATGGCGTGTTATTATTAGATAAACCTTATGAAATGTCGTCAAATCATGCTTTACAAGCGGTTAAAAGAATCTATTTTGCTCAAAAGGCAGGACATACAGGGGCGTTAGATCCGCTAGCCACAGGTATGCTACCAATCTGTTTAGGTGAAGGTACTAAGTTTTCTCAGTTTTTGCTTGATACAGATAAGCGTTATCAAGTGACAGCAAAATTAGGTATTCGCACTACAACCAGTGATGCAGATGGTGACGTGGTGAGTGAAAAAGCTGTTTCGGTTTCAAATGAGCAATTAACCCAGGCACTTGACAGTTTTCGTGGTACTACTCAGCAAATACCTTCAATGTATTCGGCGTTAAAATACCAAGGTAAACCTCTGTATAAATATGCACGTGAAGGTATTGAAGTGCCGCGTGAATCACGAGATATTACTGTGTATTCTTTAGAGTTATTACGTTTTGAACATGATGAAGTAGAGCTGAAAATTCATGTGTCGAAAGGTACCTATATTCGCACTATCGTTGATGATTTGGGCGAATTGCTAGGTTGTGGCGCACACGTTGCTGATCTACGCAGGTTGGCTGTAGGCAATTACCCAATCGATAAAATGGTCACTTTACCTCAATTAGAAGCATTGCTTGAACAGGCTAATTCAGAAGAAATAAGTCCTTCAGAGTTATTAGACCCTTTATTATTGCCAATGCAAAGTGCCGTTGATGGGATGCCAGCAGTGTATGTTGATGAGATGTCAGCTCACTTTTTACGCCATGGAAATCCTGTTCAAGCTTATCAAGCACCTGCTGACGGTAATGTGCAGGTTTATATTGGCGAAGATGAGCATGATGATGCAGCTGAATTTATTGGTGTCGGTATAATTGATGATTCTGGGCAAGTAGCACCTAAGCGTATTGTGGTTGTTAACCCATAAGCGAAATAAGGGGGTCGATAGTGGTTGCATTTTAACTGTTGCCTGTTAGAATACGCGCTCTTTCGTAACCTCGGCTGGATTAGTGTTTGGCTTGGGTTGTTATTTTAACTCTTTCTCTTGATGAAAAAGAGTGTTCACACTAAGGATTTATAATGTCTTTAAATGCTACTAAAAAAGCAGCAATTGTTGCTGAATATGCTCAAAAAGAAGGTGATACTGGTTCACCAGAAGTTCAAGTTGCTTTGTTATCTGAACAAATCAACCACTTACAAGGTCACTTCAAAGAGCACATCCATGATCACCATTCACGTCGTGGTTTACTACGTATGGTTGCTCAACGTCGTAAATTACTTGATTACTTAAAAGGTAAAAACGTTGAACGTTACACTGCCTTAATCGGTAAGTTAGGTCTACGTCGTTAATAGCTCGTTTTGATGAGTTATTAAGCAAAAGGAGCCAATTGGCTCCTTTTTTGTTTTCAAAAATAGCATAAGACACTATTGTTGCTAGCAAAAAATGTTCAGGTCAGTATAATATGCCTGCTTGATATTAACGCTGCTATATTTTTGTATGACAGCCGTGAAAAATATTAAGCAAATAATCAATCAAACTGTATAATTTTTTGTTCTACTTAAGCCATATCGTTAGCGTATAAGTGAATAAATAATTGTACAGATTGATTAAAGATAAATGCGTGTTTGTTTTTGATTTAAAAAACAAAACGTAAAAAATTAAGGAAACATAGTAAATGTTTAATCCAGTAACTAAAAAATTTCAATTCGGTAAACATACCGTAACACTTGAGACGGGTACTATTGCTCGTCAAGCATCTGCTGCTGTCATGGCAAGCATGGACGATACCTGTGTATTTGTTTCAGTTGTTGCAAAAAAAGAGGCCAAAGAAGGTCAAGATTTTTTCCCTTTAACTGTTAACTACCAAGAGCGTACTTACGCAGCGGGTAAAATTCCAGGTAGTTTCTTTAAGCGAGAAGGTCGCCCTTCAGAAGAAGAAACACTTATTGCGCGTTTAATTGACCGCCCAATTCGTCCATTATTCCCAGAAGGGTTTAACAACGAAGTTCAAGTTATTATTACCGTGGTTTCAGTTAACCCTGAAATTGCCCCTGATATTATTTCATTAATAGGTACTTCTGCAGCACTAGCCATTGCAGGTGTTCCTTTTAGCGGTCCTGTTGGTGCGGCACGTGTTGGTTATACAGATGGTCAATACATCCTAAACCCACTGCAATCTGAATTACCAAGCAGCCAATTAGATTTAGTGGTTTCAGGTACAGATTCAGCGGTATTAATGGTTGAATCAGAAGCTGATGTATTATCTGAAGAAGTGATGCTTGGCGCGGTAGTATATGGTCATGAGCAAATGCAAGTTGCAGTAGATGCCATTAAAGCATTTAAAACTGAAGTCAACACGCCTGCATGGGACTGGACTGCTCCAGAGAAAAATGCTGAGTTAGTGGCTAAAATTGCTGAACTTTCAGAAGCTCAAGTAAACGAAGCTTATCAAATTACTGAAAAAGCAGTTCGTTATGAAAAAATTGCTGAAATCCGTAATGGAGTGCTTGAGCAATTGCTTGAAGCAGATGCAGAATTAAATGTTCAAGAAGCTAAAGATTTATTCCATGACTTAGAAAAAACAGTCGTTCGTGGTCGTATCACTCAAGGTTCACCTCGTATTGATGGTCGTGATCCTGAATCAATCCGTGCATTAGACGTTATGACAGGCGTTTTACCGCGTACTCATGGCTCTGCGGTGTTCACTCGTGGTGAAACACAAGCACTGGTGACTGCTACTTTAGGTACACAACGTGATGCACAACGCCTTGATACCATTATGGGAGAAAAAACTGATGCATTTATGCTTCATTATAACTTCCCTCCATACTGTGTGGGTGAAACTGGTTTTGTTGGCTCTCCAAAACGTCGTGAAATCGGCCATGGCCGTTTAGCCAAACGTGGTATGTTAGCCGTCATGCCAACAATTGAAGAATTTCCGTATGCAGTACGTGTTGTGTCTGAAATCACTGAGTCTAATGGCTCATCTTCAATGGCGTCAGTTTGTGGTACTTCATTAGCTCTTATGGATGCTGGTGTGCCTATTAAAGCCTCTGTAGCAGGTATTGCTATGGGTCTTGTTAAAGAAGGCGAGAACTTCGTTGTGCTTTCAGATATCTTAGGTGATGAAGATCATCTTGGTGACATGGACTTTAAAGTAGCCGGTACGACAGGTGGTATTACTGCACTACAAATGGATATTAAAATTGAAGGAATTACGCAAGAGATCATGCAAATTGCGTTAAACCAAGCAAAAGCTGCACGTACTCATATTTTATCTGTAATGGATGAAGCTATCGGAGGTCACAGAGATGACATCTCTGAATTTGCGCCGCGTATTCATACGATGAAAGTTAGCCAAGATAAAATTCGTGATATTATCGGTAAAGGTGGAGCCACTATTCGTCAATTGACGGAAGAAACGGGTACCACTATTGAAATTGATGATGACGGTACTGTTAAAATTGCTGCAACCTCAGGTGAGCAAGCTGAAGATGCTATTAATCGTATTAAGTCATTAACGGCAGAAATTGAAGTAGGCACACTTTACACAGGTAAAGTAGTACGTATTGTTGATTTTGGTGCATTCGTTAATGTACTTCCAGGTAAAGATGGTTTAGTACATATTTCACAAATATCAGAAGAGCGTGTTAGCAATGTAAGTGACGTGTTATCTGAAGGTCAAGAAGTAAAAGTGAAAGTATTAGAAGTTGATCGTCAAGGACGTGTACGTTTAAGTATTAAAGAAGCGATGGACAAGCCAGCAGAAGAAACGCCTGCTGCTGAGTAATCGTTTTACATAATGGCTAAGTAATTTACAATTTAGTCTATTAAAAGGAGCCTTATGGCTCCTTTTTTGTTTTTATATCAAGTACAATCATTACTATTATTTTACTGTTAAGGTCAATTAGTGAATCTACTCTTCTCTACAGGTAGTTGTAAACCTATCATGTTACTGTTAGTTCTTTGCCTAACATTGCTTACACAAGGTTGTGTATCTCAAGGTAAGCTGATAAATAATGCTCACTCATCGGCATTGAATCAGCTAGTTATTGCAGAGCCTTTGGCGATTAACATTAAAAGTGAAATAGCCATAGCTCGTTTATCGGAAGTAATGAACCGTGTAAAAATTACTGATGAACAACGTGCACAACTGCATTATGATCGTGGTGTGTTATATGACAGTGTTGGGTTACGCTCCCTCGCGCGGTTAGACTTTTCCCGTGCTTTGCAGTTAAAGCCAGATTTGATAGACGCCTATAACTTTTTGGGGATTCACTTTACTCAGTTAAAAGAATTCTCTCAGGCCTATGAAAAGTTTGATTCTGTATTAGAGTTGGCGCCAGATCACGAATATGCGCATTTAAACAGAGGTATTGCTTTGTATTATGGTGATAGACCTGAATTAGCAGCACAAGACTTTAATGATTTTCATCATAAACAAAGCGATGATCCGTATCGTTTGTTATGGTTATATTTAGCTGAGGCAGAGCTAGATGCTATATCAGCTAAGCAAAATTTGCAGCAAAGAGCTAAGTTAGTTAATGAAAGTACTTGGGCCAAACAAATTATCTATCTTTATTTAGGACAAATTTCACCTGAGCAGTTTATTAGTGAGTTAACTCATAATGTACAATCAAATAAAGCATTAACGGATCGCCTATGTGAAGGGTATTTCTATCTAGGTAAATACAATCAACGTAAGGGGTATTATGGGGCTGCGGTAAACTTTTTTAAATTATCTTTAAGTACCAATGTTTACGAATTTGTTGAACATAGATATGCCAGACTTGAATTAGATCTGATGCGTACTAAAAAAGTCACCACCACTCCTCAATAAAGAACATTTTGCTGCGCTAAGGGTTGTACTTAATCACCGAATAAATGATCGCATAAATGAAAGATAAAAGAATGATGATGAGTTTGCTGATATTCCTATTAATCGGGGTATCATCAAGCTCATTTTTTTTAAATGCTCATCTAACCAAGCTCGTTACCAGCCAAAACTATAGTGAGGCACAATTTGATTATGCCTTGGCTCAAAACAACTTCACAGCGCTTAGTGTGGCCTGGCAACAAACAGTTGTCCACAGTGAACCGTGGGTAGTATTGGCAACAAAATTAGCCAAAACTCAGGGAGAGGCAGCGTACCAGTTGGCCCTATTTTACCAAGAGGTTTACCAAAAGGATGACCAAGAGCAGCCAGTCCAAGCTATCTTTTGGTACAAAAATGCTATTCGACTTAACCATCACCCAGCATTTTTAGCGTTGGCTCAATTGTACTTTCAACAGCAGCAGTTCGACAAAGCACAAGCGGTTTTAGCACAATTGCCAACAGAGTTGACTGATACGTTAGCCAATGAAGCATTAATGTTAGAAATACAACTTACTATTCATCAAGCAAATCTAAACAAACTAAGCCAACTTATTGCAAATTATCAGGGGCAATTGCAAACCACAGTTGCAGGCCAGGCACTGCTAACTAATATCAAAAAATACCAGGTGTTATCTTTTGAAAAAAGGCTTGTAGCTGTAAATGCTGATTCGATCAGCTGCGACAATAGTATTCAGTTATTTGCTACCAATCTAAAACATTTAAACGCACTTGAGCAATTGATAGACGATTTTAAAACGCAACCATTAAGTCGCTCCTTGTGTTTTACGCCTGTGCGCTACCTACCCAAAACAGCCATTGACTGTTCTACCACAGCAAATAAAGCTATTTCTTGTGATGAACTGAGCTGGGAAGCCTTGGCAGACACAATAGATACCCGTTACGTTGGCCTAATGTTACCTCAAGGGGGCGCTAATGTGCATTTAGGTATTCTGTATTTTGATGCAGAGGATAACATTGATGTGTTTACCCATGAAATTAGCCACTTATTGGGCTTTGTTGATGAGTATCCCCTAAATGAACACCATGCAAGGTGTCAGTCTAGTCAAGAAGAGGCGTTTTCATCTAATATTGCCGTGTTAAAAAAACGCTATCAAGGCGATAGAGTGGCTGTACGTCAGTGGGTATTAAAGCAAATCAGTTGGGGCAAACAAATTAAAACTACTACCCCTATTTTACAACCAACAACTAGTAGTCATGGGCAACAATATTGGCAATTAGGAACGCCAGAGGCATTTAAAAACCAAGTAGGGCTGTTTACTGCGCAAACATGTGATAACACTACTGAACGGACCAGCGTTAATTTTTCCGCTTTTAAACCTTTGTACCAACGAACCAAACTGCAATATTATGCATTAGATTTTCCCTCCTTGTATTTACAGCTATTGCAAACCCATAAGCAGAAATATTTAATGCCGAGTTTTCATTACAATATTGCGTTAGCCTATTTCAAACAAGATAACATAGCACTAGCTCATTATTGGCTTAAGCAATCAGCTGTGAGGGAAGTTGATCACTTCAGGCGGAAGAAAACGCGTTTAGGGCAGTTCTAACCTTTGCGTTAACCTTCAGTTTTGATATTGATTTAATACCTGCTGATAAAGCTACATTGAGCAAGGAAAATTAACTTTTAACGATTGCTAACTCGGTGCTGATTGGCAGTGCGGAATTTGATGGCTCAGATGATACTTTACCAAAACTAGGCATATTTACTTCATTTGTCGGTTTGATTTTTGCAGTAGGCCACATAGTATAATGCTCTATATATTTTTCTGTTTCAGCATTATTAACTAAAGCTTTATTAGTTTTTACATGTTTAATTACTGGTTTTTTGTTTGTCCTTGTAAACCATGAGTAAAGTGCCATATAACCCTCTTGTATAATCCATCGTACTTGATTTCTTATTATAGAGTAAAAGTAGAGGGAGTAAAATTAGTTTAATCGCTTTGGCTAGAATTAATTTTTGTCTTTAACAAGATAGGGTATAATGTTAGCACTTTAATCTATGGCTGCTTCAAAGCACAACCAGATGATTATTTACAATTTTTTTTAATTAGAACATTATCAATGAAGCCTTTTGAACCAAATACATTTCGTCAGCATTTTCCTTTGATTGTCAATCAAGAAAACCTCGACCATTTGTTAAATACTGCTATTTTAACAAACGAGAGGCTAGAGCAAACGGGTTTAGTTTATTTCGATAATGGTGCAACAACGCAAAAACCAGCTTGTGTTATTGAAAGCTACCATGACTTTTATCAAGCTAAAAATGCAAATGTACATCGTGCATCTCATGGGTTAAGTGCAAAAGCAACGGCAGCGTTTGAGCAGGCAAGAGAAACAGTTGCACACTTTATTAATGCTAACAGTAGTAAAGAAATTATTTGGACAAAAGGCACCACAGAAAGTATTAACTTATTGGCGGCTACTCTTGGCAAAACAATACTGCAACCAGGAGATGAAATTTTCATTGCGGTAAGTGAACATCACGCTAATATTGTGCCTTGGCAGTTGATAGCGGCTCAAACAGGTGCAGTAATAAAAACACTACCGCTTGATGCTAATGGCAGAATTGATCTCAATCAGGTTGAGCAGTTACTTACCCATAAAGCGAAAATTGTCTGTTGTTCACATGTGTCGAATGTTGTGGCTAAAATCAATCCCATATCTGACATCATTGCTAAAGCAAAAACGGTAGGTGCGCTGACCGTTATTGATGGCGCACAAGCCATTGCGCACTTGCCGGTTGATGTTCAAGCACTTGATTGTGACTTTTATGTGTTTTCTGCTCATAAAATGTATGGGCCCACAGGCGTAGGCGTACTTTATGGCAAACAAGCAATACTTGAAGCCATGCCACCTTATCAATCAGGTGGCGAAATGATTAAAACGGTGAGTTTTACTGAGCAAACTACTTTTAATGAACTGCCGTTTAAGTTTGAAGCCGGCACGCCAAATATTGCAGGTGTTATCTGCTTTGCTCAAGGTATCCAATTTATTCGCCAATATGATAGTGCTGAAATATCTGCTTATGAGCAACAGTTAACTCAGTACTGTTACCAAGCATTACAACAAATCCCCGGAGTGACGTTTATTGTTGAGCAAGCGCCTGATATAACAGTGATCGCTTTTACTATTAACGACCACCACAATCACGATATTGCATCCAGTTTAGATAGTTATGGTATTGCCCTTCGCAGTGGTCATCATTGTGCAATGCCGTTAATGGATTATTTGAATATATCGGGTTGTTTAAGGGTATCTTTAGCGCCGTATAATACTATTGCTGAAATTGATTACTTTATCAATGTGCTCAAAAAAATACTAAAACAAGAAACAAGCGTTAATACAACAAACCTTGAGGTGTCTGCGACTGTTGAAAGTGACGCTATTGTTGAAAAATTTTCGAACATCAAAAGCTGGGATGCGCGTCATCGAGAAATTATGTTATTAGGTAAGAAGTTAGAGCGGTTAGATCCATGTTATCGTAACCAACATACATTGATTCATGGCTGTGAAAGTTTGGCATGGGTAAAAGCATCAACATCGGTAACAGGGCATTATCATTTTCAAGCAGACAGTGATGCTAAAATTATTCGAGGCTTATTAGTGATTGTACTCGCGGCCTTCAATAATAAAACTAAGCAACAAATACAGTCTGTAGATGTTAACAGTTATTTTGAAAGCTTAGGTCTATTACAACATTTAAGCCCATCTCGGGGCAATGGGGCTTTGGCGATTGTAGATAAAATAAAAGCACTTTCCTGTGCTTAGTATTAACTGTGTTTTTTTAATAACTTTTCGATTGCTTTACCAACCGCAAAAAATGCAAACGTTGCGGTAACATGGGTTGTTGCGCCAAAACCGCCGCTGCAATCTAAACGCATCGGCGAATTATTATCCTCAGAAACCTCTGGTTTTGCTAAGCAAATACCGCCTACATCAGTGGGATAACGTAACTGCTCGGTGGAAAAAACCGCATCAATGGCAAATTTTCGCTTGCTGACCTTGGCTAAATCCGCCCGAGGAAAATTAAATTCACGTCTTAATTGATTTTTCACCTTGGCTAGTAAGGGATCTTGGTAGGTTTTACTTAGATCTACTATTGCTATTTTACTAGGATCGACTTGGCCTCCAGCACCGCCAATAGTGATAATGGGTAATTTATTTCGTTTGCAGTGGGCAATTAATCGAGTTTTAATATCAACCGAGTCTATCGCATCAATGACATAATCATAGTTATGACTTAATAGTTCACGCAAATTATCGATAGTGATAAAGTCTTCAACCACAGAAACTTGGCATTGTGGATTAATTTGCTTGATGCGCTTTGCCATTACCTCAACTTTGCTTTCACCAATCGTGTTATCCAAGGCGTGAATTTGGCGGTTTATATTAGTAATACAAATATCATCAAGGTCTATTAATGTCAGATGCCCTATGCCATTTCTAGCAAGTGCTTCAGCTACCCAAGAGCCAACACCGCCAATACCAATAACACAAAAGTGTGAATTTTGAAGAATGTCAGCGCCGGGTTGACCATAAAGGCGGGCAATACCACCGAATCTTAACGAGTAATCAGACATAGTTACCAAGAATAGAAGTTTAAAAAGAGATTGGCGCTATTATAACGAGTAATCTTGATTCTATAAAAGTAAATTAGCTGACAAATGCACTGAGTTATCAACAAAAACAGCGACTAAGTATGCATTTTTTATTGGTACATGCTTGGTTGCTATTACTGGCAGCGAGCTTTGATGCTAAAGAAAGCAGTTTTTGCTCGATAATAACACTTACTACAGACAATATAATAAATAAAAGCGGTATAACAACAAAGGCTGTAATGACGTCAATAACAATAATAAATGGGATTATTGCCAATAAGAAAAATAACGCTGTTAATGCCAGTGAATGTACAAGCTGAAATAACCTAATAGTTTTTATCATGAGAGTATCCTTCATTAAATGATTGCCTTTTGTCTATAAGGTTATAATAACCCTTGCACCGTAAAATTAATGGTGGCATATTTGCCATACTTAATGCTAAAAGTGACATGACATGCCATTGGTATGCAATAAAATTAGGAGACAGTATGAAGGTATTAATTTTGGCTACGGATCATTGTATGGTGTCTGCTATATATGGGGTATTAGATGTATTTTCTACCGCCAATTATTGTATTAAACGCCGATATGGTGGTGGTGTGGATAATTTAGATTGTCAAATTGTCACCATAGATAATCAAAAAGTGACAGCCTATAACGGTATCGAAATAAAACCTACCCAGCTGTTAGACACAAAAGATGCACCTGATGTTATTGTGGTATCTTCTTCTGTTGAGGTGGTTATTGATTGTTGTGGTGATGATATTGATCTCACTGATAAAGAGCATATTAAGCAGTGGTTAGTTTATTGTCAGCAGCAGGGCACAGTGATCACCAGTTTTTGCACCGGTGCGTTTCTTCTAGCTTCCACAGGATTACTTGCAGGGAAAAAAGCGACTACTCATTGGCGCAGTGCCGACTTATTTCGTCGAGTCTTTCCATATGTCCGTTTAGATTGTGAACAATTGATTATTGATAACGGCGATATTATTTGCTCTGGAGGTTCATTATCTTATATTGATCTTTCATTGCATATAATCGAACGATTTATTGGCAAAGAAGTCGGTTCGGATTGTGCAAAATTACTGGTTTTTGATCCCGTCAGGGAAAAACAGTCACCTTATGTTTCTTTTAAAGCGCAGAAGAAACATGAAGATAAAGCAATTTTAGCGGCGCAGGATTGGCTTGAACGGCATTATAAAAATAATATCTCTATGGAGCAGTTGGCGGAAAAAGTGGGTTTAGGGACGCGCACCTTCAAACGTAGGTTTAAACAGGCAACGAATGAAAATCCATTGAACTATCTGCAACGAATTCGTGTTGAGCTGGTAAAAGATAAACTAGAGAAAACAACAGATGCTATTAATGAGATTATCTGGTCTGTGGGTTATGAAGATATTAGCAGTTTTAGACAACTTTTTAAGCGATTTACCGGACTAACACCTAAGGGGTATCGACAAAAATTCTCCTATTAAGGTAAATTATCGATGAAATTAGCTTTTTAGTATTTATTTTATGAATACCAGTTATTGTTATTTTAAATAAAAAGTATAGTCGAAATACGCTGTTTTGTGTGTTTTTTGACCTATTTTTGGTGGTTTTACTGTGGCAGACAAGAAGAAAAAACAATAAATTGATAGCGCTTTTTCGTATAAATAAATGGATTAGCGAGAAAATACTTAGGTAACAATGGTAAATTGTTGCCAAAACTTGGCCAAGGTATGATAAAAAATGCAAAAAAAAGGCAGCAAATGCTACCTTTTTGGTTTGTTACTAACCTAATAATATACGCTTTTTGAGTTAAAGTAGATGTTTAAAACCTACTTTAAGCGTTTAGGCTACTTTATCTTTTAGATAAGGAAACAAACTCACGGTCAACTTCACCGGTATATTTTTGACGAGGACGACCAATTTTTTGTCCAGGTTGAGATAACATTTCATCCCAGTGTGAAATCCAGCCAACAGTTCTAGACATAGCAAAAATCACAGTAAACATACTGGTTGGAATGCCAATAGCTTTTAAGATGATACCTGAGTAAAAATCTACGTTAGGGTAGAGTTTTTTCTCAATAAAATATGGGTCTTCTAACGCTACTTTTTCCAATGCCATAGCAACATCGAGTAAAGGATCATTAATACCAAGCTCTTTAAGTACTTCATGACATGTTTCACGCATTACTGTTGCACGTGGATCAAAATTTTTGTAAACACGATGACCAAAGCCCATCAGGCGGAAAGGATCGTTTTTATCTTTTGCTTTAGCAACAAATTCATCAACTCTATCTAAGCTACCAATTTGTTCAAGCATGGTTAAACAAGCTTCATTAGCGCCGCCATGTGCAGGTCCCCAAAGTGAAGCAACACCTGCAGCGATACAAGCATAAGGGTTTGCACCAGATGAGCCAGCTAAACGTACGGTTGATGTAGAGGCGTTTTGTTCATGATCTGCATGCAGGGTAAAGATTCTATCCATTGCATTGGCAATTGTTGGGCTAACAACATATTCTTCTGCAGGTACAGAGAACATCATATGTAAAAAGTTTTCTGCGTAAGTAAGATCATTACGTGGATAAACAAAAGGTTGGCCAACACTATATTTATACGCCATAGCTGAGATGGTAGGCATTTTAGCGATTAAGCGATGAGCACTACGTTTGCGCTGCTCAGGATCAGTAATATCTAAATCGCTGTGATAGAAAGATGATAAAGCTCCTACAACGCCACAAAGCATTGCCATTGGGTGCGCATCAGGTAGGAAACCATGGAAGAAGTGAGCAAGTTTTTCATGAACCATAGTATGGTTTGTGATAACACCTCTAAACTCATCATATTCCGTTTGTGTCGGTGCATTACCGTTTAACAGGATATAACAAACTTCTAAGTAATCAGCTTCTTTTGCTAGGCTATCAATAGGATAACCGCGATGTTGTAAAACGCCTTTACCACCATCTATAAAAGTGATTGATGACTCACATGATGCCGTTGCTAAAAAGCCTGGGTCATAAGTGAAATAGCCATTGCTTCCCAGGGTTCTAATATCAATTACGTCGGTACCTGCAGTGCCTTTGAGAATAGGCAGTTCGGCAATTTCTTTACCGTCAATACTTAGCGAGGCTTTTGAATCAGCCATATGTTTTATCCCCTATTTTTTTTAATGTACAATTTGTGTACTGATTATCTGGTTATAACTGGTAGATAAGAATAGCTCTTATTTACAAGAAGATTGGAAAAATAATCAGTTTTTTTTGACTTAACTTGGGTAAATCGAACTGCCGACATTCTACCTCAATTTCTAATTAAATTGTAATAGGCATTCGACTAAAGTTTGACGGGCATCATAGAACAGGTTAAAAAATAACCATAAACTATTATTGCACAAGGAAAATTGAATTTATTCCTTATCGGCTATATAATCTAGCCGTTCTGTGATTGTTTTTTGTAACTTCGCGATTAAGTAAATAAGACGGCGAGTAAACAGCTTATCTGTTTAGTATGCTTACTGTGTTAAAATTACTGTTCTATTATACGAAAGTATTAATATAATTACTTAGCCAACGGGGCTTAAGTTAGCTATTATTACGCGACTCGGTTAACTGGAGGAATAAGTGTTAATTTATTCTTCTATACAAAAGACAGTTACCGTGCATTTCGGGAATTACTTATTTAGTAATCTCTTTAGTGTTCTTTTGTGTTACGTAAATTATAAAGGGTGCTAAATTCTAAAAAGGTAGTTCATGAGTAACAATAATAAAAGTTGACGGCTTTCGAGCTCTGTAGGCAACAATTGTGAAAAAACAACGTCCTGTAAATCTAGATCTAACTACAATTAAGATGCATCCGGCTGCTAATGCCTCTATTCTTCACCGAGTTTCTGGTGTGATTATGGTATTTGCAATTGGTATCTTATTGTTGACCCTTTCAACCTCTCTTTCTTCTGCTGAAGGATTCGCCCAAGTTCAAGATTCTTTGAGTGGCTTTTTCTTTACCTTTATTATTTTTGGCTGTCTTTCAGCTTTGACTTTCCATGTATTAGCCGGTGTTCGCCACTTGTTTATGGACCTAGGTCACTTTGAAGAACTCGCTTCAGGTAATCATAGTGCCAAAGTTATAATGATTCTTTGGTTAGTTATCTCAGCAATTATAGGAGTTTGGTTATGGTAGGCGTCGTCGCATCGGTAGGCCGTAATGGCGTACATGATTTTATTCTTCTAAGAGCTAGTGCAATTATTCTTGTACTATACACCTTACTGCTTGCTGGATTTTTTG
Source organism: Colwellia sp. KU-HH00111 (assembly GCF_040362745.1). Taxonomy (NCBI): domain Bacteria; kingdom Pseudomonadati; phylum Pseudomonadota; class Gammaproteobacteria; order Alteromonadales; family Colwelliaceae; genus Colwellia; species Colwellia sp. KU-HH00111. The sequence continues at coordinate 172,218 of NZ_BAABWO010000006.1, read as the reverse complement.
TAGTAACACCTAGTGTTACTTATGATGAATGGCAAGGGTTCTTTGCTTGTATGAGCGTAAAAGTCGCCACAATGCTAGCGCTGCTTGCGTTACTTGTGCATGCTAAAATTGGCGTTTGGCAAGTATTGTCAGATTACATCAAACCTGCATTTTTACGTGGTACATTGCAGTTTTTCTTTTCAGTTCTATTATTAGCCTACGTTGTGTTTGGCTTTTCAATTGTGTGGGGTGTGTAAGTGAGCGTTCCTATTCGTGAATTTGACGCCATCGTTATTGGCGCAGGCGGTGCAGGTATGCGCGCTGCATTAGCTATTTCAGAATCAGGCAAATCTTGTGCCTTGATTTCTAAAGTATTTCCAACTCGTTCTCATACTGTATCTGCTCAAGGTGGTATTACCGTTGCGTTAGGTAATGCCCATGAAGATCATTGGGAACAACATATGTACGATACTGTTAAGGGCAGCGATTATATCGGTGACCAAGATGCAATTGAATACATGTGTAAAACTGGCCCTGAGTCAGTGATAGAATTAGAAAAAATGGGTTTACCATTTTCTCGTACCGAAGAAGGTAAAATCTACCAACGTCCGTTTGGTGGTCAATCTAAAAACTTTGGTGGTGAACAAGCAGCAAGAACTGCTGCTGCGGCTGACCGTACTGGTCATGCCTTATTACATTGTTTGTACCAACAAAATGTTAAAAACAAAACTAATGTTTACTCTGAGTGGTACGCATTAGATTTAGTTAAAAATAGTGATGGTCATGTTGTTGGTACTACTGCTATTTGCATTGAAACTGGCGAAGTTGTTTACTTTAAAGCCCGTGCAACTGTTTTAGCTACGGGTGGAGCGGGTCGTATCTTTGCTTCAACAACTAATGCTCACATCAACACAGGTGATGGTGTCGGTATGTCGCTTCGTGCTGGCGTTCAAATGCAAGACATGGAAATGTGGCAGTTCCACCCAACAGGTATTGCTGGTGCAGGTGTACTGGTCACAGAAGGTTGTCGTGGTGAAGGTGGTTATCTTTTAAATAAAGATGGCGAACGCTTTATGGAACGTTATGCACCAAACGCTAAAGATTTAGCTGGTCGTGATGTTGTCGCTCGTTCAATGATGACAGAAATTCGTGAAGGTCGTGGTTGTGATGGTCCTTGGGGTCCACACATTAAGCTTAAGCTTGATCATCTAGGTAAAGAGACATTAGAAAAACGTTTACCAGGTGTTTGTGATTTATCAAGAACCTTTGCTCATGTTGATCCTGTGGAAGAGCCAATTCCTGTTATTCCTACCTGTCACTACCAAATGGGTGGTGTGCCTTGTAATGTTAATGGTCAAGCGATTAACGTTGCCGCTGATGGTAGTGAAACTATCGTTGAAGGTTTATTTGCTGTAGGTGAGATTGCGTGTGTATCTGTTCATGGTGCAAACCGCTTAGGTGGTAACTCGTTACTTGATTTAGTGGTATTTGGCCGCTCAGCAGGTAACTTCTTAGGTACTTACTTAAATGATACTGAAAATGGTAAAGATGCTTCAGAATCTGATTTAGAAGCAGCATTAGCACGTACAAACCGTTGGGAATCATCAGTTAGAGGTGAAGATCCGGTACAAATTCGTAAAGACCTACAAAACTGTATGCAAATGAACTTCTCGGTATTCCGTGAAGGTGATGCTATGGCTAAAGGGATGAAAGAATTAACGGAAATACGTGAACGTCTTCAGTCAGCACATTTAAATGATAAGTCATCTGAATTTAACACCCAACGTATTGAGTGTTTAGAATTAGATAACTTAATGGAAACTGCTTTTTGTTCTGCAAAAGCGGCTAACTTCCGCACTGAATCTCGTGGCGCACATGCTCGTCAAGACTTCACTGAACGTGATGATGATAATTGGTTATGCCATTCAATCTATTCACCTGACACTGAAGACATGACAAAACGTGATGTAAACATGATGCCTGTTCATCGTGAAGCCTTCCCACCTAAAGCACGTGTTTACTAAGGATAAATAAAATGAAACAAGTATTTTCTATTTACCGTTACAATCCTGATGTAGACGCTAAGCCGTACATGAAACATTATGAGCTTGAAGTACCAGAGGGTTCAGATATGATGGTTCTTGATGCCTTGATCTTATTAAAAGAACAAGATTCATCTTTGTCATTCCGTCGTTCTTGTCGTGAAGGTGTATGTGGCTCCGATGGTTTAAACATGAATGGTAAAAATGGCTTAGCATGTATTACGCCTTTATCAGAGTTGAAGGCAGATACTATTGTATTACGCCCGCTACCTGGTTTACCTGTAGTACGTGACTTAATTATTGATATGTCTCAATTTTACGCGCAATATGAAAAAATTAAGCCATACTTGATTAACGATGCACAGCAACCTGCTCGTGAAAACATACAATCGATTGAAGACCGAGATAAATTGGATGGTCTTTATGAATGTATTTTATGTGCATGTTGTTCAACGTCTTGTCCTTCTTTTTGGTGGAATCCTGATAAATTTATCGGTCCTGCCGGTTTATTACATGCTTATCGATTCTTAATTGATAGCCGTGATACTGCTACAGAAGAGCGTTTAGACGGTTTGCAAGACGCATATAGTGTGTTCCGTTGTCACGGAATTATGAACTGTGTTGACGTTTGTCCAAAAGGATTAAACCCAACCAAAGCTATTGGTCATATTAAAACTATGCTATTGAGCCGAGCGGTGTAACTGGTAAATTAGCATCGAAAGGCAAAGTAGGGCAATATCTAACCTTATAGTTAGATATTGCTACTAGTTTATCAATAAAGTTTTGTATGTTTTCTTTGATAAACATAGTGTAATTACAATTTAACCGTAATCGCTTATTATAATTTAAGCGGTTATTTATTTTTTGCTTTACCCCAGCAAGGAAAAGGCAATGCCAGAAGGTGTAATGAAGGCTTGGCTAGAGTCTTCCCATTTAAACGGTGGTAACATCGTTTATATAGAAGAGTTGTACGAATCATACCTAGATAACTCGGCTTCTGTATCCGCAGAATGGCGCGAAATCTTTTCAGAACTTCCTAAAGTTGAAGGTAGTGATGTGGAATATCGCCACAGTGCTATCCGTGAAGAATTTAAAGTTTTAGCTAAGCAACAACAAAAGCAAGTTGTAACTTCCGGTGGCGACGCCAAACAAGTTAAAGTATTACAACTGATCAATGCTTTTAGAGTGCGCGGTCATCAAAACGCAAATTTAGATCCTTTAGGTTTATGGCAGCGAGATAAGGTTCGTGATTTACAATTATCTCATCATGATCTCTCCGAAAACGATTTCGATAAAGAATACAATGTCGGTTCGTTTGCCATCGGTCAAGACGCGATGAAACTAGGCGATTTATACAAAACGCTGAAGAAAACGTATTGTAGTTCGCTTGGTGCAGAATATATGCACATTACCTCAACAAGTGAAAAACGTTGGCTGCAAGATAGAATCGAATCGATTCAAGCACAATTAACCTTAAGTGTAGATGAAAAAACAGAAATCCTTAAGGGTTTAATTGCTGCCGATGGTTTAGAAAAATATCTTGGTGCTAAATTTCCCGGAGCGAAACGTTTTTCATTAGAAGGTGGCGATGCACTCGTCCCTATGCTTAAAGAATTAATCACTCGTGCTGGTGCTGCTGGTACAAAAGAAGTGGTTATGGGTATGGCTCACCGCGGCCGTCTTAATGTGCTAGTCAATGTTATGGGTAAGAACCCATCGAAATTATTTGATGAATTTGGTGGTAAGCATGATGAAGCATTAGGCTCTGGCGATGTCAAATATCACCAAGGTTATTCATCAGATTTTGTAACACCTGGTGGCAATGTTCATTTAGCGTTAGCATTCAACCCATCTCACCTTGAAATTGTTAATCCTGTGGTTATTGGTTCAGTTCGCGCACGTTTAGACCGACGTGATTGTAGCCAGGGTGATTTAGTTTTACCTATTACTATTCACGGTGATTCAGCTATTGCTGGACAAGGCGTTGTGCAAGAAACCTTTAATATGTCTCAAGCCAGAGCGTTTAAAGTTGGCGGTACGGTAAGAATTGTTGTTAATAACCAAGTTGGTTTCACAACATCGAATCCAAATGATACTCGCAGTGGTGAGTACTGTACTGAAATAGCTAAAATGGTTCAGGCGCCAATTTTACACGTTAATGGTGATGATCCTGAAGCGGTTATTTTAGCGACACAAATAGCGTTAGATTATCGCAATGAATTTAAGCGTGATGTCGTCATTGACTTAGTTTGTTATCGCCGTCACGGGCATAATGAAGCTGATGAGCCAAGTGCCACACAGCCAATAATGTATAAAACCGTTAAAAAGCATGCAACACCTCGTCAGTTGTATGCAGACCAACTCATGAATGAAGGTAGCTTAAATAAAGCTAAAATCGATGAGTTAACCGCCTATTACCGTAAGTTACTTGATGAAGGTCAATGTACGGTAGAGCAATGGCGCCCAATGACAGAACATTCTGTTGACTGGACTCCGTATATTGGTCATGAATGGGATGATGATTATGATAAAGCAATCAGTCTTGATAAGCTCAAAGCTTTAGCCACTAAAGTAACGGATTTTCCTGAAGACCATAAAGTACACTCGCGTGTTAAAAAGATCTATGACGATCGCATGAAAATGGCTAATGGTGAAAAATTACTTGATTGGGGAATGGCAGAAAACATTGCTTATGCATCGATTGTTGACTCTGGCTCTAGAGTAAGAATCACGGGTCAAGATGCAGGTCGCGGTACTTTCTTCCATCGTCATGCTGTGTTGCATAACCAAGAGGATGGTAGTACTTATTTACCTTTGCAAAATATCAGCGAAGGTCAAGGTCCTTTTGATGTGCATGATTCAGTGTTATCAGAAGTGTCTGTGCTTGCCTTTGAATATGGCTACACCACAGCAGAGCCTGCAGGTTTAACCATTTGGGAAGCCCAGTTTGGTGATTTTGCTAACTGTGCACAAGTGGTATTTGATCAATTTATTTCATCAGGTGAACAAAAGTGGGGACGCTTATGCGGCTTAACTATGCTGTTGCCTCATGGTTATGAAGGACAAGGGCCTGAGCATTCATCAGCTCGGTTAGAGCGTTTTTTGCAACTTTGTGCTGATCATAATATGCAAGTTTGTGTTCCCTCTACACCAGCGCAAGTATTTAATATGCTTCGTCGTCAAGTGGTTCGTCCTATGCGTCGTCCATTAGTCGTTATGTCGCCGAAATCATTATTACGTCATCCATTAGCGGTTTCATCTTTAGAGGAATTAGCTACAGGTGAATTTAAAAGTGTTATTGGCGAAATAGATGACTTAGCGCCAGAATCGGTTGAGCGTGTTGTTTTTTGTAGTGGTAAAGTTTACTACGAATTATTAGAACAACGTCGTAAAAATGAGCTAAATAACGTTGCGATTGTGCGAATTGAGCAATTATATCCTTTCCCAGAGAAAGAACTTCAAGCAGCGATAAAAGATTATCAACACGTGAAGCAATTTGTTTGGTGTCAGGAAGAACCTCAAAATCAGGGCGCTTGGTATTGTTCTCAGCATCATTTTAGAGCAGCTATCCCTGAAGGAACCTATTTGACTTATGCCGGACGTAATGCTTCAGCAGCACCTGCGTGTGGTTATATGTCTATGCATGTAAAAGAACAACAAGCGCTTGTCACTCAAGCGTTAACTTTGGACTAACATGAACGAGAAAGCCAGCGCTTGTTATACAAGCGCTAATGTTAGATAAGAGCAGATTAACTATTGAGTGCACTAGCTTGTCAAGCTACGAACATAGACGTGACGATAGGCAAAGTGCAAAAAGTTTGTAAGGAATAAAATAAAATGACAACCGAAATTAAAGTGCCGGTATTACCTGAATCAGTTGCTGATGCAACAGTTGCTACTTGGCATGTACAAGTAGGTGAAAAATTTAGCCGTGATCAAGTACTAGTAGATATTGAAACGGATAAAGTAGTGTTAGAAGTACCTGCTACCGCTGATGGTGTATTAACTGATATCAGCCAAGCTGAAGGTGCAACGGTATTAGGTGATCAAGTGATAGGTACCTTCTCAGAAGGTGCTGAGGCTACAGCCAGTGCACCTGCACCAGCTGAGTCAACCTCTGTTACGACGGGTAGCAATGCAAAAATCATTGATATTTTAGTGCCTGTGTTACCCGAATCAGTAGCCGATGCAACTGTTGCAACTTGGCATGTAGCTGAAGGTGATGTGGTAACTGCTGATCAAAATTTAGTGGATATTGAAACAGATAAAGTTGTACTTGAAGTAGTTGCTCAAGATAATGGCGTTGTTGGTAAAATACTGCATGTCGAAGGTGATACAGTATTAGGTCAACAAAAAATTGGTGAATTAGCTGCTGGGGCAACCGCAACATCAGCACCAGCTGCTGATAAATATGAAGCGGTTAGTGCAGATGAATTAGCAAGCCCATCGGTACGTCGTTTAATGACGGAGAAAGGCTTATCAGCTAGTGACGTAACTGGCTCAGGTAAAGGCGGTCGAATTTCTAAGGAAGACGTTGAAGCTGCTGTTGCCGCAAAAAGCGCGCCTAAAGCTGCAGCACCTGCTGCCGCTGCCCCTGTAGTTCAGGATCTAGGTGAACGTAGTCAAAAACGTGTGCCAATGACGCGTTTACGTAAAACTATTGCCACAAGGTTATTAGAAGCGAAAAATTCAACAGCCATGTTAACCACGTTTAATGAAGTTAACATGAAGCCAATTATGGATTTACGTAAGCAATATAAAGATATTTTTGAAAAAACCCATGACACACGTCTAGGGTTTATGTCCTTCTACGTTAAAGCGGTAACCGAAGCACTCAAACGATATCCAGCAGTCAATGCATCAATTGATGGTGATGATATCGTTTATCATAACTTCTTCGATATTTCTATTGCGGTATCTACGCCTCGCGGTTTGGTAACACCAGTACTTCGTGATGCAGACCAACTTAGCATGGCGGGTATCGAAAATGGTATACGTGATTTAGCAATCAAAGGTCGTGATGGTAAGTTGGCTATGGCTGATATGACCGGCGGTAACTTTACTATTACCAACGGCGGCGTATTTGGTTCGTTGCTTTCTACACCTATTCTAAATTTACCACAAGCAGGTATTTTAGGGATGCATAAGATACAAGACAGACCTATGGCAGTTGATGGTAAAGTTGAAATTTTACCTATGATGTATCTAGCGCTTTCTTATGATCACCGTTTAATAGATGGTAAAGAGTCTGTTGGTTTCTTAGTGACAATTAAAGAGTTGTTAGAAGATCCAACACGTCTACTTTTAGATGTATAGCATCAAAATGTAACGCAGAGAAAAAATAATTGCTGAATAGACTATAGTATTAGCTCTTTTGTCTACCGTCACTAGAGCTTTTGTACTATAATTTGTCAACTTTTCATTGGCTTTCGTTTGTTTGATTCTTTTAATGTGTATTTTTTATTAAAGTTTATTATTAAAAGCGTAAACAAATGCTAGCTTTCATTTACAGATAAATGGATAAAACACCATGAATTTGCATGAGTATCAAGCGAAACAATTATTCGCTGAATATGGTTTACCAGTTTCTGAAGGTTTCGCTTGCGATACCCCTCAAGAAGCTGCAGAAGCTGCTGCCAAAATTGGCGGCGATATGTGGGTTGTTAAAACTCAAGTACACGCGGGCGGCCGTGGTAAAGCTGGCGGCGTTAAGCTGGTTAAAACCAAAGAAGAGATCAAAGAGTTTGCACAACATTGGTTGGGTAAAAACTTAGTAACGTATCAAACAGATGAAAATGGTCAGCCAGTATCTAAAATTTTAGTTGAAAGCTGTACTGATATCGCTAACGAATTATATCTTGGTGCTGTTGTTGATCGTGCTTCTCAAAAAGTTGTTTTCATGGCCTCTACCGAAGGTGGTGTTGAGATTGAAACCGTTGCGGAAGAAACACCTGAATTGATTCATAAAGCTGAAATTGATCCTCTTGTAGGCCCTCAAGCATATCAAGCACGTGAATTAGGTTTTAAATTGGGTTTAAACCCAACGCAAATGAAGCAATTTGTTAAGATCTTTATGGGTCTTGCTAACATGTTTAACGACTTTGATTTTGCCTTATTAGAAATTAATCCGTTAGTTATCACTGATGAAGGTAATCTTCACTGTTTAGACGGAAAAATTGGTATTGACGGCAATGCGTTATATCGTCAACCTAAAATCCGTGAAATGCACGATCCATCACAAGAAGATGAGCGTGAAGCGCATGCTGCTCAGTGGGAACTTAACTATGTAGCATTAGACGGTAACGTTGGTTGTATGGTTAACGGTGCTGGCCTTGCAATGGGTACAATGGATATCGTTAACTTACACGGCGGCAAACCTGCTAACTTCCTTGATGTTGGTGGCGGTGCTACCAAAGAACGTGTTGCTGAAGCATTCAAAATCATTCTTTCTGACGACAACGTTAAAGCTGTTTTAGTTAACATCTTTGGTGGTATCGTGCGTTGTGACATGATTGCTGAAGGTATTATTGGCGCAGTTAAAGAAGTTGGTGTTCAAGTGCCAGTTGTTGTACGTTTAGAAGGTACAAACGCTGAATTAGGTCGCGAAGTTCTTAAGAACTCTGATGTTGCTATCATTGCAGCTGAGTCATTAACCGATGCAGCGACTAAAGTTGTTGCAGCTGCGGAGGGCAAGTAATGTCTGTATTAATTAACAAAGATACTAAAGTTATCTGTCAAGGTTTTACTGGTGGTCAAGGTACTTTCCATTCAGAACAAGCAATTGATTACGGTACACAAATGGTAGGTGGCGTAAGCCCAGGTAAAGGCGGTCAAACGCATTTAGGCCTTCCAGTATTTAACACAGTACGTGATGCAGTAGAAGCAACTGGCGCAACAGCAACAGTTATCTACGTTCCTGCTCCTTTCTGTAAAGATGCTATTTTAGAAGCTATCGATGCTGGTATCGAGATTATCGTTACTATCACTGAAGGTATCCCAACGTTAGACATGGTTGACGTAAAAGTTAAACTTGAAGAGTCTGGCGTTCGCATGATTGGTCCAAACTGCCCAGGTGTTATCACACCAGGCGAAACTAAAATTGGTATCATGCCAGGTCACATTCACAAGCCAGGTAAAGTTGGTATTGTTTCACGCTCTGGTACTTTAACGTACGAAGCAGTTAAGCAAACTACTGATGCAGGTTTTGGCCAATCTACTTGTGTAGGTATTGGTGGTGACCCAATTCCAGGTACTAACTTCATTGACGTATTAGAAATGTTCCAAGCTGATGACCAAACTGAAGCAATCGTAATGATTGGTGAAATTGGTGGTACTGCAGAAGAAGAAGCTGCTGAGTACATAAAAGCTAACGTTACTAAGCCTGTTGTTTCTTACATTGCTGGTGTTACCGCACCTGCTGGTAAGCGTATGGGTCACGCTGGCGCGATTATCGCTGGTGGTAAAGGTACAGCTGATGAGAAATTTGCAGCATTAGAAGCGGCTGGTGTTAAAACAGTTCGTTCTTTAGCGGAAATTGGCTCTGCACTTAAAGAGAAAACAGGTTGGTAGGCTAGTAGCTTACAGCTTGTAATCTTTAATAAAAACCCGCTATCTAGCGGGTTTTTTGTTTTTATAGTTACTTATCTTTAGCATCTTTTCTTCTGCTGCTTTCCTTATGTTTTTAGGTGGTATTTCAATAACCTATTAAATTATATACAGTTTATGCATTTTATCTATTAATACATTGTCGCGGTGGCGACGACACCCAAAGGGGGCTAAACGCCGAGCCCCCTCTGGACTCTCCCGGCGCTGCTAATCAAGTGTGAACCTACATTCAAGGCAATATCTTCGACGTAACGGCAAAGAACGCACATCCATGTGCTACTTTGCCTTTGCCATCATCCATGATGGCAATACGTGAATATTGCCTTTCATTTCGGCACTTGATTCAAGCAGACTTGGCGCTTGTTGATAGGAGGGGGGATTATAATAAAGTTTTTGTGGCTTCAAATAGACGGTGTTCATTGGGTTTTCTAACCGTGCCAAGAGCCAAATACCCATCTCAGCAATGAAATGACCAACGAGCATGAGTAGGCCTCGACCCGAGACAGAACGTCGAGGGCTGCCGTTGTACATGGATGATAAATCGGCAGGTATCGTGGGCTACGTTCGTTTGTTATTGAATGTACTGCTGAGTTGGGGCTCCGAGGGAGTCCAGAGGGATGCCGGAGGCAGTATCCCTTTGGGTGTTGTCGCCACCGCGACGCCAAGCAGAGAATCAAACTCCAAGCATTTGTTATTGAATGTTCTACTGAGCAGGGAATCCCCCTGCGCTGCTAATCAAGTGTGATCCTCCATTCAAGGCACTTGATTCAAGCAGACTTGGTGTTTGTTGATCGGGAAGGGAATTTAAGAACAGATTAGGTTTTGTTAGAGTAAAAAACTCTTATTTTGAATGATTAGCGAACTTTGCCAAGAGCTTAAATAACCATCTCAGCAATGAAATGGCCAACTAGCAGATGTAGGCCTCGATCCGAGACAGGACGTCGAGGACTGCCGTTGTTCATGGATGATAAATCGGCAGGTATCGTGGGCTACGCTCATTTGTTATTGAATGTTTTGCTGAGTTGGAGCTCCGTGGGGTTCCAAGGGGAGGCCGGAGGCAGACTCCCTTTGGGTGTTGTCGCCACCGCGACGCCAAGCAGAGAATCAAAATCCAAGCAATAATTAAGTATAACCCACCATGATGAAGACATGTAAAGTGTCAGTCAAACCAAGCCATGACGTTACATGGTTGTAACTTATTAGACAATGCAGGTGCATGTTGTCCTGATGGCCAAGGCTGCCGCTTTCATGGGCGACCTTTATAATAGAATAAGCGCAGGCATTGACTGTAAACTCAAAATTGTTATTCATGCTGTCACCACCGCGACGCCATGCAGACTTGTTGCATTTTGATAATATTCATCACGCTATACAGTGATCACAATCACATGGTATATTAGTTGATAGTGCAGATAATAAACAAGATGTAATAATAATGACTGCAAGCAAACGGTTAATTAATCCTAAAAAACACCAGCCAAAAAGGTTGGCACTACTACAAAAAAAACGCTTATATCGAGCTATTATAGGTTTTGGTATTTTTTTTGTTGGTTGGTTGGTTGTTATTTTAAGTGCAGTATTTGATATTTCCGATATTAAGCTTATAAACGTATTCATTGGTGTTGCAATTTGCCTAGTAACACAAGTGTTACTATTCTATTTACTCAAGACTGATAAAAATCTCCGATTTAGTGATCCTAATTTAACAACAGTTCAACTGTTAAATGCCACATTTTGGATAACCACAGCTATGATCTTAATGCCTGAAATAAAAGGTATTATGGTATTTTTTAGCTTTATTTGTTTACTGTACAGCATCTACCATACCTCAAAAATGGCGTTGTTTTTATTACCAATAACATCAATCATAGGTTTAGCTATCGCTGATTTTTCTTATTACCTTCAATACCCCAATGAATTTAGCTTAGAGTATCAAGCTGTCGAATTTGCTGTATTTACTTTATCTGCAATTTGGATAAGTATTATTGCCAATTTCAGCTTGAAATTAAGAAATAAACTTAGCCAACAAAGAGAAGAGATATTGACTAGTAATCAATTACTCGCTCTTCAAAATGAACAAGACCCTCTAACGGGATTGAAAAACCGACGTTATTTTGATGAAAAGTTTACCATTGAATACAAAAGAGCGAGTCGTAATCGTAGTTCTTTATCAATGGTTATGATGGATTTAGATAATTTCAAGAAAATCAACGATACCTACGGGCACGATGCTGGTGATGTGTGTTTAAAGTTTATTGCGAGTCTGCTAGCTGAAGAAGTTGTCAGAACTGGTGATGTACTTGCACGTTATGGTGGAGAAGAGTTTGTTATCTTATTGCCTAACACGGCAAGTACTCAAGCATTTCAATTAGCACTTCAGTTGAAAGATAAAATTAACAAAAGTATCTTTAACTATACTAATTCAATTAACGTCGAGCTTAGCTTAACGGCTAGTTTTGGTGTCAGTGGTTACAATGAGAATAATGTGACTAGCCAAGATGAGTTATTAATCACTGCTGATAAAGCGCTATACCAAGCAAAATATTTAGGGCGTAATCAAGTTCAATTATACCAATCGATTTAATTTTTTGTATTCAGTATGATTAAAATAAGAATATATCAGACAAATTTTTGATCTATCTCATCGGCTAGAGCGCTGAAATTTCATATAAGTTCATATTATCTTCATTTTTTAGTAAATAAACTGTCATATAGCTTAATTATATTAAAGAAAATCAACAATATGAGTATTTAATATGAAAGACAGCGAATGGCAAGAATTAGATTTTAGTGATTTTGAAGATATTCAAGTGTGTGAAAAAAAGAAAAGCAAAAAGCAAAATAAGCGCAAATGGCGTGAAATTGAAGCCTTTAAAGAGCAACAACGGCAGAAAAGAGAATTAGATTTTTGTGATAATTATTATTCTTATTAGGTGTGTCTTAGGGTTTGAGTTACACGGAGTAAGCTTGCAATTAATTTTGAAAACCCTCGGTTGTAGCTCGGTGCAGTAGTTCAAATTAGGTCAGAGCAACTACATTTGAGCTACGCCTAGCCTAGCGGCATTAAATTAACCTTTATTCTTCACCTTCTTTATCTTTTGGCGCAGGACATTGAGTGATAACTTCATCTTTTCCGTCTTTATTCTCTTGTATAATCTGCACATCAAATTGCCATAGATAGTGTAAATGCTTAAGCACTTCATCTTTTGAATCCCCCAGTTTAATATCATTGTGTGGTGTGTACCGCAGTGTTAATGAACGATCCCCTTCAATATTAGCATCAACTATTTGAATATTTACCTCTATGTTGCTCAAATTGTATTGCTCAGCTAGCTTTTGTCGGATTTTTTTATAGCCTTGCTCGTTATGTATTGCACCTATTTCCACGTAGTTATTTTGGTCATCGTCATGTATATGGAATAGCTTAAAATCTCGAATTAATTTAGGTGACAAATACTGACTAATAAAACTTTCATCTTTAAAGTTTTTCATAGCGAAATGAACTGTCTCTAGCCAATTACTGCCAGCAATATCCGGAAAGAATGCCCTATCTTCGTCCGTAGGGTGTTCACAAATGCGTCTAATGTCAATGAACATATTAAAACCTAGCGCATAAGGGTTAATGCCTGAGTAGTATTTACTATTGTATTCAGGTTGGGCGACCACATTGGTGTGACTGTGTAGAAACTCTAACATAAACTTATCTGTGACTAAGCCCTCATCATAAAGGTGATTTAACAGGGTGTAGTGCCAAAAGCAGGCCCATCCCTCATTCATAACCTGTGTTTGCTTTTGCGGGTAAAAATATTGAGATATTTTTCGGACAATGCGGACTATTTCGCGCTGCCAAGGTTTTAACAACGGAGCATTTTTTTCGATGAAGTATAAAATGTTTTCCTGTGGCTCAGAAGGAAATTTACTTTGTTGTTTATCTTTGGTTTTCTTTTGGTCAGGTAAAGTTCGCCACAAGTTGTTAACTTGAGATTGCAAATATTTTTCTCGTTTTGTTTGACGCTTTAACTCTTCTTCTAATGATATTTTTTGTGGCCTTTTATATCTATCTACGCCATGATTCATCAAAGCATGGCAAGCGTCTAAAGTCGCTTCAACCTCATCTATACCATGGCGGTGCTCGCATTTTGCGATATAGTTTTTGGCGAATAATAAATAATCAATAATAGAGCTAGCATCGGTCCATGAGGTAAATAAATAATTGCCTTTAAAAAATGAGTTGTGACCATAACAAGCATGCGCCATAACTAAGGCTTGCATTGGCATAGTGTTTTCTTCCATAAGGTATGAAATACAAGGGTCAGAATTAATGACTATTTCATAGGCTAACCCCATTTGTCCTCGTTTATAAGTTTGCTCGGTTTGTATAAATTTTTTACCAAATGTCCAATGGTTATAGCCAATAGGCATGCCAACACCCGCATAAGCATCCATCATTTGTTCTGCAGTGATAACCTCAATTTGATTGACGTAGGTGTCAAGTTGGTAGTGGGCAGCAACCCTGGCAATTTCGGTTTGATATTGCTCAAGTAATTCAAATGTCCAATCAGGACAGTCATTTAATGGGGTTACTTTTGCTGATTTCTTTTTAGATGTTGTTACCATAATTTCACCTATTTTGTTTACATTGATTCTTTAGGCAGCACTTGTGGTGTTCTTCTTAAATAACTCTCTAAATATCGGATATATATCTGAGACTTCTTTGATATGAGCCGTGGCAAAATTTGTATGTGATTCTTTAAGTTGCTGATATTGCTGCCATAGTGTTTGGTGAGCACGTTGCGTTATTTCAATATAGCTGAAATAGCGAGTTCTTGGTAAAATCTGTTTTTCGAGCAATGATTTACAGTGCGGAGAGTCATCAGCCCAGTTATCACCATCTGACGCTTGTGCGCCATAAATATTCCATTGGTTATCATTGTAGCGCTCGTTGATAATATTATTCATCAGCTCTAATGCACTAGATGCTATGGTGCCGCCGGTTTCTTGCGAGTAAAAGAATTCTTGTTCATCCACTTCTTTAGCTTGAGTGTGATGACGAATATAAACCACCTCAATATTTTTATAAGTTCGGCTCAAGAATAAGTACAGTAAGATATAAAAACGTTTAGCTATATCCTTAGTTGCCTGATCCATTGAACCTGATACATCCATTAGGCAAAACATCACCGCTTTTGATGTGGGAACGGCTTGTTTAGTAAAGTTTCTAAAGCGCAAATCAAAGGTATCAATAAAAGGCACTTTGGCGATTTTATTCTCTAACTCAGTAATTTTTTCATTAATTTTTTGGATTTCGCTCACATGATCATGGGTATCTTGATTAAGCAACTGTAATTGTTGTTTTAGCTCTTTTAGCTGTCGCCTTTTTGATGATGTCATGGCTATACGCCTAGCAATAGAGCCTTGTAGTGATTTGACAATATCTATATTTGACGGCACACCTTCTGCGCAAAAACCAGAGCGAACAGTTTTGTATTCAATTAATTTATCGAGTTGATTTTTTTCTAAATTAGGGAGTTCTAAATCTTCAAACAGTAGGTTTAAATATTCCTCTTTGGATATAGAAAAAGTAAAGTCGTCTTCACCTTCACCGCTGTCACTAGCATCGCCTTTTCCGCTACCTTGTCCTTGTTGTCCTGGTGGTTTTTTTATACGATCACCCGTAGAAAATTGATCATTACCTGGGTGAACTCTATCGCGAACACCTCCACTTCCTTGATGGAATACCGGCTCAGAAAGGTCTTTTTTAGGGATGATAATATTTTCACCAGATTGTATATCAGTGACACCACGCTGGTTAATCGCGTCAGATACCGACTTTTTTATCTGGTTTTTATAGCGCCTTAAAAAACGCTGACGATTAACCGTACTTTTATTTTTACTATTAAGTCGTCTATCAATAAAATTAGCCATTCTGGCTCCTTATCTCTTAACTACAATGCGTTACCTTTAGTTTGATAAGCAATAACGTTAGCCTAATGAGACATTTAAGAAGACTTTCTTACGCGCAAGTACCATTCAGATAATAATCTAACTTGTTTTTGGGTGTAGCCTTTACTCATCATTCGTTCAACAAAATCATCATGTTTTTGTTGATCATCTTTAGATGTTTTTGAGTTGAAAGAAATAACCGGCAGTAAATCTTCGGTATTAGAAAACATTTTTTTCTCAATGACGGTACGTAACTTTTCATAGCTAGTCCATAATGGGTTTTTACCGTTATTACTGGCTTTTGCCCTCAAAACAAAATTGACAATTTCATTACGAAAATCTTTAGGGTTACTGATTCCTGCGGGTTTCTCTATTTTTTCCAGCTCTTCATTCAGCGACTGTCTATCAAATAGTTGTCCTGTTTCAGCATCACGGTATTCTTGATCTTGTATCCAAAAATCAGCATAAGTAACGTAGCGATCAAAAATATTTTGTCCATATTCAGAGTAAGACTCTAAATAGGCGGTTTGTATTTCTTTACCTATAAATTCAACGTATTGAGGCGTTAAATATCCTTTGATAAATTCAAAATACCGCTCTGTGGTTTCCTTTGGTAACTGCTCACGCTCTATTTGTTGCTCAAGTACATAAAACAAGTGTACTGGGTTAGCCGCTACTTCAACATTGTCAAAATTAAACACACGTGAGAGTATTTTAAAGGCGAAACGTGTTGATAAGCCTGACATTCCTTCGTCAATACCTGCATAATCTTTATACTCTTGATAGGACTTGGCCTTAGGATCAGTGTCTTTTAACGTTTCACCATCATAAACGCGCATTTTAGAGTAGATGCTGGAATTTTCGGGGTCTTTTAATCGAGACAGTACTGAGAATTGCGCTAGTATTTCTAGCGTGTCAGGCGCACATTGCGCGGTTTTTAACTCGCTGTGCTCCAGCAATTTTTTGTAAATGTTAACTTCTTCAGAAACCCGCATACAATAGGGTACTTTAACAATATAAACCCGGTCTAAAAAGGCTTCGTTATTCTTGTTGTTTCTAAACGTTTGCCATTCAGATTCATTAGAATGAGCCAATAAAATACCATTAAAGGGTAATGCCGATAAGCCTTCAGTGGGATTGTAGTTGCCTTCTTGGGTTGCAGTGAGTAAGGGGTGTAACACTTTAATTGGCGCTTTAAACATCTCTACAAATTCCATAACCCCTTGGTTAGCCCTACACAATGCACCCGAGTAACTATAGGCATCTGCATCATTTTGGGCATAATGTTCAAGTTGCCTAATATCAACTTTCCCAACTAGTGCTGAAATATCTTGATTGTTATCATCGCCTGGCTCTGTTTTAGCTATGGCAATTTGGTCTAAAATTGAAGGGTAGACCTTAACGACTTTAAATTGAGCAATGTCACCTTTAAATTCATGTAAACGTTTTGCCGCCCAAGGTGAAATTATGTTGTTTAGGTAGCGTGATGGAATATTGTATTCTTCTTGTAGGATTTTGCCATCAGAGTGAACGTCAAATAAACAAAAAGGGTGATCATTAACAGGGCTGCGCTCACCATTAGCACTTAATACATAAATCGGCTCTTGCTGCATTAACGCTTTTAGCTTTTCAGCTAAAGAAGATTTACCACCACCAACAGGGCCGAGTAAATATAATATTTGCTTTTGCTCTTCTAACCCTTGAGATGAGTGCTTTAGATAAGAAACAATTTGTTCTATGGCATCTTCCATGCCATAAAAATCTTTAAACGCAGGATATCGGTTGATAACTCTATTCGAAAAAATTCGACTTAGCCTTGGGTCGGTGGCGGTATCAATCGTTTCAGGTGTTCCGATTGCGCTTAATAGCCTTTCAGAGGCACTAGCATAGGCAAGCTTATTGTCTTTACATAAGGTCAAAAACTCTTGTAAGTTGAATTCTTCTTGCTGAGCCTGTTCATAACGAGCTTGATAATGTTGAAAAATAGTCATAACAATCTCCATAAGCTTGGGTGTAATAATTGCTAACAGTAAATTTACTAGAGCCTTAAATTAAGATTAGTTGCTTTGGCTGATATTGCTAATATAAATGTTATTTAATTGCATTGTTCCCAGATAAAAAGTTTGTCAGATCAATTAATTGCTTTTTTAATTTTTTATAAAAGTTGTTGAATCAAATTTCCTTGTCTACACTCATTTTAGTTAGTGGTTCAAAATAACAATAACCTTGTGTAACAGTAACTAGTAGGTCTCTATGAATTTTTTTAAAACATTATCGGTGCGTTACAAAATACTTTTAATTCCAATGGTTGGAGCGTTAGGTTTTTGCAGTTACCTCGCAATTACGTTAATAGCGATGTCGAACATAGTTACTCAGCTTGATGGCGCTTATCGAGTTGAATACCAATTACTACAAACCTCAGAGTACAGTTTGGTTCGCCTTGACAAGCTTAAAGAAACCCTGGGGAATGCGGCGACTATGGGGGAGGCTGATTTACTGGAAACAGCTAATGTTTACGCTCAGGAAACTCGAGACAAACTCGAAAGAAACATTCAAGCAGACCAAGATAATGCGAGTTTTTTACGGTCATTACTGGTTGATTTTAATGAATATTATAAATTAGCTTATGCGCTATCAAAAGAGATGGTTGATGGCACTGCAGACTTTGCAACCTTAGGACAGCGAAGTCAAGAGATGCTAGGCAAATTAACTGCATTGCAAAGTAAGTTAAACACCTTTAGAGCCGAGCGCTATGAGTCTTTTAAAAATGCCTTTGAATCAGTTAATGAGGAGGCAGAATCGACCTCAACCACAGGGGTTATTGTCGGGGTTGTTACCATCATTGTTTTATTTGCAGTGGCTATTCCTGTGGCTAAAACCATTAGCTCTAATTTACGAGATATTATCTATTCCATGAAAAATATTGCCCAAGAAAATGGTGATTTAACGGTGCGGTTAACCACTACCAGCAAAGATGAAATGGGCGATTTGGTTTTCTGGTTTAATAGCTTTATTGAAAAATTACAAGGGGTAATTAAAAATGTTGTAGACACTGCATTACCTCTTGCTGAAACAGCCAGTACTATTTCAACACTCTCTAACAGTACCATTGAGTCATTTAACCGCCAATCTGAAAGTGTTATTCAATCGAGACAGTCGGTAGAAGAAATGAGTAATAGTGTTGCTGAAATTACAACTAATGCGGCTGATGCAGCTAATGCGGCTAAAAATGCTAATACCGAAGCTGAAAAAGGAAAACAAGTTGTTGAGCTAACCGTATCAGGGATTCAGCATTTAGCTAAAAATGTTACAGAGGCAGCTGAAACAATAAACCTACTGCAAGAAGACACCGATAGAGTCAATGTCGTTCTCGAGGTTATTCGAGGTATTGCAGAGCAAACCAATTTATTAGCCCTAAATGCTGCAATTGAGGCAGCAAGAGCTGGTGAGCAAGGTCGTGGTTTTGCGGTTGTTGCTGATGAAGTGAGAAACCTTGCATCGAGAACCCAAGAGTCAACAGAAGAAATAAATCAAATGTTAGGTCAATTGCAAGGAGCGGCCAAAAAAGCTGTAACCATGATGGAGAGTTCGCGTTCGAGCGTTGAAGATAGTGTTAAAACAGCAAACGAAGCTGGGGATAGCTTAGTTGTGATCACTGACACGGTAAATACAATTGCAGAAATGAATGGTGCTATAGCGGTTGCAACAGAGCAACAACACCAAGTTTCAGGGGTTATGGTAGGTCATGTTGAAGACATACAATCTTGTGCGGATGAAGCTTCTAAAGCGTCTGATGAAGTCGCCTCTGTTAGTGAACATTTAACTAGCCTAGCATCGGAATTAGAATCAGTTGCTAGACAGTTTAAGGTATAGGTATTGATGAAAATACACTTTTTCATTATTCAATTGATTAAATAATAAGAGTAAACACTGGGAGTAAATATGAAAAACTTACACAAAGCTTTAATTCTATCTAGTGCGATTTTTGCAGCAAATAGCCAAGCGGAAATCACACTCAACGGTTTTGCATCAATTGTTGGTGGAGTCACAACATCAAGTGACGATACTCTATATGGTTATGATCAAGATATTGACTTTAGCCAAGGTTCATTATTTGCCATTCAAGCATCAGCAGATCTTGGGGATAGTTTAACCGCTACAGTACAATTGTTAGCGAGAGGAGAAAATGATTGGGATCCTGATTTTGAATGGGCTTATATCGCGTATGATGCCAGCGATAACTTGCGTGTTTTAGCCGGGCGACAACGCGTCCCTTTTTATATGTATTCGGACTTTCTTGATGTCTCTTACGCATACCCTTGGATCACACCTCCAGAAGGTGTTTATAGTGTTGCGTTTGATACCTTCGATGGTTTAGGGGCGATATACTCAACGAGTATGGGTAGTTTTGATGCTAATTTTCATATGATTTATGGTGGCAATAATTCTGAAATTACTGTGGCAGGTGAAACCGTCAAACCTGATTTTATTGACTCAATGGGGCTTGTAGCCACCATAACTAGAGATTGGCTAACGCTTCGAACAGGGTATTTACAAACCGAGATGAATATTCCATTGCAAGGCACTCAACCCCTTATTCAAGGTTGGCAAGCTGCTGGGTTTGATAGTGTCGCAAATGATATTAATGTGATGAAAGATACCGGGTCGTTTCTAGAGTTTGGTTTTCAAATTGACTATAACAATTGGCTCGTGATTGGTGAATATACCGAACTGAACCTAGATGGTACAATCCTTCCGAATCAAGATTCATTTTATGTGTTAGCAGGCTACCGTTTTGATAATATGCTAGTACACGTTACCTATGGTGAAGATGATGATGCAAGGGATAGAGTCACCGAGAATGTGCCAGTTGTCGATCAGTTATTACCATTACTGGTACCAACTAATGGACTGTCTGATTCTCAAAAAAATCAAGCAAGCTATATAAACCTTGGTTTGCGTTGGGATTTTCATGACTCAGCAGCACTAAAATTTGAGTATATGTCCTACAGTGATGATCTTAATAGTAATAATGATGCAGGCTTGTTCCGTACCGCATTAGTAGCGGTTTTTTAAAACGATACATCTTATTACTTATTAACGGAGTCAATTATGAATAAATTCTTTAAAACAAGTATCTGTAGTACTCTATTGATTAGTTCGTTTTGCTATGCTGATATTGCCGTGGTGGTTAATCATGAAAATAACTCGGTACTTTCAGACAGTGATATATCACGGTTATTTTTAGGTAAATTGAAAAAATTTACTTCTGGTGGTAAAGCGGTTGCTATCAATTTGAAACTAGGCAGCGATACACGAAATGAATTTGAAACTAAAGTCTTGGGTAAAAGCGCGAGTCAAATAAAAGCTTACTGGTCAAAAAGAGTTTTTTCAGGTAAAGGTAAACCACCACCAGAGCTTGTTTCTGATAAGGATGTTTTATCGATGGTGGCGTCAGATAATAATATGATTGCTTATGTCGATGCAGCAAGCGTTGATGACTCGGTTAAAGTGGTTAAAGTTTTTTAGTTAATTTTTATAAAATATAAGTAATTAATTTAATTCTGAGTATTCAATAGGATTATCTTAGTTACTGCATATTTGGAGTTAAATACAATGTCTATTATAAAAAATATTAAGGGTAAGCTTTTACTTTGCATTTCAATCATGTTGTTTAGTTCATACACGCTCGCCGAAGTGTCTGTGATAGTAAATTCAGGAAATGGTGCAACTATCTCAGATGATGATGTTTCACGGATTTTTTTGGGTAAAATAAAAGCATTTTCAACGGGTGATACTATTACCATTGTCAATTTAAAATATAACAATGCAACCAGAAATGAATTTGAAGAAAAAGTATTAAATAAAAAAGCGAGCCAAGTGAAAGCTTATTGGTCAAAACTCATGTTTTCAGGGAAAGGTAAGCCCCCAAAAGAACTTGCAAACGATAAAGCGATTTTAGCCTTTGTTGCTGCAAATCCTGGCGCCATTGGTTATGTGGCTAAAGCGAGTGTTGATGGTTCTGTGAAAGTAGTTAAAACATTTTAATTGAGCCATCCTAAGTATATAACGTGGTAAAGTGTTGGACCAATGAATAGAAAAAAACGAGCCATTTGGCTCGTTTTTTGTTTGATTATCAACCTGTTTAAGGTTAATTAAAGCAATTGAAACTTATGCAAAGTTTGCTTGTGCAAACTCCCAATTGGCTAATGCCCAAAAAGCTTCCATATAGCTAGGACGAAGATTACGGTAGTCAATATAATAAGCGTGCTCCCATAAATCAACCGTAATTAGTGGGGTAACGTTATCGTCAGTTAATGGTGTAGCCGCATTCGAAGTATTAACAATCGCTAAGCTACCATCAGAATTTTTCACTAACCATGTCCAGCTCGAACCAAAGTTATTAATTGCGCTTTCGGTAAATTTTGCTTTAAAATCAGCAAAAGAACCAAAGCTAGCATTGATTGCTTCAGCTAATGCGCCAGAAGGTTCACCACCGCCATTAGGACTTAAACTATTCCAGTAGAAGGTATGATTCCAAATTTGTGCTGCATTGTTAAATACACCACCAGTAGATGATTTTACAATTTCTTCTAATGACTTGGTTGCAAAGTCAGTGTTTTCAATTAAACCGTTTAACTTTACTACGTAGGTGTTATGGTGCTTTCCATAGTGAAACGATAAAGTTTCTGCAGAAATGTGCGGTTCTAAAGCATCTTGTTCATAAGGTAATGCAGGTAATTCAATAGCCATTTTGCTCTCCAATTTTTTTATCTTAAAAGTTATAAGGTATTTAAGAAGAAAGGGTGTCTTTTTTACTAAAACTTGAGTAAAATACTCAAGTATTAAGTTTATACTATATTGTCTTATTACGATATAGGTTTTCTTCAGCTATTTTCAAGCATTAAAAATTTTATTTTAGGTATTTATTATCTTGAATTGAAAAATTGAGTTTTATCACCATATGTTTACATTGAAACATCAACAGAAATAATTTATTAGAGGTTAATATGGATACGATTGAACGTATTAAAGAACAAATTAGTGAAAATGCCGTTTTATTATATATGAAAGGCTCACCTAAGTTACCAAGTTGCGGCTTTTCTTCTCAAGCATCTCAAGCATTGATTTCTTGTGATGAGCAATTTGCCTATGTTGATATTTTGCAAAACCCTGATATTAGAGCGGAATTACCAAAGTATGCAGACTGGCCTACCTTCCCTCAGCTTTGGGTTAATGGTGAGTTAGTTGGCGGTTGTGATATTATTTTAGAAATGTTTCAACAAGGCGAGCTACAAACGTTAGTTAAAGAAGCAGCGGCTAAAAACGTTTCGGAATAGAATCTTAAGTAATTCTATTGTTTTTCTTGAAAAATTGATATTTGTCACAATACTAGTGATAGTTTATCATTCTCATATCGAGAAATTAATAAAATAAATGGAGAGTAAAATGAGCGTATTAGTTGGTCGTCCCGCACCAGATTTTACAGCTGCTGCAGTATTAGGTAGTGGCGAAATTGTTGATGGTTTTACATTAAGTGAAGCAATTAAGGGTAAAAAAGCGGTAGTTTTTTTCTACCCGTTAGACTTTACTTTTGTATGTCCGTCTGAGCTTTTAGCTTTTGATCACCGTATGGAAGAATTCAAGAGTCGTGGTGTAGAAGTTATTGGTGTTTCTATTGATTCACAGTTTTCACATAACGCTTGGCGTAATACCCCAGTAAATGATGGTGGTATTGGCCCAGTTCAGTACACTTTAGTTGCTGATGTTAAACATGAAATTTGTCAAGCTTATGATGTTGAACATCCAGAAGCTGGCGTTGCATTTCGTGGTTCTTTCTTAATTGATGAAGAAGGTAATGTTCGTCACCAAGTTGTGAATGATTTACCATTAGGCCGCAACGTAGATGAAATGATTCGTATGGTTGATGCACTACAATTTCACCAAGACCACGGCGAAGTTTGTCCAGCAGGTTGGAATAAAGGCGATAAAGGCATGACAGCGTCACCAGACGGTGTTGCAGCTTACCTTACAGATAATGCCGACCAACTTTAATAGTGACGGGTTATTAATGGCAAGCTAAATTCAATGCTTGTTATTCAATTGATATAAAGGTTAGTGTTTTTGACACTAACCTTTTTTTTGTATTAATTATCGCTATTCACTAGTGGCCACCCGCCTAAATCATGCCATTTATTGACAATATAGCAGAACAATTCTGCTGTTTTTTCAGTATCATACAATGCTGAGTGAGCTTCACTATTGCTAAAATCTATATTGGCGGCCTCGCAGGCTTTGGCCAACACGGTTTGTCCTAGAGCAAGTCCGGCCAAGGTGGTGGTGTCAAAACTCACAAAGCCATGAAATGGACTACGCTTTATTTTGCTGCGGGTGGTTGCAGCATTTAAAAAACCTAAATCAAATGCGGCATTGTGGGCTACAATAATGGCGCGTTGACAACCGGCTAACTTCATTTTTTTTCTGACCAATTTAAATATTGCTTTTAAAGCAACGTCTTCATCAACAGCCCCACGTAGAGGGTTACTCGGATCAATACCAGTAAACTCTAATGCTTTAGGCTCTAAATTTGCGCCTTCAAATGGGTTTACATTAAATTGTATCGTTTCATCTAAGTAAAACTTTCCAGTGGTTTCATCTAGAGCTAAAACAGAGGCGGCAATCTCTAATAGCGCATCTGTTTGGGCATTAAAACCACCTGTTTCAACATCAATGACCACAGGAAAGTAACCACGAAAACGTTCAGCAAAAAGCGGCTTTGCCGTGCTGGCTTGAGTGATGATATCGGTATTTTTTTGATTTAAGGTCTCTAAGCTTGATGACATATTTTTTAGGGATAAGATCATTGAAGAAAATTTACCGTGATTATCTCAGAAAAAGCCAAAGTAAGATAATTTAATTTGTTAACGCAAATTCAATAATTAAATGCTAAAGTTACTATTGAAAGGGTCGATACAGAATTAAGCCAATTATAAACTTCGTGTAACTATTATGAAAAGACACTCTTGTGCAATCGGTAATCCAATTATCGTTTATTTACCTAGCTACCTTTTCCTAGCTAAGGTGTTTTTCATTATGGCATTTTTTGTTAGTTTACTTCCCAATAATGCCCTAGCCGGTATTCGTCAATATAGCGCTGATCTCAACAGCTCTAAATGGCAACTTGCTAACGATTCAAGGCTACAATGCACGTTAGCTCACCAAATTCCTCATTATGGGCAAGCTCGATTTTCCGCAAAAGCAAGTCGTCAGCTTAATATGGAATTTGAATTAGATATGATGCTACTACCTGATAGCTACTCTCTAGCACAGGTTCGCAGCGAATCTCCTAAATGGCGGCCCGGATACGGTGGCAAAGTTTTAGCTAACATGAAACTCCATAAGCAGTTTACCCCTAGTTTACCTAAAAAAGTCGCTTGGACCATGTTAAGTGAGCTTGAGCAAGGGATGAGCCCAACTTTTTATTATAATGATTGGCATAGTGAGCAAGATAAAATATCGGTTGGTTTATCTACAGCTCGCTTTAAAGGTGCTTACCGAAATTTTGTTACCTGCGTGAGTAATTTACTGAATTATAGTTTCGAGGACATTGCTTACACGGTATTAAATTATCAGTCTAATAGTGATAAGTTTACTAAAGCATCACAAAGACGCATTGATATGATCCGAGAATATTTAAGTTTGGACCCTGATCTTGAACTCGTTTTGGTTGATGCCTACTCAGATAGTTATGGTGGCCGATGGTCAAATTTGAAGTTGTCAGAAAAAAGAGCGATGAAAATTCGTGATTACTTTGTCAAAAATGGTATTGATGCCAGCCGTATCGAAGCGACAGGTTATGGTGAAAAACGCCATATAGCCTCTAATGAAACTACATTAGGTCGTGGCAAAAACCGACGTGTTGTTATTCAAATGCAAAAATTGTAGCTAAAGCATTACATTTGGTTGTTATTCTATAAAAATAACCGCCTAGTGAGTTTGATAAAAAGTTGAACAGGCTAGTAGATTCGAAGTAATCTACTAGCCTGTTTTTTTGTCTATATTTTAGGATTCTCTAAATGAAAAATTTTAATCGGTTAATAGTGTTATTTACTTTAACCTTGTCGCAGTGGGCTTTAGCTAATACCTCGGTCACTCATCAGGTACGAAATGATGCTTATACCTATGCAAACTATGATCAAGTGATCACCACACATCTATACTTGGATCTGGCGGTAGATTTTGAGCAAAAATCACTATTAGGTTTTGCCGAGTTGTCATTAAAATGGCTTAGCGATGACAGTCAACAAGTTATCCTAGATACTCGTGATTTAGTTATTGATAAAGTACTGGCGCAAAATGAGCAAGGTCAATGGCAAAAAGTGAGCTTTGATTTAGCCAAGCGTGATGATGTACTAGGCGCTAAATTGACCATTAACGCTGTCAATCAAACAAAGAAACTACGTATCTATTATAATTCTACTGAAAAAGCCTCAGGGTTACAGTGGTTATCACCCGAGCAAACTGCTGGTAAAGAAAAGCCGTTTTTATTTAGTCAAAACCAAGCGATTCATGCGCGTTCATGGATTCCTATTCAAGATACCCCGAGTGTTCGCGTAACCTACACCGCACGCATCCGCACAGACAAAGATTTACTTGCAGTAATGAGCGCAAATAACGAACCAGACACAACACGCGATGGTGATTATTCTTTCTCAATGCCACAAGCTATCCCGGCTTATTTAATTGCGATTGGCGTGGGTGATCTTCACTTTAAAGCAATGAGTCATCAAACAGGAATTTATGCTGAAGCAAACATATTAGATGCAGCGGTTGCTGAGTTTGATGATACTCAAGCCATGATAGATAAAGCCGAACAGATGTATGGTAAATACCGTTGGGGTCGTTATGATCTACTAATTTTACCACCAAGCTTTCCTTTTGGTGGCATGGAAAATCCGCGCTTATCATTTATTACTCCTACCGTAATTGCAGGAGATAAAAGTTTAGTTAATTTAATAGCCCATGAGCTAGCACATTCTTGGTCTGGTAATTTGGTGACTAATGAAAGCTGGCGAGATCTCTGGTTAAATGAAGGTTTTACCAGTTATGTTGAAAACCGTATTATGGAAGCAGTATTTGGTAAAAACAGAGCAATTATGGAGCAAGCTCTTGATGCACAAGGGCTAAACCATGAAATCGCCGAACTAGCGCCTGGAGACACACAGCTTTATATTGATTTAAAAGGTCGTGATCCAGATGATGCTTTTTCAAGCGTACCTTATACTAAAGGTCAATTATTCCTTATCTATTTAGAGAAAAAATTTGGTCGTGAACGCTTCGATGCTTTTGTATTGGACTACTTTGATAGTCATGCCTTTGAAAGTTTAGGCACTGCTAATTTTGTTAAATACCTTAAAGCTAACCTCACACACAAATATCCGAATATCGTCAGTGATAACGAAGTAAACGAATGGATTTATCAACAAGGTTTACCGGCGTTTGTACCTAAACCTACATCGAGCGCATTTAGTATCGTTGATAAACAAATATCTCAATGGTTAGCAGACGACATCACGTTAGTTCAATTACCTTCGGCGAAATGGACCTTGCATGAATGGTTGCATTTTATAAATAACTTACCTTTAGATATCAAGGTTGAGCGTATGACAGCACTTGATAAACAATTCAATCTAACCAATAGTAACAATGCAGAGATAGCTCACGCGTGGTATTTATTAGCAGTACGTGCGGGTTACGATGTTGTCTATCCTGCAATGTCTAAGTATTTAATAGCCATTGGCCGCCGTAAGTTAATTGTACCTTTGTATAAAGAATTGGCACAAACCGAGCAAGGCAAAGCATGGGCATTAAAAGTCTATCAACAAGCTCGACCGGGATATCATGGTCTTGCCCAAGGCACTATTGATGGTATTTTAAAAAAATAGTCTCAAACTCCCTTGTTATTTTATCTCATAATTAAAAGGCTCGGTTGAGCCTTTTTGCTATTCGCTGCCTAGAACTCTTGATATACTCCGTTCAATTATATTTTTCGTATTTTTTTTAGAGGTTTTGTGAATGTCGGAAGTTGAAAAACGCCCATCAAACTTTATTCGTCAAATTATTGATGCTGATCTTGCCAGTGGTAAGCACAATTCAGTGCAAACACGCTTTCCGCCAGAGCCAAATGGTTTTTTGCATATAGGTCATGCAAAATCTATTTGTTTAAATTTTGGTATTGCTAACGATTATAATGGCTTATGTAATTTACGCTTTGATGACACTAACCCTGAAAAAGAAGATATTGACTACGTTAATGCCATTAAAAAGGATGTTCAGTGGTTAGGATTTGAATGGGCAGGTGACGTTCATTACTCTTCTGATTACTTTGAACAATTACATGGATTTGCGGTAGAACTAATAGAGAAAGGGTTGGCATTTGTCTGTTTTTTAACGGGCGACGAAATGCGTGAGTACCGCGGTACCTTGAATAAGCCGGGAAAAAATAGTCCCTATAGAGACACCTCAGTTGAAGAAAACTTAGCGTTATTTGAAAAAATGCGTAAAGGTGAATTTAAAGAAGGTGAATGCTCTTTGCGCGCCAAAATAGATATGAGCTCAAGCTTTATGTGCATGCGTGATCCTATTATTTATCGTGTACGTTTTGCTCATCATCATCAAACAGGCGATAAATGGTGCATTTACCCAATGTATGATTTTACCCATTGTTTATCTGATGCGATTGAAGGTATTACACACTCTATTTGTACTTTGGAGTTTCAAGATAACCGTCGTTTGTATGATTGGGTTATTGATAACGCTTCTGTACCGGTTAAGCCCCATCAGTATGAATTTTCACGCTTAAACCTTGAATATACATTAATGAGTAAGCGCAAATTAAATACCTTAGTGGAAGAAAAGCTAGTTGATGGCTGGGATGATCCGCGTATGCCTACGATTGCAGGTTTTAGACGTCGTGGCTACACTCCCGCATCATTACGTGAATTTGCAAAACGCATCGGCGTGACTAAGATGGAAAATACCGTTGAAATGAGCGTGCTAGAAGCTTGCATCCGCGAAGATTTAAATGATAATGCGCCACGAGCAATGGCCGTGCTTGATCCGATTAAATTGGTTATTGAGAATTACCCAGCCGGTAAAACTGAAGACTTAATTGTTAAAAATCATCCAAGTGATGAAAGTCAAGGTACACGAGTTGTCCCGTTTAGCGGCGAATTATATATTGAAGCGGAAGACTTTAGAGAAGAAGCAAATAAAAAATATAAACGCTTGGTACTTGATAAAGCAGTGCGTCTTCGTGGTGCTTATGTCGTTACAGCTACTCGATGTGATAAAGACGAACAGGGCAATGTGACTACAGTGTATTGTAATTATCTTGACGATACTTTAGGTAAAAATCCAACGGATGGCACTAAACCTAAAGGGGTAATACATTGGGTTGATGCTGATAAAGCGCTTGATGCGACAGTGCGTTTATATGATAGATTATTTACTGTTCCTAATCCTGCCGCTGAAAATGATTTTCATCAAGTTATGAACCCTGAATCATTAGTAACTATTGAGCAAGCCAAGGTAGAGCCATCGTTAATTGATGCAAAACCTGAACAAGCATTTCAGTTTGAACGACAAGGTTACTTTTGTTTAGACAATGATGAAAAGAGTGCACGTGCTTTAGTGTTTAACCGTACCGTTGGGTTACGTGATACTTGGGCAAAAATAGCCGGGTAAAGGTTAAGTTGGTTTGAACCAATAAAAAAGGCAGATGCTAATACATCTGCCTTTTGGTTATTATTTATTTAAATGAAAAGTTAACGCCTTGCTAAATTTTAGGAATGCGAATCTTCTTCTCTTCACTTTGTCGATAAATAATTAACGTTTTACCAATTACTTGGATTTTAGTTGAATTAGTTTCGCGACAAATAGCTTCAACAATTAAAGCTTTTGTGTCTCTGTCATCGGTTGGGATTTTCACTTTAATTAATTCGTGATGATTAAGGGCATAATCTATTTCAGCAACAACGGCCTCTGTTAAGCCGTTATTTCCGAGTAAAACAACCGGTTTTAGTGGGTGAGCAACCCCTTTTAAATATTGAATTTGCTTTTTATTTAGGTTCATTAAGATTTTTCGATAGTCGTTAACTTGAATTAACGCTATTTTACCCTTATCTAACTACTAATATCTATAAATAGTCGAAATTATGGCAAAGAAAAAACATACAGCAAGCTCTCAGCGTTGGCTAGACGAGCATTTTGAAGATGAATACGTGAAAAAAGCTCAAAAATTAGGGTTACGATCACGTGCTGTTTTTAAAATTGAAGAAATTAATAACAAAGATAAATTAATTAAAGCCGGAATGAAGGTGGTTGATTTAGGCGCAGCTCCAGGAGGTTGGTCTGAATATGCGGTTAAAGCGGTTGGTGATAATGGACAAGTCATTGCTTGTGACATTTTGCCTATGGACGCTATCGCCGGCGTTGACTTTTTAGAAGGTGATTTTCGCGAAGAAGCAGTGCTTAATGCCTTGTTAACGCGCATTAACGGCAAGAATATTGATGTAGTAATGTCGGATATGGCAGCAAATATGACCGGCAATGAAAGTGCTGACTCTGCTCGCAGCATGTACTTAGTTGAACTGGCGTTAGATATGTGTCATCAAGTATTGAAACCACAAGGTGCTTTTGTCGTAAAAGTTTTTCAAGGAGCCGGTTTTGAAGAGTTTATGAAAGAGGTTAGAGCGGTATTCACTTCAGTTAAAACACGAAAACCTGAATCTTCACGTGCCCGTTCGCGTGAGGTATACCTTGTTGCCACCGGTTATAAAGGTTAATGTTTATAACCAGAGCACTTGTTTTGACGCAATTATTTATCAAGTGTAGAGTAATTAAGTTGTTACTAGTTGTAAATACAGACTAAAGTAAATTAGCGACAAGGCTTGAATTGTAGTAAATTAGGCACAATAACGTATAACAGTTATGTTTGTACAAATTCATCAAACCCAAAGAGGTCATTAAGTTGAGCGATATGGCAAAAAATCTTATTTTATGGTTAGTAATAGCCGTTGTTTTAATGTCTGTTTTTCAGAGTTTTTCTCCTAATACAGCCAATGAAGAGCAAATGGACTACACCCGTTTTATCACTGATGTTCGTCAAGGACAAATTCGTGATGCTAACGTCGACAGAAATGGCGTTATTACTGGGGAAAAACGTAGTGGTGAAGCATATACTACAACAATACCCGGTGGTTATGACCGTGATTTAATTAATGATCTCGTCAAGCAGGGCGTTCGTGCAAAAGGTAAATTACCAGAAGAAACCAGCTTTTTAACGACCATTTTTGTGTCATGGTTCCCGATGATCTTGCTTATAGGGGTATGGATTTTCTTCATGCGTCAAATGCAAGGTGGGGGCGGTAAAGGTGCCATGTCATTTGGTAAATCTAAAGCACGTCAATTGGGTGAAGAACAAATAAAAACAACGTTTGCTGATGTTGCAGGTTGTGACGAAGCAAAAGAAGATGTTGCTGAATTAGTTGAATATCTAAAAGAGCCAAGTAAGTTCCAAAAGTTAGGTGGGCGTATTCCATCAGGTATTTTATTAGTAGGTCAACCGGGTACGGGTAAAACATTACTAGCAAAAGCTATTGCTGGTGAAGCCAAGGTACCGTTTTTCACTATATCAGGTTCAGATTTTGTTGAAATGTTTGTTGGTGTCGGTGCGTCGCGTGTTCGTGATATGTTTGAACAAGCAAAAAAATCAGCCCCTTGTATCATTTTTATTGATGAAATTGATGCAGTAGGTCGTCAACGTGGTGCAGGTCTTGGTGGTGGTCATGATGAGCGTGAGCAAACCTTAAACCAAATGTTAGTAGAAATGGATGGCTTTGAAGGCAATGAAGGCGTTATTGTTATTGCAGCAACTAACCGCCCTGACGTATTAGATCCAGCGTTATTGCGCCCCGGTCGTTTTGACCGTCAAGTAACGGTAGGTTTACCGGATGTTCGTGGTCGTGAGCAAATTTTAAAAGTGCATATGCGTAAAGTGCCTTTAGGTGATGATGTGAAAGCCTCTGTTATTGCCCGAGGTACACCTGGTTTTTCAGGGGCGGATTTAGCCAACTTGGTAAACGAAGCGGCTTTATGGGCTGCTCGTACTTCACGTCGTACTGTATGTATGCATGAGTTTGACAAAGCTAAAGATAAAATCATGATGGGCTCAGAGCGTAAGTCTATGGTGATGAGCGAATCTGAAAAAGAAATGACCGCTTACCATGAAGCAGGGCACGCTATAATCGGACGTTTAGTGCCAGATCATGATCCCGTTTATAAGGTAAGTATTATTCCGCGTGGTCGTGCGCTAGGTGTGACCATGTACTTGCCTGAACAAGACAGATTTAGCCATTCTAAACAACATTTAGAAAGTAATATTTCTTCGCTGTTTGGTGGTCGTGTTGCTGAAGAGGTCATTTATGGTAGTGATAAAGTATCAACAGGTGCCTCTAATGATATCGAGCGTGCAACGAATATTGCCCGTAAAATGGTTACACAATGGGGCTTGTCAGATAAAATGGGTCCAATGCTTTTCGCTGAGGAAGAAGGCGAAGTATTCTTAGGTCGCACGTCAGCCAAGTCATTGCATATGTCCGATGAAACGGCGAAAGCCATTGATGAAGAAATTAAAGCGGTAATTGATAGAAACTATCAACGCGCTGAAAAAATGATCAAAGATAATATAGACATATTACATGCAATGAAAGATTCATTGATGAAGTATGAAACGATTGATGCGCTGCAAATTGATGATTTAATGGCAAGAACAGCCGTTAGAGCGCCTTCTGGATGGGATGACAGTGATTCTAACTCTAGTTCTAATTCAAGCTCGAATTCGAATGAAGGTGGCTCTGCTAAAAAATCAACAGAGCAAGATGGTGATATCGAACCTACACCAGATCTGTCAGAGCCTAATAGTGATGCACCAGTTAAGTAGTCTGTAATTAATAGCCAAACATAAGCCTCGGTGTGAAAACCCCGAGGCTTTATTTTATCTAATTCCCAATGCAAGTCTAATGCTTTGGCAAAAGAACACTCATTTATGAATATAAGTACACACGCTATGTCAGCATTTAAACCAGTTAAGGTCATGGGCATATTGAATGTCACGCCTGATTCATTCTCTGATGGCGGAAAGTTTTCGAGTTTTGATAAGGCACTCACTCAAGTTGAGTTAATGATAATCAATGGTGTAGACATTATTGATATTGGCGGAGAATCAACACGACCAGGGGCTGCTGAAGTCAGTGAAAAAGATGAAATAGCACGGGTTATCCCCTTATTAAAAGCAATCAAATCACGTTTTGATATTAGTGTTTCTATTGATACAAGCAAATCGGCAGTAATGAGCGAAGCGATTACATACGGCGCAGATATGATAAATGACGTGCGAGCATTACAGAATAAAGGTTGTTTGGATGTGGTTGCTCAAAGTGACGTGACTGTTTGTTTAATGCACATGCAAGGTATGCCAAGAACTATGCAAGCAAATCCTCAGTACAATGATGTTATAACCGATATCATTGATTTTTTTCAGCAACGAATCACTAGTTGTGAGCAGCAGGCGATTGATAAATCACGTTTGATACTAGATCCTGGCTTTGGCTTTGGTAAAACGTTAGCACATAACTACCAAATGTTGGCACACTTTGCTGAATTTAAACAACTGAAACTGCCATTACTTGCGGGGATGTCACGCAAGTCAATGTTAGGGGATGTATTAAATAGAGATGTCGAACATCGCTTAGCAGGTAGTTTAACGGCTGCTATTGTTGCCGTTCAGCAAGGGGCAAGTATAATACGGGTTCATGATGTAGCTGAAACAGTAGATGCAATTAAAGTATTAACCGAAGTTGCTCAATATTCAAATAATCACTAATTAATCGTGTTTATAAAGAAACACCTTAATTATGTAATACAGCATTAAATCGTGCTGAGCAGAACTAACAGAAGGAAATAAAATGGCTAGTCGTAAATATTTTGGTACCGATGGCGTGCGAGGTTTAGTTGGGCAATACCCTATCACACCCGAATTTGTGATGAAGCTTGGCTATGCTGCTGGAAAAGTGCTTGCAGCACAAGGGACTAAAAAAGTGCTCATCGGGAAAGATACGCGAATTTCTGGTTACATGCTTGAATCAGCACTAGAAGCTGGGTTTTCGGCTGCAGGTATTGATATTGGCTTATTAGGCCCAATGCCAACTCCGGGTATCGCTTATTTAACCAAAACGTTTCGTGCAGAGGCTGGCATTGTCATTAGTGCGTCACATAATCCTTATTACGATAATGGTATTAAATTCTTTTCACAAGATGGTCAAAAATTGCCAGACGAGGTTGAGTTAGCGATTGAAGCAGAATTAGATAAACCTATGGGCTGTGTTGACTCAGCAAAACTTGGCAAAGCAAATCGAATTGAAGATGCAGCGGGTCGTTATATTGAATTTTGTAAATCAAATTTTCCAAGCCAATTGTCATTAAGCAACTTAACTATTGTGGTTGACTCTGCCCATGGTGCCACTTACCACATAGCACCGAATGTTTTTCGCGAGTTAGGTGCTACCGTTATTGAGGTAGGTACTCAACCTAATGGAACCAACATTAATGATGGCTGCGGTGCAACCTCGATGAAAGCTATTAGTGAAGCGGTCATTGAACATAAAGCTGACTTAGGTATCGCCCTCGATGGTGATGGTGATCGCTTAATGATGGTCGATCACACAGGTTATGTCATTGATGGCGATGAAGCGGTCTATATCATTGCTTGTAATGATTTAAAATCGGGTAGTTTAAAAGGTGGGGTCGTCGGCACATTAATGAGTAATATGGGGCTTGAACTTGCGCTAGAGGCGTTAGATATTCCATTTGCTCGTAGTAACGTTGGTGATCGCTATGTGATGGAAATGTTACGTGAAAAAGGTTGGCAGTTAGGCGCGGAAAACTCAGGCCACATTATTAACTTGAACCATACCTCAACAGGTGACGGTATCATTGCAGCGCTGAATGTTTTAACCGCTGTGTGCCAGCTAGGTAAGTCGTTATATCAATTACGTCAAGGGATGACTATGTTGCCGCAAATATTGGTCAATGTGCGCTTTAACGGTGATCATAATCCAATTGACGCGCCGAATGTGCAAGCATCAGTTGAGAAGGCTAATAGCCAACTCTCTGGACGTGGAAGAGTATTACTTCGAAAATCAGGAACAGAGCCTTTAATTAGAGTCATGGTGGAAGGTTCTAACTTAGACGAAGTAACAAACTTAGCGAATGAAATCGCTGATTCAGTAAAATTAGCAAGCTAACTGAGTAAATAACCAACAAACACAAACAAATTTTACGCTAATGACACAGGTTTTTAACTTAAAACTTGTAAGTTATTCTCAGGTTGGTTAATATCTCGCGGCTTCATTTTGCAATATATTGAAAGTGGAAAGAGGATTTATAATGACCAGACGTGCAATCGTTGCAGCAAACTGGAAAATGAATGGTGATTTAGCCTTAGTTAACACTATGGTTTCAGGCCTAGCAAACGTTGAATTACAAGACAATGTCAACGTAGTGGTGTGCCCAAGTTCTCCTTATTTATCTGAACTTTCTGCGCAGGTTAAAACCAAGCAGTTAAGTGCTGCCATTTCAATAGGTGCACAAAATGTAAGTGAGCATAAGCAGGGCGCATATACTGGTGAAATTTCTACACAAATGTTACAGGAATTATCAGTAAAGTTTGTTATTATAGGACACTCTGAGCGTAGAAGTTATTATCATGAATCTTCTACTCAAATTGCTCATAAAGTTCATACGGCATTAACAGCTGGTTTAACACCCATTCTATGTATTGGTGAAAGCGAAGCCGAACGAGCAATGGAGCAAACAGACACAGTACTTGCTGCTCAATTGCAACCTGTTATTGATGAAATAGGCATAGAAAAATTTAATGATGTTGTTATCGCTTATGAGCCTGTTTGGGCGATAGGGACAGGAAAAACAGCATCAAGTGAGATGGCACAAGAAACACATCAATTTATTCGCCAGTTCTTAGCGCAAGCTGATGAAGATGTGGCGGCTAAAGTGCCTTTGTTATACGGTGGCAGCGTTAATGCGTCAAACTGTGAAGAATTATTCGCACAATCTGATATAGACGGTGGTCTTATTGGCGGTGCTAGTCTACAAGTTGAGCAGTTTAAAATCATTTGCTCAGCAGCGAAAGGAAAGTAAAAATGTTGTATCAAGTTTTAATTATAGCTTACGTATTAATTGCTTTAACCCTAATTGGATTAGTATTAATTCAACAAGGTAAAGGTGCCGATATGGGTGCATCTTTTGGTGCTGGTTCATCTGCTACCGTGTTTGGTGCCGGTGGCTCAGGTAATTTCTTAACTAAAATGACTACTTGGTTAGCGATCGGCTTTTTTGTTATCAGTCTCGTGCTAGGTAACTTAACGGCTAATCGTACTAAAGCGGTTGAAGAATGGAATGACTTAAGTCAACCTGTTAGCGAGCAAACTATAGCAACTGATGCTATTCCAGATGAAAGCGCAGAGCCAAAAGCTATTGAGAGCGTAAACTCTGATGTCCCTGCTGCTGATACTGTTGTCAACAAAAACGATGATAGTGACGTACCAAAGTAATAGGTACTGAAAAACAATATTAATTTAGTTTTGCGCGGATGTGGCGGAATTGGTAGACGCGCCAGCTTGAGGGGCTGGTGACTTAGGTCGTGGGGGTTCAAGTCCCCCCATCCGCACCACTAAATTAAACAAAGAAGAACGAAACAGACCGTTAAGCCTTTAAAAATAAAGCTTAGCGGTTTTTTTATGTCTGAGTTGGTCTCATTTAAAACAGTTACTAGAAAGACAACACCACAAACGAATGTCGTGAACAAGGGCTTTTAAAATCAACCCCTGCTTCTAGACCCATTAACCTTCATTGAGGCAATAATTAATTAGTCTGCTTAGTCTTACCTTAAAATGTAATATCATATACAGTTTAAGGGCTTATTAACGGCAAAGTTACTGTGAACGAAGTCGCTTTGTAAGGTTCGCTGCTAAAGCTGATGCTACCTTTATGTAGTTCTACTATTTTTTTTGAAATGGACAAGCCTAAACCTGTGCCACCTAATTCACGGGTATTACTGTTGTCAGCTTGAGTAAACTTTTCAAACACACTTGCTTTATATTGTTCTGGAATGCCAGGTCCATGATCAGTGACGGTAATACTGATGTTTTTCTCATCATGCTCAACATGAATTACTACCTCGTCATTTGCGGGCGAATACTTGCATGCATTGGATAATAAGTTGGTGATTACTTGTTTTAATCGATCTTCATCAACGCTTATATTGCAAGGCGCAAAGGCGGTTATTGTTAGTTCAACATTATACTGAGCGGCAAACGCTTGATTTTCTTCAACACACTGCTCAAGTAGCGTTTGCATCGAAACCTTCGAGTAATGTAAGTTGAGTTTACCTTTTTCAATTTTATCGATATCGAGCAAGTCATTAATTAGGAACAATAATCGCTCAGTATTTTTTTCGGCAACTTCAAGCATATTTTGTTTTTTATCAGCCGCTTGGTCAAGCACACCGCTGTTGATCAATTTTAAAGCACCTGAAATGGCTGTCAGTGGTGTTCTTAATTCATGGTTAACGGTGGATACGAAGTCTTCTTTGATATTTTCAGCTTTTTTTCTATCGCTAATATCAATAATCACACCATGCCAAAGTATTGAGCCGTCAGGCTCTACCTCAGGTGTAGAGTTTCCTGAAAGCCAGCTAAAGTCGCCATTTGAATAACACACGCGATATTCCATTTGCCAAGGCGTTAACGCTTGGGCTGATTCGTTTATTTTTTTGCTAAGTTCGGCAATATCATCAGGGTGAACCAAAGCCATAACTGAAGACGCATCCTCTTTAACTGATTCTGCGCTTACTCTATAGATTGTTTCAATCCCTTCACTTGCGTAAGGGAAACAGGCACTGCCATCAGGACGTAATCGGTATTGATATACTAAACCGGGTATGCGTTCAGTAATTTTTTTGTGTCGTAATGCGAGCGCATCAGATTTATCAGATAAGTTTCTTAAACCAAAGATCATTTGCCAGCCAAGGTAGGCAACAATTGCACTAAATACTCCCATATTCCATGTTAACAATAGCCAAGATAAGGGATGTGCTGAGTAGCTACTATAATCTAGACTAAAAATGATCCATTGCTGGGTTGCAGCATAACCAAGTATCATGATGTTAAAAATGATGGCTGTAATTAACAAGCAGGCTATTAAGGGTCTTAAAAACAGCATACTGGTGAATGCGAACAATACAATGAAAACCTTGCTATCAGAAACAGGCCCTAGTTGGAATAGTGCTGCAAATGAAGCTATCCATAGTATAGTAAGCAAGCTAGTCACTTTGACAAGATATGAGAGTTGATGCCGAGAAAGCCAACAAATCCATAAAATTGCCACTAGGATAATTTGAACAAGCATAAATAATTGAAAATCAATGAAAATAGAACGCCATAACGAAATAGCTAATGACGGGATTGCTGCAATCCCAAGTCCTAAATATACGTCATTGACGAGCTTAGCTCTGAGTGACTCAATTACCGTGTGATTTTTATTGGTAGTGTGCTTGATACTAACCCCGTGTTTTATTTTTTGTTTCCTATTGTTTTCAGTATCCATGTAAAGATGAAGTTTGTAAAATAATTATGCTGGCATTTTTAGCTGATTCAGTGTTTTAGCATGGTAAATGCTACTTTTTTTGCCCAAGTTGAATAAGCAATTTTTGATGGATGGATACCATCTTCCCCAATGAACTCAGGTTTGAACGGTAAGTCAAAATTAATTACTGAGTGTTGCTCGTAAGTCGTTATCTCTTTCATCAATATATTATTTAATTTTTTAGCTCTTTGACCTAAGCACCATCTAAGAGGTGCAGGAATAGCGGTGAATTTTTGCATGGGTGGCACGCTAGTAAATATGATTTTTGGACTGTCAAACTTGGTCTCTAATAGGCTTATCAAGGTTTTTAGGTTGGTTTGCCATACACTGGCACGAGTGGGATGAGTGACATCATTAACACCAATTGAAACCAGCACATAATCATATTTTTGTGCTGTCAGGTAAGAGAGTGAGGTGATTAGATCAGTTGATGTAGCTCCAGTCTTAGCGAGTAACTGCCAATCTACTTTGTTTTTTTCCGCGAGTAATTTACAGAGTTGTCCCGCTAAGGCATCTTGTTGTTGCTTTACACCCACGCCAGCTGCTGCAGAGTCGCCAATAATAAGAAGTTTAAGATTTGGGGGGCTATCATCAGTCAGCTCACAAGTTCCAATGCGTTCGCCACTAGGCTCAGGTAAGCGTACTATGGTTAGTTTTACCCAAAGGGCTTGCACCAGTAATAAAGGCGATATTAATAAGGTCATTACATTGCAGCAATGCTGGCTGAGCTTAGTGAATAGTTTCATTTATTGTTATAGTGAAAACCTTAAATGTTAAATTGATATTTTGGCAATAGAATCGCGTGAAACTAGCACAGGATCAAACGAATGGTTAATGTTGAGCTTTTTATGATTATAGACATTTTTTAAAACAAGTTTGGCTGCCATATGCCCCATTTCATTCACTGGATTGTCAATGGTTGTCAATTTAGGATATATATGCTGAGAAAAAATAATGTTATCAAAGCCGATTATTGATAAATCTTCAGGTAGAGAAAAATTATGTTCGCGGGCATAGGTCATTGCACCTGAGGCTATTTCATCATTAGCGCACACTAGTGCGGTAAAAGATAATTTTTGGCTAATAAACTTTTTAAGGCCTGCTTTCCCCCCTGTTTCTTTAAAGTCACCAACAAAAAACAAATCGCTGCTAAAGGGTAACTTGCTTTCGGCTAGAGCACGTTTATGTCCTGCAAGACGATCTTGTGAGTCAGGTTTAAATTGAGGACCTGCAATATAAGCAATTTTTGAATGCCCTTGGTCAATCACTGCTTTAGCTGCAAGGTAACCGCCGAGTTCATTGTTTAGGTGGATACAGTTATCTTCTATACCCGCAATCAAACGGCTCATAAAATAAACGGGGGTTTTTCCTTTGGTGAGCTTGACTAAATAGTCATCATCTAAGGCTTCGGTGTGAATGATTAAAGCATCACAGTTTCGGCTGATTAAAAAATCAATACCATCTTTTTCTTTGTCTGCTTCACTATGTCCTGTGGTGATAATAACATGCTTTCCGGCGGCTCTAAGTTCAGCTTCAATTCCGGCCATCATTTGCCCAAAAAAGGGACCATGTAGTTCAGATACTAATATTCCTACACTATTAGTACAGTTTGAGGCTAATGATTGAGCGATTGAGTTGGGACGATACCCTAACTCATTCATTGCATCTTCCACTTTTTGCCGGGTTTTGTCACTCACACGAGTACTTTTGTTAATTACCCGCGAAACGGTTGCAAGTGAAACACCGGCAAGGGTTGATACTTGATAAATTGTAGCCATGTAATTCCAATGCCTTTACGTTTATTCATTAAAAAGAGACTTTAAAAAACAAGATTCTAGCATGTTAAGAGGCGTTTTAACTAGCACAGTCACATTATTTACTAGCCAAGATTGGTGCATTAATTAATGTTGCTCTACGTGCGATTAATTCGTTGCCAATTTGCTGGTTTGTTGCGCACGTTAGAGGATAAAACATAATAAGCAATGCGCCTGCAAAAGCAAAAGCTGCAGGTATCCAGCTCATAAGGAGTTGCATGCCAGCTAAGGCACCATTAATGGTGTTTATGTCCATACCATCATACCCATAGCTTGCCAGTACTACTAAAACTAAGGCACCTGCGAAACCGCCACCGGTTTTTTGAACAAAAGTACCTGCGGAATAAATTAACCCTGTGGCTCTTCGTCCATTTTTCCATTCTGAATAATCAGCGGAATCACCTAACATGGAAAAAAATAAGGTGGGCATCATAGCTGCAAAGAATTCGGCACCACAACCTAAAATAAAGATACTCGTTACATCTCCTTGTGGGATCCAGTAAAACCCTGCTGTAAGAATACCGCTTAATGTCAATGACAAGATGAATAGTTTACGCTTTCCTAACTCTCTAGATAAATACCCCGTTGCCAAGGCGCCTAAAATAGAGACAATTAACAATGCGATAAAATACGTGCCGGCCATCAACTCATCACCAACATGGTATTTGAAGTAATACGCTATAACACCATATTTGATGCCATTAAACATCATGGTTAAAAAGCCCATCCCCAGCAATATTAACCAAGGCTTGTTGGTTAATAGATCAACCATATCTCGCTGAGTACCACTAAGAGTAGAAGCTTTGACGCAATTCGTGGTGTTTTTAATGAGTTTTTTAACTATTAACCACATGGCGATCATAACAATAAAGAAGAATAAGCCACTATAGAAATCTCGGTAGTAAAAAAACAGCGTGGTTGATAGTAAGGGTAAAATAATAAAAGGTAAATTTTTAAATAAATCACCTAACTCTGTTTTTAAGTTGCTCGACTGATCAACTTTGGGAATGATACGTTCTTTAGTGCTGGCAAATGTGATCAGCATTAGTACGATTAATAGAGCGGCAAATAGATACATTGTCTGTTGGTAGCCGACAGAATCATTTCCCTCGCCAAAATAGGCAACCAAATCAGGTAAAAAACCCATCACTAACAAACCGCCGGCAAACGCGCCTGCGAATCGAAAACTAGATAAACTGGTACGTTCAGTATCACTTGGGGTCATTACGCCCATCAGGGCAGAGTAGGGCACATTATTAACAGTATAAGCAAGCGTTAACCCTATGTAGGTCACGTAAG
Source organism: Colwellia sp. KU-HH00111 (assembly GCF_040362745.1). Taxonomy (NCBI): domain Bacteria; kingdom Pseudomonadati; phylum Pseudomonadota; class Gammaproteobacteria; order Alteromonadales; family Colwelliaceae; genus Colwellia; species Colwellia sp. KU-HH00111. Next base: position 130,754 of record NZ_BAABWO010000006.1, on the reverse strand, counting down.
CATAGATGAGCTTATTACTATCACTGAAGTTTGGTGTGGTAAAACACAACACCATAAATAAAGCTAAAAAAGGGGTAGACCATAAGATCCATGGACGAAACTTACCCCATTTTGTGTGAGTTCTATCACCAATCATTCCCATGATAATATCGGTAACACCATCAGATAAGCGTACCACTAAAAATAACATTGCGGCAGCTGAGGCCGTTAAACCGAAAGTGTCGGTATAAAATACCGCAAGATAAGCTAGCGCACCGCGCCAAACAAGGTTTGCAGCGGCATCGCCCATGGCGTAACCAGCTTTTTCAAAGTACGGTAATTTATGCATGTTGTGTCCAGTGATATTGGTTTAATTGTTGCCTGATGAAAGAAAATTATCGATTGCTAATTAATCGTTTATATTCGTAACCACTCGCTTTTATGGTGCGCACTTGCGTGTTGTAGTTTACATGGACAATACCAAATCGTTTCAAATAGCCTTCAGCCCATTCAAAGTTATCCATCAAGCTCCAAGCAAAGTACCCTTTAACATTAACCCCTTTAATGATGGCATCGTTGACCGCGTTAAGGTGAACTTGGTAATAATCTATGCGATCTAAATCTTCGATACTACCATCAATTAGCTCATCTGCCATTGCAGCACCATTTTCTGTAATATAAATAGGTGGTAATGTATATTTATCATTGAGTGAAGTAAGTAACGTAGTTAGTGCATTTGGGTAAATTTCCCAGCCAATATCCGTTGTTGGCTCCGGTGGAGCGACCTGCACATAAGGTAGTTTGTTATCAGCTTTATAAATGGCTCGAGTGTAAAAGTTAACACCCAAAAAATCGAGAGGGTGAGCAATTATTTCCATATCGCCGGGTTGAATATCGGGTTGATTTTCATTAGATATCTGGTTAATAATCTCAGGATATTCACCATCAAAGAGAGGCTTTATATACCATTGGTTAAAATAGTCATCGGCATAACGACTTGCTGCTTGATCTGCTTCAGCGTTAGATTGAGGGTAACATGGGGTGAAATTTAACACGATTCCATGTTGAGAGTTAGGGCTGTTCTTATTAAGTACTTGCATGGCTAAACCATGTGCTAGTAATAAATGATGAGCGGCTTTACGTCCGTTTGCTTGTCCTATTTTACCCGGAGCATGAATCCCTATTTCATACCCTAAATAAGAGCTACAAAAGGGTTCGTTGAGTGTTGCATAAGAATGAACTAGATCACCAAAAGCTTGGCTAATAAGATCCGCATAATCACGAAATTTATAGGCAGTGTCTCGATTCAGCCAACCACCACTATCTTCTATATGTTGCGGTAAATCCCAATGATAAAGCGTTACAAAAACTTTAATGTTTTTTTTCTTTAACGCATTGAGAATATTTAAATAAAAATTGACGCCTTCAGTGTTTAAGTCACCTGATTGGGTAATAACTCTGGGCCAAGAAATTGATAAGCGATAAGCATCAACCCCCAAAGAATCTATTAATTCTATATCTTGTTGCCATAGTGAAAAATGGTCGCAGGCTATTAAACCGTTTGAACCGTCAATAACCTTTTGTGGGGTGTCACAAAAGGTGTCCCAAATACAGGGTAATCGTTTGTTCGCTCCGCCTTCGATTTGAAAAGCTGCAGTAGCAACACCATAAATAAAATCGGGTGAAAGCATGTTCGAGCTTTTGGGCAGAGAAAGTTTTACTGTCATTATAAAAAATACCTATTTAATAAAGTTTACTTGGTAAATCTATTGTTCAATCAATAATTGTTAGCGCTTACAAAACACTTGAAATAAAGTGATTAATAGTTTTTAATGAATAAATGAAAGCGCTTACATTTAGGTTAGTGTTTTCTGTTACCTAGGTCAACTAATTTTAATTATTAATATACGTATTAAAGTTAAATGTTTGATTTTTTTGTAAGGTCTTACTTTATAGAAGTGATTCTAATGCGCTGACAAGAGGCGATAAGCTATAAGGTAATACATATAAAAAGGCTAAGTAGCGCTTCGTAATTACATGCAAATTACATGGCCGATAATGAAAACAATCGACGAAAGAGGTAAAAAGAACATGATCATAAAAACAACGCTAGGCGACAATGTCATTAATGAACAGCAACCACAGAATTATCAGTTTGCATTAACTGCGCTTACTTCACTTTTTTTTATGTGGGGTTTTATTACCTGCTTAAATGACATTTTAATTCCACATTTAAAAGCGGTGTTTGAATTATCATACACGCAGGCAATGTTGATCCAATTTTGTTTTTTCTCGGCATACTTTTTGATTTCTTTACCTGCTGGTACACTGGTAAAAAGGGTAGGTTATCAAAAGGGTATAGTTATTGGCTTAACGATAGCAGCCTTTGGGTGTTTATGTTTTTATCCCGCTGCCGCTTTGCATAGTTACCCGGTGTTTTTATTAGCGCTATTTATTTTGGCCAGTGGTATTACCGTATTGCAAGTATCAGCCAATCCTTATGTCAGCAGGCTAGGGGATGCTAAAACTGCTTCAGCAAGATTAACACTTACACAGGCTTTTAATGCGCTAGGTACAACCGTTGCCCCTCTTTTTGGCGCGCTGTTAATATTAAATCATGCCGCTAACTCAATTTCTTCAAACGAAAATGCTCAAGCGGTACAAATGCCTTATGTTGTTCTTGCCGCTATGCTCCTTGGTTTGGCTGGAATCTTTGCCTATTTAAAGTTGCCTAAACTGATTGATAACCAACGCGAAGTTGATATAGATGAATCGTTAAGTAGTCCATGGCACCATCGACATTTAGTCTTAGGGGCAATAGGCATTTTTGTTTATGTGGGTGCTGAGGTTTCCATCGGCAGCTTTTTAGTCAGTTTTCTGGGTGAGCCAACCATTGCTGGTCTTGCAGAAGCAGACGCGGCGAAATACATTACTTATTATTGGGGCGGCGCTATGGTCGGTCGCTTTATTGGTGCAGGGGTGATGCAAAAAATTGCAGCAGGTAAAGTGCTTTGCTTTAATGCGGTTGTTGCAATAGGGCTGCTTATCATTGCCGTGACAACATCGGGAAAGCTCGCTATGTGGGCTATTTTGCTGGTTGGTGTATGTAATTCTATTATGTTTCCAACGATTTTTAGTTTAGCGATCACTGGATTAGGTAAAGACACAGGGCAAGGCTCGGGGATTTTGTGTTTAGCAATTGTTGGTGGTGCAATTGTGCCATTATTTCAAGGGATGATTGCCGATAACGTCGGGGTGCAAATGGCATTTTTATTACCTATTTTGTGCTATGGGTTTATTGCCCATTACGGTATTAGCGGTAGCCGGGTGAAAGTAAGCCCATAATTGTGGGTAAAAAACCTCATAACTAAAACATGGTTATGAGGTTAAGTGGTAAAGATACTACGAGTATCTTAAGCGATCTTTTATGTTTTTAGCGCAAATTGTTTGATGAATGTTTCATGGCTAGGGAGTTGTGAAATGGTATTGTTCAAATTGTGTAAACCATTGTTCATAATACTATTAACTTGATTTGTATCAGAAATATCAATTAAACGGTCGTAATTGTCGGGCTTTATATTCATACCCGCTAGAATTGCATACCAACTCGGTGGTGTGAAAAGATCAAACTCACTGCGAAATAATCGTCCTTGGTTTTTAAATAAAGCCAGTTTTTCAGCTAAAGAGTCAGGGATAGGCATGTTTTGGCAATCTTGCCAAAATGGACTATCTGTTCTAGAGGTTGTGCAGTAATGCAAAATGATGAAATCACGAATACTTAGATATTCAATATCCATTATTCGATTGTATTCATTAATGGTTGCTTGGTGGCAATATTTGTCGGGTAACATTTCGGCAAATTTAATGACCCCTTTCATCATTAAGTGAATAGCCGTTGACTCAAGCGGCTCTAAAAATCCGGAGGATAGTCCAAGTGCTAAACAGTTACCTTTCCATAACTCCTTTCTTTTGCCTGTGGCAAAAGAGATAAATCTAGGCTCAGTGAGTTGTTTACCCGAAATATTTTTGGTTAATGCGATTAGAGCGTCTTCATCAGTACAATATTTATCACAAAATACCATGCCATTACCGGTTCTGTGCTGTAAAGGAATGCGCCATTGCCATCCCCATGGGTGGGCAATAGATTCAGTGTAAGGCACGAGTTCTCCATGGTTTTCGGTTTGTAAGGCAATACTCCTGTTCATTGGGAGATAATGTTGCCAACTTTCAAACTTAGCGCCCATTGCTCCTTCTATTAATAGTGCTTTTTGGCCGGTACAATCAATAAAAAAATCACCGGTAATGATTTGTCCATTTTTTAAGAACACACTTTTTATAAAGCCATTGTCATGCTTAGCAATGCTCTCAACATGTCCTCGAATATGATCAACACCAAGCTCAACTGAATACTCTGTTAAAAAATTTGCGACTAATAAGGCGTCAAAATGCCAAGCATAAGTTGCACCGTTTAAAATAGATTGCTGCCTAGGATCCGGGATCGCAAATTTATTTTTTTTGGCCATAGCAATTGCTGGGGAGTAATCAGTGTAGTTGTTTTGATTACCCTGTAATCTTGATTTATACCAATGTTGATAGAAGGGTTTACCATCGATATCCGCGCCAACACTGCCAAACTGGTGCCAGTAATGCTCACCGACTTTATTCCAATCCGTAAACTTTATCGCCAGTTTAAACGTTGCTTGGGTTTTTCTGACAAACTCTTGCTCGTTCACCCCCAAAAAGCGCATAAACTCAACTAAAGGGGGAATAGTTGCTTCACCAACACCAATAGTGGCAACTTCAGGTGAATCAATTAAGGTTATTTTACTCTTGGTTTGGTTTAATACCCGAGCTAAACAAGCGGCTGTTGTCCAACCGGCTGTGCCGCCACCAACAATGACAATATTATTAATGCTGTCCATCATTATTCCTGAATGTTGTGCTAGAAAAATAAAAAAAGCACAACTAAAACTCAGTTGTGCTATTACTTGCATTAGACTCTAAAAGCCCCCTTTTAGAATCTAAATGAAGCACCAACAATGTATCTAGCTTCACCAGATGAGAAACTTCTGAATAAGTTTTTCCACTCGGCGTAGCGTGATTGATTTTCACCTGTGATATTAATTGCTTCAGCCGTTAAGGTGAAGTTTTCATTAATGTCGTAGCTGATTGACGCATCCAGTTGTCCGTAATCAGAATAGTAGTTAGCCAATGGACGATCGCTATCACCAAACTGGTCAGTTAAACCGGCAATTGAAATAAAAGTATTATCGGGTGATAAGTATTCATCTCGCCATGAATAAGCAATTCTTGCATTGATGCCATTATTTTCATAAAAACCGATAATGTTATAGGCATGTTTTGAAATACCCGGTAAGGCTAAGTTATCTTTTGTTAATGAGTTTTGGTCGGTAGAAGAATCTGAATAAGTATAGTTAACAATAACCCCTAGACCATTTTCAAAGCCTTTTTGAAGGGCAAATTCAAATCCTTGTACTGAGCCACCGTCACCATTAAACGGGCGAGTTACGCCTGCACCTGATTCGCCTGCATCGCTATCGTCAGCTACAAATTCAGTATTGGTTTGGTTTACTATAAAAGATTCAACATCTTTATAGAATATACCTGCAGCAAGGTAACTCAGTTCATCCATGTACCATTCATAAGAGACATCCAATTGATTGGCTCTAAAGGGCTCTAGATCAGGGTTACCCGCTGAGCCTGAGGAGAAAACATATTGGTCTTGATCATTACGAACAAACTCTGTTCCAAAACCGCGCCCTAGAGATTGGTTACTAGGGCGTGACATAACACGGGCAAATGAAGCGCGAATGATTTGTTTATCATCTAGATCGTAACTAAAGTTTGCACTGGGTAATAAGTCCCAATAATCAGTAGATTGTGAGGTATTTGACCATGTTTTATAGGTACCATTCCAAGTGTGTGTTCCCCAGTAGTCATCTGTTTGAGGTGATGCTTGTGCACCTTTGACAGTCACTTCGGTATGAACAGCACGAACGCCAATATTTAATTTATATGGTGTGTCGTCACCTTCTAGGTCTGCTTCCGCATATAATGCAGATGTTTTGACTTCAACATTCCACGACTCTAAAGGCATAGAGTGTAAGCTAACAGGTGCGCCACCCGATATTGCTGAAAGCCATGCTTGAGGATTACCCATTTTACTCGTATCCTGAAATAGGGCGCTACTGACAGAGCCGCCACTTGGGAACCAACCATCAACAAGCGTGCCACGACTTGGATCACTAGTGAAAGTAGCAATTGGCATTGTCGATGGTGATCCACCCCACATCCAACCACCAACCCCATGAAGGTTTTGGAATAAATTTTCACCGCTTGACGTAGTTGCATCAAATGCAGTATTACCTATAGCCGCATCTAAGTAATAATACATGGGTCCCCACGCTTGATTGTCACTGACACCATCACCGTCCACATCGCCTAAATTGTGACCGTCAGGTGCAGCAATACCTGCATTAAAACCATAGTCAAAGGTAGGATCAAATGAAGCTGGAGCCCCATTTTGACTTAAATTAGTTAAATAACGACCTTGTGCAAAATCAACTTCATTATTGGCTAAACGAGCACCAAACTTAATGGTTTTAACATCACCAGCATCAATATCATATTCAGCGTTTAAACTAGCAGAGATTGCATCGTTTTCGGTTGTATCAGCAAAGCCCCAATGAGATTTATAAAACTGATATTGTTCCTCTTGTAATGGCGCATGATTCAAAAATGAAATGCCAGGAAGGCCATTTCCGCCCGTAAATTCATAAGAACGATCACCGTCATCACCTGTTACCGTGTTAGGAATAATTGTGCCAGAGCCATTACCGCTAGCGGCGTCAGCGCCGATAAAACCAGCGACTCCATAAGGCGAATAGCGTGAATCAGCAAATGCTGCTTCCTTATTTAACTCGGATTGACTCACAGTAATGTTACCGTCAAAACGCCAATCATCGAGGTAATAGTCAAAACTCAGTTTTATATTGTCGGCAGTAATGTGAGTAATTTCGCGAGCGGCATTGGTTTCACCTGCGTTTTGCTTAAAGGTTGCGTTTTTAATGACACCATTTGAATCAATGCTATAAGGCTTACTTTCATCTAAAGCGCCATCAATAGCCATTGCATATTTTTGTGCATACTCGCGGCTATCAACGTCCAATTCATTGTGAAAAATATCTAGGTTGACTTCTAAATCATCGCTAGGGCGCCATCCTAATGCTAAAGTAGCGCCAATTCGGTCACGGCTATATTCGCGGTCAGATTCATATTGCATGCCCGGAAGGATATAATTTTCTCCCATAGCTGTTTGATTGTATACCCAGCCTTGACGGTTAATGTTTTGTGCCTGATCAGAATGCACAACTTTACTATTGGTTGATAACGTTGCTATAGCCGCAAAAGAATCCCAACTATTACCAACGGCAACGGTTGCTTGAGGTTTCCACTGATCCGCATCTTGACCCATATCTGCTTTTACGTTTCCAGCGATAAAACCTTCAGTAACGCTAAAAGGAGAACGGGTTCGTAAATTTACTACACCGCCAACGCCGCCTTCAATTAATGATGCCTTTGGTGTTTTATAAACATCTACTCCACCTAGAACTTCTGCAGGCACACCTTCAAGTGAATCTTGAAATTCAGCTCGGCCTTCACCGAGCTGGAAATATTCCATCCCTGTTAAAAAGCTCTCGTTATTAAGTACCGTCAGGTTGTTAGACATGCCACGGATCCTAACGGTAGTTCCTTCGCCCGCATTGCGGTCAATCTGAATACCTGTAAGGCGCTGTAACGATTCAGCAATATTTTGATCTGGCATTTTGCCAATGTCGTCTGCTGAAATAGATTCAGTAACACCTATAGCATTGCGTTTCATATCCACAGATTGTACTAACGAACCGCGGATACCTCTGACCTCAATAATCTCTACTTGGTCATCTTGCTTTTTATTGATTTCTTCGGCTGAAAGCGCCGGAAGTGCTGCAGTTGCAGACAGAATTAAAGACAAGCTTGTTGCTATTCTTGTCTTGGTGAAAACCTTGTGATTCATGTTCATCTCCCCTCAAATTGAGATACCTTATAATTATCATTTTTATAAACACTTTATGCTTTTTTTATCTTGATGTGTAAAGGATAAATTGCAAACAAATGAAAGCGCTTACATTTAAGTTAGATTATTACGCTGGCGAGGTCAATAATTTTTTTATTAATTGGTTAAACTCGGCACATTTTTTTTAAGGAAAAAATACACGTAGTAGATCAATATTATGAACGATATTTCTATTATATGTTTATTAAACAGTACCTTATGGGGTTTGATAGGTAGTTGATCTCAAGGTGATTGATATTTTTAAAAAAATAAAAATAAATTGTAAGCGCTTACATTTATGGTGTACTCTATACCAAATTAGTAATCAAATTAGTCATTGTGTTTTATAGAAAACAGCAATCAACATAACAGGCTATTGATGTTTTTTTTAAAGCGTGAATATTTAAGACGCGCTAATGTTTATTTGAGAAGAGTGTAAACGCAGCAGAAGAAAAAATTATGAACTTAGCCTAATGCACACTAAACACTTAACACTTAACACTAACTGCTTTGATTACTTAGCTCAAAAAAGCATTTTACCCACTACAAACTACAAGAAGAAGCATATGAGAGTATCATCAAGACAACCCATGATAATTTTTACTTTGTTTTGCTTAACTGCTTGCCAGCAACAAGTAACGATCGAGCAAGACAGAGCCAAGCAAGCAATAATAAACATATCATCTGCACTAGCAACTAAACAAGATCGTTTGGCCACAGTAGAGCAAGATGTAAGCACTTTATTGTCTAAGATGACTTTAGCTGAAAAAGTGTCTTTAGCTCATGCTAGTGGTAAGTTTCATGTCAATGCGATTGAGCGGTTGGGTATCCCTCAAATGTGGCTGTCAGATGGTCCTCATGGTGTGCGACATCAAATTCAAATGCATAGTTGGGAATCAGCGGGCTGGACAGATGATTACGCAACCTACTTGCCTCATCTTACTTCGGTTGCCGCGAGTTGGAATGTTGAAATGGCCTATCTGCACGGTCAAGTATTAGGTGCAGAAGCAAGAGATAGGAACAAAGACTTTATTTTAGGGCCGGGGGTGAATTTAGCGCGTTTACCGCTGTACGGACGTAATTTTGAATACTTGGGTGAAGATCCCGTTCTTGCCGCTAAGCTCGTTGTACCACAAATTAAGGCAATTCAAGAAAATGATGTTGCTGCTACGGTTAAACATTATGCCCTAAATACCCAAGAATTAAATCGCACAGGAGTGAACGCTAAACCTAGTGAACGCACGTTAAGAGAAGTGTATCTGCCGGCTTTTGAGGCAGCGGTTAAAGATGCTGGCGTCTTAGGTATGATGGGAGCGTATAATCAATATTATGGTACCAATGCTAATCAAAGTAAGCATTTGGTTATGGATATTCTAAAAGGTGAGTGGGCCTATCAAGGTGTATTACTGACAGATTGGAATGTTGACATCAACACCTTCGATGCCGCTATGAATGGTTTAGATTTAGAAATGGGAACAGAGGTTGATGATTATCAGAATTATTATTTAGCTAAGCCTATGTTAACAATGATTGAAGCCGGACAAATTCCTGTCAGTATCGCTGATGATAAAGCGCGTCGTATTTTGCGCGTTCAGCATAGTATAGGCATGTATGATAAAAACAGAAAAAAAGGCGCTCGAAATACCCGTGCCCATCAAGCAGCTGCACGTGAAATTGCAACGCAAGGTGTGGTTTTATTAAAAAACTCTGATGTAAATGGCGCAAAAACATTACCTTGGCATCAAAATAAAATAAAAAACATCTTAGTGTTGGGTCCTAATGCTAATAAAAAGCACGGCTCAGGTGGCGGATCTTCTGAAGTTAAGTCTCTTTATGAGATTACTCCTTTAGCTGGATTAAAAGCCAAGTTTGGCGATGAGGTTAATATTGAGGTGATGCGAGCTAAAAGCAGTGAGTTAACGCCTATAGCCAGTGATTATGTCGCAAGCAAACATTGGACAGGAACTCCTGCGTGGAATATTTCATACTTTGAACAACAACAGCGTAAAACGTTAATTGAACAATCTTGGATTGTTGACTCTCAATTTAAATCTAATAGCAAGGACAAAACCCACCACATCACCATGACCGCGAAGATAAAACCATTAAAAAGTGGTATTCATCAATTGAAAGTGAAGGCTATTGGTCGTTTTCAATTAAAGATTAATGATGAAGTGATTATGTCTCACTCTAGCCATGTTAATCATAAAGAGGATATGATCTTACGCAATCACGATATTACCTTAGATAATAAAGAAGAATATCGCTTTGAAATTGAATACGATGGAAAACAAAGTTTTACCTTAGGTTGGGAAGCTCCAGGAACATTATTTACTGACGAAATAGATTATATAGCGGCAGCGAAAAAAGCCGATGCGGTGATTTACTTTGGTGGTTTAAGCCATGCAGATGATAGAGAGTCTATTGATCGCACTCATATGAAGCTCCCTAACTCACAAGATGAAATCATTGGCAAGTTGCTTGATGCTAACCCTAAAACCGTAGTGTTTTTAGTTGCTGGTTCGGCAGTGGAAATGCCTTGGGTTGACAAAGCTAATGCGGTTGTTTGGGGTTGGTATGGCGGTATGGAAGCAGGGCATGCTTTTGCTGATATTCTAGTTGGTGATGTTAATCCAAGTGGCAAACTGCCCATTACCTTACCGGTTAAACTTGAACACACGGCACCAATCGCTTTAGATGACTATAATGCAACAGAGAGTTTGTACAGTGAAGGAGTTTTTATTGGCTATCGCTGGTTTGAACAACAACAACGTAAACCATTGTTTAGCTTTGGTCATGGCCTTTCTTATAGTCAATTTGTGATAAGTGATATTGAATTGTCATCTAGCCTAGTTAAAGGTGATGACTCCCTTATTGTGACAGCAAAAGTTAAAAACATTTCAAAGCGTGCCGGTGCAGAAGTCGTTCAATTGTATCTTCATGATGTTGAGTCAAGTGTTCTACGTCCAAATAAAGAATTAAAGGGGTTTGCGAAAGTGATGTTACAACCTCAAGAGACTAAGTTGATTAAAATCCGATTAACCCGTCGTGATTTGTCTTTTTGGGATGAAATCAAGGATGAGTGGTTAGCTGAGCCAGGAGAGTTTGAAGTGCTGTTAGGAAATGCTTTAGATAATATTAGTCAACGGGCGACGTTCTGGTATGACTATAATGAGTGATAAAAGCATTATATTTTTGATTCCTCAAATATGATTGAAGATAATGGATATTGCTCTAATTGATATTGCTTTAGTAAGCGTTGATAGCTTTTGCTGCTGGAGTAATCAAGAAATGCGCGATTAAATAATGCAATAAGGCTTTTATCTTTGAAGGCCATTCGATAATGACTTTTAGCGAATACATTGTGATAGTTAAAGTGGCTAGATAACGATTCTATTTTTAACTTACGGGCAAAATAATTAAAGATATTTTTATCCATTACTACAACATCGACTCGTCCTTTGAGGAGTAGATTAGGTTGGCGTTGTTGATCGGCTACCTGAAGGAAAATAGGGCTTAAATTGACGGCATTTTCAAAGACAGGCCCTAAAATTTTATCTGCTTGTTGAAATGACGCCACTGAATAATTAGCTAGATCATTGATTGTTAATATGTTTAGCTGCTTTTCTTTGAGTGATATAGCAACGTTTTGATAGGTAATATAAATATCACTTAACTGAGATTTATCGCGAAATACTTTGGGGCTCATAGTCATAACGGCATCAATTTCATCTACCGCTAACATTTTGGGGGCATGACCATAAGAAGTGTAAACAAATTCTACAGACTTCTCCATCTTGGCGAGAACATTACGAACAAGATCTATTTCAAATCCAGCATTGTCTGCTTGAAAGACATAAGGGGGTTTGGCTAAACCTACAGCAATCATGAGTTTATCTTGAGCCTGAGATGGTAATGACAGCAAGTAACACCCAAGCACAAACAAAAAAGATAGCCAAGGTGGTTTTGATGCTCGATAGGCCTGAGGGGTATTATTTAACATCCTATTACTGACTCATTTACCATAGTTATTTATATATTAATACGGTTTTGTAGATATAACAAATATCAGACTGGTATTTTGTGTAAAAATGACAATAAAAAAGAGCAGTAAACTGCTCTTTTAACTCATTAATTAATTACAATTGAATTAGATTAACGTAAATGCTTTTTAGTGATACTTAACACTTTTAACGTATTAGAAGCACCAACAGTTTCCATTAAATCGCCGTGAGTTAAAATCACTTTATCGCCAACCACTAAGTCTGCGTTGTGGCATACCATGTTTAGAATATCATCGCTCAAGGTGGCATCATCACTATTAGTTGAATCAAATAGGATAGGATAAACGCCGCGATAAATAGCTGTTTTATTGAGCGTCTTATCATGACGTGATAACGAAAAAATCGGTAAACCTGAGGTAATACGAGACATTAATTTACTGGTTTGCCCTGACTCTGTTAATGAAATAATCGCTTTTACACCTTCCAAATGGTTTGCGGCATACATAGCTGAAAGTGCGATAGTTTCAGATGTTTCAGTAAAAGTTAGATCAATTCGGTGGTTAGAGCTATTCACTGAGCGATGTTTTTCCGCGCCGTAACAGACATTAGCCATAGCGGTAACTGTTTCAACGGGGTATTTACCTGCAGCCGTTTCAGCGCTAAGCATAACAGCATCTGTACCATCTAATACTGCATTGGCAACATCCATAACCTCTGCTCGTGTTGGCATCGGTTGTTCAATCATGGTTTCCATCATTTGTGTGGCGGTAATCACAACTCTATTTAGCTGACGAGAGCGAGTGATAATGTGCTTTTGCTTGCCTACTAGCTCAGCATCACCAATCTCAACACCTAAATCACCGCGGGCAACCATAACTACATCAGAAGCTAAAATGATGTCATCAAGTACTTTGTCATCATTAACTGCTTCAGCACGTTCAATTTTAGAGACTAAACGTGCATCACAACCAGCTTCTTGCGCTAATAAACGGGCTTCACGCATATCCGCAGCATCACGAGGAAAAGAAACGGCGAGAAAGTCGACATCAATTTCAGCGGCAAGCTTAATATCGTCTTTATCTTTTGCTGTTAGTGCTGGCGCTGTTAACCCTCCACCTTGGCGGTTAATACCTTTGTTATTTGACAAAGGACCACCAACAGTAACTTCAGTAAACACTGAAGTTAGAGATGTTGAAAGTACTTTAAGCTGAACACGACCATCATCAAGTAGTAGGATGTCACCGGTGCTCACATCTTGCACCAGCTTTTTATAATCTATGCCCACTTTCTCTTGGCAACCTTGACCTTTTTCCAAGGTGGCATCAAGTTCAAACTTATCGCCAACTGCTAGCTTGATTGGGCCATTTTTGAAGGTGGAAACACGAATTTTAGGCCCCTGTAAATCACCTAAAATACCGACATAGACACCTAATTCTTTTGCAGCTTCACGAACATTATTCGCTCTATCGATATGATCTTGAGGTACGCCGTGGGAAAAATTGAGTCTTACAACGTTAACACCCGCTGCAAGTACGGCTTTTAATTTAATTTTGTCATCAGTTGCTGGACCAAGGGTTGCAACAATTTTCGTTCTTCTAGGCATTTTAATCCTTATCACTGGTTAAGTGTTTATTACAAAAAATTAATCTTTACGTTCAAAGCGTGAGCTTCTTAAACTGTCTTTTACTTTTTTCAAATTATCTCTAAATTTACTTCCTCGTCGTAAAGTAAACCCTGTTGCTAGTACATCAACTAACGCTAGCTGAGCAATTCTGGACGACATTGGCATATACAAGTCAGTATCTTCAGCAACCTCAACAGACAGTACAATACTGCACTCTTTTGCTAGTGGCGTATCTTTAGTGGTAATACCTATTACTGTCGCATCATTTTCTTTGGCTAGACTTGCTACTTCTACTAGCGATTTTGTTCTGCCGGTATGTGATATGACAATAACCACATCACCTTGGCGACTATTTATAGCACTCATACGTTGCATTAATATGTCATCAAAATAAACAACGGGTACATTGAAGCGAAAAAACTTGTTCTGTGCATCATGAGCGACAATGGCTGAAGCACCTAGACCAAAAAATGAGATTTTATTAGCTTGTGTTAACACATCTACTGAGCGATTAATCAAGGATGCGTCTAAGTTTTTACGTGCTAATTCAAGGCTTGCCATGGTAGATTCGAAAATCTTATCAGTATATTCTTCGGCACTATCATTTTCATCAACATGACGATTAACATAAGGTGTACCGTTGGCTAAACTTTGTGCCAGATGTAATTTAAAATCAGGATAACCTTTAGTATCTAATCGACGGCAAAAGCGATTTACCGTTGGCTCACTTATGTTCGCCTGTTTTGCCAATGCCGCTATACTTGAGTGTATGACTGTGCTTGGTGAAGAGAGAATAACTTCGGCTACTTTACGCTCTGACTTGCTCAGAGTGTCTAGTTCATTAGCGATCTTTTCTAATATGTTCATTATTGTGTGACCCTAGCGCTACTTTATATAAGCCAAATAGTTTGACGTAAAAGTTGAGTTTAATAACTAATTTTAGCTATTTCATTATTGCAATATGTGCATACTGTAATTTATTTTCTGATTAAGAAACAGAAAAAATGAAATTTTATTTCATAATTGTTATTAATATACTGCGAAAACGAGGTGATTTGCAATGTTTAATAAATCAACACAGCGATTTTTTACCGATTCATTCCTGTTTTTTTGTGAAAAGTGAACAAAAAAAGTGTTCTGATATTTATTTCAAGCAAAAAAGTCAACGATAAGCGCCTTTTTTAAATAAAATGTAGTAATATTACAAAAAGTTCTTTACTGATGAGCATTCAAGCGCTAAATTAGCAGTATATGTACTTTAGTTACAAATATTGCTGTTTATTATTTTTGATGAGTAGTCGTTAATTCTCTTAGCTGTTATTAAGCTGAAAAATATCAGCTGATCACAATTAACACTTTATATACTCAGATACGGGGTCAGAAAGTTTTTATGAAAAAATTAGATTGTCAATCCGCCAGTGAAATCATTATTTTTGGCGCGTTAGGAGATTTATCGCGCAGAAAATTGTTACCCGCTTTATATCAATTAGAAGTTTGTGGTCTGATTAATGAGCAAAGTACTATTGTAGGGGTTGCCCGTCCAACTCACAGTCTTGATGAATTTAAGGCAATAGTTGTCGATAGTTTGAAAAGCTTTGTTAAAGAAGCAATCGACCAAGAAGTACTAGCACGTTTTATTGCTCGTTTAGTGTACCAACAGTTAGATATGAAAGACGCTGATGCCTATAAAGGCTTAGCGACAACCTTAGCTAAAGGTAACGATACCCGTATATATTACTTCTCAACGCCACCTGCTATATATGGCGATATTTGCCATGGGTTAGATCACGCTAACTTGATTTCGGCAAAAGACCGTGTGGTGATGGAAAAACCAATTGGGCATTGCTTAGCGTCGTCTAAAGTTATTAATGATCAGGTCGCGCGTTTCTTTAAAGAACAGCAAATATATCGCATTGACCATTATCTTGGTAAAGAAACCGTGTTAAATCTATTGGTATTACGCTTTGCTAATTCACTGTTTACTACCAATTGGGACCGCAATAGTATTGATCATGTGCAAATAACGGTCGCTGAAAGTGTGGGTATTGAAGGTCGCTGGGGCTTCTACGATGAAGCAGGTCAAATGCGCGATATGATCCAAAATCATCTTTTACAAATTTTATCTTTATTAGCTATGGAGCCACCTGCCGATTTAAGTGCTGAAAGTATTCGTGCTGAGAAATTGAAAGCAGTAAAAGCTCTTTGTCCTATTGATAGAACCAACATCAAAGAAAAAACCGTGCGTGGTCAGTACGCAGATGGCTTTTTAAATGGCATTGCGGTACCGGGTTATTTAAATGAAGAAGGCGCGAATACAGACAGTAAAACCGAAACTTTTGTTGCCATTAAAGCAGAAATTGATAACTGGCGCTGGTCAGGTGTGCCTTTCTATTTAAGGACAGGTAAACGTATGCCTGCAAAGCACAGTGAAATTGTTGTGCACTTTAAAGCCCAACCTCATAACATTTTTAAAGACAGTTATAGTGATTTACCGGCTAATAAATTGACCATCCGTTTGCAACCTGATGAAGGGGTTGAGTTACAAATGATGAATAAAATTCCAGGTATAGCAACTCAGATGAACATCCAAGAAAATAAACTTGATTTGAGTTTTAATGAAACCTATAAAAATCAACGAGTAATTGATGCTTATGAACGCCTAATGCTTGAAATTTTAAACGGTAATCAATCATTGTTTGTAAGTCGCGATGAAGTTGAAGCAGCTTGGACTTGGGCTGACAGTATTATTGATGCATGGCAATCTACCAATGAAGCACCAAAACCATATGCTGCAGGTTCATGGGGACCCGTTTCTTCTATATCGTTAATCGCGCGAGATGATCGCCAGTGGGTAGAATAAACTATGCATCACATTAATAACTTTGTAACACGAACGCAATTAGATCAAGCACTAGCAGACAAGGTGAGCCAGCTTCTTCAAGCAGCTATAGCGGTGAAAGGTAAAGCAAGCCTTGCTGTTTCAGGTGGTTCAACACCCAAGGGCTTTTTTACTTTATTGGCTAATAAAGATATTGATTGGAAGAAGGTAACGATAACCCTAGTAGACGAGCGTTGGGTTGATATTAACTCAGATGCTAGTAACACCCGTCTAGTGCATGAAAACTTATTACAAAATAAAGCAGCAGCAGCTAAGTTTTTCCATTTAAAACAGGGTGATACATTATCTAACGAGACCTTGTCGGATCTAAATATTGCGGTAGATAATTTATTATTGCCTTTAGATGTTGTGATTTTAGGCATGGGTGAAGATGGTCATACTGCTTCGCTATTTCCATGTAGTGAACAAATACACACGGGCTTAGCGTTATCAAATCAAAGTTCATTAATAAAAGTTGAGCCAACCACTGCACCTCATCAACGCATTACCTTTAGTTTTGCTGCATTACGGCAAAGTGCTCATGTATTTTTACATCTTTGTGGTGACAGTAAAAAAACAGTGTTAACGAAAGCCTTGAGCGATAGTGATATTTTTGAAATGCCAATTCGTGCGTTTTTACAAGACCAAGCTATTGATACTCAGGTGTATTGGGCTGAGTGATCACAATTAAAATGAAATTGAAAAATTAAGAAGTAGACCTATGACAGTAACAATGAAGCAAGAAATAGTAGACATTACTGAGCGAATTATCGCGCGAAGTGCTCTAACTCGCAAAGCGTACTTAGCGAAAATCTCCGCAGCAAAATCTAATACGGTTCATCGTGCTAGCTTGTCTTGTGGTAATTTAGCCCATGGTTTTGCTGCATGTGGCAAAGAAGACAAGCAAACCATTAAAGGCCTCAATCATTCAGATGTCGCGATAGTATCAGCCTATAATGATATGCTAAGTGCTCATCAGCCTTATGAAACCTATCCGCAAATTATTAAAGAAGCGGTGAAATCAACCGGAGGGGTTGCACAATTTGCTGGCGGTGTACCTGCAATGTGTGACGGGGTAACACAAGGTCAACCAGGTATGGATTTAAGCCTGATGAGCCGTGATGTGATTGCGATGGCCACGAGTATTGGCTTATCGCATAATATGTTTGATGGCGCCTTGATGCTTGGTATTTGCGACAAAATTGTTCCCGGGCTACTGATCGCTAGTATGACTTTTGGTCACTTACCTACCGCATTTATACCCGCAGGTCCTATGCCTTCAGGTATTCCAAATAAAGAAAAAGCGCGAGTACGCCAGCAATATGCCCAAGGTGAAGTTGATGAAGCAGCACTATTAGAAGCTGAATCAGCCTCTTATCATGCTCCAGGAACTTGTACCTTCTTTGGTACCGCTAACTCTAATCAATTGGTCGTTGAGGTGATGGGACTTCATCTACCTGGTGCTTCATTTGTTGCCCCAAACACACCACTACGAACCGAGTTAACAAAAGCCGCAGCACGTCAAGTGACACGTTTAACGCAGCAGTCAGGCAATTATATGCCAATTGGTAAAATGGTTGACGAACGCTCAGTCGTCAATGCTATTGTCGCCTTGTTAGCTACTGGTGGCTCAACCAATTTAACTATGCACATTATTGCTGTAGCGAAAGCGGCTGGCATCATTATTAATTTTCAAGACTTTAACGACTTGTCACACGCCGTACCATTAATCACTAAAATTTACCCTAACGGTCAGGCAGATATAAATCAGTTCCAAGAAGCAGGCGGCATGGCATTATTGTTTAAACAGCTTATTAATGCTGGTTTATTACATGAAGATGTTGAAACTATTTGTGGTCGAGGCCTAACACGATATACCCAAACACCTATCCTTGAAAATGGTCAACTAATTTGGGTTGATGGTGTCGATAAATCATTAGATGACGATGTTATTGCTACTGTAGAGAAACCATTTAAAGCTGATGGTGGCTTAAAAACACTAAAAGGTAATTTAGGTACATCAGTGCTGAAAACATCGTCATTGCGTGAGGGCAGTTATGTCATTAAAGCACCTGCTGTTGTTTTTGAAGATCAACACGAATTACAAGCGGCGTTTGATAAAGGTGAATTAGAAAAAGACTTTGTTGCTGTGGTTCGCTTTCAAGGGCCTAAAGCGCGAGGTATGCCAGAATTACACAAATTAACGCCACCTTTGGGTGTGCTTCAAGACAAAGGTTTTAAAGTTGCCTTGGTGACTGACGGACGCATGTCTGGAGCTTCAGGTAAAGTGCCTGCTGCAATCCATTTGTGTCCAGAGGCACTAGATGGTGGCTTAATCGCTAAAGTTAAAACTGGCGATATGATCAATCTTGATGGTGAAACAGGCGAGTTAACTTTGTTAGTGGATGAAAAAGAATTAGCTGCACGCGATGCTGCTATTTTTCAAGTTAATGGTCATCACCAAGGAATGGGGCGTGAAATTTTTGGTTTTATGCGACGTAATTTAAGTTCAGCAGAAACCGGTGCTTGTTCTTTATTTGATGAATAAACAGTCAATAAAGAACCATCAAATAATAAAATATTAATGATAGAAATTTACGCATTACTCAGTATTGCATGCAAAGAAACAGTAGAGGATTTATGACAGTATCAAAAAATTGGCAAATTATGCCTAAGGATCTTTTCGCTATGGGGCCTATTGTGCCTGTATTAGTGATTGATAGAGTAGAGGATGCCTTGCCAATTGCTGAAGCACTTTTAGCGGCAGATGTTAAAGTGCTTGAAGTAACCTTACGTACCCCGTCAGCACTCGATGTGATCAGTGCTATTGCCAAAGAGTTACCTGAAGCTGTTATTGGCTCAGGTACCGTGACTAATCGTCAACAACTACAGCAATCTATTGATGCGGGTGCAAAATTTGCAATTAGCCCTGGCTTAACTAAAGATTTATTACAGGCAGGCAACGAGAGTGAGATTGCGCTAATTCCGGGCATTTCTTCTATTTCTGAGTTAATGGATGCCTCAGATTTTGGCTACGATCATTTAAAGTTTTTCCCTGCTGAAGCTTCTGGTGGGGTAAATGCAATTAAATCAATTGGTGGCCCATTCCCAGATATTAAATTCTGCCCAACAGGTGGCATTAACTTAAACAATGTTCGTGATTATTTAGCTTTGCCTAACGTTATTTGCTGCGGCGGCTCTTGGTTAGTGCCTAATCAAGCTGTTGTAAGTAAAAATTGGTCGCAAATCACCCAACTAGCAAATGAAGCTATCGCTTTTGTAAAATAGATGTTGATGCTGTAATTCATCATCAAAGCGCTGTTAAAAAGAAATAGGCTTTCTTTTACTTCTGCTTGCAGTATCAACAGGTGTTGGTACTGCTTTTTTTTGTTTGTTATTTTTCTTTGTCGCTTGTTTGACTTGTGACTGATCAATAGCTTGCGCTTGTTGTGATAGATTAGGAGCAGGGGGCGCGGGTTGCAACGCAGTTTCTTTGGCTAAGGACTCGTTAATCACAACTTGAATTACCTCACCATTAAATTCAACAACATCATTATGGTATATTTTTTTTCTTTTTTGGCACTCGACTTCACCATTCAGTAAAACGTAACCTTCACTTATCACCACTTTTGCCTCGCCACCACCGGCAACTAAATCAGCAATCTTAAGGAGTTTGCATAGTTCAATGGGTTGTTGATCTAATTGGATTTCTAAGTAACTTGCGGGTTGGTCTGACATTTATAGCTCAATTTTTTTTACTAAATAATAGGTACAGTAGTTATTTTATCAGTTTTTCTTTCAAGAAACCTTTATAAATTTTACCTTGATTAACAGGGTATTAGTTTTAATTATGTGTTTTTTTTCTTTCAAAGTAAAAAAATAACTTGAATAAGTGGTACGACCAGTGTTTAATCAAGGGTATCTAAAGTTACAATGCTGAGACTAAATGTACCGTTATCAAATATAGCGCTACAGATTACAGCATCAATATTATCTTAGCGGTAGGAGCAACATATGCTTAGTTACAAGGCACCCATAACAGACATCAAATTTCTTATTGAAGATGTATTTGATTATTATGGACATTATAAAAAATACCCTGAATTTGAAGAAGCAACACCCGATTTGACGGATGCTATTTTGCAAGAATGTGCCAAGTTTTGTGAAAATGAACTGCTTCCTATCTATCAAAGTGGTGATAAAGAAGGCTGTACTTTTGATAACGGTAAAGTAACTACCCCTAAAGGTTTTAAAGAAGCATACAATCAATATGTAGCAGGTGGCTGGCAAAGTTTGTCACATCCTGTTGAACATGGTGGACAAGGGTTACCACCTTCACTGGGCATGGCTAAATCAGAAATGATGGGTACGGCTAACTGGTCTTGGGCTATGTACCCAGGCTTGAGTCATGGCGCAATGAATACGGTACAAACTCATGGCAGTGATGCACAAAAAGAATTGTATCTAACTCGCTTAACTGAAGGGACTTGGACCGGCACCATGTGTTTAACTGAGCCTCAATGTGGTACAGATTTAGGGCAAGTTAAAACCAAAGCTGAGCCGAATGGCGATGGTACTTATAATATTACCGGCACCAAAATATTCATCTCAGCAGGTGAGCATGATTTAACTGATAATATTATTCATATTGTATTAGCTAGATTGCCTGGCGCACCTGCAGGCACTCGTGGTATATCATTGTTTATTGTTCCAAAAATTAAAACAGATGCACAAGGCAACTTAGGTGAAGCCAATAATGTTGTGTGTGGTTCAATCGAAGATAAAATGGGCATTAAAGCTTCTGCTACTGCCGTGTTAAATTTTGATAATGCCGTTGGTGAATTAATCGGACCAGAAAATAAAGGCTTGGAATGTATGTTCACCTTTATGAATACTGCACGTGTAGGTACGGCATTACAAGGCATATGTACCGCTGAACTAGCGTTTCAAAACTCTTTGATTTATGCAAAAGAACGTTTATCTATGCGCGCCCTAACAGGTAAGAAGTTTCCAGAGCAAGTAGCTGATCCTATTATTGTTCATCCGGATGTTAGGAAAATGTTGATGACACAAAAGGCCATTTCTGAAGGTGGTCGTGCCATGATTTATTATACCGCTAAGATTGTCGATGAGATTGAAATGGCCAAAACTGATGCAGAAAAGAAAGCTGCAGATGATCGCCTTGGCTTTATTACGCCCATTTTAAAAGCATTTCTAACTGAGCTTGGCTCTGAAAGTGCAAACCATGGTTTGCAAATATTTGGTGGCCATGGCTTTATCAAAGAGTGGGGCATGGAGCAGATTGTTCGTGATGCCAGAATAGCTACCTTATATGAAGGTACTACAGGCATACAAGCATTAGATTTACTGGGGCGTAAAATTCTGCTTACGCGTGGTAAATCCTTAAAAGCTTTTGCAAAAGAAGTACTCTCATTTTGTAAAGACAAAAGCTTAATTTCAAGTAACCCACATAAACGACAAATGAATAAATTTATTTGGCCATTAAGTAAACAAGTTGCTAACTTACAGCAATATACGTTGAGATTAGCGCTAAAAGCGAAGAAAGACCGTGACATTGTTGGTTCAGCTTCTGTGGATTACCTCATGTATTCTGGTTACATCGTAATGGCTTACTTTTGGGCGCAAATGGCACAATCTGCTTATGAAAAGTTAGCCACAGATGTAGAAAACCGTGATTTTTATCGTGCTAAAATTAAAACAGCCGAATTCTACTTTGAACGCATGTTGCCAAGAACTAAGTCGTTAGCCAAGACTATGATGGCGGATCCAAAAACATTAATGCAACTTGATCAAGCGTTAATATCTATATCATAATGTTTTAGATTGTTGAAACCAAAACGCACAAGTGAGAGCTTGTGCGTTTTTTGCTTTGTAGACTCTGAGCGTTTTATTAACTTGGAATAAGTTAATGGCTTGCTTCACCTGCAATAAGTTCGCTGTGATCAAAATCATCAACGCTTATCACTGCTTTTCTGCCTTGTTCGGCTTTGATTAATAACTGCGCTTCTTTTTCTGAAATAGCATTAGCGGCTAAACCTAATTCAGCAGCTTTGTCTAAATCATAAAAAGGCAGGTTCTTATCGATTGCAATGCACACTTTCGAAAAAACTGGCTCGCATGCAATAATATCTTCTAATGTTTGCTCTAAAATACCAAAGACATTTTTACCATCTCTCACTAAATATTGCCATTTTCCAAGCCGGTCTCTCGTGTCACTAGGGGTTTGCAACAAGGTTGCTACTTGATGATCTAAGGTATCAGACGGTTTAGTTAGCCAAGTTCCTAACGGAAAAATAATAAGCCTTAACAAGTATGCTAGCCCTTTATTAGGAAAGTTGCTCAATAAGTTATCAATAGCTTGTTGTATATTGAATAATGAATCTTCAACTGCCCATTGTAATAAAGGTAAGTCTTGGGCTTGTCTGCCTTCATCATTGAAACGTTTTAAACAAGCACTGGCAAGATATAAATGACTTAATACATCGCCAAGTCTTGCAGATATGCGTTCTTTGCGCTTTAAGTCAGCACCAAGCGACAACATGGCAATGTCGCTGAGCATGGCTAAATTTGCACTAAAGCGAGTTAATAACTGATAATAGCGTTTAGTTTGATCACGATAAGGCACTGACAAAAAGCGTGCACCAGTAAATGAGAACCATAAGCTTCGGCTAATATTGCTGATAGCGAAACCAATATGACCAAACAGCGCATGATCAAATTCATTTAGTGCTAAGGCTTCATCACTTTGATTAGCAGCTTGTATTTCAGCTAATACATAAGGGTGACAACGAATTGCACCCTGACCATAGATAATTAAGCTGCGCGTTAAAATATTGGCTCCTTCAACAGTTATAGCAATGGGCGCTCCTTGATAACCACGGGCAAGGTAATTGCTTGGCCCCATACAAATGCCTTTTCCGCCATGAATATCCATAGCATCAATAATAGAAGAGCGCATTTTCTCGGTTAGATGATACTTAGCAATAGCAGAGATCACTGAGGGCTTTTCACCCAGATCTATAGCGCCGGTCGACATAGTGGTTACCGCATCCATTAAATAAGCATTGCCGCCAATACGTGCTAATGGCTCTTCAATACCTTCCATTTTACCAATAGGTACTTTAAATTGACGTCGAATTCTACTGTAAGCACCGGTAGCTAATGCTGTTGCTTTGATCCCTCCAGCACTGTTAGATGGAAGGGTTATAGCACGGCCAACTGAAAGACATTCAACCAACATCCGCCAACCGTGACCTGCCATTTCCTTGCCGCCGATAATATAATCAAGGGGTACAAACACATCTTTACCTTGGGTTGGTCCATTTTGAAAAGGTATATTCAAAGGAAAATGTCGACGACCAATAGTAATGCCATCAAGGTTGGTTGGGATCAAAGCACAGGTAATGCCTATCTCTTTTTTATCACCAAGCAAGCTGTCAGGATCTTCAAGTTTAAAGGCTAAACCTAGCACAGTGGCTACTGGGGCTAGGGTAATATAACGTTTATCCCAATTAAGCTTAATACCCAGTATTTCTTCACCTTCAAACACTTGTTGGCATATCACGCCAGTATCTGGAATAGCACCGGCATCAGAGCCAGCTTCAGGGCTAGTTAAGGCAAAACAAGGGATCTCTTCCCCCCTAGCAAGGCGCGGCAAGTAATGATCTTGCTGGGCTTTTGTGCCATATTCTTGTAATAATTCGCCAGGGCCTAATGAATTTGGGACGCCCACGGTACTCGCTAATACAGAGCTAACCCCGGTTAATTTTTGTAGCACTCTTGATTG
Organism: Colwellia sp. KU-HH00111; assembly: GCF_040362745.1. Lineage (NCBI taxonomy): Bacteria > Pseudomonadati > Pseudomonadota > Gammaproteobacteria > Alteromonadales > Colwelliaceae > Colwellia > Colwellia sp. KU-HH00111. Next base: position 106,346 of record NZ_BAABWO010000006.1, on the reverse strand, counting down.
AGCAAAAGCAGAAAACTCAAGGCCACCATACTGTTTCTTAATTATCATGGCGAAAAATTTGTGCTCTTTTAAAAATTGCCATACTTCAGGAGGTAAATCAGCTAATTGATGTGTTACCTGCCAATCACTTACCATGGCACATAATTCTTCAACGGGTCCTTCTAAAAATGTTTTCTCTTGAGCACTCAATCGAGGTTGAGGATAATTATGTAATTTTGTCCAACTGGGGTTGCCACGAAATAACTCTCCTTCAAACCAAGTAGTGCCCGCATCAATGGCTTGTTGTTCAGTATCAGACATTTGCGGCATTATTTTTTTGAATATGGCTAATAATGGCATGCTGATAAATTGCAAACGAATGTTGTCTAGGTTGACAGGAAGCATGATAACGGCAAAGAGTAACCAAGAAACAAACCCAATAATATCGAAAAAAGTACCGATGGCCATCAATATTAAAAAAGCAAAGGTAAAGCTTGAAAGTGATGCTCTTGAATAGCTCATAAACCATGCGAGCGAGAAGGCGGCAATTAACCAGAGGCAGATATCCACAAAAAATCCTTATATGTTGTTAAAGTGAAAGAAATTGAATTTTTTACACTATTTAATTGTATAATCTATTTATAGATTAAAATGTCCGGATTACCAAGCGTTTGTTTTGTTTTAAGTTGTGGTTATAGCTAGCTTAAAATTAAGGTTTAGTGAACTGTCGAGTTACTGCTGTAGATATTGGTTCAGTTGTAGTAGTAGGTTTAGGTTTAGTTAATAGGGTGAGTTATGTGTGAATTATTGGCAATGTCTGCGAATGTGCCAACTGATATTTGTTTCAGCTTTAGTGGGTTAATGCAACGAGGAGGTAATACTGGCCCTCATAAAGATGGTTGGGGAATTACCTTTTATGAAGGTAAAGGCTGTCGTAGTTTTAAAGATCCTAACCCGAGTGCTCATTCACCTATCGCAGATTTAGTCACAAAATACCCGATGAAGAGTGAGTCGGTAGTGTGCCATATTCGTCAGGCAAATTCTGGTGGTGTTTGTTTAGAAAATACTCACCCGTTTATACGACAAATGTGGGGAAAAAACTGGACTTACGCACATAATGGTCAACTTAAGACTTTTACGGAAAAGTTACCGATTAAACTGCATTTACCTATAGGAACTACTGACAGTGAGCATGCATTTTGTTGGATTTTAGATCAACTTCATTATGAGTTTGGCGCTCAAGAGCCCACACCTGAAGATCTTTTCAAATATATTGCCACACTTGCACGACAAATTGACGCGCTTGGCGTTGCCAATATTATTATTAGTGATGGTGCTTGCTTATTTGCTTATTGTTCTAATAATTTGCACTGGATCACCCGTCGTGCCCCTTTTGGCAAGGCCAGTTTAATTGATGCTGAAGTGGCTATAGATTTCTGTGAAGAAACTACAGATAACGATATTGTTACTATTATAGCTACTCAACCACTTACAGATGATGAAAACTGGCACAAAATGAATGCAGGCGATTGGCACTTGTTTTGTTTAGGTGAATCTATTATTGGTGGCAAATAAGCGTCACTTGAGTAATGGTATGGATACCTTTACTCTAATTTATTTTACCCCAAGCTGATAACAATACACTTAGCTACTTGCCATTAATTACCTTCTGCTTAATACCATATAGGGCCATATCTTCAATATAGGGTCTAACACCATATCTTCATTAATATTTGTTCATGTCTTCACTAGCACAGCGAGTGTTTGTTATTATTTCAGGTAGTTCTATTAACTAAATATCAGTAAATTAGCATTCTAATTATTATCGGCTACACTTATTAAGTTGTTGAAGTATAATTTAAATTGCCGTTAGGATTGTTAATGAACAGTAAAAATAAAACTATGGGATACGTCGCTATTAATAACATTATTTGTGAGCCAAGTTATATTGAACGTATGGAGTATTTGTTTTCAACTCGAGCAAGGGAAATTGACAATATACCCGGTTTTCAACATATGGAGGTGTTAAAACCTATGGCATCACAAGATCCTGATGCGGCTTTTCTTGTCATAAGCCATTGGGACAGTATGGATTGTTTTGAAAACTGGACTAAATCAGAAGAATTTAAAAAAGGGCATGAACGTGCCTTTGCTGATTTAAAAAAAGCCAAAGAATCAGGACAGAAACCACCGATGATGTCTACTTTTGGTAGGTACGAAATAATCAGTAATTAGTAATTAGTAATTAGTAATTAGTAATTAGTAATTAGTCATTATTTCTGATTAGGACGTCAAGGAACCCGCATGTATAAAGTGGTGATAAATCATGATTGAAAACGACCTTTACAATGATTATTTGAAAAACTTAACCTCTGGGCAACGCGCTAAACTATCTGATGCTGTCAATGGCCTTTTAAAAGAAGGAATACCCGTTCCTGAGTTATATGAGGAGCTTATTAGACGGTCTTTGTATCAAGTTGGAGAATTATGGTAAAAGAATCAAGTTTCGGTTGCTACTGAACATATGGCTACTGCGATGACAGAAGGCTTACTTAATCAAATTTATCCGCAATTAGCGCGTCAAGACAGTAATAACAAAACAGCACTAATATGCTCTGTTGAAGGTGAACCTCATCAGGTTGGAGCCAAGATGGTTTGTGATATTCTTGAAATGGCCGGTTGGGAAAGTTTCTTTCTTGGAGCGAACACGCCTACTTTTGAATTAATTGCTTTTGCCCATGAAAACCATCCAGATTTGATTGGCTTATCGATGTCGAGCTATTTTAACTTGATGGGGCTAAAAAAGATGATAAATGCAATGCGTGCAGAGTTTGCTGATCTGCCTATTATTATCGGTGGTCAAGGTTTGCTGACAAACGGCGAGGATATCGCTAATCAATTTGCACATGTTTATTATGTAGAGAATCTTGCAGCACTCAATGAATTTTTGCAAAGCAATTCACTATAAAAACAACAGCGTTAAAATGCTAATTAATTTTTTGAAGTCATTGAAATAGTTTTATCAAAGGAGAAGGTAAGTGAACAAAGAACAATTAGTAGCGTCAGCTCTAAATTTAGTAAAGGTTTCACCAGAAACGATAGTAGAATATAGTGCTAAAAGAGCAACGATAACGGCCGGGTTAAATAAAAATTTGGAGCAACGTGAAGATTTAGATGACTTGGTAGGTGCAGGTAATCAAGATATGATGCGAGATAATCATAGTAATCACAGCCGTTTTGTTGAAGCTATGCTCAATGAATATAATCCAGAGGTTCTGGTTGATACTGTGCTTTGGGTATTTAGGGCATATCGCTCTCATGGCTTTCAACTGACATACTGGTCAGCACAATTGAATGGTTGGCTTACACTACTAGAGCAAGAGCTAACTAAACAATCGTATCTCGAAATTGAACCATTATATCGATGGTTTATCATCAATCAGTCTAGTTTTGTTGAGTTAACTGATGAGTAAGATTAATTAAAATGCCACTAAATGATTTTATTCTATGAAGTTTAGTAATCCGCTGAAATGGCCTGAGCCATTTGCTACCTTGATGCAGGAAAGCTCTAGCCAAGTATTAGGTGTATTTGATTGTCATCAAAAGATGCTTTATGCGAACCGAGGTTTGCTCGATATTGTTGGTGATGATGTAGAGAGTGCCGCTAATTACTTAGTAAACCCTACATTTGAGCAGTTATTATCTACAGAGCCAGATGACGAGTATAAAGTTTTTTCAGGCATCGCAACCTTAGGTAACGGGCTCGAGATAAATATTAGTTTGTTAGCTCATTGCTTTGTCGAAAACGAAAAGCTCATTGTTTATGGCGAATATGATGTTTGTGAGCTTAATCACTTGAACAATACTGTGTTAGATCAGAACATAACTATTAATAATCTTCAGCGTGAAATGATCAAGAAAAACAGGCACCTTGATAACACTCTTAACGAATTACGTAATACTCAGGATTTGTTAATTCATTCAGAAAAAATGAGTGCTTTAGGGCAAATGGTCGCTGGTGTTGCCCATGAAATTAATAACCCGCTAGCCTTTGTTAATAGTAATTTACATTACCTTGCTACCTCATTCGACGACGTTGCTCAAGCCTACCAAAGTATTGAAGAATTGGGCAAGTCAGCGGGTATAGCGTCAGAGCCACTGCATAAAATTAGAAGTCAATACAATCTTGATTTCGTATTTGAAGATGTTGAGGATTTGGTTAAAGGCTCTCAGAATGGGCTAGAGCGAGTGACCAAAATTGTTGGCGATCTACGCCAGTTTTCCCATCTTGATGAAGCAGAAGTTCAGAGTGTTGACTTAGCGCCGAATTTAACCAGTACAATTTCTTTGGCAAGTCCGCAATTGAGCATCAATAATGTGTCTTGCCGCCTTGAGTTAGATAATCTGCCACTTATCCAATGCTACCCTTCAGAGCTCAACCAGGTTTTTCTAAACATTATTATTAATGCATCACAAGCAATGGAAACCGGAGGAGAGATTATAATTAAAGGTTCATTGCAAGATAATGATAAAATTCAATTATCATTTGCTGACTCTGGTTGTGGTATGACAACAGAGGTAAAGAAAAAAGTCTTTGATCCCTTTTATACCACTAAACCTGTAGGTGCAGGAACGGGGCTAGGTATGAGCATTGCGTATAAAATAATTACAGAACGTCATAAAGGCAGTATCGAAGTGAGTTCAGAACTTAATAAAGGGACGACCTTTACAATCTTATTACCTATCGCAGGAGTATAGTATGTCTGATTTACCTGAGTCAGAGCAAAAGCAAGAGATATTAGTAGTAGATGATGAGATTGAGATCATTAAATCTTTGCGTCGCCAATTCATGCGTTATTACCACGTTAATATTGCCAACAGTGGACAAGAAGCGCTTGAAATCCTGAAAAATAAGCCGATAAAGGTGATTATTTCAGATCAGCGCATGCCTGATATGAACGGCAGTGAATTCCTCTCACATGTTGAAAAACATTACCCCGATTCTATTAGAATGTTGTTGACTGGTTTTGCTGATATTAATGCGGTAATCCAAGCGGTTAATGAAGGACACATATTTCGCTATGTCACTAAACCATGGAATCCAATAGAGTTAGATTCCATCGTTGGTGAGGCTTTTGAGCGTTATAATATTATAGAAAAAAATCGTGATCTACTAGAGCAATTACAAAGTGCAAATGCAACCCTAGAAGAGCGTGTTAGACAACGTACAATAGAGCTGGAAAAAGCCAATGAAAAACTTAATCAAATAGCCACCCATGACCATTTAACGGGTTTAGCAAATCGCGCTTTATTTCAAGAGCAGTTAGATTTGTGTTTGGCAAGCGCCAAAAGAAATAAAAAACTGGTTGCGGTTTTCTTTCTGGATCTAGACGGTTTTAAAGCGGTTAATGATACTTACGGTCATGATATTGGTGATAAGTTATTACAGCAGGTGTCAACGAGAATCAAAAATTTAATACGAGCGGAGGATGTCTTGGCCAGAATAGGCGGTGATGAATTTTCCCTTTTAACCTCTAATCTTGTTGATAAGGCTGATGTTAAACGTATTAGTCATGCAATTATTCATGCTATCTCCGAAATTTTTGAACTTGATGGTCATCAGTGTAAAATTGGGGTGAGTATTGGTATCAGTTTTTATCCTGAGCATGCTGAAGATGCAACATCACTGTTAAAAAAGGCAGATGAGGCAATGTATGCTATTAAAAAAAGTGGTAAGAATAATTACCTTATTTACGATGATTAATAAGAAGTAAGAATAGTCTTGAACCTCAACCTCAACCTCAACCTACAACCCACAGGCCTATGCACTTTATATTTATGCATTCTGGGCTTATATAGAAAATAGCTTAGCGATGAATAGTTTATTTTAAGTTGGTTTTCTCATTTATTTCTAAACTCGATAACTGTGCCTCAAATTGACTATTGCCGGATTTAATCTGATAAAGTTTAACTAATAAATAGTCAAGTTCTGGTGCAAACCATGCGTAAGTAATACGTTTTTTCTGTTTGACTTCCCGTTTAAAACGCACCGTTTTTATTAAACCATAAGGTAGCATCAACTCTTCTTCTCCATCATATTGATAAACATGATCTGAAATAGTGCCAGAGGTATTAACAACCTTGTACACATATTGTGGTTGCGAGGCATTAGCTATTAAATTTAACCTGTGCTGAAGATGATAACTGAGTTTATCTTGTAAGTTATCTGAAAAATCAAGCGGCGCAATATTGCGGCTCCTTCCTAGATCTTGTGCGGTATTGTTCTTTGCATTATAAAGCCACTCATAATGTTTATCTTTACCTGTTCCTTCACGTCGGTAGGTATAATGGTGAGGGGTCACTTGATTGTCATCAATTGAAAGTATTGACGTTTCGCTTCGTTTTTGAGAAAAAATTAACCATTTTACTTTGGTTTGATAATGATAATTTATCTTACCATCTCCTTGGTAGCTTAGCTGTCTCACAGCATTTCCTACCACGTCAGATTTATGGAGTATATTATATTGCGCGGTAAATGCAGGTAAGAGGGGTTTAGAGTTAGTTACTTGGTCTAATATTTCAGCATCAACAATTTTGGGTGTTAGTGCTAGGCAAAATAAAAAAGCGATAGGGGATTTAATTGTCACAAACAATCCTGCAAAAAAGTATAAAGGTAAAATAACTACCTTTATACTAACAGCAAATTAGTCGTTCGCATAACCAGAAATTGATAAAATTTTACCATCTAGAACGGCAAATTCGTTGTCACCTTCTGTCTTCATATGTAAACGTTTTTCGCATAACCATTTAACCACTAAAGGGTAAATTCTATGCTCTTGTTCATGAACTCGCGCTGCTAAATCATCACTGGTATCTGTTTCAAACACCGGAACTTTAGCTTGTAGTATCACCGGGCCGCCATCTAGTTCCGCCGTGACAAAATGCACACTCACTCCGTGTACTGTATCACCGGCATCAATTGCGCGTTGATGCGTATTTAGGCCTTGATACTTAGGTAACAAAGACGGATGAATATTGACGAGCTTTCCCTGATAGTGCTTTACAAATTCAGGCGTTAATATGCGCATAAAGCCTGCAAGTACAATAACATCAGGGCTAAGTGTATCAATATCACTCATTAATGCTTGATCATAACTTTTACGGCTCTCAAAAGACTTATGTGAAAGCGTTATTGTTTCGATATCAGCATTTTTAGCACGAGTTAAACCATAGGCATCTGCTTTGTTTGAAACTACACCAACCACTTTTCCAGGATAATCGCTGGCATCACATGCATCAATAATGGCTTGTAAATTAGTGCCACTTCCTGAAATTAAGACTACAATACGGCTAGACATTGAGCTTCCTTTATTAATTTTAACCTTGGTATTATATTCAAGCTATGAGAAAACGACTTGCTCTTCACCATCGTCTTTATCGGCAATCGCACCAATGTGCCATGCTTTTTCGCCATGAGCCGTTAAAATGTCTAAGCTTTGTGCTACTTTGTCTTGAGGAACAGCGATAATCATACCAACACCACAGTTAAAAGTGCGGTACATTTCATGTTCTGTGATATTGCCTTGTTCTTTCAACCAGTCAAAGATAGCAGGCCATTGCCAACTTTCGCCGTTAATCACAGCTTGGGCTGTTGCAGGTAAAACACGTGGAATATTTTCCCAAAATCCGCCACCAGTAATGTGGGACAAGGCATGAATATCAACTTCTTTAAACAATGCTAATACGGATTTAACATAAATTTTAGTGGGTTCGAGTAAATGTTCACTGATGGCTTTGCCATTAAGTAAATCACTGGTATCTGTGTTGTTGACTTCTAACACTTTACGGATCAGCGAGAAACCATTTGAATGAGGGCCTGAAGCACCTAAGGCAATTAACTGGTCACCTGCTGCTACTTTACTGCCATCAATTAAGCGAGACTTTTCTGCAACGCCGACACAAAAACCTGCGATGTCGTAGTCACCTTTATGGTACATGCCAGGCATTTCAGCTGTTTCACCACCAACAAGGGCACAACCAGCTTGTATACATCCTTCAGCGATACCTTCTACCACAGATGATGCCACGTCAACATCAAGCTTAGCAGTGGCATAGTAATCAAGGAAAAACAGGGGCTCAGCCCCTTGAACAATAAGGTCGTTCACACACATAGCGACGAGATCAATACCGACAGTATCGTGTTTTGCTAAATCAATAGCTAAACGTAATTTGGTTCCCACTCCATCAGTACCGGCAACTAATACAGGCTCTTTATAACCTGTAGGTAATTGGCAAACACTACCAAAACCACCTAAACCACCCATAACTTCAGGACGATTAGTACGTTTTACTGCACCTTTAATGTTTTCAACAAGGGCATTACCAGCATCAATATCAACACCAGCGTCTTTATAGCTTAAGGACTGTTTTTGTTCGCTCACGGGAAACCTCAAAATATTAGCGATAGAATAACGCCTAAACAAGCTTAAAAAATAGGCCCACTCAGGTTTAAAAAGATGCGTATTCTAACAGCGGTGACGCATATACTCAAAATCTTTATCTAAAATTGATAAATATTTTTATTTGGCGGTATATATTAGTGGTATTGTGATAATATCTGCACTACAAAATAGCCTATTTTCTTTTATATGTTTAAAATAATTAATTTTTTACTGTTTGTTATTGTTGCCTTTTTACCTTTTAAGTCGCTAGAGGCGGTGGAAGTAAAAGGTTTATACCAAGCGAGCATTGCTATTGAGTCACAAAATAGTCATGACAGAGCCCGTGCCTTAAAAAAAGCACTCGCGGCCGTGATGCTAAAAGTAGGCGGGCAAAAAAGTGTTTTAAACAATCAAGTTATTAAGCAATCGTTAAAAAACTATGGTGCTTATTTAAGTCAATATCGTTACCACGTTAAGCCGCTTCAGCTGGCGGAAAAATCGAGCAAAGATAAGCAATTGTTTTTATTAGCCAGTTTTAATGAAGAAAAAATAAATCAATTATTTCAACAAGCTAATTTACCCTTATGGGGTAGTTTACGTCCGCAAATATTATTATGGTTGATTGATGAGCAAGGATTAACCCGTACTATTATGTCGAACGCTTCTGAGTCGAACTTACCTGTTAAGGTAAATGAGTTTTCTACACAGCGCGGCTTACCCATTTTGATGCCTTTGATGGATTTAACTGATGCAAACAGTGTTGCTATAAGTGATATTTGGGGAAGGTTTCAACAGCCTATTATTGCGGCATCAAAACGCTATTTTGCTGAAGCTATTATTGTTATGCGCATCTCTAATTCCAGTTTGGTGACTATGGCGTCTGAATCTGAGTTAGGTGCTACAAATGTGCTAGTGCCAACTGACTGCGGCTTGTTATGCGAACAAGCACAAGCTATCGAGCAACCTTACGTATTAGATTGGAGCTTAATAGATGTTAGTACAGCTCAAGGGCAGCAACAATTTAGTCAGCAATACCAAGGTGATAATCCTCAAGTGCTATTGCAGCAAGGCCTTGATGATATTACCGAATTGATTTATCAACGCTATGCCTTATCAGCAACAAATCAAAATAACCTGGTCATTGAGGTCGCTAATGTTGATTCGTTAGCCACGTATGTTGAAGTATTCGATTTTTTAACTAACTTGTCCTCGGTCAACGCGGTTACGCTATTGAGTGCAAAGGGAGAAGTACGTCGCTTTAATTTAGACTTACTTGGCTCTGTTGATGCATGGTTGGCCTCATTGAGATTAAATAAGCAGTTACAGCAATATATCGACCCATTAGCCAAATTTGATGAACCATTAGCGCCAGCAAATGGCGAGTCAAGTGTGCCTGTTTTTTATTGGGGAAATTAATGAAAAACACCTCACAACTGGCGTTATCGGTGCAGCTACCTGATGATGAAACCTTTGATAGCTTCTTAAGTGAATCAAATCGTTCAGTGGTCAGCCAATTAGCCTTGTTTATTGAAAATAGTGCGTCAGAGCCATTAAATCAGCCTAATAGTTTTTATTTGTTTGGTTTGGCAGGGGTGGGAAAATCCCACTTATTACATGCCAGCAGCGCTTATGCTGCGCAATTAAATAAAACCTCTGTCTGTTTGTCATGTGCAGAGTTATTGCAATTATCGGTAGCAGTTCTTGATGGTATAGAGCAAATTGATGTTATTTGTTTAGATGATATTCAGTTGTTAGCAGGAAATCAATTATGGCAACAAGCCATTTTTGATCTTTATAATAGAGTAATAGAGCAAAATAACTGTTTGTTAATCAGTGGCAATCAAAGTGTCAATCAATTAGGTATCACCTTAGCCGATTTAAATTCTCGATTAAGTTGGGGGTTAACTGAGCAGTTAAAACCACTCAGTGATGTAGAAAAAGTGAGTGCGTTGCAATTTAGAGCATCTCAACGAGGATTGTTACTCAGTGATGAAGCCGCAAATTTCTTACTCAATAGAATCTCTAGAGAAATGACTGATTTGATTAACTCGCTTGATATACTTGATAAAGCATCGATTCGAGAGCAACGTAAAATTACCATTCCTTTTATTAAAGAAGTGTTAAATCTTATTACCTAGGATTTAAGATCTATTTTATTTATTTCACAAGAGCACACTATGAATATTGTTAATTTTGAGCAGTCACAAGTTACCCCGTCTAAGATTATTTGTATTGGTCGTAATTATGTTGATCATATTGCCGAGTTAGGGAATGAAATCCCTGATGAAATGGTGGTGTTTGTTAAGCCAAACTCTGCAATTACTGAGCAATTACAATCGCACCATCACGAGCCTTTGCATTACGAAGCTGAATTGTGTTTTTTATATCAGCACACTACGACACAAAAAGCGCAGGGCAAGCCTGGAACATTTGTGGGTGTAGCAATTGGCTTAGATTTAACTAAACGCACATTACAAGCAAAACTAAAAGCGAAAGGTTTACCTTGGGAACGTGCTAAAAGCTTTGATGGCGCTGCGTTATTTAGTGATTTTGTTCAGCTTGATTCGATTAATGATAGTTTACATTTAGCGCTAAGTATTGATGGTAATATAGCGCAAGCTGGTGGGGTTAAATTAATGATGTATAAACCTGAACAGATATTAGCTGAGTTACAAACGTTTATGACACTTACTGATGGCGATATTGTTATGACAGGAACCCCAAAAGGTGTTGGGCAAATTCGTGCAGGCAGTGAATTTGTTGCTAAGGTACTCCAACAAGATAAAGTGCTCATCAGTAAAACTTGGCTAGCCAATTAAGTTGTCACTTAACCGCTAGCCACAGTTGTTTATAGTTTATAGCTCTGTTCTCAATTTTTAGTGCTTAGGCAATGCTTTTTGATAATACTGATTAAATCTAGGCTGAACCTGTTGTGGAATAACGTGCTCAGTTTTATTTAATTTATACCCACTGGTTGGCGCTGGGCTTATGGTTAAGTTATTGACCCAGTTTTCACCTATTATCATATTGATCGGGTCGGCGACTGCAGCTAAAGCGCTCTCACTATCAAATTCAGGTAATACACGCTTAGCACTAAATAATACTCTCGGCTTAATTTTCGTATCGCCAATTCTGCCACGTTGCCCCCAAGTCACAATATAATCTTGGCCGGTTACGTTGGAACCCGTAGGTTGATTGGTAATGGCAACATCTCTGAAAATATTAAAACGCTTTTGCATCATTAACTCTTCAAATAACATCGCATAATCTTCACGTAAACTTGAATAGGCATAAAAGTCAGTGGCACTATCTGCGCTGAAAAATGTTTCAACATCAGCAGGCAAATATGATTTTTGCGTACTGTTCGCGTCAACACCCGCAAAACTGACTTGTGCCAAATCCCGCATAATTTGACTTGTTAATGGCATAGCTACCGATAACTGATCTGATTCAAAATCTGTGCTTAGCGCTGCATCTAATATCCGTGTTTGTGCTGAATGACTATACCACTCAGTGCTTGGGAAAAAATCATTGGCGTGAGCTAGTTCATGGTACATTAAAGATGTTAACCGATATAAACCTGCACTTGCTGCACGATCAGAGCGAATATGCGATGGAATATAGGCAGAAGCATACGCGTTTTCTTTGACATAACGCCATGGCATAACAAACTGTAAATCATTACCAAAATCAGCGCGAAAATCTGGCGCTTCATTGATGGTATCTCGCTCTTGTGCAGTTAACCAAAAATTGTCTGCATCTAGGTAGATAGCACCGGTTGCAGCCCAATAAAATGATGGTCTAACATCATAACTAATCACTATGGCAGTTGTTGCTCGCAATAAATTTTTAATATCGTCGTGGGGATCATTATTTTCTAAAAACGCTTTAAACCGATCGCCCATCCATTGGTGTGAAACAACGACTCTATCCATAATAGTGTTAATACTGGGGGTGCTATTTGAATTTTGTACTTCACTTGCTATTAGTGGTAATTTACTTAGAGTGCATGAACTGGTCAGTGAATTAGAATACACACAATCAGTTAAAGTTGCTTTATAAGGGCTGTTTTCATTATAAGCAAACACTTCTGCCACGCGTGTGTCGAAATAAGCATTGCTGTTTATGTTGTCCGCAGGCTCAACTAATACAGTAACAGTGTCTGTGTACTGTGTTCCCTGTGAGGTTACTGATGCAGCAAAGCTAAGGTAAGTATCTTTAGTTACTTTTGGCGCATCAAAAAAGATGGCCAACTCGCCTTGTGTTGTTGATGTGCTCAGACCCACACTTGGCCCAGCTACTTGCTGCCATTTAACAGAGCTGTTATCTGTATTGATACCTAGCTGAGCTCGAAGGGATACTTTGTTTTCACTGGCCACTTCATGGGCTAACCGAGCAGTGATTGGGCTTGATTCTTCGGAAACAGTAATAGACTTAGTAATCGTTTGTAAAGCGCCGCCATTTTTATTAAAGCTCACTTCAAAGCTGTAATCACCTGCACTTGTTGGGGTAAAGCCTACTACTTTACTGGTATCAGCAAGTAGGGCAACACTTGCTCCAGCGGTTTGTTGCCAATGTATATTACCTAATTCGTCATCAGGATAATATAAAACTAAGTCAACACCTTGGTTAATCATTAAATTGCTTTCTAACTGTAAAATAGCATCTTGCGCTGAAGGTTCAACAGACGGTATAGATGAGTTGTCAGAGCTTCCACCACAAGCCGTTAATAATAATGTTGAGATTAGTGTTGAGCTATAGAGATAGCGTTTTAATGTCATGCTTTACATCCTTTTAAAAATTAAAGTTAATTAGTTGGTTCATTTTTGGGTTTACGTATACTCAGGCCAAGTTCTTGTCCCCTGTATTTTGCATAATAGCTGCAACCGATAAACATGGTCGTAGCAAAAAATAGCTCCAATACAGCCCAAATGATATCACTAGGGAGTACCCATAAAGTGGTTAAACTATGTAAAAAGTAAATCAATACGATAAAGTTAGCCCAGGCATAAGTATAAGGATTACCTTGTAAAAGTCCCTTCAATGGAAAGAGTAAGGGTAAGGTAAACAAAATTAGTGTAGTGGTTGTACCCAAGCTACTACTAGGTGATAACACCAATAGCCATAACGGCATATAAACAAGTAAAGAAAAATATCCAAATAAGGCCATTTTCTTTAAATTAGTGGTTGATATTCTTTGGGTATTCATCGAGTGATTACTGCCTATCATTTAACAAAAAACGAGTGCGTTTGTTGGCGGTCGGCCGATGACCGCTTTATTCCCATTACTGACAATTGGACGTTCTATTAGTTTTGGTGTGGCAGCCATGGCGGCAATTAAGGTATTGTCATCTGCACCTTTTAGACCTTGCTCTTTAAATTCGGTTTCTTTTACTCGCATCATTTCGAGCGGTGTGCAGTTTAACTGTTTTAGCAGTTGCACTATTGTTTCTTGGCTTAGGGGCGTTTTCAGATACTCGATAATGGTTAGCTCTTGCTTGGTGTTTTCTTGCAACAGCTCAAGAGTTTGACGGCTTTTTGAACAACGTGGGTTATGATAAATAGTTAACATAGCTTGCTTCTTAAATTATAGGTTGAGGGTGATTATAAGGTGATTAATTATAAACGCTTAAGTTTATTTTCTTGTTCTTGAACTTGCAATATTCTTGCTTTAATTCTTTTTTGTAAAAGTGGCTGGTCTTCAACAAAATCATAACTAGTTTGTAACTCATCTATAGCTTTATTATATGCGCCTAATAATACTAATACTTCTGCTTTAGTGATATGCATTAGCCCTTTTTTATTTTGCTTCCTGTAAACGGTGGTTAATAGGTCGTTGGCTATATAATTCTCAGGGTTTACTAATAAAAAATCTTGCAGTACTAGCTCTGCTTGTTGGTAGCGTTTAGACTCTAGTAACGCGTTACCATGATTTAGGCTAATTACTTGATTGTTTGGCATAAGTAGAGTTAAAGGCTCGAGCATAGATAACGCGACATCGTATTCTTTTAATGCCAGATAGACATCCGTTAAGGCGTCAATATAAAACAGGTTGTTATTATCTTGTGCTTTTAATGACTCTAACAAGATTTTAGCTTGTTGAAATTGTTTATGTTCAAAATATGATAAAGCTAACCCATATTCTGCGCCCGCTTTCAGGCTATAGCTTTGCTGTTTTAGCTGCCGTTTAAAATAGGCGATATTGTCTTGAGCACTGTTTTGGTAACGAGCTTGTATTCGAGCTTTCGCTAGTTCAAAGTCTAAACTAGGGGGTAAATGTTTTACTGGGTAATTATGAGCACGTTGCCTAGCGTCGGCAATGCGTGATTCCGGTAAAGGGTGAGTTAGTAACATTGCAGGTGGCTTACTGACGTAGCGATATTTTTCAGACATTTTGCTAAAAAAGCTAGGTGCGCCTTGTGGATCAAACTGACTATTGGCTAATAAAGCAATGCCAACTCTATCTGCTTCTTTTTCGTTCCCTCGGGTATAATTTATACTCGATTGCTGAGAGGCCGCTATAGACGCGCTTAATGCTGCCATGCCCACTGTAGGGTTGATTAAACTAATCAATATGCTTGATATTACCCCTGTCATATTTAACGCTTGGGCATTGCTTTGAGATTCTAAACGACGGGCTAAATGGCGTTGAGTTACATGCGATATTTCATGAGCAATTACCGACGCCAGTTCGCTTTCATTATCAGCAGTAGTAAGTAAGCCAGAATGAATACCAACATGACCACCAAAAAATGCGAAGGCATTTAGCTCGTTATTATTAATGAGAAAAAACTCGAAAGCATAGTTAACGTCTTGAGCATTTTTAACCAATTGATTGCCTAAATGATTAATATACTCAATTAACACAGGATCTTGAATTAAAGGTTGGCTAGCACGAAGTTGACGCATCATTGCTTTACCAATTTGTCGCTCTTTATCTAAGGACAAGACACTAAAGCCTGAAATCCCTATGTCAGGTAGTTTGTTTTTATTATTTAAGCTGCTTGCCTTAACATCAACAGTGATGGTGCTAGCTATTGCGGTACTAATAATACACCGTAACAATAGGGGTTTAATGTTAAACAAAGTTAGATCCTGTAAAGTCGATAATCATGAATGTATTGTTCGACCATAATACTACTAAAAGATTCTCAGTTGTGTTGACTTTTTATGTAACTAATTTACTAAGTTGCTAATTTTACTATTTAAATGATAATAGTTACGTTAAGAAAATGCTAGAATAGTCTCAAATAATCTTGTTAAAAAAAGTAACGTGCTACTGATCAGACCGCCCATAATATCGGGGGGCTTATTAAATTTATTTAGTGCCTTTCACCAAAGGAATACCATTGGTTCCAACCGGAATATATACTGTAGTATGGTTGGGGGATTTAGCCATTTCTAATTGTGCATTGATAGCTTCATGTTGAAGATAGTTTACTGTAAGCGTTGTATTAATTATCTTTTGTGCTTCCGCAATCCCTTTTGCCTCCTCGACTCTAATCGCAGCGTCCTGTTTAGCTATTTCTTTTTGAGTAGACTTTTCAGAAAGTAACTGCTGCGCGGCTAATTTTTTTTCTACAGCTGTCGCAACTATTGCAGGATAATTAATATTACCGACAACAACGCTCTTTAAATTAAATGGCGAACCAGCAAGGTAGTCATTTAATTTTAAAGTAACCTCGTTTGATATTGCGTCTCGATTAACTTTTAGCTCTCTACTGTTGTATTTTTGCACTGAATTTCGTACAAAAGTTCTAAATGGTTCTCTTACAAACCTAGAGAACCATTTTTCCGCTCCATACTCTTCAACCACTGTTTTTATAGTATTTTGCTTAATTGATATAACAGCATGGAAATTAAAACTGATATTTAAGTCATCTTTAGCAAGTATTTGAAAAGTTTCTGTGTATGTATTTGGCCTTATATCTATGTTTATAGCTTCGTTTCGCCATAAAGAAACACCAAAATTACTTGGTCCAGATAAAGTCCCTTTATAGCCGCCAGAACCAAACACCCTAGGGTTTTCTGAAATATAACCTTCGTGTCCAGCTGGAGTGCGCGGATTTGAACAAGATGTTAGTGAAACACCTATTACAACGGCGAATACTGCAAAAGTTGCAAGTGTACCCACCACAGGATTATTTCTTTGATACATAATTTATACTCGATTGAAATCTAACAGCTAAACATTTATCTCTTGTCTAAGCATGAGAGCTAAATGCCCTGCTGGACTGAGCCACTAGGCACAGTCTATATGGTTTTTGTTTTGTGAGTTATTTCTCAAGAAGGATGGCGGCAAAATGGCAATTAAATTTTAACTAGCTTCCATACTCTTTTTTACTCAATGTTATTCAGTCAGTGTACCTGAATAGACGCTTTTTTCAATAATTGGTATCGCTGTTATTAAAGTTAATTGTGCCAAAAGCGTATATGTATTCCTTCCGTGACTTTTGGCACTGTTAGCGAATTAACAATCTCCTTATTCTTTTACAAACTTTGTAGGAGAATGAAATGCCACAGCCCAAAAGTAAATCCCTTGATATTTCTCAACTGAAAATTGACCGCAAACCACAACGTAAAAGCCTTTGGCATGCTGCTTATGTGCCAAATGGTTTAATTTTACTGGGTCTTAGCGCTAGCATATTGTATGTAAGTGCAGCTATGTTTGCCCCTGAAAATAATGGTGACAATGCTCAAGTGTTAGCTGCTGCCAAAATAAGTGAAACGGAACCATTAATTGCTAATGGTAAATTAGCAATAACCAAGTCGTCACAAACCACCTCAACAACGCTCAATTCAACGAAAGAAAATAGCGCTAATCAAATAAGTCATAGCACAGTACTTGATGCTAGCGGTCATATTGTGGCTAGGCGCATAGCAACAGTGTCATCTCGGGTAACAGGAAAGCTTGAACAACTTCATATAGAAGAAGGACAACGAGTTAATCAGTCAGATGTTTTGGCTGAGCTAGACGACAAGCAAGCCGTGATTGCGCATCAATTAGCGCTAGCAGAGTTGTCAGCAAAGCAAGCAGGTTTTGACGAATTAAATCTGCTATTCAAGCAGCAAACTAAACGATTTAATCGCAACGAATCATTGGCAAAGCAACAACTCATTAGCGAGCAACTACTCGAAGATAGTCAGTTTAAACATGCGCAATTGGCTATTCAAGTTAAAAATAAACAGGCGTTAGTAAGCTTAGCTCAAAATAAAGTGGCTTTAGCGCAATATCAACTTAATCAGCATAAAATTCGAGCACCTTTTGATGGCGTGGTGATCAGTAAAAATGCTCAAGTAGGCGAGCTTATTTCTGCAGGATCATCTGGTGGTGGTTTTATTCGTACGGGTGTCGGCACGATTGTTGATATGAGCTCATTAGAAATCGAAGTAGAAGTGGGAGAAAGCTATATCAACCGTGTTTTTGCAGGACAAAAAGTGATTGCCAAATTAGATGCTTACCCTCAATGGTCTATTAACAGTGAAGTAGTTGCGGTAATTCCTACTGCAAACCGCCAAAAAGCGAGCATAAAAGTCAGAGTAAAATTCTTTGAAACTGATCCGAGAATTTTGCCAGATATGGGCGTAAAAGTAAGTTTTATCGGCGAAAGTACGCTGTCTGGCAAAGCTACTGAAGCGAATATAGCGAGTTTATAGTTTGTAACCACAACATGATTATTAAGGAAAAAATAATGAATTCAGATAATTCGAATACCGATATTATATTTAAGGCGATAAACAAAAGTTATCAAAAAGGGGATAGCACGGTTGTTGTTCACAATGACTTTAATTTGACCATTAAGTCAGGCGAGTTTGTCGCGCTTATGGGGCCGTCGGGGTTAGGAAAAAGTACTTTGTTACATTTAATGGGCGGTTTAGATAAACCAACACAGGGGGAAATTTATATTGGTCACCAACGTATCGACAATTTGTCCCAAAAGCAATTAACACAATGGCGCGCAGACAATATTGGTTTTGTTTTTCAATCGCATCATTTATTACCGGTATTAAGTGCCCAAGGCAATGTTGAATTACCGTTAGCATTAACACCATTAAATCAAAAACAGCGTAAGCAACATGCCAGTATGGCATTACAATTAGTGAACATGAGCGAACGTGCCAACCATTACCCCAAAGAATTATCAGGGGGGCAGGAGCAACGGGTTGCTATTGCTAGAGCCATTGTTAGTGACCCACAAATATTATTATGTGATGAGCCCACAGGGAATTTAGATCGCAAAACAGCCGATGAAATTTTAGCGCTCCTCGCCAAGCTAAACAGCGACTCAGGAAAAACGATTGTGATGGTTACTCATGATATTAAGGCCGCAGACTACGCAACTCGAGTGATTGATCTTGAGTCGTATCTTCTAGCAAAAAATAAAGAACAACCTGAAAATAAAGCGTTAGCCTTAGATAACGTTTTAGTAGGTAAAAGCGCATGAATTTATGGTTGTTAGTCTGGCGTAATAGCTTGCGAAAGAAAATCCGCTTTGGCTTAACGTGTCTTTCGGTGATGGTAGCTTTCTTTTTATTTACAACGCTAGCAGGAGTTAACCATGCTTTAACGGCTAGTGTTAGTAACATTAACCAATATCGATTAATCACTAGTCACAAAATATCATTAACACGGTCATTGCCAATTAATTATCAACAAAAAATTGCAACACTTCATGGCGTTGAGCAAGTCACTTTCGCTTCATGGTTTGGCGGCTTTTATCAAAATGAAAAAAATCAATTAGCAGTTACGGCTGTTGACCATACAAGTTATTTTGAGTTGTTTGATGAATACCACATACCTGAGCAACAATTAGCGAGCTGGAAAAAAGCACGTACTGGAATCATTATTGGCCACGCCATTGCTAAGGAATACGGTTGGCGTGTTGGTGATAAAGTGCCGCTAAGCTCATCTATTTGGATGAATAAAAACGGCTCTTTCAGTTGGGAATTTGTTGTTTCAGGTATTTACCAGAGTACAAAAACAGCAGGCGATAATAACAAGATATTCTTTCAACATGCTTATTTTGACAAAGGTAGGGCTTATGCTAGTCATTCAATTAGTTGGCTTTCAACGAAAATAGCGGTGCACGAAAATGTTGAGCAAGTGATTAAATCAATTGATGATTTGTTTGCACATTCAAATAGCCCAACAAGAACAACAACAGAGCAAGTTTTTATTAAAGAGCAAGCACAACAATTTGTTGATATGGCGATGGTCATTAATATTGTTGTCATAGCCGTATTCTTTACTTTGCTGCTAATTGTTTGTAACACCATGATCCAAACAAGTCGTGAACGATTAAATGAAAGTGCAATGATGAAGGCCCTTGGTTTTTCATCTTCAGCTCTGATCAGGGGTATTTATTGTGAATCGTTATTATTAATAGGGATTGGTGCGGCCTTAGGTACCGTATTAGCAAGTGTTCTATTAGTTTATGTTAAACAAGGTTTTGGTGATTTTTTACCAGGAATATATATTACATCGGCACATTACATCACGGTTTTGTCATTAGTTAATATTGCTGCGGCTTTTTGCAGTTTTTTCCCTGCCATCACAATCAATGGTATTGCTATCAGTGAAACCTTAGGAGGCAAGTCATGAGTTATTTATCAAATGCTCTTGTGCAGTTTTTTATTCATATTAAGCAAGCTCAAGCGTTAACCATTATTAATTTTAAAAGTTTTCCACAACGCTTGGCTGCATCATTAGTGAGTATTTTAAGTATTGCCTGTGTCACTGCTGTAATTTTAAGTGTTTTAGCCATGACAGAGGGGATGATGAAAACCTTACATAAAACAGGCTTGGACAATACTATTTTAGTCATGCGTGCGGGGGCGGTGTCAGAGTTACAAAGTGTAATGTTTCCTGTTGAAATGAATATTTTAGCTAATAATTCAAAAATCACTCGAAATGCTCAAGGACAAGCGATGGCTTCTGCTGAGATGTTTGTGAATGCAGAGGTGAATTTTAAAGCGGGTATTGATGATCAGGTTACAACGAGTTTGGCGCTTAGAGGAATAAGTGCAACAACACTGTTGTTCAGGCCTAACTTTAAGCTAGAGCGTGGTAAGCTATTCTCTTCTGGTATCAGGCAGCTTCTTATCGGTCAAGCTATTGCCCGCAGAATGCCAGAGTTGAGTGTTGGCAAAACGATTACTTTGGGTGGGGCTCAATGGCAAATTAGTGGCATTTTTTCAGATGATAACAGTGTGTTTGAATCTGAGCTTTGGGCAGATATCGGCATAGTACAAAGTGATTATCAGCGTGGCAATACCATTCAGTCTATCCGGTTAGCATTAAATAATATCAATGATTTAGCGACGCTTGAAAAAGAATGGCAAGATGATCCTCGCTTGAATGTTCGAGTGATCACAGAAAAGCAATTTTTTGCCGATCAAGCTGAGGATTTAACCCGACTTATTCGTTGGTTGGGTTTTCCTGTTGCGGTGGTTATGGCATTAGGCGCTATGGTTGCAGCGCTTAATACTATGTATGCAGCTATTGCGAGTCGAAGTAAGGAAATTGCTACCCATAAAGCCATTGGCTTTAGCCCCTTAGCTATTTCAATATCAATACTGTGTGAAGCTGTTTTAATAGCCGTTGTTGGAGGGGGGTTAGGCATTTTGCCGCTATACCTTGCTTTTGACGGTTGGACCGCAGCCACGCAAAATGCCAGTAGTTTGAGTCAAATGATGTTTAATTTTGATATTCACCTAGTGTTGATTGCACAAGCGATGTCATTAGCAGTGTTAATTGGTTTGCTCGGAGGGCTGTTGCCTGCTTTAAAAGCAATGAGACTTCCTGTTACTGAAGCGTTGCGCGATTAAGTATTGTTAAGCTATGGTCAGCTTTTGCCAAAAGTCATGGTTTTTTTCTTAGGTAATCATGACTTTTGGCACCTTTATTCAAACGCTCAATTATTTACACTAATGGTGAATTAAAACACTCATCCACAATAATGAGTTAACACTATAACCCAAACATAACAACGCTATATTAAGGATTTACCATGACGTTTAAAAAATTATTATCTTTATCTGCCACAAGCTTACTCTTGACTGCTATCGGCTCATTATCAATTATCACTGTGTTTAGTCAGCATGCAGTAGCGGCTGATTTAACGGTTAACATTAGTGATGTTGAAGAAGGAAAGGGGCACTTACTGGTGGCACTTTATGTTGACCAAGCATCATATGCTAGTGGTAAAGCGAGCTATTCATCCAAGGTGAAAGCAGATAAAGAGCAAGCATTTGTTGTTTTTGAAAACTTACCTAACGGAGAGTATGCAATTAAAATGTATCAAGATGAAAATGATAATAGCAAGCTAGATTTTAATCTCTTGGGTATCCCAAAAGAAGGGTACGGTTTTAGCAATAATGGTGGTAGGTTTGGAGCGCCAAAATATACTGATGCAAAGTTCACTATTAAAGAAAGTACAGCAATTGAAATCGAATTGCATTAAAATCAGTTAATTACGTGCCTATGCACGTTACTCAGAAGCTCCTTGGTAGCGTCGTCGAAGTCTGTTGTCGATAACCCAAGGAGTTTTAGTTTGGATTCAAGCCTAACACCCCGCTGGAATGATCTCATTGTTTAGATACCATGATAATCAATCGGGGTTATTTATTTACAGAGACGAAAATATGATTACATCAAATGTGCCAGAAGAATTACGTAAAAATTGGCTATTACATATTTCCGGTTTTTTAACTTGGTCGATAGTGACTTTTTTATCGTTAAGTCGCCTTGATTTTAATGTTGAATTTTTTTTAAAATTAGCGGGGTTCATCAGCTTTTATCTTTTATTTGCAAAAGTGGTTGCTTCTAAAAAGGGGGATCATGAGCTACGAAATAAAGTAATAATAATTTGCCAATTAATGATAATCATGCCGCTAATTTATGAAGATAAATATCGTGTGGTAGCTATTTTATTAGTATTGATTGCAACGCAATTACCATCAATGTTTAGACGTAAACACGCGCTGGTATTAATGCTGGTGATTGCTATTGTGCATTTTAGCTTAGTCTTTAATGGTGAGTTTATAAATACTTTTTTTCATGTCACTATCTTTTTTATGTTACAGATTTTTGGGTTTTCTTCCATTGAAACCATTTTAAGAGAGGAGCGAGCTAAAGAAGAGCTGGCGGCTATTAATCAAGAGTTGTTGGCAACACGATACATGTTAAAAACTTCATCACAAAAGCAAGAGCGTTTACGTATTTCTCGTGATTTACATGATGTAATTGGTCACCAATTAACCGCATTGTCGTTAAACTTAGAAGTTGCTAGCCATAAAGTGCCCGATGAATTCAAAGCTATGTTACAAGATAACGTGAAGTTAGCCAAAACGCTGTTAACAGATGTTCGCCATGTGGTTAAAGAAATGCGTGATAAAGAACAGTTTGATTTAACCGCTAGTTTGTACAACCTAGTTAATCAACTACCTGATTGCCAACTTACTATTGAGTCGCCCCTGAGTATTAATTCATTGCGTCTCAAGCAGCAGCTAATGTTTTGTTTGCAAGAAGGTATTAGTAATGCACTTCGACACGGTAAAGCCAATCAATTAACGCTTTCAAGTGAACAAAATGGTAAGCGCTTGGTGATTGAATTAATTGACAATGGTTGTAGTTTTCACACGAATAAAAGTGCTGAGTTTGGTAGCGGCTTAACGGGTATGCAAGAGCGTTTAGCTGACTTCAATGGTACGGTACAACTTATTGGTGGGCCACATGGTAGCACCTTACAATTGAGAGTAGAGGATTGTTATGATTAAGGTAGCATTAGTAGATGATCAACAACTCGTTAGACAAGGCATTGCAGGCTTATTATCACTTTGTGACGATTTGTCTATTATTTGGCAAGCCGAAGACGGCGAAGATGCTCAGCATAAATTGAATAATAATGAGCAAAAACCTGATGTTATGTTGCTTGATATTCGCATGCCTAAAGTTAATGGTATTGAACTAGTTAAAATTTTGCGCGCGCAAGGTAATAAGCTGCCCATTTTAATGTTAACGACGTTTGATGACAGTGAACTTTTTATGCAAAGCCTTCAAGCCGGGGCAAATGGCTTTTTATTAAAGGATGTGTCATTAGACAAGCTAGTAAATGCAGTTAAAACGCTAGCCGATGGCGGCTTTGTTGCCGAGCCTGTAGTGATGAAACAACTTAACCAAGGCTTGATAGACTCTCCTGTGATTGAAGAATTAACAGAGAAAGAACAACAAATTCTTAAGCTGATTGCGGGTGGGCTTTCTAATAAAGAAATTGCCAGTAGTATTTTTTTAGCCCAAGGCACAGTAAAAAATCATGTCTCTAATATTTTGGCTAAATTAAATACCCGTGATCGTACTCGAGCTGTGCTTATAGCACTTAATCAAGGGCTAGTTTAGTTTTAATAATCATAAGAGTAATTAGATAGATTGATTTCTTTTTATTATAAATAAGATAACAGGTGATAAATAATTAAATTCAAGGTATAAATAGCTTTAAGTTTTAGATGGCTAGATAGCTATTTATGAAATGTGCATTTAACCTAGGTGTTTAAGATACATGAAACAAGATACTAAAATTGTTACGGCAGGCCGCAAAGCTAAGTGGACTAATGGCGTAGTAAACCCAAGTGTAACTCGTGCTTCAACAGTGGTTTTTAATAGCGTTGAAGAAATGAACAATGCCCTAAAAAACCGCAATAACCAAACCATGGTGTATGGGCGTCGTGGCACTACCACAGCGTTTGCCTTTAGTGACGCTATGACCGAGCTAGAAGGCGGAGCAGGTTGTGCTTTGTACCCATCAGGCACGGCTGCTATTACTAATGCTATTTTGTCTTTTGTTCAAAGTGGCGATCATATTTTAATGGTTGATAGTGTTTATGAGCCAACCCGTGATTATTGCGATAAAATTTTATCCAAAATGGGCGTTGAAACAAGTTATTACGATCCATTAATTGGCGCTGATATTGAAGATCTAATTAAAGATAATACTCGTATTGTATTTTTAGAGTCTCCTGGTTCAATCACCATGGAAGTTCAAGATGTTCCTACGATTTGTCAAATTGCTCATAAACATAACTGTATAGTCATGCTTGATAATACATGGGGCGCTGGCATTAACTTTAAGCCCTTTGACTACGGTGTTGATATTAGCGTGCAAGCAGCAACTAAATATATTGTTGGTCACTCTGATGTGATGTTAGGCACAGCAACAGCAACAGCGCAATATTGGCCGCAATTACGCGATAACAGTTATTTAATGGGGCAGTGTACCTCTCCTGACGATCTTTACCTTGCTTTACGGGGTATTCGAACTATTGGTGTTCGACTAAGACAACATCAAGAAAGTGCGTTAAAAGTGGCTAATTGGTTAAAAGGTCGAGCTGAAGTAGACACTATTTTGCATCCAGCCTTTGAGTCGTGCCCTGGGCATGAATTTTTCAAACGTGACTTTACCGGCTCAAATGGCTTATTTTCGTTTACCTTGAATTGTGGTAACAGGGCGGCATTGACAGCGTTTCTTGATGGGCTATCGCATTTTAAAATGGGGTATTCTTGGGGCGGATTCGAATCACTAATTTTGGGGATCACTAGTGTTAATTCAATTCGTAGTGCAACTAAATGGACAGCGGAATATCCATTAATCCGCTTACATATTGGGCTAGAAGATGTTGATGACCTCATTGACGATTTAACACTTGGTTTTGAACGCTTTAATCAGGTGTTATCCCAAGGCTAAAGGTGATCTTTTGCGGTTTGATTATAGTGTTTAAAGTTGTCTATCGCTTTTAGGGGGCTTAACTCGACTAGCTCATTCAGTGTATTTAATAAGCCTTTATACTCTTTAAGTTCACTGAGCGAAGCGTTAGTGTTAATTACTTTTTTGGTGAGCATAGTGAAACGGCTGAGTTGGTCGTTGTTCATAACATTACTTTTTTATTATTTTTAGCAACAATAATTAAAAAAGAATAGAAAATCAATAGCGGCAGTGTAAATCCATTATGCAATGCCGCTTAGTCTCTATCAATTTATTAATGGCTATCAGTTTTCCCTAGTAATCTAAAGAGTTTTTTCGCTATCTCTGTATTGTCTTGTAAGCCATTAAATAACTCACTATGTTGCCCAAAAGCAAACACCGGTACGTCTATAGCGGTGTGACCGCTAGACGTCCAGCCACTGTTGCTGCGTTTATCTAACAGTGCTTTAACGCTTTTTAACAAGGCTAATTCGCTGCTTGAGGTGTTTTTGTCTTGGTACATATTTTTGTTGTTTGCTAATTTAGCGTTGTTTTTGCTGTCTATTAGCAGGCGCATCTCATCTTCTGTTAAGGTGAAATTAAACAGCGCAGCAGCGGCTTTACTGGTGATTTTATTGACTGTTAGTTGTTTGGCAATATAATTTACCGAATGGTTCATTGTACGCAAATCTTTAGCATTCCATTGATACTCGCCATTGGCTGCTACGGTAAAACCACCTGTGCTATGATCGGCAGTTACCACAACTAATGTATCGCGGTGGTGCTCAACAAAGTGTTCTAAGTATGTCAAAGTTTTCGCTAAATCGTCCATTTCTGCCATAGCATCACTGATATTGTTACCGTGAGCTGCCCAGTCAATTTGGCTTGCTTCAATTAACATAAAAAAGCCATTGTCTTTGGCATTATCGTTTTTTTGCAGGTCCACAAGGTGATGAACCGCTGTTTTAGTCATAGCAGATAAACGGTGTTTATTGGTATCGTCAAGCGCCCAAGGTAAGCCCTTATTTGCAAAAAGCCCTAACACAGGTTTATTGTTGGGTAAATTTACTAAATCTGAGTAATTATCAAGATAATGAAAACCGGCTTGTTTAAACTCATTGACTAAGTTTCGATCTTCACGAATAAAATACTTCCAACCACCACCAAAATATAAATCGGCTTTTATGCCATCATCAATATAACTATCTGCAATCTCGTTGTAATTTCTTCGGCTTTCGTTATGGGCTAAATAGGAAGCCGGTGTGGCATGATTTATTTGCGAGGTTACCACTACACCGGTTTTTTTACCTTGCAACTTTGCCCATTCTAATACGGTTTGCACCGGTTTTTTATTAACGTCCACCCCTATAGCGCCATTATAGCTTTTAACCCCGGTTGCTAAGGCTGTGGCACTTGCAGCAGAGTCTGTTACTACACCAGAAACTGGTGCAGGGTAGGTACTAGACATCCCCGTAAGGTGATGGTCAAAAATAGTATCTTCAACTGCTTTAGTTGCCGGATCATCCTTATAATAGCGATAAGCTGAGGTGAATGCCGGCCCCATACCGTCACCAACCACCATGATAATATTACTTGGTAAAGAGTGAGGTACGTTATTTGCTATTGGCATTGCTTTAATGGTTGGCTTAGTGCCAGCGGCTGTGCTTTGAGCGTGATGCACTGTGCCAGTATTAACACAAGATACTGTCAGTATTGACAGGGCAATGGCAGAAATAAAAAGTTTCATTGTAAATTCCGAAATTATATATATTGATGGATTTATTTAGTTAATTCGACATCTACCCATACTAGTCGATGATCTGATGACGCTTGCCGACTTGATATTAAACGATAACTATCATCATTTTTTTTTGGCCAAAATACGCCAGCGTCTTTAATGGTAAAGCCTAATGCCGATGGTAGGATATAATCTGCACGCATACCCCAATATGCGGTATGAAATTGTGCGTTTATATTCTTTTTATCGTGATGTTTTCCACCTAAACTTTTCGGTAGCGGGTCTTGTATTTTGTCGCTATGTAAAAGTGCGTATATACCTTGGCTGCCTTTGTTATAAATAGCGTCACCGTTGATGATAGATGCGTTTTGATCGCCCATAATGACAAAGGGTTGATTAGGTTTTAATCCACCTTTTTGTCCTAAATCATCATAAATATAGTGTGCTTGTTCGCCGTTGATATAATCAACCCAGAAACGAATTTCATCGTGATTACGCTTACCATTGCGATCTTCAGGACCATCAAATACTGGTGGAGTAGGGTGTGAAGCTAAAATATGAATAGTTTCTCCCTTGATTTTAATGGGAATATCCCAGTGTGATTTTGATGATAGCCTAAGTGCTTGCCAAACACTTTCACTAAACCAAGGTTGGTTTGTTTCTGGGTTTATGGGTTTTAATGCGCCGGGCATATCTCGCCATTTAAACCGTTGGAAAGTTCTGATCTGTTTTTCATCAATAGGGTACTTTGATAACAACGCCATACCAAAATGCCCTTCAAAGTAACCAAAACCATGATTATTACTTGCATTGTGAGTAACCTTAACACCGGTATTTACAGCCCCTT
The DNA here is from genome assembly GCF_040362745.1 of Colwellia sp. KU-HH00111. Lineage (NCBI taxonomy): Bacteria > Pseudomonadati > Pseudomonadota > Gammaproteobacteria > Alteromonadales > Colwelliaceae > Colwellia > Colwellia sp. KU-HH00111. The sequence goes on along the minus strand of NZ_BAABWO010000006.1, from coordinate 78,605 downwards.
GATAAAAATACGGATATTCAATACTGGCTTGACCATGTTGCTGTTTAGCTAAATAGTGATTGATAAAGTACTGTATGTTTTTATGGCTATTGTCAACACGGTCGAATTCATTAAGTAAAATAACATCAGGGTTAATGCGCTGAATGATTTCGGCGATATTCTTAATTTGTTGATTATTTTGCTGTAGAACTTGGCTAAGTTCATTGCCTGTAACTTTTGCTTCACCGTGTGATGGGCGATCAACATAATTTAACGCTTCCATACTGACATTGAAGGTTGCCAGTCGAAGTTTAGTTGGTGTGTCTAGTGCCATAGCGATCCCCGAGATTGCTGAGCCTAAGATAGTCGTGCTATATAATACCAAAGCCAGCACCGGCTTAATTAACTTTATATAAGGTTTCATTGTTTAAGTCCACAACCACGTAAAATGAAATCAGTAAGAAAGTGCGTGACATGTTCAATATCAGCATCTTCATAATCGGCACGGTTCATTATAGTGAGAACTTGGTTATCAAAATCAGCATAATGTTGGGTTGATGACCAAATTAGAAAAATTAAATTGACAGGGTCAATGTTGGTCATCTCACCATTGTCTATCCAACATTGAAATACTTTTGACTTTTCTCTAACCCACTGACGAAGATAAGTTCGAGCAAAATCTTTTAAATATTGAGCACCTTGAATAATTTCCATGGCATAAATTTTAGAGGCTTTAGGATTATTAAATGACATGGTCACTTTAGCGCGAATAAATTTTTCTATCGCAAGTTTAGGGCCATCTTCTGGCAAAATATCCCCAATACCTTGATCCCACATATTTAAGGTTTGTTCGAGTACCGCATGATAAATATTTTCTTTATTTTTAAAGTAATAAAGTACATTAGCTTTAGGTAAACCTGCATTGTCGGCAATAGATTGTACGGTAGCACCTTTATAGCCTTGTAAAATGAATTCATCTTGGGCAGCAACCAATATTTTATCTATGCTAACGACTCGGATTTTTTGAGGTTTATTATTGTTTTTCATACTATTTTTAACAGAGAGTGACTTTTTAGTTACGGTGGCATAATTGAGTTGGCACATTATTAATCATTTGCTTAGTAAATTATAGTGCTTGTGCATAGTATTCTTAACTTCAATGACTTTTAACTTTTATATGAACAAAACTGTCAATTATTTTACTTATATAGCGACTAAACTATCATTCTTGTCCTTTTGGTCTATTTAATTGTCTTTTTATTGAGAGTAATCCTATAGCTATTGCATTTAAAAAGCAAAAAGTTGACCTTTTGGTGTGTTTTTTGACTTAATCCTGTTTATTTGTGTAAAATTAGGGTAATTTACGCAAGGATGTAATAAAAGTGTAAACAACTTTGCTTAAGCTTGAATTGCTTTAGTCAATAGTTAACTAAGCACACTCTGTGGAAGGATAACCACTAAAAGAAAAGATAATAACTAACACAGATTTAAACATGAACATAAACAAACACACATAGGAATACTAAGATGAAAACCCACTCTCTATCACGCATAGCGGGCGCGCTCGTAGTTGCGTTTGGTTTGTCTACATCGGTTGTTTCAACTGATGTATTAGCAAATACCACAACATCTGCTATTAAAGGTCAAATCGCAGGTCCACAAGGCAAACCTGCAGCAGGAACAAAAATTACAATTACTCATGTTCCATCAGGCACAACTAAATCAGCAACAGTTAATGATGCAGGTATTTTTGTTGCTAAAGGTTTACGTGTTGGTGGCCCTTATACAGTTGTTGTTGATTCAGATAAATTTGATGATGCAAAAATTGATGATATATTTTTAACATTGGGTGAAACATACCCAATGAATGTAGCTTTAGAAGCTCAAAACAATCTTGAAACTATTGTTGTCACAGGTCGAGCTCTAAGTATGCACGCAGGCGGAACTGGCCCTGCTACTCATTTCAGCGCAAATGACTTAAAAAATGCTCCGGCTATTAACCGTGATTTAAAAGATATTGTTCGTATAGATCCTCGTATTTCGATAGATGAAAGTCGAAGTGATGCCATTAGTTGTGGTGGTGGTAGCCCTCGTTTTAATAGTTTAACAGTTGATGGCGTTCGAATGAATGACAGCTTCGGTTTGAATGATAATGGCTATCCAACAACTAGAATTCCTTTTTCTTACGATTCAATCGATCAAGTCTCAGTTGAGTTAGCTCCTTTTGACGTTAAATATGGTGGTTTTACGGCATGTAATATCAATGCTGTAACAAAGTCTGGTACTAATGAGCTGCACGGCAGTGTTTTTGTTGATTACACTAATGATTCCATGAAAGGTGACTCAATAGAAGGCGATGACCAAGATAATGGCTCTTACTCCGAGAAACGTTATGGCTTTAATTTTGGTATGCCATTAATTAAAGATGAGTTGTTCATCTTTATGTCTTATGAAAAACTAGATGGAGAAGAGTTATTTGAGTACTCTCCTTTTGAAAATGATCAAGTTAGTCAAGCAGATGTTGATCGTGTTGTAGAAATTTCAAATCGTGTATACGGATATAATGCCGGTGGTACACCTGCAGGATTACCTGTTGAAGATGAAAAGATTTTAGTTAAATTAGATTGGAACATCAATGAAGACCATAGAGCTAGCTTTATTTACAACTATAATGATGGTTTTAAATTATCACAGTCTGATAGTTGGGCACTAACGCTAGATAGCCATTTTTATGAATCTGGCGCTGAAATGAGTTCTTACGCAGCTGCTATTAATTCAGATTGGTCTGATAATTTTTCTACAGAAGTTAGAGTGGCTCATACTGAACTTGAGAATAGACAAAGTTCACTTGATGCTGCCAGTAGTTTTGGTGAAGTTCAAATTAGACATAATGGTACTACTATTTTCCTAGGGCCTGATGATTCTCGTCAATCAAATGAAATGAACTGGGAAAATACGACTTTTAAGCTTTCTGGTAACTATTATTTAGATGAGCATACTATTACTGCCGGTTATGAGTACGAAACGTTAACTGCTTTTAACTTATTTATGCAGCACACTCAAGGTGAGTTCCGTTTTGATTCTATTGACGATTACGAAGCAGGGATGGCTGCTAGAGTTTATTATAATAACTCTGCAGGTACCAATGTGCCAAGTGATGCCAGCCAAGAGTTTACATACGGTATGCATTCTTTTTATATCCAAGATGAGTATACATTTGAAGATATTGATGCCACTGTAATGTTTGGTTTCCGTTACGACAAATATACAAGTAATGATAACCCAAGATACAATGCACAGTTTGAAGAACGTTATGGGTTTGCTAATAATGCAAACTTTGATGGAATTGATTTATTTCAACCACGCGTTGGATTTAATTGGGTTGTTGATGAAAGTCTAGAAGTTCGCGCAGGTTTTGGTTTATATTCAGGTGGTAACCCAAATGTTTGGTTGTCTAATTCATATTCTAATGACGGTATAGTACAAATTGGATTACAGGAAAGAGGTTTAGATTTATTTAATACGCCAATGACCAATGGTGGTACACCTGGTTTTGAAGTACCTCAATTTATGTATGATGAGATTCAAAATACTCCAATACAGGGTGGTGATGGTTCTGTTAATGCATTAGATCCAAACTTTAATATGCCTTCAGAGTGGAAGTATGCCATTGGTGCAACATACACTTCAGAAGATGATATTATTTTTTCTGCCGATCTGTTGCATAACCAAAAAGTTGATTCAGCAACTATCATTGATGCTGGTTTGAAATATTCTGCAGACACTGCACCAGATGGCCGACCAATGTATGAACGTATTGCTGGTCGCTCAAGTGAGTATGTGTTAACCAATAGTGGTAAGGACGGAAGTTCAACAATCCTTTCTTTAGCATTGAGTAAAAGCTTTGACTTCGGTTTAGACGCATCGCTTAGTTATGCATACACTAGTTCAGAAGATGCAAACCCAATGACTAGCGCTGTTGCGGGTTCAAACTACGGAAATTTAGCTGCTACAGATGCGCTCAACCCTGGAATGACCACTTCAAATTATGAAGTTCCACATCGCTTCACTCTTAATTTAAGTTATGCTGTGGAATTAATTGATGGATTAAGTACACGCTTTAGCTTGTTTGGTAAAGCAAGTCAGGGTCAACCTTATTCATTTACGTTCGAACGAGCAGATCGTGATTTTGGCGATGATAACTGGAATGGTAGCCGTCAATTACTATATATACCAACAGTAGATGATCCAAATGTTGTCTATCATGCTGATTTTGATAAAGCTGCATTCGATGCTTTTGTAAAAGCTGAAGGATTAACTCGAGGAGAGATTACAGGTCGTAATGCTTATAATGCTGATTGGCATACTTCATTTGACTTAAAGATTAACCAAGAAATTCCTGGTTTTGTTGATGGTCATAAGGGTAACGCTTTCTTCGTCGTTAAAAACATCGGTAATCTACTTAATGACGATTGGGGAGTAATGAAGCAAGGTGCATTCGTTGGAAATCGCATGGTTGCCATGTCAATTGAAGATGGCAAATATGTTTACGAAGAGTTTAATGCGAGTAATCAAGATCAAGACTACTACAAAGACGCATCTCTTTGGGAAATTAGAATTGGTGTGAGTTACGACTTTTAACTTTTTCTAAGCGATTACAAAACCGAGCCAAAGTGCTCGGTTTTTTTTGTCCTAAATTTAGATCTTTTTATATTAATTAAAAGAATTAATGTTATGATATCTCTATTAAGTTGACCACATGGTCAGTTTTTAATTCGAGTAAAAGTAAAGGTAATAGGTAGGTTATGAATAAAGCAATTGATGCTAATACATGGCAGATGTTGACTAAAAATGCGCAACAGGCTTATCAACAAGCCTATGCCCCTTATAGTCAATTTCAAGTTGGCTCGGCAGCGTTAACAACAGCCAATAAAGTAGTGCAGGGCTGTAATGTTGAAAATGCCTCCTACGGATTAACGGTTTGCGCTGAGCGTAATTGTATTGCCCAAGGTGTGATAACTAATGAAGGTGACAGCACGGTTGAGTTTGCTGCCATGGTTATTTATACCGAACAAGAAAAGTTAACCCCACCATGTGGAGCTTGTCGCCAGGTCATTAGTGAATTCTTTCCACAAAATGCCCAGATAATGGCAGTGAATCATCTTAATGAACAGCAACAATGGACAGTCGCACAAATACTGCCTGATGCGTTTACTCCATATGATTTAATTAATAAAACATAATTTATAAAGGAATTATATTGATGTTATTACCTCAAAACATAATTGCTAAAAAGCGTGATAAAGAAGTACTACAAAGTGAAGATATTAATTTTTTTGTTGATGGCTTAGTCTCTAATAATTTTAATGATGCGCAAGTTGGTGCCATGGCAATGGCGATATTCCAACAAGGATTAACGTCACAAGAAACTGTAGAATTAACCAAGGCTATGATGCACTCAGGTGAAGTATTATCCTGGGATGGTCTTGATGGCCCTGTGGTTGATAAGCATTCTACTGGCGGTGTTGGTGATAAAGTAAGCTTTATGCTCGCTGCAATTGTGGCTAGCTGCGGTGGTTATGTGCCAATGATTTCAGGGCGAGGACTCGGTCATACCGGTGGTACAGCCGATAAGCTGGAAAGTATTGAAGGCTTTAATGTTCAGCCAAACCTAACTGATTTTAAACGGATAGTTGCTGAACTTGGTGTAGCTATTATTGCTCAAACGCCCGATTTAGCGCCAGCTGATAGGCGCTTGTATGCGATTCGTGATGTAACCGCTACAGTAGCATCAGTACCATTGATAACCGCATCAATCTTGTCTAAAAAATTAGCCGCAGGTTTAGACACCCTTGTGATGGACATAAAGGTTGGCAATGGCGCGCAAATGACCTCACTTGAACAGGCTCAAACGCTGGCAAAAAGCATTACTACAGTAGCTAATGGTGCTGGTGTAAAGACACAAGCAATTATTACTGATATGAATCAAGTGCTTGGCAGTACCGCTGGTAATGCGCTTGAAATGTATGAAACAGTAAAATATTTAACAGGAAAGCTGCGTGAACCAAGGTTGCACCAAGTTGTGGTTACTTTAGCTAAAGCGATGTTAATCAATAGCCAATTGGCTGTTGATGAAGCAGATGCACAATCTAAAATTGATTATGCTTTGACATCAGGTAGTGCGGCTGAAATTTTTGCTAAAATGATCAGTGCGTTAGGCGGGCCAACTGATTTTCTGGAAAATCCTTGGCGTTCTATGAATAAAGCACAGCATATTGTTGAGATTTTAGCGCCTTGTCACGGTTATATTAGTGCGATGCAAACCCGTGATATTGGTTTTTCTGTGGTTGGTTTAGGTGGCGGTCGTATCAGTAATGATCAAAAAGTTGACCACAGTGTGGGTTTCGATCGAATATTACCGCTAGGTACAAGGGTAAATAGGGCTGATGTTGTTGCTCGGGTACATGCGAATACCGCAGAAAGTGCGGCTCTTGCAAGTAAGCAATACATTGATGCGATGAGTTTTTCTGAAAGCCCAATAGCGCAGCAACAAGTGATTTATTGATACTTATATTAGCGCTTATTATTAAGCGCTAACCTTCATTATTGTGATGTTTTACCACATAAAATAAGCAGTCATTTAAAGCGATTGCTTTATTGGTAGAGGCTTTAAATATACGTAAGTTTTGTCGGCTAACCAGCAGGTTATTTCGTGTGTAAAAATATTCATCAATAATGTTATTATCATTTTTATCGAGTAATATTAGGTTTTCGATGCCGTTACCATCAACCCAGCCAATCATTTCATCCTGATTAATACCACCAAAATTAAAGCATTCAATATTCTTTTTTAAAGTTATTCCGCGGTGGCCTTCATCGTGCTCGGCATACGAGAGATTAACGCCTTCTTTGAGTCTCAACCGAAGCGGACGATAAATAACTTCAACGTTTTTTTCTTGATGGATGTAACCGATATTTTCACAATTGGCAATATGATCAATACCAGCAAAAGCGACTTCATGAGACTGCTCATCATTGCTACCGCCACATTCAATGGTAATACAAGGGCAAGCAAAATCTTGCTCCATTAATGCGCCTAATTTTAGGTCTGACAATATTAACGTTTGGCAAAAAAATGAAGCTAACGAGAGGGTTTCAGTGGTTACACTAGCGCTAACTGCAAAACAAGGACTAGGGCTACAGGCATTATGAAGATCGATCACCATTTCAGGATTAACTTCACGAATCGCATGCTCAATGAGTTTTGCTCGCTCAAAACAACCCGGTTGTGTTGGTGCATTACCAAGCGCTTTTAAGTCTGCTTTTTGCTCTGTCGTTACAAAGCAACGATTAATATCTTTGCTGCCTTCAATAAAGCGTTTTGAGAACAGTGGGCTTTTTGAGGCCGCCTCTACCGAACAAATAATAAAACGTAAATTAGTTTGCGGTAATCTTTGATTTACATTGGTCACTAGCCAACGATGAAGGGCAATTAACCCTGAAGGTTCGTTGCCTTGTAGCAAGGTAGTGATTACGCGGCATTTATTGGTATTTAAGCCAGTTACATCAATGACAGTTGGCCCTGTCATTGACAATAAAAATTGCTCGTAATCTGCTTGTAACGCTTGCCACGAGGGATCTTGTAGATAGTTTATTTCGCTATAGTCTATTTCCATATTATTACCTACAAAGAGTTACCTACAAATAGTGACTTTCAAATACCCAAATAGCTGTATTTTAAGTGATGAATCGTTAATGATACTAGCATGTCATATCTTTCACTAAGTAGGTGTTGATTAAGGTCAATAAAAGTGGTTGAACTGTACAGCTTTTAAAAAAATAGTGTTAATAGTGGTTTAGCCACTAGTGCATTTAACGTAAACTAAGGTGAAATTATACTATGTTGAGTAACCTTATGACTGCTGAAACTATTTTCTCAAAAATTATCCGACAAGAAATACCAACGCCGCTGCTTTATCAAGATGAGTTAGTGACAGCTTTTAGAGATATTGCTCCAAGAGTTAGCACACATATACTCATTGTTCCAAACAAGCATATTCCTACTATTAACGATGTCACTGATGCGGATGAGTTGACCATGGGAAGAATGATCTCTGTTGCTAAAAAACTAGCTAAAGAAGAAGGTATTGATGAAAACGGCTACCGTTTGATTATTAACTGCAATGAAGATGGCGGACAAGAAGTGTTTCATATACATATGCACTTATTGGGAGGTCAGCGTTTAGGTGCGATGTTGTCGGTTTAAGCCGTTTTTTTAGTTAAAAAGCGATAAACGGCTGCAAAGTTACGACTAAGCACAGTGCAGATATTACTGCACTAGCGCATAATTAAAACACAATAGTAAATTTTTCATAGCTGTTAGGATTTTCTGTGAATTGGAAAGAATTACTCGAAAATAGAAACCGACTATTTTGGCTTGTGCATACCGCGGGATGGTTTGGTTTTGCCTTAGTGCATTATTTAGGGTCGTTACTTCATGATTTACGCGATATCTTTGTCATCATTATATTTCTCAATGCATATGCTGGCTGGTTGTTCACCGTGCCATTGCGTTATATATATAGACGTGTGTGGAATTTGCCTCCGGTAAAAATCGCTTTGGTGGTTATATTTACTTCATATTTTACCGGAGTTTTGTGGCAAATCGTTAAAAATATCAACTATTGGGAAATCTACAAGCATGGCTATAAACCTGACTTTTGGTTGATGTATACGCAATCAAGTGTTTGGTCTTTTTATATTATTCTTAGTTGGAGTGTTCTGTATTTTGGTACTAAGTATTATCAAATGCTGCAAGTAGAAAAACAAAACGTGTTAAAGGCTAATACGGTTGCCCATCAAGCTCAGTTAAAAATGCTACGCTATCAACTTAATCCTCATTTTTTGTTCAATACCCTCAATGCTATTTCGACCTTAATTATGTTAAAAGACACGGTCACTGCTAATGGCATGGTCACAAAGCTTAGTGAATTTCTTCGTTATTCTCTTGACAAAGATCCGATGAAAAAAGTGACCCTAAGCAGTGAAATACAAGCTTTAGAATTGTACCTAGCTATCGAAAAAGTACGGTTTGAAGAACGCTTGCAGGTGCGTTTTAATCTCAGTGATAGCTGTAAAAATGCCTTAGTGCCTAGTATGATTTTACAACCCCTCGCTGAAAATTCGATAAAACACGCCATCGCTACTCAAGAGCAGGGGGGAAGCATAACAGTGAGTGTAAATCATTTTGCTAATGATTTACTAATAGAGGTTGTTGATGATGGCCCAGGGGCTGATATTATTGATGGCAACCTCCATCGTGAACATGGCGTCGGTTTAGTCAATACTCGGGAGCGATTACAAGCACTTTATGGTAAGAATTTTTCATTAGTTGTAGCAAATAATACTCCATCTGGTGTTAAAGTAAGTATTCGTATGCCGTTTGAGTTATCCTAAGGTTCTTGATAACACGCTAAATATTCGCAAATAGGTCACTCTATGACATTTCGCACAATTATTGTTGATGATGAGCCCCTTGCCCGTAAAGGCTTACATTTACGACTACAACAATTTGCTGATATCGACATTGTTGCTCAATGCAATAATGGTAGAGAAGCAATTGAAGCCATAAGAGCTTTTAATGTAGATTTAATGTTTCTTGATATTCAAATGCCGGGGCTTAATGGTTTTCAAGTGGTTGATGAAATATCAAATCAAGGGCTTACTATGCCTATGGTGGTATTTGCTACGGCGTTTGACCAATACGCTATCAATGCGTTTGAGATCCACGCGCTAGACTATATTCTCAAACCCGTAGACGAAGAACGTTTAGGCCAAACAATTGATAAGGTCAAACAACACTATAAATCTAGTACTGATGCTGAACATAAATCTAAATTAATCAGACTTGTTAGCGATGTAACTGGCAATGACTGTCAACAAATACTCACTGAATTGGTTAATAATGAACCGGTAAGTTTATCTCATTATTCTGATATTTTAGCTATTAAAGATGGTGGCGAAGTTAGTCGGGTGCCGGTTAAAGATATTATATGGATTGATGCTGCAGGCGACTATATGTGTGTACATGCCCAAACGCAGCATTCAAGCACGGAAAATACCCATATTTTAAGAAAAACAATGAAACAGCTTGAAGCCTACCTCGATCCTAAGCGCTTTATTCGTAATCATAGATCAACAATTGTCAATAAGGACTATATTCAAAAGTTTTGTAGTCAGGTCAATGGTGAATACTTCTTAGTTTTAAAAAATGGCAAAGAACTTAAAGTTAGCCGAAGTTATAAAGAAAAAGTAAAGTTAGCCATCAATAATTAGTTTTTCTTTTTGAGTTTTTTTCTTTGTTTACCATAAGCGTCTATACTCTAGGTAATAAAAATATTAATAAGAGTGTAAATCAATGAATGTAAGCTATATTGTTCATGTATCAGGTAAAGTTCAGGGTGTATATTTTCGTGCTTCTAGTCAACAAAAAGCCATTGATTATGGCTTAAGTGGTTATGCGAAAAATTTACCTGATGGTGACGTTGAGGTTTTTATTTCAGGAGATGATAAAGACGTGGAAAAAATGTTAGCTTGGCTAGCTCATGGGCCAGAGCAAGCGCAAGTGGATCAAATTGAACATCAGCAAGTAGCATGGCAAGCACATAGCTTTTTTTCTATAAACTAAGTGACTAAGCTAAGGTTAATCTCCAACAAACTCGAAGCGTTGCATCGTTTTTCCTGCTCTAGTGATTACCTCGGTAAACATAGATAAAGGGCGTACCCAAATATCATCTTTTTGTGAGAATGGGTGATATACCACCAAATACTCTTCAGTTTCACTATGTCTAGCGATATGGAGCACCTGATAATAACTACCTTTAAAGTGTTGATATTTTCCTAATTTGATCATTGTATCTCTTTAAGTTTAAGCTTTTGGTCGTTAACGTTGCAATTTTATGGAAAGTTACAACGTTAACCTGTACATACGATTTACACTTTGAGCGCTTTTTCGCCACGAGCCATACCAACACAACCAGATCGCGCTGATTCAATAATTTCTGTTTCATTATTTAAGGCATCGATAAAGGCATTCAGTTTATCACCACTGCCGGTTAATTCAATGGTGTAAACTTGTTTACCAATATCAATAATTGAACCGCGAAAAATATCGGCTATTCGCTTTACTTCAGCGCGAGATTTATTATTTATCGCTGCAACTTTAACAAGTAGTAATTCACGTTCAACATGTTTACGATCGGTCAATTCAGAAATTTTGATGACATCAACCAATTTGTTTACTTGTTTTACAATTTGTTCTAATACTTTATCATCGCCCACGGTTGCAATTGTTATTCTAGATAAGCTGTTATCATTGGTTGGAGCAACGGTTAAGCTTTCAATGTTAAAAGCGCGTTGTGAAAACAGGCCAACTATGCGTGATAGCGCGCCGGGTTCATTTTCTAATAAAATAGCTAAAATATGACGCATTATGCTTTCTCTCCTTTGGGTATTATATTAGCCCAGATATCATCAGTGCCATTGATTGGCGTGTTAAGTTTTTGAAAATAGTACATTAGGCTTTAACTCCTTTAGACACCCACATATCATCAGTGCCATTGATTGGCGTGTTGTGTTTTTGAAAATAGTACATTAGGCTTTAACTCCTTTGGGGGTTATATCAGCCCACATATCATTAGTGCCATTGATTGGCATGTTAAGTGCCTGAAAATAATGCATTAGGCTTTAACTCCTTTAGACACCCACATATCATCAATACCACCTTGGCGGATGTGCATTGGGTAAACATGTTCTTTTTCATCTACTAGTACATCTACAAATACAAGCTTATCTTTAATGCTAAAAGCTTGTTCTAATTTTGACTCTAGTTCATCTAAGGTATCAATTTGAATACCAACATGCCCATAAGCTTCAGCCACTTTGATAAAGTCAGGCAGAGACTCCATATACGATGAGGCATGTCTTCCATCGTAAACCATATCTTGCCATTGACGTACCATACCTAGTGAGCGGTTGTTTAATGTTACTATGACCACGGGTAAATTATATTGTTTGCAGGTAGAAAGCTCCTGAATATTCATTTGAATTGAACCATCACCCGTGATGCAAATAACATGCTTATCTGGGAAAGCCAGTTTTACTCCCATAGCTGCAGGCAAACCAAAGCCCATAGTGCCGGCTCCGCCTGAATTTATCCATTGGCGTGGTTGTGCAAAAGGGTAATATTGAGCTGCAAACATTTGATGCTGGCCAACATCTGAAGCTACATAGGCTTCGCCATTGGTGATTTTATACATAGCTTCTACTACGCGTTGAGGTTTTATTTTTTCGCCCTCATTTTGCTCATAGCTGAAGCTGTTCATGTCGCGCCATAGATGAATTTGTTGCCACCAGTTTGTTAACGCATCTTCATCTGGTTTGTAATTGATTGCTTCAAGCTCATCGAGTAATTGCTGCATTACTACATCAACTAAGCCAACAACAGGAATATGAGCATTGATTGTTTTTGAAATTGAGGTTGGATCAATATCTACATGTATAATGGTTGCATTAGGGCAAAATTTCTCAACGTTGTTAGTCACTCTGTCATCAAAACGGGCTCCTAATGCAAGAATAACATCAGCGTTTGCCATGGTTTTATTTGCTTCTATGCTGCCATGCATCCCGAGCATGCCAATAAAGTTTTCATGGGTGCCAGATATTCCACCTAAGCCCATTAAAGTGTTAGTAATAGGTGCTTTTAATGTTTCAACTAAGGTGGTTAGCAATTCTGAAGCATCAGCTAAAACGATACCGCCACCCGAGTAAACGACTAGTCTTTTAGCGTCGCTGATGGTTTTTGCTGCTTTACGAATTTGTTTTGGATGGCCTTTAATATTTGGATTGTAAGAGCGCATTTTAACGTCAGTTTCAATGCTAAAAGGTGCTTTGTTTTGTGGGATAAGCAAATCTTTTGGTAACTCAACAACCACAGGGCCGGGTCTTCCTGTACTAGCAATATAAAACGCTTTTGCTATGACATTAGGGATCTCGGCTAGGTCACGACAGTTAAAGCTATGCTTGATAATTGGCCGAGTACAGCCAACGATATCTGTTTCTTGGAAGGCATCATTACCAATCAAGGTTGTGGGCACTTGACCTGCTAATACCACCATAGGAATTGAATCCATATAGGCGGTTGCAATACCAGTAACACAGTTGGTTGCACCTGGACCAGAAGTAGCTAAAACCACACCAACTTCACCAGTGGCTCGAGTATAGCCATCGGCCATATGTGTAGCTGCTTGTTCATGGCGTACTAAAATATGCTCAATTTCTTGTTGCTGAAATATCGCATCGTAAAGGTCTAAAACTGAGCCACCGGGGTAGCCAAAGATATACTTTACCTTCAGTGCGGATAGTGCTTTCACTACCATTTCAGCACCTGTAAAAAGCTCTGTTGTCATATTAATACCTACTGTGTTATTGAGAATCAAAAAAAAGCCCTCGGTCTAGTTTAGAGCGAGGGCTTGGTTATCTTTTTGCTTACTTGTTGTATTTAAAACTAATACTTAGCACGACCAAATCCACGCAGTAATTTGACAATTACTACGACCATGAGGACGACTGTGAGGATGTTGTTATATTTTGAAAGCATCGTTTAGTTAAATTTAATATTTTTGTAAAACAAGGTTAAAGCGTGAATCTATTTTTAAAGGGTTTAGCTAACACTGTCAACCATTAAATACAAAAGCGATGTGTTTTCTTAGAATTAACTGAAATAATGTATATTGTTCGGTTAATACAATACTAAAATTTACTTTTTACTATCATTTCTAATCAGTTGCGTTACACTTTATAACTACAGTATATGCTTAATCAACGTGGTATTAGCTTGTACCAAACGGATTCATTAATCCTTTGATATTAAACTTTTAAGGTTAATCAACACCGAAGTAAAGAGATGGAAACGATGACGAATTTAAAAAAAATATTTGTAACAGCCTTAGTAATTGCCGTGGCGGGTTGTGTCACTACCTATAAAGCAAAAGTTAATTTTGATAAAAACAGCAAAATAGATACGTCAACGTATAAAACCTTTGCTTGGTTAACCCCTGGAAAAATAATTGCGCCAGCCGAAGATATAAACCCAGTGATGAAGGTACGTGTTGATGATGAAATCGAACAAGCATTTGTCGCTAAAGGCTACCAACTCGTTGGCGATGCCGAAAAAGCAGATTTTGCTATATCCTATTCAGTTGGTAATCGAGATAAAATCAAGGTGAGTAATTTCCCTTCTAGTTATAACTCGTATTTTGGCTGGGGAAGAGGCTATTATGGTGGTATGTTTGGTGCTCATATCAATACAGACACACACGTTAGACAATACACTGAAGGTAAATTAGCGATTGATGTTTATGACGTTAAAACCCACCAACCTGCTTGGCACGGCTGGGCTATTAAGCGCCTTTCGACCAGTGATAAAGAAGCGCCTTCGTCGATGATAAAAGATGTTGTTGATGAGGTGGTTGCTCAATTTAATTAATCTACTCACGTATATTTCACGTTATCATTGTTTAGCTTTGTTAACGTGAAAGTATTATCGTTACCATACTTTTCCCTTAATTCTTATATAATGGGAGCATTCCCTCTGGACATTCATGTTTCACCATAAAAAAGGTAGTTTTAGTGCTTGGATGCTAAGACTTAGAAAAATTATCCGTTGGCCGCTAATGACCTCTAGAGAGTCAGAAACGTGTGCCCAACACTCGTTTGAAGTTGCGCTAATCAGTCATCAAATTGCCTTAATTGGTCAAATTAAATTTGCTCGCACCTATGACCCTTCAGCGATCGCTTTAGCCGCGCTTTATCATGAAGCTTCGGAGAGTGGTGGCGTTGGCGATATTCCTAGTCCGTTAAAATACTATAATCCAGAGTTGACCCAGCAAATTAAAAAAATCGAATCTGAAGTGGAACATTCCATGGTATATGAAGGCTTACCTGAGTATTTGCATGAAGCGATGGCGCCGCTAGTTATCCAAGCTAATGTCGACAAAGTCACTAAAGCGATTGTAAAATCAGCGGACGATTTAGCGGCATATTACTACAGTTTATCTGAAGTAAACGGTGGTAATAGAGAGTTTATTGATGCAACAAAACTTCTAGAAAAAAGAGTAAATAACCATTGTCAACAATGGCCAGAAGTTAATGAGTTTTTTCAATCGCAGTTCCCTGCTTGTATTCAAACGCTGGACGAGCTTTCTCGTCCAGACTAGCTTGTATTAATTGAGTGATACTTGTTTATAGGTGGCAAAGAAAGTTTTTAGTTTTTCTAACGCAGGAATAAGCTCATCAATATGCGGTAAAAATACTAATCTAAAATAATTGTTTGCTTTTATGTTAAAGGCACTACCATGAACAAGTAATATTTTTTCTTGTTTAAGTAAGTCTAAAATCATTTGTTCGTCATTAGTGATGTTAAACTTTTCAGCATCTACTTTGACAAATAAATATAAAGCGCCCATGGCTGGATGACAGGATAAACCGTCAATCTCATTTATCATTTTTGTGGCAATATTACGTTGTTTGAGTAAACGTCCATCACCCTCAATTAACTCATTAATGCTTTGATAGCCGCCTAAAGCGGTTTGAATAGCATGTTGACAGGGTACATTTGCACACAAACGCATGGACGCTAAAATGCCCAAGCCTTCGATATAGTCTTCGGCATGAATTTTGGGACCAGAAATAACCATCCAGCCGGCTCTGAAACCAGCAATGCGGTAATTTTTAGATAAACCGCCCATGGTAATAATTAACACATCTTGTGCAAGGGAGGCAGTGGCAATATGCTTGGCTTGATCGTATAGAATTTTGTCGTATATTTCATCGCTAAAAATAATTAAGCTGTGTTTTCTCGCCAGTTCAATGATACCAAGCAATACCTCTTCTGGATAAACTGCGCCGGTTGGATTATTTGGATTAATTAATACAATTGCTTTGGTTTTATCGCTGATTTTACTTTCCATATCTTCCAGATCTGGATACCAGAAGTTTTCATCATCACATATATAGTGAACAGGATTACCTCCGGACAAAGCTACTGCCGCTGTCCATAATGGGTAATCAGGTGCAGGTATTAGTACTTCATCATTATTATTAAGTAAGCCTTGCATCGCCATAACAATGAGTTCGCTGACACCGTTACCAATAAAAATATCATCAACTCTAACATCCTTAATACCTTGTTGCTGAAAATATTGCATTACCGCAACACGCGCTGAATATATTCCTTGAGACTCACTATAGCCTTGAGAGCTAGGTAAGTTGTGAATAACGTCTTTTAAAATATCATCAGGCGCTTCAAAACCAAATGGTGCAGGATTGCCAATGTTAAGTTTAAGGATTTTATGGCCTTCATCTTCTAAGCGACGGGCTTCGGCTGCTATTTGTCCTCTAATTTCATAACAGACATTATTTAATTTAGATGACTTGATAATAGCTTTCATAAGGCGTTTACTTCTCTATTAGTATTAATGATTGATTATCCATTGTTGCTAATATTGAGCAGTATTGGAATAGTTAAGGTTAAGTTTTTAATGATTATTTATAGCGTTTATGAAGAAAGTGGAATATAGGATGGTGTTGTCGATGGTAGTGCTAGCAGAGTTCGCTGAATGAAGAGGGGTTAGTCGAGTCTTCAATTATGCTATAACATAGCACGATCTAAGAAGTTTGCGCTGGCAAATAGTAAAACTCAGTGCCTATTTAGGTAATGGTTATTCGTGATACTTGCGAATAACAGCCACTTTTCCATTCTCCATTTCGAGTACTTCCATCATGGTTTGAGTATAAACAATAGGTTTTTTACTTTCAGGATGAATACCTTTTACACTGTTTTTGTATCGAATTGCTATTGCTGAGTGGTTGAAAACAAAGACATTAAGAAGTTCTGCACTATATTCTGTATGGGCTGCTAAATAAAATAACATCCCTTTACGCATGGTATCTTTTCCATCTGGCAATCTTGAGTCATCAGTTACCCAGGGTAAATGTGAATGACCGATATCGTCTGTTAATAATGAAAGGTAGTTTTCCAAATCTGTTTTAGTTGCATTCGGTGCTTGTGTTGCTACCATAGCCTTAAAATAGGTTTGGGCAAATTTTTCTAAGTTACTTTCAGAGGCTGAGCTGAATGGGATGAAAGTAAATGCTAGTAGTAAAAATAATTTATTCATTGGTACTTCACAGTAGTGTATTTATATCACGAGTGATAAAAGCAGATGGTTTAGGTATGTATTAGGTTTAAAACAACTTTAACGTGATTAATTTCTTTTAACAATCTTTATCCTTAAGTTTCTTTGAGGATTGAATACAGATAAAAATCAAGTTGATAGTGTTATTGATTACTGTTGACATAAATGTCTTTAGGAGCAGCTAAATGTGAGATAAAGCTGGAGGGATATGCTCCAGCTTACAGGTTTTAGTTAAATAATGACATCACATCGGCAATGGCAATTAGTGACTTTTCACCGGTAATACGATTTTTAAGTTCTACTTGTTGTGCATCTAAATTTCGTTCACCGATAATCAGCAGTAATGGCGTACCCATTAATTCGTGATCAGCAAACATCACTCCAGGACGCTCTTTACGATCATCAAATAACACTTCAATACCTGCTTGGCTTAATTGTTCGTATAGCGCTTCAGCCGTTTCTTTTACACGGGCAGATTTGGCCATATTCATTGGCACAATAGCCGCTTGGAATGGCGCAATAGCTTCAGGCCATTTTATGCCATATTTGTCATGGTTTTGCTCTATTGCAGCAGCAACAATACGTGAAACACCGATACCATAACAACCCATAGTTAAGGTTTGGTTTTTACCGCCTTCATTAAGTACTGCACAACTCATCGCTTGAGCATACTTACTACCTAATTGGAATATATGGCCCACTTCAATACCACGTTTGATCACGATTTCGCCTTGACCACAAGGGCTGGGATCGCCTTCAACCACATTACGTAAATCGGCAATTTCAGTGATAGCACAATCTCGTTGCCAATTAACGCCGGTATAATGGGCATCATTTTCGTTTGCGCCACACACAAAATCACTCAGCTGTGCCGCACTGCGATCAATGATCACGTCAATGTTCAAACCAATAGGGCCAATAGAGCCAGCGTTACAGTTTGCTGTGGCTAGTATTTGTTCATCACTGGCAAAAGTTAATGGTGTAGATACTTGTGGTAGATGCTCAGTTTTTATTTCATTTAGTTGATGATCGCCTCGAAGCACTAAGGCAACAAGCGGTGTTTGACCTTGTTCATTTTCCACACCACAGACCAATAACGTTTTAACTATAGTTTTTACATCAACGCTTAAAAAGCGAGCAACATCATCAATAGTTTTGACATTGGGTGTTGCAACTTTGGTTAGCGCTTGTGTTGGCTCTGCTCGCTCTGCAGATGGGGCTAACGCTTCTGCTTTTTCAATATTGGCAGCAAAATCACTGGCGTTACTAAAAGCGATATCATCTTCGCCAGAATCGGCTAATACATGAAACTCATGGCTTGCATCACCACCAATAGAGCCGGTGTCGGCTAAAACAGGGCGGTAATCCAAACCAAGGCGGTCAAATATTCGACAATAGGCATCAAACATTATTTGGTATGTTTTTTCCAAACAGTCTTGCTCTAAATGAAAAGAATAGGCATCTTTCATTAAGAATTCACGACCACGCATCACCCCAAAGCGCGGACGAATTTCATCACGGAATTTTGTTTGAATTTGAAATAACGATAGGGGTAATTGTTTGTAACTACTTAATTCATTGGCCACTAACTTGGTAATGACTTCCTCATGGGTTGGCCCAAGCACAAAAGGTCGTTTGTGACGATCATTTAATCGTAATAATTCTGGGCCGTAATCATCCCACCGACCTGACTCTTCCCATAAATCAGCAGGTTGAACCATTGGCATTAATATTTCATTAGCGCCAGCACGTTGCATTTCTTCTCGAACAATGTTTTCTACTTTTTTTAATACCCGCAAACCGGTTGGCAGCCAAGTATATAAGCCTGAAGCAAGGTTGCGGACAAGTCCTGCACGCAGCATTAATTGGTGGCTAATCACTTCTGCACTTGCAGGGGTTTCTTTTAAAGTAGACAGTAAGTATTGACTGGTACGCATGATAAATAAATTCCGAAAATAAACATGCAAGCAAGTTTGTATCTAGGTCGCATGGAGGCAAATAAAATTGTCGTTATTCTAGCAGGGGCATAACCGATGAAAAAGCAATAAATTAACTATTTAGCTTAAATATGCGCTGGCAATGTAACTAAAGTAACAAAACCCACCTAAGCGATTTAATACTACAACCAATGAAGATTCTATTTTATAGAGTGCTCGGGTATAGTGAACACATTCCTAAGATAATATCCATTCAACTAAAGAGATTCAGATGGCGATAGCATTAGTAAGAGCAGATTATAACAACCCCCAACATGCAGCAGATTTAATTATGTTATTAAATGATTATGCGCTTGACCCCATGGGAGGAGGTGAACCTTTAACTACACATGTAAAACACAATTTGGTCGCAACAATGGCTCAACGAAATGATGTATTTACTGTGCTGTGTTATGTAGATAATCAGCCTGCGGGAATCATCAATTGTGTGGAAGGTTTTTCAACCTTTAATTGTAAGCCCTTGGTCAATATTCATGACTGTGGAGTTCTAGCTAAATATCGAGGTTTAGGCATTAGTTTAAAGTTGTTTGCTGAGGTCGAGAAAATCGCGATTCAAAGAGGTTGCTGCAAACTAACCCTGGAAGTATTGCAAGGCAATGAAGTTGCAAAAAATGCTTATAAAAAAATAGGGTTCTCAGGGTATGAACTAGACCCATCTTTAGGGCATGCACTTTTTTGGGAAAAGAAGCTACCTTAAAGTATTTTAAAGGCTAGCTTGCTATAGGGCCGGGTGAAAAAAAAGCCAGTTGTTATTACTAACAACTGGCTTTTATATTCTTTGAAGTAAAGCTTACAACGTAGGATTAGTTGTTTTAGCTGAGCTTCTACTGGTTACGTCTGCTGAGCTAGCACTTCGACCTGAAACTTGATGGACCATACGATCTTCATTCGCCATAAAGCGAGTAGGAATTTCATTTATTGTGGTAATAGTTTCTGTTTTAGTCATCGGTGATGACGCATGCCCAGATGAACGATTTGCTTTTTTCACTTGTCTAGCTAACTTTTTGTTTTTATTAGCTGGCTTAGTGGCTACTTTGGCATCCGTTTTTTTCACTTTTGCCTTGGTTTCCGGCTTTGCTTGCTTAGCAGGTTGCTGCGAGGTTAGAGCATCAGCTTCTACCTCTGTATCGCTATCGCTTGCTTGCGCTTCGGCATTAGTTGCCTCAACTGGCGCTGCAACCGTTGACTCGGTTACTATAGTTGCCTCAACGTCAGTTGTTGGCGCATCAGCCATGTTGCTTTGCTCAGTACTCGTTGCTGGGTTTGCATCTTCAGTAGCGTCAGAAACTCCAACCTTAGCATCAGTGTTCTCTGCTAGATTAAATTCAGGCGCCGCAGCAGGTATATCTGTACTGTCATCCTTATTAACTGCTTCCTGCTTAGTTTGGTCAAGCACAGGCTCGGTTGCCAAACTGGCTTGACTCGCATCAATTAAATCAGCTTGTTGAGGTTGGGCTTCAACAGCGCTAGCTGTGCTTTCAACTGACACACTTTCTGTAGGTTGCTTAGCGTCAGATGGTGTTGCAGTTTGCTGTTGTTCAACATCATTAAAAGGCAAGTCTTGCTGCACTTCTTCAGTGATCACAGCTTTAACCGTCTCTGTTGTAGCTTGTGAATCTTGCGTATCAAGTTCAGCACTTTGAGTTGACGGGTAACGAGCGCTAATTGGATCACTAATTGCTTCATCAACACTATTTTCAACAATGTTTTCAGCATCTTTCACGTTAGCTTCCGGTTGCTTTTCACGGCGTCTACGTTGACCATTAGATCGTAAATGTCTAGGTGAGCGTCTATTACGTGGACGATCTTCTTTTTTAACATTACTGTCTTGTGTAGGCTCTACAGAAGCGTTTGATTCCGCTTGTACTGAGTCTGGGTTTATTTGGCTCGTTTCAACAGCGACTTTATCAGCAACTTTTACAGGTTTATCGGTATCAACCGCTGATGATGTGGCTGTTACTTCTTGCTCAGGTTGTGCTTTATTTACCCGTACTTTTTTACGATTAGAGCGACGTTTACGGCGTTCTGTCACGACCTCTTCTTTTGCTTGCTTATTTTTCTCAGGCGCTGGTTTACGTTGTTGAGGCTTAGCCTTGGTGTTTTGCTTAATAGCATTTTCTTTTTCACCACGGGTGTTATTATTCGCTTTTTCTGGACGGCTTTTTGCGCGTTCAGAATTGCGCTCATCGTTACGATTACCACCACGGTTGTTACGTGAATTATTACGACGTTGACCCTGACGGCCACGTTGTTGATTGCGATTGCTTTGCTCTTTAGGCTTAGCTTCTGGTACTTTCTCTTGAGGAACTTCTACTTCAGCAGGTGTAAATAAACCTTTTAACCAAGCAAAGAAGCCTGTTGGTTTATCTTGTGCAGCAGCTACCTTATTTACAGCAGGAGCTGTTGGCTCGGCTGCTGGCGCAACATTTGGTGCTGACATTCCTTGGCCCATCGCTTGAATGACAGGAGCATCTCGTTTTACTGCTTCTTTATCGAATTTCGGCATTTTAGCTTCTTCAAGCTCAGCCTGTTTTACTGAGATATCGTAGCTTGCTTCAGCGGTAGACTCATCTTTCTTGACCCGCAAGACTTCATATTGTGGGGTATCCATATGAGGGTTGGGAATGATCAATACTCGCACACCATGGTGTTTTTCAATGTGCATTACCGAGCGACGCTTTTCATTTAATAAATACGTTGCAACTGGTACTGGCACTTGTGCCTGTACATGTTGAGTATTTTCTTTAATGGCCTCTTCTTCCATTAAACGTAGTATTGATAGCGCTAATGACTCAACGCCACGTACTTGCCCAGTACCGCTACAACGAGGACAAACGCCTTGGCTGGTTTCGCCAATAGAGGGACGTAAACGTTGACGAGACATCTCAAGTAAACCAAAACGAGAAATACGACCTAATTGAATACGCGCTCTGTCTTGACGAACTGAATCACGCATGCGGTTTTCAACTTCACGTTGATGGCGAACGGGTGTCATATCAATAAAGTCGATAACCACCAAACCACCTAAATCACGTAGGCGTAATTGTCGGGCAATTTCTTCTGCAGCTTCTAAGTTAGTATTAAAAGCTGTTTCTTCAATATCACTACCTTTAGTGGCTCGGGCAGAGTTGATATCAATAGAGGTCATGGCTTCGGTAGGATCAATAACTATAGAGCCACCCGAAGGTAAACGTACTTCACGTTGAAAAGCGGTTTCAATTTGAGTTTCAATTTGGTAGTGCGTAAATAATGGTACATCACTGGTATAGAGCTTAATTTTATTTAAAAAGTCTGGACGGACTATTTCAATATGCTTTTTAACACTTTCATACGTCTTTGGACGATCGATTAATACTTCACCAATATCGCGACGTAAATAATCACGAATAGCACGTAGAATAAGGTTGGTTTCTTGGTGAATTAAAAAAGGAGCAGGGCGGCTTTGTGCAGCATCGCTAATGGCTTGCCAGTGATGCAAAAGAACACTCAAATCCCATTCTAACTCTTCATAAGCTTTGCCAACACCAGCGGTGCGCACAATTAACCCCATACCTTTAGGAAGATCGAGTTTACTTAATGAGGTTTTTAAATCAGTACGTTCATCACCTTCAATGCGACGTGAAATCCCGCCCGCACGTGGGTTGTTAGGCATTAATACCAAGTAACTGCCGGCTAAACTGATAAAAGTTGTTAACGCAGCCCCTTTTTGACCGCGTTCTTCTTTATCAATTTGTACAATAACTTCTTGGCCTTCTTTTAGTACTTCTTTAATGCTAGGTCGACCTTGAAAAGTGTAACCCTTAGGAAAATACTCGCGGGCAATTTCTTTCATTGGCAGAAAACCATGGCGATCTGCGCCATAGTCAACAAAAGCCGCTTCTAAAGAAGGTTCAATACGGGTGATTTTAGCTTTGTAGATATTTGATTTTTTCTGTTCATGGCCAGGGCTTTCGATATCTAAATCGTAAAGTTTCTGTCCATCAACTAGAGCTACGCGCAACTCTTCCGATTGGGTAGCGTTTATTAACATACGTTTCATAGTTTGTGTGACTCACTTATCGTCACAACACACTAATGCTTAGTACACAAAGCAGTGCAATCTGTAGTGGTTTAACAGCGTGTTGTCAGCCTCACGGGTGTCAATCTTAACGTGTCATTAAACCACGTTAAGCTGTTATAGAATATGATTGTTTTTAATTAACTATGACATCGACTATTCAATAATCACAGTGTTATTGTTTCTTTATGTGCTCAGCGAGTGTGCTGTGCTTACTTAACGTGCAGCTATTTAACAATATATTTTGCCAGGCGACTTTTTACGCATTTTTATGTGGCTATATCCATTGTTTTATGAAAAATGTTACTGCAAGATAAGTTAATTTAATAAAATTGCTTTATGGAGCTGGGCTAATATCATTTTTTTTAATGATAAAACTGTTTATGCTTTTTGTTAACAAGTTACACGCGTTAATTATTGCAATAGGCCGTACTATTGGTGCGTCATTTACTTATTAGGAGTTAATGCACACTAATGTGGCCGCAGTTTGCCTCTTACGTCTCTCTTTAGAGCTTCTAGGATTAATACTTGGCTACTCACTATTTTTTGACTGTTTTTTGCTTTGCAAAGAGTCTAGTAAGTAATACTTATTAAGTATTAACCTATCTATTATCCCTTATTAAATTAGGATAAGCCAATAAAAAAACAGTTTAAATGTCAAAATTAGCAAAAAAAAGTGTGTTAAACTCCAACCACAAGTAAAACCGACAGCAAATAAGCCTCAAACCATGTCACAAAAGCCATTAGTAAAAAAGTCAGAGTCGCAAAAAATTCAGGCTGAAAAATCTCAAGAAAATGACAGACCAAAAGTTCGTTTTATTACTATCGATGAAGAAGACTCAGGTCAGCGCATTGATAATTTTTTACTGAAAACGTTAAAAGGGGTACCTAAAAGTCATTTGTACCGGTTATGCCGAAAAGGTGAAATAAGGGTTAATAAAAAACGCATTAAACCTGAGTATAAATTAGCTATTGACGACGTTTTACGTATTGCTCCGATCCGGATATCAGAAAAAAAAGATACCGTCTCTACTGGCTTAAACATTGTTGCCAAGCTTGAAAAGCAAATTTTATTTGAAGATGATCGATTGATTGTCATTAACAAACCTTCAGGTATGGCGGTTCATGGTGGAAGCGGATTAAGTTTTGGCTTAATTGAAGCGCTTAGAGCATTACGTCCAGACGCTAGAATGCTAGAGCTTGTACATCGGTTAGATCGTGATACATCGGGGTGTTTGGTTGTCGCAAAAAAACGTTCAGCACTACGTCATTTACATGAACAGTTACGGACTAAAAAAGTACAAAAGTTTTACCATGCCTTGGTTAAAGGGCACTGGCCTACTAAGTTAACACGTGTCACCGAAGCGCTTAAGAAAAACGATTTGAAATCTGGTGAACGAGTGGTAGTGGTTGATAATATTAATGGCAAAGCGTCAGAAACTCGTTATAAGGTGTTAGAGCGCTATCGTGGTGCTACCTTGGTTCGTGCATTTCCGGTAACCGGTAGAACTCATCAAATTCGTGTGCATTGTCAAGTAAGTGGCCATTCTATAGCCATGGACGCTAAATATGGCCATGAAGATTTTGATGCTGATATGAAGAATAAAGGGTTAACACGTTTATTTTTACATGCGGCCAGTATTGAATTTGTTCATCCTAAAACCGAAGAACGGATGACCATAGAAGCACCGCTTGAACCCAGTTTAGAAAAGTTACTCACTAAATTAGTGAAAGAGTAGAGTAGAAGTATGCAGCATTATAAATTAGTCATTTTTGATTGGGATGGCACGTTAATGGATTCGGTTGCACGAATCGTCTCTTCAATGCAATCAGCAGCTAAAACTGTTGACTTGCCGATACCTTTAGCTCATGACGTTAAACAGATTATTGGCTTAAGTCTACCGGTAGCGTTAAAGCAACTGTTTAGTAGTATCACGGCTAAGCAAATTGATGAGATGTTAGTACAATATAAATATCAATATATTGAGGGCGACAAAACGCCTACGCCATTATTTGATAATGCTAAAAACCTACTTACTTTGCTTAGAGAAAACAATAAGTTGTTAGCTGTTGCTACAGGAAAAGGTCGTGAAGGCCTTAATCGAGTACTACAAGTGAGTAATACCAGTGACTTGTTTCATACCACTCGCTGTGCAGGCGAAATGCCGTCAAAGCCTGACCCGCAAATGTTATATAGCATTTTATCTGAGTTTGATATTGCCCCACACGAGGCTCTCATGATTGGTGATACTAGTCATGATTTGAAAATGGCAAAAAATGCCGGAGTTGATAGTGTTGGTGTTACTTTTGGCGTGCACAATAAGCAAGTACTTGAACAATATCAGCCTAAAGCTATTGTTGATTCTCTGGCTGCACTGCAAACATTGTTAGTGTTATGAGTGATAACAATTAAATTTAAACGACAACTAAAGGAA
Organism: Colwellia sp. KU-HH00111; assembly: GCF_040362745.1. NCBI lineage: Bacteria > Pseudomonadati > Pseudomonadota > Gammaproteobacteria > Alteromonadales > Colwelliaceae > Colwellia > Colwellia sp. KU-HH00111. Next base: position 52,882 of record NZ_BAABWO010000006.1, on the reverse strand, counting down.
TAAATATATGAGTAGATTGTGTCGCTTAACGCTGACGTTTTTATTTGTTTTTTTTCCTTTTATTGCCCATGCACAGTGGTATAAACACAGCTTTAAAGTGATGGGCACCATGTCTCATGTTGAATTTTGGTTAGATCAACAAAGTAAGACAGATAATGATATTATTAATGCAGGTGTCGCCCAAAACGAACAAGCTCAAGCTTTGATCAAGGCCGTTGAACTGGAAATGGTTCGTATTGATCAGCAAATGAGCCCCTACAAAGAACAAAGTGAGCTTAGTTTAGTTAACCGTAGTGCCGATAAAAAACCTGTATTAATATCTGGTGAACTGTTTGAATTACTGTCAACGGCGCAGCATATTTCAGCATTGAGTGATGGCGCTTTTGATATCACGTATGCATCAATAGGTTATCAATATAATTATCGAGAAAAAACCCGACCTAGCCAATCATCAATAGTACAAACACTCCCTGCAATTAATTACACCGCTATCTCTTTAGATAAAAAGCGATCCACTGTGTATTTTAATCATCAAGGAATGAAAATTGATTTGGGGGGGATCGCTAAAGGATATGCGGTTAAACGGTGTTTAACGTTACTCGAAGAGGCAGGGATTAAACATGCCTTAGTAAGCGCTGGAGGCGATACTGGTTTACTAGGTAATAGAAAAGGCCGCCCTTGGTTAGTCGGTATTAAACACCCAAGAGCAGAACATAAAATGGCAGTTCATATTCCACTTGAAAATGAAGCTATTTCGACATCAGGCGACTATGAACGCTACTTTATTGAAGATGGTGTTCGCTATCATCATATCATTAATCCTAAAACTGGCGATTCAGCACGTAAGGTAGTCAGTGTGTCAGTGATTGGAAAAGATCCCACCTATGTTGATGCGTTATCAACTACGGTGTTTGTGAAAGGTTTAACGCCAGGATTAAAACTCATAAATGCATTACCTGATTTTGAAGCCATTATTATTGATAACCAACGGCGCTTGCATTACTCCCAAGGGTTACAGCAGTAATATTATCTTGTTGGTTGGTGGCAATTGATGATTTAGTTACACAATCGGTTGAAAGGCAGTTAATGAATCTAATAGTGTTGAATTTCCAAGTCCTTGGCCGGGAACAAGTGTCGAAAACCTATGCTGTTCGCCATGTAGTGCCATATAATTTAGCAACACAGTTTCAACTAATAAGTTAACATTGTTGGCTGAGGGAGCTGAAGTTGTTTCAACCGAAGCATCCGGTCGCATATAACCAATTTGTTGATGTTGAGCACTTTGTTCCGCGTTTGCACCCATCAACTGTGGTTTACCTTTAGGATTGAAAACAAGAAAAAATGCAGCGCCGGTTGATGAATTGTCACTTGTCCATTCACCTTTACCTCGGCCATTTATCGAGTCATCTATACGGCCATTACTCGATACAGAGCCATCACTAAAAACATACATCATCAGTGGTTGATTTCGTCGAGCCGCATATTCTAAACATGCCCCCATACAGCGACCTGCCCGTAAATCTCTTAATTCGCCAGTTGCTCTGTCACCGGTGTGATAATCAAAACCGCCCATAGTTACAGTGCCCGCACCAGAGAAACCATTAACCACTAATTTCATAATGGACGCTGTTTTTTGAAATTCTCGTTCGCTGTCAAATTCAGCTAGAGTGAAAATGCCACCAGGGCCGACAATGTCAACGTCAAGTAAGGGATCTAAAGTCGCAGGGTTGCCAAATCGGTCGGCCAAATCAGCACTTTTTACATAGCCACAATTCATCATGTCTTTAATAACATCATCACGGGTAACTTTGCTGTTAACTTGTGACATTTTTTGCGCACTAAGTCGTTGAATACTTTCCATTACCGCTACAGCATCGCGCTGAGATAGTAAATCAAATAAATCGCCAACATCGACTAAACCTGTAACATCACTGGGGCGATCTATTTTTGTTGGGCGTTTACTGAGATCGATGAACCGTGTCGATGCCATTGAATTACCACCAGAGTCAGTATTTCTTGAGCCAATTAACGGCATCAATGAGCCATTAGCTCCCGCTGCTGCAATTGCATACATAGGGTTATGTGGGTTATTACCGGTATCATTGTCAGAACGATTAGGAATCACCGCACCATTAATATTAGCCGCTGTCGTTGCTGAGACTTTTTCTAATATTCCGCGTAAAAATGCAGAATCAGCATGAAATGCCAAGCCTAAGTCAGTATTGACAAAGTCTGATAATAGCGTGTCTGGATTTGCAATGGCGGGCGACATATCTCCGGGTAAACCAAGCTTGTTATAGCCCGATGTGGAGAGAAAATCTTGCTGACCGCCTTTACCTCCAACTAATACATTTGAGCCAACAATGTTAGCACCGCCGGCAAGATCAAAGCTGATAAAAGGAATTTCCCCCGCACCTTGAGTAGTTAAACCACAACTATCGCGTAATGCTTCAATGTCAGGTGATAGAGTCGCTTGGGCTTTTTTTGCATTGGTCAGCATAGTTAAAATTGATGCTCCAGCTACGACATGGCCACCCGTGCATAAGCCAGCAGCGATAAAATCACGACGAGTCATTGGCTTTTTATGATTTCCATAAAGCAAAGGGCTGTTAGGATGAAAATGCTTCGCTTTATTAATATTTTTTTTCATATCCTATTCCTTGCACATGTTTATTGAATCAGCATTATTGAGCTAGCAAGCACGGCTGCACAAGTTGATTTTGTGATGGTGCTTGTTCTGGATGAATCACAACGGGAGCCACACACTGAGAGCTTTGTTATTAGCGCGTCTAATTCTGTGTAAACGGTCGTTTTATTTGGTTGGCTTGCGATATTTAAAGGCATAAGTTTATTGAGTAACGGGTTTAGAAGTTTGGCTCTGCCTGTTGTATTTAATGCAGTACTAGGATCTTGACTAAAATTTATATCAGGAAACCAAGCACTGCGTATGGTGCTATCTTCAATTGCTGCATCACAATAAGCGATAGCAAGTTGAGTAATACCCATTTGTTGGGCTGAAATAAAAGTTTCTATATTTTCTAAGGAAGGCAGTTGTTGTTTCACTAACTTAAATGTGTCAAATACCTTAGTACTACTCTGCTTTACACCCGTTAACACACTCATGCTGGCATTAATTTCAGCAAAATTTCTAATGCCAATTTTTGCGCTGTCAGTGGTCGCGGGTAACTCAGCTTCGGGTACAAATGCTCCTGGAATAACCACATTACTGTGTTGTCCAAGTTGTTCAAAGGTTAAGAAAAATTCATCAAGATTTGCCCCTTTTTCTATTCCTATAATGGTACCTAATGGTGATAAGGTAACAGGCGATGAAATCGGTTGTCCACTGGCAATGGTGTGCTCCATATTGACATAAGCTTGTCCTAATGGACTTTCCTTACCATTTAAGCCAATGCGCATTCTTCGTAAAATCACATCTTGAACCAAGGTTTTGTTATCTAAATTCACGATACTGGCATGACTAAATAGATAGCTATAGTTATCGTACTGACTCACTTCAAATAAAATATAAGTGTTACTTAAATCCACCAATTCGCTGATAGAAAAAAGTAAATAGAATCGTTCGCCCACACCCACATCGTAGTTTTGAGCTAATTGTGCTGGCGTTAAAGCGCGATTATAAATTGCGAGTAATCTTATATCGCCTTGCCATACATGGTTGTTAGAAGCCTCTCTTCCAAGCATTAACGCAAAACTATCATCCCAAGAGGCAAGGGGCGATATAGCTTCATCAGTAATGTTGATGAGTTTGCCGTTTACATATATCTTTCTTCCTTCACTGGCTTTATAGGTCATCACTACATGCTGCAAACTTGCTTGCAACACTTCTGCATTATCAGGAGTGCTTAATGCCGGCTCGCCATTGCTTGTGCTATTCTCACTGCGTAGCATAAAATCATAATTGTACTGACTTTGTCCTAAGGTGAAGTTTCTCTCATTATCACCAGCAGAATAGCTAATAATTCTGGCAGGCCCCTCTTGAATAACATTATGCGGTGTGAGCCAAGCTTCTACCGAGAACTCACCAGTAGCCGTGATCAAATTATGTAATTTTTTGCTGTTTGCGGTGCTCGCTTGCGCTTTTCCATTGATAAACGACAAGCCCCAGCTGCCAAGCCACTCTATGTCACCGGTCAACGTTAAGTTTGCCTCTGGCGAAATGCCTGACGTGTCATAAGCAATATTCCCTTCACCGGTTTTAAATTGATAAAGGGCAATAATGTCTGATTCAAAGCGCCCCCCCCCTGAAGCTACAATTCCGTCAGTCAGACGCAGCGATTTTGATACCACCAAGTCAGGTGGAATAACGTCAGCAGCTATTTGATTACTTAATAATTGAATGGCTGCTTGCATGGTATCGCTATTGTTTTGACAATCGCTCCAACAATTATGAAACTCATTACCTAGTCGCACCACAAGCCTAGACTTGGCCGGATCATCTAAATTGATAACACCTTGAGCAGCTTGGTAAGCTTTGTTTGTATTTGGAGAGGCGAAAAAAGGTGATTGTGCAATGATTGCACTTTCGCTATGACAGCTTGAACAGTACTGTGTGACAACCGGATAGACATGACGGCTAAAGAGGGTATTATCGCTAGGAAAATTTTTACTACTGCCAATTTCTCGAATAACGGGCGCTTGTAACTCAATGGTATTGGCAATACTCACGCGATCAGCTGCCCATATTTTTATCCATTGCTGCATGTTTTCTTCACAGGCTTGATTACTTGCTAACCAACAGTTATGTCCAGCACTGACTTTTTCGACCAAACGTGAATCCTGTGGCTTGTTTAAATCAACCAAATCAATGGTGGCTGCATAAGCTTCATTCACATTGTCTCGGTTGGCAAAATAGGGCGCTTGTTTTCCCTGCGTATGGCAGGCACCACATTTGTCTGCCCTTGATATATTATCCCAAAGCGAGGTTTTATATTGTTGAATATCTTCTGTGATGGGGGCAGGGCCGGTATATGCTATGTCGCTACTATCGATTGGTGCAGGTGGTTGAGTTTCTACCACAGAATCACCACATGATGTCAGAACCAATCCCGAACAAACTAACATAAGAAGTGAGCTCATTTTCACAGTGCTAGGAGATAATAAGGAGGATAAAATCATGATTAATCTCCCATACAATATATGCCGATTTCAGCAAAAATACGCTTAAGTTGATAGCTGTTTTGCTTAAATGAGTCAGTAGTTAACTGTATTTGAGTAATGTCGGCAGCGCTTTCAGCATTGCGTAAACAGACATTTTTAAATACTTTTTTAACTTGGCATTGTGCAAAGGCTTCACTATTGGCTATCTCTTGACCAAAAGATTTAATCCCAGTCCCTTTACCGGGTAAGGTAGGATCCCAACCTAGTTTTTGATTGACCCCTTCACGCCAATAGTTCTGCCATTGATCATTTCGCGTAATGTAACCTAAAGGGAAGTGAGCGGCGTTAGAATGATACTTAGCTTTTACCCGAGTACTGGTCTTAGCATCAATCGTGCCCGTAGCATTGTAAGAAATCGCGCCTGTTTGCCCAGTTGGGTCGGTATTTTCATCAAATTGATAGTCAAAATAGGCAAATGCTTGTGCAAGGGGGTCTAACCCAGTATGACAACCCGCACAGTTATTTGAAAATAATCGGCTATCACCGCCGGGACTGCGACTAACATCTTGCCTAATACGATCTGGCGATAAAGTATTATCTTTCAAAGGCTCAAGATCAGAGCACATATGATTAATAAAAGTAAATCGTAACATTGAACGGTTAGTGCCCAAATTAAAAAAAGCTTTGGCTGCTGCTCTACTTGTCAACACTCCTGCTGTTGCATTACTCGGTAGACCATTTAAACTTGATTGCGCTCTACTGACCAATGCATCAGCTAAATTGGTAAAGTTATCCTCTAATGCTTGGTAGTGATCGTTATTGTGGGTATTGTAGTTGGGTAAACCCAGTGCGTCTTCACCCACATAGGTCATATCAGCCTGTAATATTTGTCTAAAATCTATATCGTCTCTCACCATGCCAATTATTGTTGCGCTGTAATCATTAAGTGGCGCAAAAATATCTTGGTCCTCATTAGTCCATGGTGTCGAAAAAAGTTTCAAGGTAGTTGTATAAAAATGAGCAGATTCCATTGCTTTATAAGCTGCTTCAATCGGTTGGCCGTTATCTAATAACTGTGCAATATCATTGAGGGTTTTTGCTGATGCAGGGGTGCCAACAATGCGATCATGGAGTCTTTTCGCTTGGTCAAGCGTGCTTGCTTCTAAAGCAGCAACAGGGAATAGCAGTAAAGACAAAAAACAAATCCTTAGGAAAGAAAACAAACAATCACTTAAACCTATTGCTCTCTCTGTTTGAATAAAGTGTGAGTGAGAAACGAGTAGTTGGTAACACGCCTTCATATGGTCTCCTTGAAGACATTAACGACAAAACAGCACCCTGATGACTAATAAGATTAGGACATAGCCGTTGGCGATCATCGCCAGCAATTGAATAGTGAATAAGCACACACTGTGCCAATACATTAACTAACTGATTTGTCTATAAATCTTTAAGAAAGCGTGCTTGGTATTGTCGCCATATGGCAACAGTTTTTTTTATTTAATAAATTTTCAAAAAAATTGGTTGGAAAAAACAGATATATATCAAGCGCTAACGATGATAAAGCTTAAGCGTCGCTATTTTGAGACATGATTGTATTCACCTTGTAAATAACATAAAAAGGGGCCTAGATTAAAAATGCAGTACGCATTATAAGGACCTTTTTTGACGTGTCTTGGTCGAATAAATTGATGCTAACCGGGAGTATTAAAGCTAACCCGAAAACAAAAATATCAATAGCCGTGTTAATGCTGTTGCTCTCAAGCTGTGGCTCCGACATGGTTAAATCAGCAGAAAAAACTGACCCTGTTTTAGTTGAGTACCCTGTTGTGTTCATCGAAAGAGCTTCTGATCTATCAACTGATGAAAATACTGTTTTGCCACCGAGTTTCTCTGCCCGTAATCCCGCAAGATTTAATCCGGGAGCGCAGCTAATGATGAAAAAAAATGCATTTGCTGATTCGCCTAGTACTAACCTAACTGCCGAGCTTTTTCCACACAATCAAAATGACACAGAAACAGACGCTACATCACTGGAAAGTGCGGTAGATATTCGTGATTTAGCTGTATCTACCGATGGTCAACAGTTACTCGTTTCAATACGCGCCCCAGCGATTGAAACAGCTGATGAAAACGATCAACCCACATGGAACATTTGGCGATATCAAATAGCAACTAAACAACTGCAGCGAATTATCATTAATGATAATACTGCTGAGCAGGGTGATGACTTAATGGCATCATTTTTACCCGATGGTCGTATTATTTTTGCATCCACTCGACAACGAATATCGCGTGCAATACTCCTTGATGAAGGTAAACCTCAATATACCGCACGCAATGAACGCGGTGGTGATGCGGCGCTAAATTTACATGTTATGAATGCTGACGGCACTAATATAAAACAAATTACCTTTAATTTAAGTCATGATTTTTATCCACTGGTGTTACACGATGGCCGAATTTTATATAGTCGTTGGGATGCTATGGGCAGCAATAATAAAATTAATTTATATATTATGAACCCTGACGGTACCGACAATCACCTAGTTTACGGTTGGCATTCACACCAACAGACGTTTGATGACAACACTGAAAGTATCGAGTTTATTAAACCACAGCAACTGGCAAATGGTGATATTTTACTTTTGCTCACCTCAAACCAGCCAACGACGTATCAAAAACGGCCTGTAATAATCAATATTAATGACTTCATCGATAATCAACAAACGGTGTATGGAGGTAATGTTCAAGGTTCTGCCCAGCAAGATCTATTTGCCGATGAAGTCTATGATTTTAAGTTTTCTAACCTAATATCAAACTCTGGCAATCTAAACTTTCTCTATCCTTTACCTGATAAAAGCGGACGGTTCTTATTAAGTTGGGATTTATGTCGAGTGGTAGTTGACGGTGAAGTTAGTGCCTGTAGTCAATTAAGTGATGAAGAGCTAGCACAGGACAATGTCATTCCCGCGCCTCCTTGGTATGAGTTGTGGTTGTATAAAAGTGAAGAGAGCACTCAGCAGTTAGTAGCCAAAGTGGCAGCCGGAAACATGGTTTCTGAAGCAGTAGTTATGCAACCATCATTATTACCAAGTGAATATATTGCTGATAAAACCTTTACTACTGGTTTAGATATTGAACTTGAAAGGCAGCAAGCAGGCGTTATCCATATTCGTAGTGTGTATGATTTTGATGGTGTAGACACTAGTGCAGGGCTCGCACGTTTAAGCGATCCGAGTTTAACAACCGCTGATAACTTATCAGCAAGGTTTTTACGGGTTGTACGTGGTGTGCCAATGCCACCTAATGATGTTCGACGTGTGTCAAATACAGACTTTGGCCGAAGTAGTAGCCAGTTGATGCGTGAAATTCTTGGGTACACGCCGATACAGCCAGATGGCTCTGTTAAGGTAAAGATACCGGCAAATATTCCAGTTGCGCTGAGTGTGTTAGATAAATATGGACAACGGATAGGGGGCAGGCATCAGCAGTGGATTACATTAAAGGCAGGGGAGTCATTAGCGTGTCATGGATGCCATGAAAGAAACAGCGAATTACCCCATGGCTGGTTACCTGCTCAAGCACCTAGCATTAATGATGGTGCAAGTGGTGGCGCACCATTTCCTAATGCTAACCCAAATATTATCCCACAGCAGGGGCAAACAATGGCACAAGCGGATGCCATGAATCATGGATTAGCACAATTATCAGCCGATATTATTTATAATGACATTTGGAGCAATCCAACCATCTCAATGAGTAACCCAAGTATAAATTACACTTATAAAGCGCTTACCACTGTAAAACCAACAGGCAGTGAATGCTTTGATAATTGGAGCGCATACTGTCGAATTCAAATTAATTACATCGAACACATTCAACCCTTATGGCAATTACCACGACAAAAATTTGATGAGAATACGCTTGAGTTAATAGCCGATAACACCTGTACCTCCTGCCATAGTGTAGTTGATGACAATAATATATCGCGAGTACCTCACGGACAGCTTGACCTGACAGCTAGCGTATCTAGCGATGAGCCTAATCATTTAACCAGTTACCGAGAGCTTCTTTTTAATGATGTAGAGCAAGAGGTTATTGAAGGTATTGTTGTAGATCGTTTAATTATCCAGCTCGATGAAAATGGCAATATCGTTTACCAGCGTGATGCTGAGGGGGACTTGCTGTTAGATACTGAACAAAACCCTATTCCTGTATTAATGAATGTCCCTGTCAATGCGGTTTTATCGCCCCAAGGAGCGCGTGCAAGCAATAATTTTTTTAAATTATTTCGAGGTGGGAGCCATGATGGCATGTTATCAGTACATGAACTAAAACTGATCAGCGAATGGCTAGATATTGGTGGTCAATACTACAACACCCCTTTTTATCAAGGCAGTGAATGATGTGTAACACTAAAATCTTTCATTTGGCTTTATCAATAATTTGCTTACTGGGTTTTGTGACCGATGTTGTAGCAGCAGACAAGCCATTAACGCTAGAAATACGAGTGCCTTATATTGAATTACACTCAGGTCCTGGCGTTGGTTACCCTATTATCAATGTGATTGAGCAAGATGAATCAGTTCATCTATTGGTCAAACGAACCGGTTGGTTAAAGGTAAAAGATCAACGAAATAATATTGGCTGGTTAAATCAAAACGACTTGCTTGGTTTAACGCAACAAGGCAAAAAAATAGCGCAAAGTGAGTTGACCGTAAACGACTTTCAAAAACGTGCTTATGAAGCGGGCGTTATGTATGGCGATTTTGAAGGTGCCGATTTTTATAATATTTATTTAGCTTATACCTTGTCACCGGTTTTTAGTGCTGAAGTAGCCACAGGTAAAGCGTTAGGAAATATTTCAGACAGTGATTTATTTGAACTGATGTTAATCGCACAACCTTTTCCTGAACTAACCGTTATTCCATATATAGGGGTTGGTGGAGGCGTGATACGTACCCAACCGCATAGTGTGTTAGCAGATGCCAAAAAAAGACAAGATGCCACAATGGCTGCTGCAATAGGGGTTAAATATCATATCACCCGTAATTTTTTCTTACGTGGTGAATATAAATATTCCCTAGTGTTAACCAATAGAGATGACAATGAAGAGGTTCAGTTATGGAAAGTAGGTTTCAGCATATTTTTTTAGTTGTGTTATGGCTAACTGCACTGCCTTTAATGACACCTAGCGCTATTGCAAAAAGCATCAGCGAAGCAGTTGATGAAAACACAATAGTTGATCAAAGTGCAATAACAAAAATTGAGCGTCGCGAAGTACTCGAGGACTTATTAGACAGTGAAAACTTTGAAATTGGTGTACAGCTAGGTGTGTTAGCTATTGAAGACTTTGAGAGTAACCTCTGGATCAGTGGGCAGCTTACCTATCATATAAACGAATATTTTTATGCAAAAGCTTTATACGGTAATGCAAAAGCGGGTGAAACGAGTTTTGAACGCTTATCTAATGTGCCGCCATTACTCACCAATAAGCAACGTAAGCTTGAATATTATGGACTGAACATAGGTTATAACTTGCTGCCAGGTGAAGTGTTTATAAGTAAGACTTTAGCCTTTAATAGTTTATTTTCTATTGAATTAGGGGGAGGAAGCACCGACTTTGCAGGCGATAGCCAATTTACGGTTAACCTAAGTGCTAATTACCGGCTCTTTTTAACAGATTGGCTAACGTGGGATATTGCCATGACAGATTACATTTTCGATACCAGTATCACAGGTGAACGCAAAACAACCCATAATCTAAATTTCACAACAGGGGTTGCATTTTACTTCTAGTGATTAATGAAAAAAACGCCATTCGAAGCATAAGGTTAACTAAAATCATGAAAAATATAGTATCAAGTAAGTATAACAGTAGTCGTAAGCTAACCCTTGTAATTGCCATTGTTTTGTTTGCAATCAGCTCGCAAGTTCGTGCATTAAACCTAGGTCAATTAGCCCCTGATTTCACCTTAAAAAACACGCAAGGGAAAAACCTTAGTCTAGCAGAGCAGCGTGGGCAAATTATGGTACTCAACTTTTGGGCATCATGGTGTGCGCCATGTCGAAAAGAAATGCCTGTACTACAAACTTTTCATAATAAATATAAGGCGTTAGGAGTTACAGTTTGGGGGATTAATGTCGAACAAGAAAATCAAGCCGGGCAAGATTTTTTGGCCGATCTTAACTTAAGTTTCCCGATATTTTTTGATGCCCATAATAAAGTCTCAGCAAGTTACCAAGTTCAAGCGATGCCAACTACCGTGATAGTCGGCAGAAGTGGCCACGTTAGACATGTTTTTAGAGGCTATAAAGATGGTTATGAAAAAAAGTATGCGCAAGTCATTAAAGCATTAATTAGGGAATAGTAATGATAGTAGTCACTTTTAGTCGAGTTTTATCTATTGTTTTTATCCTTGGCGCTTTTGGCTTAACTGGTTGTGCTCAACCAATTGAGCCTTGGGTTAAACCCTACCAGAGACAATTTTTAGCCGACCCAATCATGCGCACCAACCGTCATCCTATTGCGAACAAACACATCGCGCATGTTTTTGATGCGCGTGAATCAGCCAGAGGTGCAGATGGCACAGGAGGAGGTGGTTGTGGTTGTAATTAATCGTTTTAACCTTTTTTTATGCTTATGTATCTTTTCGCTATGTGCTTTTTTTAGCCATGCTGGCGTTTTAGAACAAGATAGAGCCGACGTACTTTATCATCGCTATGATGGCGGTGGGATGACCATAGATGGCCCTGCTATTTTATTAAGAAAAAAAGTGAACGAGTCAGTTGCCATTTCCGCTTATTATTACGTTGATACTATTTCATCTGCCTCTGTTGATGTGATGAGTACTGCCAGCCCTTATTCAGAGGAGCGGCATGAAGGGCAGCTGGGGCTAGAGTATTTATATGATAAAACAACGATGTTTTTCAATATAGGTCAAAGTGATGAAGCCGATTACTTAGCAAAATCTGTCAATTTTAGCCTTTCTCATGACACTTTTGGTGATTTGACCCAGTTAAGTTTAGGCGTTGGCTTTAGTGATAATGATATTAGCCGCAATGGTGATGAGGTATTTGCAGAGCAAAGTCAGCAGTATCGTGTTCGCGCGGGCATTAACCAGATTTTAACAACAAACCTATCTATCGCATTTAATATTGAGTCGATTGCAGATGAAGGTTATTTAAATAACCCCTATCGAACGGTGCGTTTTATCGATAACTCAATACCAGCTGGGGTTGGCTATCAATCAGAAGTCTATCCAAAGACCCGTAATTCATTTTCAACTAAACTTTCGGCAAGTTATTACTTACCTTATCGTGCGGCACTTTTTTTTCATTACCGCTACTTCACTGATAGTTGGCAAATTGATGCCAATGATATTGAGTTGGGTTACAGACATCCTCTTGGTAAAACACTTGAGCTGGATTTGAAATTGCGTTATTACCAGCAAAATCAAGCGAGTTTTTATAGTGATTTATTTCCCTATCAAGATGCTCAAAATTATTTAGCACGAGACAAAGAATTGAGCGACTTTAACGATATTACCCTAGGACTAGGAGTCACTTATTTAATACCTCAGCATCTTTCAATCAAAGGTTGGCGCTCAGAAGCATCCCTTCAATGGGATTATATTACTTTCAATTATAAAAATTTTAGAGACCCTACCGCACAAGCAGCCGTTGGTGAAGAGCCTTTGTATGGTTTTTCTACCCACATCATAAGAGCATTTTTCAGTGTTTATTTTTAGTATCACCAACATGGACAGCAATCAAAATGAATAACGTTAACTCTTTGGCTAGGATAAACAATGTTGTGTTTATATTTACCATACTAATTGCGCATACTTTTTTGATGCAACAAAGCTATGCTCAAGCCGTAAATGTGGAAGAGGCTGTTGCTAAACATTTCCCTTCTCAGCAACTAAACAATCAGCCCAGTAAATCTTTACCGAGTAATTTGTCAAATGAGCCAACCTTAATCGACAATGAGGATCAACAATCGTTGCGCTTGTCAGATAATTCTAATAGTGAGTTAGGCAGAGCCATAGAGCAGTTAAAATCACAAGTACTACAACTGAACCGCGAACTTTTCATTCTCGAAGAAGACTTATTATTTCCTGCAAGTACCCAAATAGCTATTTTTGTCTCGGTAGATATTGGCCGATTTTTTAAGCTAGATAGCGTTGAAATTAAAATCAATGAACAAGATGTTGCTGGTTTTTTGTATACCGATAGGCAGCGGATAGCGCTAGAGCAAGGGGGAATACAGAAACTTTATTTAGGTAACCTAAAAACCGGCACACACCAGTTAACGGCTATTTTTATTGGTTCCGATAGTGAGGGGCGCGCTATTAAACGGGCAATAACCCATAATTTTGAAAAATTAGATGATTCAGTGATGATAGAGTTAAAGCTAGTTGATAACACGCTGAACTACCGAGCGCAGCTTGAAGTTGAACAATGGGTGTTATAATACGGTGATTAAGTTATTTGTTATTGCCGTATTGCGGTTAGGTGTTTATTTGGGATGTTGCCTGTCTATTTTGGTGACATCGACAAGCTATGCTTTGACTAATGATAGCGCCGAACTAGCGCATGCTAAAACTAACTTACATGCTAAGTTTTACCAACAAGCCTTGTACCACTACTTTCAAGGTGATTATTCTACAGCATTGAATATCATTGGGGTCGGTAAAACTCGTTTAGGCAAGCTTGAGCAAACCTCGCAACTATTTGAAGCAGGACTACAAGTTAACTTGGGATTAAATGAACAAGCCAAACAAACATTATTATCTTTTGACAAGGTTAATCTAGCAACCAAAATAAAATCTAACGAGTTATTAGTGCTGGCGTTATTCGCTCTTACTGAGCAATTACTTGCGCAAAATGAATTGCTACAAGCGCAACAAACTTTAGCCAAAATTCCAAACGCGGCCGTTTCTGGCATAACGGTGCGCAATTATCAGCAATATCATCTGTTAAGTCAGTTTGCATACTGGCCCAATAAGCCCATTGTGCAGCCTATACTTATAGTTAATGACAGGCCCAATAAGCAAGTTATTGATTTACCGGTGCATAATGTTGCAGATAAATCCCCGTATATTCAATTAAACAAGGCCTTGCGACTTATTGAGGTCAATGATGATAGCGCTGCTATCCCTATTTTAACCGAGCTTAAGCGTAGTCATTGGCAAGCACCCAAGCAAAATTTTTGGCAAACACTTTTTAGCCAAGATAACGAGTTAGCCCCAGCAGCAAGCATAGATGAACGCATACAAAAGCAAGCGATCAATGCTTATTCACGGCTATTATTAGCACAAGTTTATGTCAAGCAACAAGCTTATAATAAAGCCTTTGTTGAGCTAGAAACGTTTCCCCAACATAGCCCTTATGCTGAACCCGCATTATTTTTATTTGCTTTTAGCGCACAGAAAACCAAAAAGAATGCAATTGCACTGAAACTGCTTACTTTATTCTATCAGCGATATCCATTTTCAAACCTAGGTTGGCAAGCGGGCCTGTTAATGGGTAAACAAACGACAGGACAACATGGTTTGTCGCAAGGGTTGCAAGTGTATCAAGCGCTTGAACACTTTTTTGTACAACATATGAATACCCTTAAACAGTTGGAAGCATCCTATTTACCTAGCGTTGATTTACTGGCATATGCTACAGCTGAACGTAGCCAGCATGATGCATTGGCAAAACCTGAATTAGTTTGGCTACAACAGGCGATGGCCGATGCTTCGGTAAATAGCCTATACCAGCAGCTTATTGAACTGACAACCCTGCAACAAAAAATAGACGCAGTTCAACATAAAAGCCATTGGGTTGCTCAAACAATCCAGCTAAATACGAAAAGAAAACAGCGTATAGCTCGATCACAGATTAGCGACAATAACCAAGAGGTATATCAACAACTGATTGAAAAACGCCGTGTTATTGCAGATAAATTAACAACAGCGCTGTCTGAACCTAAACAAAGTGGCGTTGCCTTTGCTAACCAAGAAGAGCAATTGTTACTTGAACGAATGAAGCGAAGTAATCAACTTGTAACAGCTATTGCTTCTCAAAATAGTGACAATGAGCTTAACAAAGTAGAGCAATACCAACAACGTTTAGCCCGAGTCACTGGGGTTTTAGCTTGGCAATTAAATCGACAATATCCACAACGAGCTTGGCAACATCAACAGCAAATGGAGGCACTCAATAGCACATTAGCAGACCTTGAAACATTACAAAATAAAGTTCATTTTTTAGTGAAAAGCTTATCAGTTGGTGTAAGTGAATTAGCGTTATTAGATTTTAGTCAGCAATTGGCAACGCTAGAAAATAAAATCGCGCCATTATCAAAACAATTAAATCAATTAAAAGCCCAAGTAACCTTAAAAACTCGCCAGAAAATATCGGATTATATTCAAACGCAACAAAACCTATTGCGCCAACATTTACTCGCAACACGCAAAGCTATGGCTGCGATATTAGAGCTAATATTGATAAATGATAAGCAAAAGGCAGAGCAACATAATGTTGATGAACAGGATAACGCAATCAACTTAGGGGTGAGCTATCACAAAAAGCAGGAGCAGCTAGTATGAAGTGGTTTTTGCTAAATACACTGGTTAAAAGGCTTTCTGTGTTAGGGATTATGTTGATGTTAGTATCTTCTTGTCAAAGTGCTTTAGAGCAACAAGGCGTAATGAAACAGCCGAACTTACGTGATTTAGCCAACACGTCCAAACAAGCGGTCCTTGGTGAGCAGAGTAAATATGTGCTGAGCCATACCCAACGTTCAACAAAACTCGCAGCCTTGTATCAGAATATTTTAACTTTAGAGCCTGATCAAGAAGTAAGAACCCAAATCGCTTACCGATTAGTTCAGATGGATGCACAAGATTATGAACAACAAGACTTATCAGTATTACCCACTCAAGCAAGCCAGCAATCGTTACAGAACTTGGTGTTATCTTATCAAGCGTTATTAACGCGTTTTGGTAATCGAGCAGAGAATGAAGACATTCACTACCAGCTGGCTAAGGCATTAAGCTTACAAGGAAAGTTAGCAGAAAGCCTATCACAAATAGAATTATTCTTAGCAAACTATCCAAACAGTAACTACGCTGCAGAATTACAATTTAGACGTGGTGATATTTATTATAACTTACAATATTATTCTAAAGCGTTGGCTGCTTATCAAGCGGTGGTACAAGAAAAAGATAGTGATAAATATTATGTAAACAGTGCTTACATGTCGGGTTGGTCACTGTTTAAAATGAACCGTCTTTTTCAAGCAGATAAAACATTTTTAAGCTTATTAGATTATATTGTTGCGCAGCAAAAAGAACCGCCTGAACAAGCTAAGTTTAGTTTTTCTGAACTCGATAGTCGTTATGCGAGTTTAGTTGATGATATTCAGCGTGTGTTAAGTGTCTCTTTGAGTCAACAATATAGAGAGAAGTCTTTAGTGGCTTTAATTAAAGCCCATCAAAAACGTCATAAAGGTGATACATTTTTACATTTATATCGCCATACATTATTTACCAACCTATACAATTTTCTACTGAAAAATGGCCTAGCTTATGACGCTGAACTAACATATCAAGCCTATTTTAAATTAGATCCGAATAATATTTGGGCTGCTAGGTTTACACTGACATTAATTGACCTGTATCAGCAACAAGGAAAACATCAAGCTGCCCGTCAATTAAAAATTAACTATGTGCAACAATACGGTTTACAAAGTGCGTTTTGGCAACAAGGTATGGCTGCAAGTAGCACCACAGGGGTAAATAGCACTTTATTAATAAAAGAAGTTCTGCCCAATTTATTAACTTTTAGTTATCAGCACAGTAGGTACTTATATGCTCAAGCCCAGTCACTAGCAAAAGGTGCAGCGAGAATTAATGCGTTTGCAAATACAGCTCACTGGTTAGGGATATATCTTTCTTTAGCAAAACACCCTCAGGTCATTGCGCTAGCAACAAAGTTACAATTAAGCCAAAGTGTACTTGCCGATGAACTATTATACGCCGACGCAAGTTTTGAAGCAGAGCATTTCCAGCAAGCTTTAAACAGTTATGAATACATTGCCTATCAGGCTAAAGCAGCACCCTTGGCGACAAATATCGACCAGTTAAAAGCAATACGGAAAGAAGCCGCTTATGCCGCCCCGTTAACTATTCGGGCGATGCTGGCAAAACACCACCAAAATGAACATAGTATGGCTAAGACCAACACTAACGGTGACGCTAATAGCGAGATTAATAGCGAGGATAACAGTATAGAACAAGCGTTGTTACTCACTAAAATTCGTTTAGATAAAGCCTATGTGGCGCAATATCCAACAGACGACAAATCCTTAACACTTGCCGTACAGCTAGCGCAATATGGATTTACTCATAATAACAACCCAATGCTGCAACAATATAGCAACTTTATTTTATCAGCCCATGGTGTGATCACAGACACAAATTCTGACAGGGTAAATATCCGTAAAGCTAACACCATCAAGCACAATGCTATTGCCGCTCAGTTAAATAAAAAAGCACGTAAAGAAGTTCAAATAGCCAGTCAGTTACAAGCTAATTATTGGTATCAACAAGGCCAATACCGTCAAGCTGAAGCTGGTTATGATTTAGCGTTGAATTATATGGCGATAAATAGCGACGTTTGGTTGGAAATGCGACAGTTATTAGGCGCAAGTATTTATTTTCAGGCTCAACAAGTCGTATCATCACAACCATTACAGGCAGTCGAGCACTATTTACGTTTAGCGAGTAAAACACCAGCATCAGATTATCGAGCTAACGCATTGTTTGATGCAGCAAATATATTATTTGCTGAACAACAATGGCAGCAAGCTATTGATATATTTATTACTTTTCAGCAACACTATCCTAATCATCAGTATAGTGCCGCAATTCCGGCAAAACTTGCACAATCATATGAAAACTTGCAGCAATGGACATTGGCTGCTCAGCAATATTTAGCCATAGTTGCTTTAACTAAAAATAAGTCTTCAGAATTACAGCGAGAAGCTTTGTACACTGCCGCAGAGTTATTTTTGAAAGCAGGCGATTTAACCAACGCCATTAGCACCTTTAGAACGTACGCGCATAGCTATCCAGAGCCTTTTGATATCGCACAAGAAGTGCGTTTCAAAATGAGTAGCTTTTATGTACAAACCCAAGAGCCCAACAAAGAATATTATTGGTATCGAAAGCTAATTAAATACCATCAACAAAAGTTTAACTCGTCAACACCAACAGCAAATCCTCGTGCGCTCTATTTGGCATCTGTTGCGGCGTTAGCATTAGGCAAAGCACATCAGCGAACCTTTAAACAAAGTAAATTAACACTGCCACTGAATAAAAGTTTAGCACGTAAAAAAAACGCGATGAAATTAGCGATTGGTTACTTTAAACAATTACTCTCATTTCAATTAGCTGAATTTGTGCCGCAAGGAACGTATCAGTTAGCACAAATGTATCGACAATTAGCAAGCGATGTTTTGGCTTCTCAGCGACCGAAAAATTTAAATGAACTCGCATTAGAAGAGTACCAATTGTTACTAGAAGAAATAGCATACCCTTTTGAAGAAAAGGCAATTGAAATACATATCAGCAATGCTCAACGTGCATGGCAAAATGTTTATGATGACTGGGTTAAAAAAAGTTTGGCTGTATTAGCAACGTTAGAGCCGGCTTTATACGATAGAAATGTTCAGCACAGCAAAACAGTGAACAAGGAGTACAATGTTGATGCAATTGTTACCTTACATTAAATTTATATCGGGTTATCTTCCCTCGTTAAGCAAATACTCTATCAGTTTGCTGCTTGTGTTAACGTTTTTTATTTCAGGCTGTAGCTCAACCGATGAAAAACAATATGATTTAAAACGTTTCAGCAAAGAGCTGGCCGATTTGGTTGGGCTTCCTCTTTTCGAACAAGAGCGTACCACGCAAGTAACACCATCGATTAACCACACTAAATTGCTATTGTCGGGGACTAAAAATGCCTATCTTGCTCAAGAAGCGCACTTAATGAAAGGGGTCTCTAATGAGGTGATTAATATTTACCAACAGGCGCGGCAATTGATGGCACAAAAAAAGTGGACACAAGCAACTGCATTATTTCAGCAGGTTATTTCAAAACATCCTAATTTATCGGGCAGTTATGTAAATCAAGCACTGATCCATATAGCACAAAGCCATCAGCTGACAAAACAGGAGGATAAACAACATAATAACCAGCGCGCTAAACAACTTGAACAAGCACAATTATGGTTAGATAAAGCCATACAAATAAACTCACTTAATCCCTATGCCCACTTTTACAAAGGTGAGCTTCTTCAACAGCAGGGAAAATTTCAACAAGCGGAGCAATATTATAGTAATGCATTAGCTATATGGCCTGGTTATTCGCAAGCACAATTAAATATGGCTATTTTACTGGAGCTATATCGCGGAAAACTGCTTGAAGCTTATCCTTACTACAGTGCTTATTTAGCAAGCCACGGGGATGATCAGCAAGTTCAACGCTGGCAAGCTGGCTTAGCTATTAAAATTAAACGTGCAGGTTTACACTTGCCAGCGCATCAAGGGCAGTAATATGAAATATACCATCAGAGGATCTTTGCTTAACATTGTTAAATGTTTGCCGCTTTTGTCCATATCATTACCTATAGGGGCTTTATTTGTTAAAACGGCCGCAGCAAACCAGCCCCCTGTAGTGATAGAAAGCCAAGTTAAAGGCTCACAAGAGCAACCCAAGGTGATTTATATTTTGCCATGGCAAAACATTGATACCGCTATTAGCATTGATAGCGACAACCAAAAAATTGTTTTGCCTCACTTTAAACCAATCAACCCAAAAGCATTCAAACAACAAACTAGACGCTTTTATCAAGCAAGTTTAATTAAATTGAAGGAACAACAGCGTAAAGCAGCAGATACTACTGAGAAAAAATAGATTAAATCAAGTTGAGTAAACACTAAGGTGTAATCACTTAGGGCTATTAACAAAGTGCATATTCAATAACGCACAACAAAAGGAAAAAAACATGAGTTTCATCGACAACATTATTGCATTTTTACAAAACGGCGGTTTATTCATTTACCCAATTGCCTTGGTTTTAGTCATAGGTTTAGCAATAACCATAGAGCGTTGGTTATATTTAAGTACCGCACTAAACACTAATCAAAAAGCCTTAGTTTCATTACAAGCAGCTTTAAAACAAGGTGATGTTGAGGCAATAAGTAAACAAGCAAAAGCAAATTCTGCACCTGTGCTTGACGTATTAGCCTCTGGTGTTGCCCGTTTATCTTTGGTTAAACGCCGAGAAGATGTTGAATACGCGATGGAAGAAACCATTATGGAGTATATGTTGCGTCTAGAAAAACGTACTCCCTATTTAGCGACGCTGGCCAACATAGCAACCTTACTTGGCTTACTTGGCACCATTATGGGGCTAATTGCAGCTTTCTCTGCCGTAGCCAATGCCGACCCTGCTGAAAAGGCCAATTTATTATCATCAAGTATTTCTGTAGCGATGAACACCACAGCGTTTGGTTTAATCACTGCTATACCATTAATTTTATTTCATACCAGTTTAATGAGTAAAACAGCCACTATTGTTGATTCATTAGAGATGGCGGGTATTAAATTACTCAATGCTTTGTCTTTTGCACCTGTAGATGCTAACCGAGGCTAAAGTTATGAGACGTCGGCGTAACATTAATACCCAAACAGCAGAATTAGATATTACTTCATTTATGAACCTAATGATTGTGTTGGTGCCGGTATTACTTTTAAGCGTAGTTTTTTCTCAAGTGCGTATTTTAAATCTACAACTGCCCATTGCAGCACAAGCTCAAGATCAACAAGCGATAGCTGAGCCTAAAGTGTTAGAGTTAATTGTAAGCAAAACCGGTTTTGAACTAAATTACCCTAGTGGTATTTTATTAAAGAGGTTTGAAAAAAATGAGCAAGGTTACAACTTTTTGCTGTTATCTAAATACTTACAAGATTTAAAATTAACCTTTCAGCAAAGTGCTATTGAAAAAAAAGACATTGTGCTTTTGCTAGCCTCTGATATTGATTATCAAACCATAGTAACTACTATGGACACAGTAAGATCATTTAAAGCGGTTGTTGCCGCAAACTTAGTTGATGCTGAGTTATTCCCTGAAATATCGCTAGGCGATGCGCCTGAAGCGTCATTTGCTAGACCAACAGAGCAAAAAGCCGATATAAGCGCGCCGGTTGGAGACAAGCTATGAAGCAGTCACTCAAAATCAAAAGACTTGCCAAGCACCACAAACGCTTTAGTAGCACATCTAAATTAAATTTAGTCTCTTTAATGGATATATTCACTATTTTGGTGTTTTTTCTCATTGTCAATCAATCAGAAGTACGTGTATTAGAAACCACCAAACAAATACATTTACCCGCTTCACTTGCCGAAGAATTGCCCAGTGAAAACGTGCTAATTACAGTGCTTAACAGCCGTGTTTTAGTGCAAGAAAGAGCTGTGTGGCAGCAAAAAAAAGCGTTAAATGACAATACCACAACCGATGACAATAATAAGTTATTGATCGAAGCACTAAAAAACGAATTAAACTATTTAGCTAACAAACGCCCAGAATTGACTGACGCAGAGTTAGAGCAGGGGAGAGCGGTTACTATTATTGGTGATGCTTCTGTGCCATATCAAGTGCTAAAACAAATTATGGCTGCTTGTGCACAGAGTGATTATAGAAATATGTCTTTAGCGGTGCAACAAATCGCCAAAAGTACACCAGAGGGAATGTAAAGCATGAACACCACCTCGTTACCTTGCCATGTGAGTTTTGTAAACAATACCAGCTTTCATAATTTTTATGAATTATTGAAACCGAGTGAGCAAGATAAAAAGTTTTACCAAATTTTAAGTGGCTTGTTTGCCTTGTATTTTGTTGTCGCTGTCGTAGTACCTTTGTTAGAGCAAGCTGAGGTTCCACGAATGATCAAGACACAAGTACCAGTAAAGTTGGCTCGAATTATGTTAAAAGAAAAGCAAATCCCTTTAGCCAAAAAAGTAGCGGAAAAAGTTAAGAAAAAACCTCAAGAAAAGTTAAGTGCCGAGCAGCCAATTAAAGCACCAGCCGTTTTACCTTTCAAAACCAGAAAACAGCTAGCGAAGAAAAAAGCCGAAACCTCAGGATTAGCTGCAATGAAAGATGAACTATTTGCCATGCGCGAAGCTTTTGAAATAAAACCGAACAATCAATCGACATTAACCAAAGTGCAATCGTCTGAAGTGAAAATAAAGCGGAAATTATTAGCGGCTAAAATCAATAAACAAAAGGAGAAATTAGCAGCAGTCAAAGCAACCACCTTGATAAAAAGTGATAAATTAAGTACACGGAATACCCAAAATATACGTTTGACAGACCAAGAGGTTTTAGCAAATACCGACCAACCAGCAAATGAGAATACAGTAGCTAAAGCAAGCACAGCATCATCAAATACCGTACAACGCTCAGAAGTTTCATTGCGACAAACCCTTGAAGCACATAAAGCACGTCTATATGCACGCTACAATAGAGCTCTTAGGAAGAATCCATTTCTGCGGGGAAAAGTGTTATTTGAAATAGAAATACAAGCAAGTGGTGAAGTAAGTAACATTGCGATAAAGTCAAGTGAACTAAATAACCCCAAATTAGAACGCCAACTATTAGTTATTATACGTTCAATTACATTTCCTACTGAGAATGTAGGAGTAGTAAAAACTATTTGGGCAATTGATTTTTTACCGAGCTAATTGTGTTACTAGTGAATATTTCACCATGTAGGTTAGCATTCGTTCAGTTACAAGTTATCAACCCAACAATATAGGTTAGAATTTATTCTGACAAAGAGAACATCAAAAATCTACCAAGGATAGAATTCGTTCAGTTACAAGTTATCAACCCAACAATGTAGGTTAGAATTCATTCTGACAAACAATAAAATAAGCCACCCATGATAATTTTATTTATTTTTTGCACGGTATAAAAAATCACATTGGTTCAGGATTTTACCAACTGCTGAAAAAAGATTTAACCAATCTTTCACTCGTCAATCAGTTAAGGTCCTTAGCATTAAGTTATTGATGAAATGAGGTAATTCACGTTTTGTAGATTTTTATAAATTATTGAAAGCAGGATACACTTCGTGTTTAAACATTAAGTGTATCCTGCAGATAAAGCTATTATGTGCCGTAATGGTAGCGGAGTTGTGCAATTAGAATTGAGTCGTCTTTCTGTTTATAAACAATTCGATGCTCATCATTTATACGACGAGACCAATATCCAGATAGTCCATGTTTTAGTGGCTCTGGTTTTCCAATACCTTCGTAGGGAGTTCTTTGAATATCTTTAATGAGTAAATTAATACGCTTTAGTGTTTTTTTGTCTGTGGTTTGCCAATAAAAGTATTGCTCCCAAGCTTTAGTTGAGAAAGTTAGCTTCATTCAATAAGTTCTCTTTCAGTTCCATTGCCAGTTTCAAGCTCTGCAATAGATTCTAAAAGATCTCTAGCATTAGCTGGTGATCTAAGTAAATATGTAGTTTCTTGCATTGCGTTGTAGTCTTCTAAAGACATCATCACAACAGGCTCTTCACTTTTACGGGTAATAATAATTGGTGCGTGGTCGTTACAAACATTTGCCATTGTGTTTGCTAAATTAGCTCTTGCAGAGGTGTAGCTTATTGCATCCATGTTGTTCTCCAAAATGTTCATGTACGTTTATTTGTACAGGGTAGCGTGGTGGCACATAATAATCAAATAAACAGGGACAAATAATTAAATAAGCCACCCATGATAATTTCATTTGGTTTTTGCACTGTATAAACATCAATTTGGTTCAGAATTATACCAACTGCTGAGAAAAGGGGTTAACCAATCTTTTACTCATCAAGCAGTCGAAGGGTTTGGCATTAAGTTATTGATGAAATTAGGTAATTAGCGTATTGTAGGTTTTTATAAATTCTTGAAAGAAGGATACACTTAGTGTTTAAACATGAAGTGTATCCTGTTAATAAAGCTGTTATGTGTCTATTCAATCTATCGGTTATGAGGTATTAATTGGCTAACCATAGTAAAAAAATAAATTTAGCTAAAGAGCAATTAGAAGATGCAATAGATATGCTAGTAAATGGAAGGTATATATCCTGCCTAACTCTAGCTGGTGCGGCTGAGGAAATATTTACTGCTTTAGCTTATGCAAAGCTTGGTAGGAACCCTTTTAACTTAATACATGAGTTAATTAACTACGATTTAGCAGCGGAAGGACACCAGAAAATATCTAGAGGTAAATTTCGTAAAGTTAGAAATAGCACTAGAAATTTAGTCAAGCATCATGATCAAGGTGATGATGAATATGTGCATATAAACAGGCGTGGTCAAGCAGCAGTAACACTTGCCCAGGCAATGATTTCTGCTGATATGTTAGAAGTAAAATACAAAAACAAAAGAAAATATAATGCTTGGTTAAAACAGGATAGAGACACATAATAAATAAAGGATAGGTTGCGCTTGCCGCAACTTAATCCTGTTGTTGAACAAGCCCGTTGTTGATGTGTACTCTTTATAAGTAAATAAAATTGCGGAGGGTTGTCTCTTTGCGGTGTTTTTTTGTCGTTTTTTTTAAAGCCGAGTCTGCCTACTATTACTCAGTTTAGTTGAGCAATATCGTCACGTAACTCTTTTTTGTCATCTATATTTCGCTTATAAATAAAATCCTCACTCAGTGAATGTTTTGGGCGCAAAATAATTAAATAAGTAATTAAATAAGCCACCCATGATAATTTCATTTGGTTTTTGTACTGTATAAACATCAATTTGGTTCAGAATTATACCAACTGCTGAGAAAAGGGGGTAACCAATCTTTTACTCATCAAGCAGTCGAAGGGTTTAGCATTAAGTTATTGATGAAGTTAGGTAATTAGCGTAGTGTAGATTTTTATAAATTTATGAAAGAAGGATAATCTTCGTGGGAAAACATGAAGTGTATCCTGTTAATAAAGCTGTTATAAAGCCTTAGGAATTACCGTGCACCTCGCAGGTCAAAGATTAAAACTATTACCATTTGATGAATCAGATTTAGATCTCTTTGTCGAAATATCTATGTCTCCAGAAATGATGGAACATGTGTATGACCCTTATTCATATGAAGAAGCGAATGAAGCGTTTACCGCTAAGTCACAACCTTGGTCTAAGGAAAGTGATGGTTGGTTGTCATTCGGAATTTCTGAGATAGTAACAGGCGAGAAACTTGGAAATATAGGACTAAAAATTACAAATCATGAAGCAAAGATTGCTGAGGTAGGTTTCATGATTAAATCGAGTGCTCAAGGTAAAGGTTTTGCTGGTGAAGCATTAAGTCTCTTCAAAGACTTCGCTTTATCGGAATTGGATCTAAATAAGTTAGTGGCTACTTGTTCAACTAGTAATACTGGCTCATTTAAGCTACTAGAAAAGCATGGTTTTATTCGTGAAGGTTGTCTAAAGCAAAATGTCATTATTAACGGTAACTATGTTGATGATTATATTTATGGATTGTGTAAATCGGCTTTATAAAATGAATTAAAAATTAAATAAGCCACCCATGATAATTTTAAATAAGCCACCCATGATAATTTCATTTGGTTTTTGCACTGTATAAACATCAATTTGGTTCAGAATTATACCAACTGCTGAGAAAAGGGGTTAACCAATCTTTTACTCATCAAGCAGTCGAAGGGTTTAGCATTAAGTTATTGATGAAATTAGGTAATTAGCGTATTGTAGGTTTTTATAAATTATTGAAAGAAGGATACACTTAGTGTTTAAACATGAAGTGTATCCTGTTAATAAAGCTGTCAGGTATTTCTAAAGTATGGAGACAGATAAAAACTATGGATAACCAATTTAAAATATCAGGTATTGCATTTACAGCTTATGGTGCTTTTGAAGTTCTAGCATTCTTATTCGTTTATGTATTTGGCGCAACTCAACTTTCCAGTATTGAATCATTGCCAATATCAATTCTACTGCTAGTTAACATATTGTTAGCTATTAACTTTCTAGCTCTGCTTTGCGGTATATACTTGTTAAAACAGAATCAGGCTGTTCATAAATTTGCCTTACCTGTTTCAATCGTTCTTTTATTAAGCTTTCCTTTTGGTACATTCGTAGGTGGTTTGTATTTGTGGCAAAGGTTCAAGAATTAAATAAGCCACCCATGATAATTCTGATCAATACTAAATCGCTAACTGGGCGTTTGTTTAACTAAACGAGTGGTGCTATTTTTCTACGAATGATTGAGTGAGCTGCTTTATTCCCCGTAACTACGTTTTTTCTGACATTTAGGTGAATTCAAGGTGCGTGTCTGCCGTCACGCTGGGGAAACGTTGTTTTTTTGATGCATTGTCTTTATTGTTGTTTGTTTTTTATCGCTAACTAGAATTAGGCACTATTCAAACAGGCTTGAGCATTTGCTATGCCATGGGTGCGCTTTAAACCAACATGTTCGCTAAATTCACTTAAGTGCGCTGCGGTTCCTACAGCGCCAGTGAAAATAGATTCAAATTGTGTGGTGAGTTTTAACCAGCTGTCATCACTAATATGTAGCCTTGTGAGTATATTGCCTGCTTTAGGGCTAATAGCGCCACGTTTATCACTGCGTATCACTTTTCCTGTTTCATCTACTAGGGTTAAATAGTCTTTTAAACTAAAGGTAATACCCTGAGTTTTGTCTTGGTGTTCGTTACCGATAAAAGGGCGTAATTGTTTAGGTTGTTTACCGTTAATGGCAGCTTTTATACGTAATTGAATACTGGTGAAACTTGATTGCTCGGGTGTAGGTGCAATAGCTGCTCGTACAGGGTTTAAATCAACATAAGCCATACAAGATAATAAGGCGCCTTCATCAAGCAGGGCTTGAGATTTAAAACGGCCTTCCCAAAAATGCCCTGTACATTTATCTTCTTTATTGGCTTGTCTGGCAATAGGCTCATTTAAGCTACGCATAAACCAGCTGATATCAATTAATCGTTGTTTGTATATTTGGGCGGTTGCTTCAACCGTCGCTAGCTGATATTTATCAAGGGGTTGGTTGTTTTGGTATTGCCGTGTGAGGTGAGTGCCTTTAAATAAGCGATGCCAGCGCTGTAGCACATCCATGACTGACCAACGTTTTATTTGCTCACAATCCACATGTAGCACCAAATGCAAGTGATTATGCATAATAGCATGGGCACAAATATCAATAGCAAAGACTTGGGTGAGTTGAAACAGGCGTTTTTCAATCCAACTACGTCGATGTTCAAAGCTGATGCCGGTTGTTGTATCTACACCGCACAAGAAGGCTTTGCGGACGGTGCGGCTGCAAATATGATAATACTGGGTATCGAGTAAACTAATTTGTTGTGAGCGGGGTTTAGGCATCATAGCGTCCATACTTGATTAAAGTACATAAAGTGTAGTTTATGTTGGGGAAGTTGCAAAAGTTATTATGGGTGGCCTAATTAAAGAGATTTTCAGTTGTGTTGATTTTTTATGTAAGTAATATACTAAGTTGCTAATTTTACTATTTAAATGATAATAGTTACGCTAAGATAACGCTAGAATTGTCTCAAATAATCTTGTTAAAAGAAATATCCAATGATCTTTCACTACGATGCAACCCAGGAGAAGTGTCCACTGCCTTTAGTTAATTTGCGCTTGTTGTTAAAAAAAATGCAAGCAGGAGATCAATGTGTGTTGCGAGTGCAAGATATAGGCTCAAAAGATGATATACCTAAATTACTGACAAAACTAGGCTATGGTTTTCACCAAAGTATAATTGACAATACGATAGTTGAATTTACTATATCGACCTAGTCGGTATTTTATCGCGATAAAGGAAAAATATGTTTAAGCTTTTTAGAAATTGGTATACGCGCAAGTTTTCTGATCCTCATGCGGTCACGCTTGCAGTGATATTAATTTGTTCTTTTTTGTTTATCGCGCTATTTAGTCAATTACTAATGCCGGTTTTGGTGGCTTTAAGCATTGCATTTTTATTAGACCTTCCTGTCAATAAGTTATCGAGTTTAAAGGTATCACGTACTGGTGCAACCATCATTGTAGTTGGGGCTTTTGTCAGTATCACTTTAATTGCAATGCTTGGTTTGATGCCGATTATTTGGAAACAAAGTAGTAATTTATTGCAAGAAGTACCGAATATGGTGACGGAAGGTCAAAAGTATTTATTAACCCTACCAGAGCGGTACCCTGATATTATCCAAGCATCTCAAATAGAAACCTTTATTTCTACTATTAAAGAAAAATTACTTGAATGGGGAGAAGTCGCGCTTAAAGCGTCGTTAAATTCAATTTCGGACTTAGTAGCCTTAATGGTATACCTTATTTTAGTGCCTTTAATGGTGTTCTTTTTCTTAAAGGATAAAAAAGATTTATTGTCCGGTTTTACCCAGTTTTTACCGAAAGAACGTCGAATGGCTTATCAAGTAGGTAAGGAGATGAATCAGCAAATATTGAACTATATTCGCGGTAAGATCATTGAAATTTTGATTGTTGGTGTTTCAACCACCATTGCTTTTATCTTTTTAGATTTACGTTATTCGGTTTTATTAGGCGTGTTAGTTGGCTTGTCGGTATTAGTCCCTTATGTTGGGGCGACTGTTGTGACTATTCCTGTATTTTTAGTGGCTTTATTTCAGTGGGGATTTAGCAACGAACTAGGCTATGTCATGCTCGCCTATGGCATTATTCAAGCCATTGATGGTAATGTTATTGTTCCGCTGTTATTTTCAGAAGCGGTAAATTTACATCCGGTTACCATTATTATTGCTGTGATATTGTTTGGCGGTTTGTGGGGCTTTTGGGGTGTGTTTTTTGCTATTCCGCTAGCTACCTTAGTTAAAGCGGTTATTAATGCGTGGTCTACAACCCAAGAAGACTATAGTACCGAGGCATAATGGTGAATATTGCATAACGACAAGTACCTTTACTTATCGTTATGCTTTTTAACATGGTTAATTAGTTGTTTATCTCATTTAGCACATCAAGAACCACTTGATGATGTTCTTTGGTTTTAAACTTATTAAACACATGAGAGATCTTACCGTCTAAGCCAATTAAAAAGCTCAAGCGGTGAATGCCATCATATTCTTTTCCCATAAACTTCTTCAAACCCCATACGCCAAAATCGTCTGCAACTTTGTGATCAACATCTGAGAGTAAGGTGAAATTTAACTCATCACGCTGGCAAAATTTGGCTAGACGTTTAGGCTCATCAGGAGAAATTCCAAAAACCACAGTATTTAATTCATTCAACTGGCTTTGGCTATCACGCAGTCCTTGTGCTTGAACGGTACAGCCTGGCGTCATTGCCTTAGGGTAGAAATAAACCAATACTTGTTTTTTCCCGATAAAGTCAGCTAACGATATCGCCTGTTCATTTTCGTCTTTAAGGGTGAATAATGGCGCACTATCGCCAACAGTTAATGTGTTCATAAATATCCTTAGATTAAGTTAGTTAAGGCTATGAGTGGTTTCGTTAATACAGCCTTGTACACCAAATTGTTCGCACAACTGAAGAAAGTCACGCTCAATATCCTCAATATTAATTCTTTGCGTTAAAGCAATGGAGATACTGGCGCTCATGTTATTGGTGTTAGGGTCAATCTCTGATTTCAACGAAGAGATATCAATTTTTCGAGTCGCAAAAAAAGCCGTCATTGCTTTTAACAGACCCGGTTGATCAGTACCGGTATATCTAGCTTGGTAATGTTCTACAAGATCATAAGACTTATGACCAGAAGTACGCTTCATCATAGTGATCAACTCTAAATTGTGAGCAACCATGGGAATACGAGCTTCAATTTTGTTGATCGCTCTTGCATCACCTTTTAGTAGCATAATAAAGGTAAACTCTAATCCGAAAATAGCCATCCTGCTATCTAATATATTGCAACCGCATTCACTTGCTAATTTAGTTAATTCGCTGACAGAGCCCGTTCTATCGGAGCCCATGGCTGTTAGCACTAAATATTGTGACATTAAAACGCCTGGCTAGTTAATAAAAAAAAGGATTATATCCTATTTACAACACAAAAATAACCTTAGCAAATTAGAATAATACGCTTGTGTTTGCAAAAACAGGCAAGTACCATGGGCGCTAGCTGTATGATGCTGTTTCTATCATATCTATTAGTTATTTTTTCAGATAATTGAATTGAACCAAATAAAGTTTACACCATCAAACAAATATTATTTTATTTTACCCAAGTGGGTTTTTCTCAGGAGTTTTAATGAGTCGTCAATTGTTTTATTTTTCTGTACTGGGTTTAGCGTTGTCAGCATGTAGTAGCCATGATAATAAACGCGCACAGGGAAATTTTGATTATGCACAAAAACAAGAAGCTAAAGATTTTGTTGTTCCTGAAGCGCTAGATAAACCGGAAAAAAATAAAAAGTTCCTTATTCCTACAACGATAAATAAACAAGGACCGATAGGGAAAAAAATGGATATCAGAGCACCTTCTTTGGTATTACCTATCGCAGCATCGTCACGAGTGATCACTAATTCAGATGAAGCTGTTATATGGTTTGATAAGGTCTTTGAAGATAAAGATCTAGATACCATGATTGAAAATGCCTTTGTTAGCCAACTTACCGCCGATGGTGTAGGTTACGAAAGAGTTGATGCTACTAACTTTACTGATGAAAACCTAAAGGGCACAACACAAGTGTTTGAGTCTCAGTGGTATCATGATGAGCTTGAAACCGGTTGGTTGTTTACTGATATTGAGTCATCTACCAGTATGCGATTTCGCTATGAGCTATATACTAAACCACATGGTCGAAGTGTTTCTTTAAAAGTAACACTGATCGATTATATGAAAACCGATAATGCCGGTGGCAGTAAATTTATTAACCCTATCGATAAACAGCGCGCTGAAATGTCGATGTTAAATGAAATAGTGGCACAACTTGATTACAACTACCGTTTACACCAGCAAGAAAACCGTCTATTACGGGCAAATCAAAAACTGGTTACCTTAGGTGAAAATAGTAACGCAGAAGCGGCTTATATTGTTGAAATGGCGCTAGATAATCTGTGGGATAATATGCCAATTTTCTTTGAGAAACAAGGTTTTACTATTACCGATCTTGATGAAAGTGACAAAAAATATTTTGTCGATTATATCCAGCCAGATTCAAGCCTTTGGGATAGTATTTGGGGTGAGGAACAATCGATAATAGATCTGGCTGATGACAAATACCAATTTGTACTGGCACCGTTAGATGACAAGAATCAAAAAACTTCCGTGACGATATATCAAGCTGATGGCAAACCGCTTGCTAAAGAAACATTAGAACGACTATTTTCAGTGATGGAATTGGCGTTGTCATTTAAAAACATTTATTAAAGCTGGCTTGGTGCTTTAACCAAATGTTCGCTGAGCTAGGTCACTGAGATAAATTGAGGTGACTTTTTTGCCAGTGGTTTAAATCTTCTCTCGTATCAATATCGATAACAGCATTAGGTATTGATACTTGCTGAAGTTGACTTTTATTTTTATGTAATAGGGCTTTAGCACCCTTATCGCCGGTTAATTTCATTAACTGGCTGAAATAACTACGGGGAAATATCGCCGGAGGCATTATCTCAAGCTGTGCTTTTGCACAGATAAGCTTGTCGGGCATTAACATTGACTGACCGATCAAATTACCATAGTCATCAGCAACTAATGCTACCTGATCAGCTAAAGTGATCATGATATGACTAGTATGATCATTTTTAGCGACAATATTGGCAACAGATTGTGCAATGGTATGACCTAAACCTAATGAAGCATCTGAGCAGAAATGGGTCGGGCATTGCTCATTGATAAGTTTAGATAGCTGTTGATGATAATCACCGGTTGCAATTTGTACTTCGCTATTCTCTATTTTATAGCTTGCCAGCGATTTAGATACTTGCTGTAACACATGCGTTATCAAAGCAGGCGACTGTTCTTGGCTGTTGAGCTTTGCTAATAACTTAATACCATTAAAACGTTCACTTTTACCTGCCGCTAGAATAATCACCTTTAAATGATAGGTATCACTCTTCATAGTATCTGACTTATTGATTGGGCATTTTTTTTAAACAGACAGGCATGACATTCACTTAAAATGGAAAGTGCAATACTCTCTGGAAGTGACCCGCCAATATCCAAACCTGATGGTCCGGCAAATTTAAAGGCTAATTCTGCTGGTTTTAACTTTGCCGCCTTGAGCACTTGCTCCCGTCTATGCTGTGGACCTAGTAATCCTAAATATTCAAGCTTTATCTTTGAAAGGGCCTGTAAAGCTTGGGCATCAATCTTAATATTGTGGCTCATCAGTATGGCAGCATTGACCGTCTTATTTAATGCAAAAGCAGTTATTACTTGTGCGTCGCCTTTTAAAATATGATTTACATTACTAAAGTATGCTTTACGTGCATTGGCTGGGCGAGGATCCCAAAGAGATACCTGCCAACCTAATTGTTGAGCCATACTTACTAAGGGCTGTGCATCAAGGCCACCGCCAATAATAAGTAGATGAGGCGTTGGAGTAACTGGGTTGACTAACCATTTCTCATGATGATTTTTTTCGATTATGCTTGCCGTGTCACTCAAAGAGTTTATAGCTTCAGCTTGAAAGTACGGAGCACTGGCTATCTCAGGTGTTTCATTGGTAATTATATACTGATAATAGTAACCTGAAATACGCTGTTGAAATGCTTGATACACTTGCACCAATGATAAGTAATTATTTTCAACATTAATTTGTTGAAGCATGATGTGCACAGTCCCGCCACAACCAATGCCTAAATGAAACGACAAGTCATCTTCATCAGAGCCATCGTAACACAACGTTAGTGCCTTACCTGTTTGCATAACTTTGCGAGCGTTAGTCGCTATATCTGATTCCAAACACCCGCCACTTAACATACCTAGCTGTTCACCTAGGCTACTAAATAGCATGATCGCCCCTGATTTACGATAACAGGGGCCTTGTGTACGATAAATTGTTGCTAATACCCACTCGCAGTTATCTTTAAAGGGATACCACTTCGCCAATAAATGAGACAGGTGATTATTCGTATTCATTATTACCACTATGTATAAAGCGGTTTGAAAGGGAGGTCTCGATAACGTTTTCCTGAGGCGGCAAATACTGCATTACTTAATGCCGGAGCAAAAGGCGCAACACCAGGTTCTCCAAGGCCTGTTGGGCTTTTATCAGAATCGACTATATGAACACGCACATTAGGCATATCTCCAATGCGCATTACCGGGTAATCATGAAAACTTGAATTGACAACAGCACCATCTTTAAAAGTAATCTCAGTGCTAAGACTTAATGACATACCCATCACGACAGCACCCTCCATCTGAGCTGTTGCCCCATCAATATTGAGCACTTGACCACAGTCGATGGCGGCATCTACATTAAGTACTTTAATATCATCACCATCAACCTCAACGTGTACTGCCATAGCAACAAAACTTTGAAAACTATAATGCACGGCTAAACCAACCCCTTGATTTTTAGGTAAGCTTTTTCGGTTATGCCAAGCCGATTTATCTGCGACTAATGCCAATACAGCTTTAGCTCTTTTAATATCTTCAGCTTGATTGGTATTTTTGTTATTGTCAAAAAGTTGATTTACAAACGTTAAATGATCTTTTCCGGCTTTATTGGCTAGTTCATCTGCAAAAGTAGCAAAAGCAAAGCCATAAAATATGGCATATACCGCGCGATACCAACCAATACGAGTATGAGCAATCGCGTCACCTGATTCTACCCGCATATTATCGATACCAAACAAATGATTGCTGATATCATCAAGGCTTTGCGCTGGCGATCTAACTAATGATGGGTCAAATAAAGTCGCAATTGAAGGGAAGGCTGCTCGATGCAACCAGCCTGTAACATTACCTTGCTTATCCATTGAAGCTTCAATGTGTTGAGCATTAATGGAATGGTAATAACCAGTACGCATATCCTCCTCACGTGACCAAATTAGCTGAATTGGTGTACCTGTTTTTTCAGAAATCACTGCGGCTTCATGTACATAGTCACATTTGAATTTTCGGCCAAAAGCACCTCCAGCCATAGCAACATGAACAATGATATCGCTAGGCTCGCGTTTTAAGTATTGTCCCAATACCTTTTGAATATCTACCGGGCTTTGTGTTGAAGCCCAAACTTCACAACTGTCTTTTTGAACCCAAACTACACTAGCGTTTGGCTCCATGGGAGAGTGAGAAAGATGTCCCCCAGTATAAGTTGCCTTTACACTATGCTCAGCCGTGCTAAACGCATGCGTAATATCGCCGCGCTCAGATGCAAGTGTTGCCTGTTTTTCAACATTAGTGACTAGCTGTTTTTTATACTCGGTGGTGTTATAAACGGCATTTTTACCTAAATCCCATTCTATCACTAATTTTTTCACTGCTTGCTGTGCCGTCCAGCTATTATCAGCGACTACCGCAACGCCGCCAATAGAGCCAAAAGGTACATCAAATCGAGGAATTTCTACAATATCACTGACACCTTTAACTTTCATAGCGTCAGATTTATCAAGGCTTTTAAGTTTGCCACCTAATACAGGGCAATGCACTATAGCAGCGTATTGCAAGCCGGGTACCTTGGTATCAACGCCATAAATTCTTTTGCCCACAACAACTTCATCTTGATCATGTCGGGCTAACTTCGTGCCGATGTAGGTAAAGTCGCTTTTCTTTTTTAACGTCACTTTTGTAGGTATCGGACTATTTTTTGCTAAGCTGGCAAGTTCACCATAGCTCAGCTTTTGTTGATTACTTTTATTGAATACAAAGTGTGACTTTGCATAGCAGTTGCCTTCTGAGGTATTCCAAACTTTAGCGGCAGCAGTTATTAACATTGCTTTTACTTTAGCACCAGCTTCGCGCATGGGCTGATACATGATACGAATACTGGCAGAGCCACCGGTACTTTGAGGACCATACTTTTTGTCAGCGTCACCTTGTTTTACTACCACACGTTGCCAATCTGCTTCCATTTCATCAGCCACAGCTGAAGGAAGTGCCGTACTAATGCCTTGCCCCATTTCACAACGGCCACAATATATTGTGGTATCACCATTTTCAGCAAGGTGAATGAAAGCATTCAATTCATTTTCACTGCTTTTCATTATCCCTTTTTCAACCAGTGCATTGGCAGGTAGTGCAACAGAGAATACTAAACCGCCAGTAGCTATCCCTGCGCCTTTAAGAAAATTTCGACGACTCATCGCTATAGTACTCATATTAAACCTCCTTCGCTAAGGTGTCAGCGGCTTCTGATATTGCTTTTTTTATTCGTTGATAAGTACCACAACGGCAAATATTACCTTGCATAGCAGTGTCAATATCTTGGTCGGTAGGCGATGGGTTTGTGGCAAGCAAACTTGCTGCATTCATAATTTGACCTGCCTGACAATAACCACATTGTGGCACGTTATTGTTTAACCATGCTTGCTGTAAAGGGTGGTCACCGTTTTCGGATAAGCCTTCTATTGTGGTGATTTTTTTTGATACTACGCTGTTCATGGGGGTAACGCATGACCTCACGGCCTGACCATTTACAT
Source organism: Colwellia sp. KU-HH00111 (assembly GCF_040362745.1). Lineage (NCBI taxonomy): Bacteria > Pseudomonadati > Pseudomonadota > Gammaproteobacteria > Alteromonadales > Colwelliaceae > Colwellia > Colwellia sp. KU-HH00111. Next base: position 17,100 of record NZ_BAABWO010000006.1, on the reverse strand, counting down.
GTACAGTACAAGCGCCACATAAACCACTACCGCAACCAAACTTTGTACCGGTAAATGCTAAACGATCACGTAGAAACCAGAGTAGCGGCATGTCGCCATCAACATCAATATTGTGATTTTTGCCATTAATTATTATTGTATTATCCATTGGTTAATTCCCCATCGCAAAATGTTTATAAACACTCAATTGACCAAAATTCGCTCGTTGCTAATACCAACTAAAAACCAGCTTTTTTGGTTTATCTTGGCTTATCTTGAGTTATTTTGAGTTGTCCTGTGTTAGTTTGGTTATAGACTAGCTGATTAGCTTTTTTTAAACAAAAAAATAACTAGAAATAAACAAATTCTTACACTTAAAAGTGTTTAACTATTACACCGTTGCAATCGTTATGGCGTAATAGTTACCGTGTAATAGCTACGGTGTAATAGCTCAGATGAGGACAACAGCTAAATTTTATATATGATTACAAAAACCAACGAAAGTACATTAATTAACTCGGCATTGACTATTTTAACTTTTGTTTTTCTATCGTTTTCATTTTATGCTCGGTTTGTTTAGAGCGAGGTAGTGTTTCTTCTAGATCATTTAAATTTTTTTTGCGCATTTTCTGATGCGTGTTTTTTTGAAATGTACTTAAATTGCCTATAATAACGGCTATCGCTATTATTATGATGATATAGGGTATCCAATTATCCATATTTTTTCCTGTCTAGTTGTAGCGTATAAATTGCTATCAACCTGCTTGATTATAAGGATTAACGTTATTAATGTAACGTTCAAATAGCGATGGTAAATTGTCAATAATTGCTTGTTTACCGGCAATATCGGTTTGTACCAAGTGCTGTTGTAGTTGCTCAATAGTTAAAGCAGATTGATATTGCTGTGCAATTGGCTCGTATGATAAATGCCAAGGTTCAGCAGCTATACCGCCTCGATAACTATCATACGGAAAATAAAAACCAAATCTTGAGGCATTAGCATTTAACCAAGCTGAAAGTGCTGCCATCGGCCCTTTTTCACTATATTCCCACGGCTCTAATTGTAAAGGTTGTTCATTTAATAAATTTTTGGAATATATATCAATATCACAGCCCCAGTGATGTCTACTTGCACCGGGAAGGGCAGAGTACAGCATAATAGCTTCAACAATTTCAAATTCTGATAGCTTGGCAATATTAACCTGCTCGCCTTGATGGTTATTAATAGGTGTTATTCCATTAAACTTATTATTCCATATAAGTAATTGTCGCTCGAAAGAACGAAAACCACTGGCAACATTGATTTCGATATGATCGTGAGCAGCACTTGTAACTAATGCTTGAAAATCTGCTCGCATTTGTTGGTGAATGCCAAACCCTTTTGCCTGGCTAGCAGCTTGAATTTGATGATTTATGTCGCATTCACAATAATCTATATGCTGGTCAGTTAAACCAAGGGTTTGTAAAACAAGATCCCCTTTCAATGGGTGCCATTCTTTTTTCATTCGCAATACCATTTTTTCATTCGCAATACCAATATATATACCTTTTAGCTGCTAGGGCAGCGCGACAAGGTTTAATAAGCCGCACTTTAACCCCGCACGACATTAACAACAAGCCGAATCAGGTAATAAAACCTGTGTTAAGCAATGATAATATATATCGCAAAGTTTATCTAAATCAGCACAGGCGACGGATTCATTTACTTGATGAATAGTTGCGTTACAAGGCCCTAATTCGATTACTTTTGCACCCGTTGGGGCAATGAATCGACCATCCGAAGTGCCACCAGATGTTGATAACTGAGGCGGCGTTCCTGTTACAGTAGTAACTGCATGGGTGACTGCGGTCAAAAAGTCGCCAGGTTCATTGCCTAATTCGGTGATGAAAGGTTTACCATTGAATGTCCATTTAATATCGTAGTCTAGTTGGTGTTTATTTAATATAGACTCAATGTGTTCAACAATAATCTGATCGGTTAACTCTGTACTGTAGCGTAAATTTAATAATGCCGTTAAATGCCCAGGAACCACATTGGTAGCGCCAGTACCTGCATTGATATTAGATAACTGAAAACTGGTAGCAGGGAAATAATCATTGCCATGATCCCATTGATATTGGCTAAGCTCTGCAAAAACGGGCATGGCTAAATGTATTGGGTTGATAACATGTTCAGGGTAGGCGACATGACCTTGTTTACCTTTGATGTCTATTTCAGCTGAAATTGAGCCACGACGACCATTTTTAATGACATCGCCAACCTGATGAGTGCTTGATGGCTCACCAACAATACAATAGGTAATTTTCTCGTTGCGCGCTTCTAGCGTATCAATCACCCGCGTAGTGCCATTAATAAATGGACCTTCTTCATCACTAGTAATTAAAAAAGTGATGGCACCATGGTATTTAGGGTAATCATTAACAAAACGCTCAGTTGCCACAATCATTGCAGCGAGGCTACCTTTCATATCAGCTGCGCCACGGCCATAAAGAATACCATCGATTATTGTCGGCTCAAAAGGAGGAGTGTGCCATAGCTCAAGGTTGCCAGCAGGTACAACATCGGTATGCCCAGCAAAACAAAATACCGGTTCGTTGTTATCGTTAACTGATAAGTTGCCATCTCGTCTTGACCAAAGGTTTGTGGTATCTTCAAACACCATGGTTTCATTAACAAAGCCCAGTTGAGCTAACCGCTCTTTCATTAAGTTTTGACAGCCCGCATCTTCGGGAGTTACCGATGGCCGAGCAAGTAAGTCTATTGCTAATTGTATTACGTCACTAGTTGGCGTTGCCATATTGACCCTTATTTAATAAGTGTTTTCTTAACAAATTAATTCTTGTAATCGATTCTTGTTAATCGGTTTATTGAAAGATTGTTTGATAAATTTCAGCTTTAAAGCCCAAATGTAATTGGACATCTGTTTCATCAGTACTTGATTGTATTAATAACAGAGGTCGTTTGAGTAACGTTGGCTGTGTCATCACTTGTGCAAACATAACCTCATCAGTTAAATTGTTTTTTATGTCCTCGTCTAAATTTCTAAACGTAGTACTGCGCTTGTTCAGTAGTGTGCCCCAATCGTTTAGCTCGACAAAACGGGTTAATAGTGCATCAGTCAGTGCTTGTTTTTTAAAGTCATAAAATTGATAGTTTATGTTGTGATTATTAAGCCATTTTATGGCCTTCTTAACGGTGTCGCAGTTATTAATACCGTAGAGTGTGATTTTGCTAGTCATATATATTTCTTTTCAATGATAATAAGTTAGAGAGATAGATTATTGAATAACCTGATAATCGTTTGCTTCCAGTGCTTCTACCGCTGCCACTAATGTCTCTTTTTTAACTAATATATAATCAGTATCAAAAGTAGAAATGGCAAAAATACTGATTTTTTTATTGGCGAGTACCGTTGAAATGCTCGATAAAATACCCGTTAAGGTGAAATCTAATGGCCCAACAACTTCTAATGCCTGCCAATCGGGTTCAGCATCATCACTCTCGATACTAATATTTTGCGGTAAAACAATTGAGACTTCATCAAAGGTTTTAGCAATAAAATATATGGGGGCGCTAAACACTTGTGTTGGAATAACACTTTGCTCAGGTAAGCTATGAATAGTAAAACATTCATTTAATAGCTTTAGGGTTAATTTCATGGTTATCCTTGAATTATCTGCGAACAGTTTAATAACACTGATTTGAATCGCTACTATAACGATTTTTTGCTTTTAACTCTAGCAAAGCTATTAATACTGAATAACTGCTGTGACAGTTAGGATTGATTGCAGCTACATTGGGGGGAATACAATAAGCGAACGCCTGAGACGTTATGCAATGATATCCACAATAGCTGTGGATATCATTGTGTGTAATCACATTATACCAGTGCAATGCATTGGTTTACATGAATAAAATGGTTGGTTTGAAATTTACCCTATCAAACATTAAGCACAGGTTTATTGCGTTGCTTGAATAGCCGTTAATGCAATAGTGAAAACAATATCATCAACGAGTGCCCCTCTTGATAAATCGTTCACCGGTTTGTTCATTCCTTGCAACATTGGGCCAATACTCACTAAGTCAGCAGAGCGCTGCACTGCTTTATAGGTAGTATTACCTGTGTTAAGGTCCGGGAAGATAAATACCGTTGCTTTACCTGCTACAGGGCTATTGGGAGCCTTTTTCTTGGCAACATTTTCCATAATGGCCGCATCATATTGCAAAGGCCCATCAATGATTAAATCAGGACGCTTGGTTTGAGCGATTTTGGTCGCTTCAGTTACCTTTTCTACATCAGCACCATGGCCTGAGCTGCCGGTGCTGTAGCTGATCATCGCAACTCTTGGTGGAATACCGAAAGCGGCAGCAGAATCAGCAGACTGAATGGCAATATCAGCTAATTGCTCAGCGTTTGGCTCTGGATTAATAGCACAATCACCATAAACCAACACTTGCTCTGGCAAAAGCATAAAAAATACAGAGGATACTAACGAGCTACCCGGCGCGGTCTTAATTAATTGTAATGCAGGTCTAATTGTATTGGCAGTGGTGTTAACAGCGCCAGAAACTAAACCATCAACTTGCCCCATTTGCAACATCATGGTGGCTAAAACTACATTGTCTTTTAAATTTTCTTTGGCGATAACGTCGGTTAAGCCTTTGTTCTTTCTCAGATCTACTAAAGGACCAATGTAATTGTCACGTATATCGTTAGGATCAGTAATTAATAAATTTTTTGGTAAAACAATGCCTTGCTGTTCAGCTATACGGATAATCTCTTCTTTATCGCCAATCAGTTGGCAACGGGCAATATTACGTTCACAGCAAATGGCCGCGGCTTTAATAGTGCGAACATCGGTACCCTCTGGCAACACAATAAGTTTATTGGCGGCTCTAGCAAGCTCGGTGAGTTTGTGTCTAAAGGCCGGTGGAGACAACAAATAGTTTGCTTCAACTTTTGCAGAAAGATGAGAAATCCACGGTTTAGACAAGTTATCAGCGATGTGTTGTTTGACTTTTTCTTGACGTTGAGTATCGTCTTTTGGAATTTCAGGATTAAAACTCATTATATGGCGTGAGGTTTGCCATGTATCCCATGGTACCGATAATACCGGTAAACCTGCATCGAGTGCTTGTTGACATAATTCCCATACTTGTGGAGATGGCTCATAACCATTAGTTAAAATTAATGCACCGAGTTTTGTGCCGTTTAATGCCGATAAGCAAGTGGCAATAATGATATCAGTACGATCGCCAGGGGTGACAATTAAGCGACCAGGCACTAAATAACTCACTAAATTACTCACACTTCGTGCACAAAAGGCAACACTGCGAAAGCGTCTGTGTTCCATATCACCTTTATTAATAATTTTGGCTTCAAGGTAGTCACTGATATCCATAATGCGCGGAGCAATCAGATTTATGTCCCATTGAATAGCCCCTAGTAAGTCAAATTCCTTATTTTTGAAAATGGCGAGATTTTTCCAAGGTGCCATATCAAAATCGGCGTTAATCTCTTCTTCGTAGGGCAGTAAGCCAAATTCATCTTGATCAGGGGCATTTAATTTATTAATAATGCAGCCAAGTAAATGCTTGTTTTTGGTGCCACCGTAGGTTTCTGCACTGACTTCAAGACGCTCTTCAAAGGTTTTGGTTGAATCATTACCCGGTGCAGCAACCAACACAATTTCAGCACATAATGCTTGGGCAACATCGCGGTTGATCCTTCCGGCATAGGGCTGTCTGGTTGTTGGAATAAGTCCTTCAATAATTACCACATCTTGGTCTTGATTGAATTCATTGAAATTCGCGACAATTTCTTCTAACACTACATCGCTTTGGCCTTTTGCCATTTTTTCTTCAAAATAGCTGAGGGAAATACAACGACTGTTTTGCGATAAACTAATGGCATCTATAGTTTTATCTTTCTTTGCAATTGAGTTGCGTGATGGTTGGCTAATAGGTTTGAAATGGCCCACTTTAATGCCTTTTTGTTCACAGGTATGTAATAAGCCTAATGAAACACTGGTTAAGCCTACACCAAAACCTACAGGAATGAGCATAATTCGATGAGACTGTCCTTTAGATATTTGTCCTTTGTTTTTAGCGGGAGTCACCACAGCTTGCTGAGGGGAGGTGGATGAAGTTTGATTTATTTCTGACATCTTTTTTTCTCTAAATACGTTAGTTTTTTGGTTGCTGCTATTTTATTTGTTTTATTTGTTTTATTTAGATAGCAGTTGTGCTGATTGTTGAGCAATCACCCATTCCTCATTGGTGGCTATAACCCAACAGGGTCTGGCATCAGCTGTGCTAATATTTCCATTTGTGCCAAAACGTGCTGTTTGGTTAGCCTGTTCACATACGCTAAAGTTTAACAGACTGAGTTGTTTTATAATTTGCGTTCTCACCCATGAAGAATTTTCACCGATACCGCCAGTAAAAATTAATCCATCTAATGTGGTTAAGCTGGCACTAAATGACGCGATGCTCTTAGCTATACGATAGCAGAACACGGTAAGTGCTAATTTTGCTTGGGCTGATTGCGGGTGGTTAGGGTCTAGCATGGCCTCTTCTAACGTACGACAATCATTACTGAGTTGAGACACGCCAAGTAGACCACTTTTCTTATTAAGTAGGGTATCTACTTCATTGATGCTGTACCCTAGTTGTTCAACAAGATGAAAAACGATGCCAGCATCAATATCACCACTGCGGGTTCCCATCATTACACCTTCAAGTGGGGTCATGCCTAAGCTAGTATCAACACTTTCTCCATTTTTTATCGCCGTTACGCTGCAGCCATTACCTAAGTGTGCGCTGATTAAATTACATTGGCTTAATGATTTGCCCATTAATTTTGCTGCTTGGTTGGCTACAAAGAAATGACTGGTGCCATGAAAGCCGTAACGTCTGATGCCATGTTCACGATACAGCGAAAAAGGGACGCCATATAGGTAAGCCTTTTCTGGCATACTTTGATGAAAAGCGGTATCAAAAATAGCCATTTGCGGTAAGTCTTTAAATGCTTGTTGGCACGCATTAATACCAATTAAATTAGCAGGATTATGCAGCGGGGCAAGTTTTGCAAGTTGCTTGATGGTGGCTTTAACATCATCATTAATTAAAACAGGTTGAGCATAGCTCTCTCCGCCGTGCACAACGCGATGGCCGACAGCAATAATATTTTCAACCAGATTTAATGAGCGAAGTTTGCTCACAAGTGTTGTTAATGCTTGTTGGTGATCATATGGCTGTGCTAAAGGGCTTGTTTCACTCTGCTCGTTTTCACTTGGCGTTAGCTTGTGCTTAATTTTAATACTTGCCTGCGGAGTTGTTAAACACTCAGCAAGCCCTGACAGTAGGCTATGGCCTGTTTCTGGTTGAATTAATGAAAATTTTACCGATGAGCTACCACAATTAATAACGAGTATGGCAGTATCCACGGATTGTTCAGAAGACAAAAGAGGTTTGTTCATAATTAGAAAATGATTGATAAGTTAAATGCTGGAGCGATTATAACCTTTGATTAGAATAAAAGGTTGATACATGCCAATAAAATCAATAAAGCAATGGAGTAATAATTGATTACAAACTTATTTTTCACTAACTTTTGCAAACTAAAGTTTAATGCTATAGTTAACTTATGAACTTATCTGTAGTAGACCTTATCAAACTGGGTCAGCGATATTGTAAACTTTGGCCAGAAAAGGCCGAGTTAGCCAAATACTTCGCTGATTATTCCGCTGTGCAAAGTGCTCGTTTTGTTTGCCGGTATTTCCCTGCATTGGCATTATTTACTTTTATCATGCAGCTTTACTTTGCGTCAGGGTACTTTACCGGATCTGGCAGTGTGAACAATGCTATCAATGCCTTGCCTCAAGCGTTAGTTTATGGGTTGTTTATATTATCTATTCCGGTGCAAGCTTTAGTGGTATTAGGTGTTAAAGCCGACAAGTTTTTGCCACCTTCACTTGCTTCATGGTATCGCTCAGGAATAGAGAAAGTGAAAGAGCAGGGTAATCACAGTAAGTTTAATGAATTAAGTTTGTCTAAACCTAAATACATCGATTTAGCCCAGTTGCTTCAGTTGACCTTTGCATCTAGAAACTAGCTTCAGTTTTATTTTTTCTGATATAAGCGCAAAATAAAGTCGGCCTGACAAGTAAAATTGTTTAGGCTTTTTATTTGCGCTATTAACTCAGTTGATGCTTTAAAAGCAAATGGGGTCATGGCGAGTAAATTTAACACATCGTCACTGTTATCAAAATGCATCGGATAGGTGAGTTTCTGCTCTTCAACTAATGTTAGCTGTTTAATAGGGGCTTTATTAATGTCATGTTTGTTGGCTTTACGGTAGATGAGTGATTTTAATTCAAATAAATGTTGTTCGGCTGGGGTCACCGTTAATAAGTAGCCATTAGTTGTTAACAACCTTGAGAACTCTGTTTCTAATATAGGTGCGTAAACTGAGGTAATCCAGGTAAAATAATTGTTGGCAAAGCTAAGTTTCGACAAGGTGCCTACACTAAAATGGCATTGTTGATATCGTCTAGCGGCTATTTTTATGGTTTCTTTCGCAATATCAACACCATAGACCTGATTTAATTGTGTTTTATGTTGATGAGTATAAAAACCTTCCCCACAGCCAGCGTCTAATACTGCACCGGTTGGCTCAGCATATGCTTGGTAAAGTGCCAGCATGCTATCAACTAAAGGCTGATAAAAGCCCTTATCAAGAAAAGCGCGCCTAGCAATAACCATGTCTTTGTTATCTCCGGGCGCTTTAGAATGCTTAAATTGCACCGGTAGTAAATTAACATAACCTTGTTTTGCCTGATCGAAGCTATGATTGTTTTCACATCGATAGCTTTTATCGGTAAAATGAAGTGCTTGTTGACAAAGCGGGCAAAGATAGTGCGCTGGGGTAGTCATAATAATCCTGGGTTGTTAAGGTTCGAACGTTGACCAAATAGGCGCGTGATCAGAAGGTTTTTCTATGCCTCGCATTTCATAATCAATATCAGATTCAACACATTGCGCACTCAAAGCTTGAGTCGCTAAAATAACATCGATACGTAAACCGCGATTATCATCAAATCCACGTGAACGATAATCAAACCAAGAATAGCGCTCGCTACGTTCAGGGTGAAGTTGTCTAAATGTGTCGGTAAAGCCCCAATCCATGAGGGTGGCAAGCCACTCGCGCTCTTCTAGTTGGAAAGAGCATTTACCTGTTTTTAGCCAACGTTTGCGGTTGACTTCGCCAATACCGATATCGAGATCAAGAGGGGAGATATTGATATCGCCCATAACAATGATTTGTTCATCTTTGTTATGATGCGTAGTTAAGTAAGTCATTAAATCTTGATAAAATTTACGCTTATAAGGATACTTTGTTTCATGGTTAATATTTTCACCTTGCGGAAAGTAACCATTTAAAATGGTTACTTTTTCACCTTTGGCATTGGTCGTTTCAACCATGATCATACGACGCTGTGCTTCTTCGTCATCAGTTGGAAAGCCTTTTTGTACTTTAATCGCTGCTTTTTTGCATAGCATCGCGACACCGTAATGCGCTTTTTGCCCATGAAAATACACGTGATAGCCCATAGCTTCAACTGCTTCTAGGGGAAACACTTCATCGTGTACTTTAATTTCTTGTAAGCCAATAATATCAGGTTGGTGTTTATCAGTAATCGCTTGTAATTGGTGAAGTCTGGCACGAAGTCCATTGATATTAAAAGAGATAATTTTCATAAGTAAGCTTGTTCCTGTTCAAATAAGCCGGTGCTATTGCTATGTTTATTGGCGTATGATTGGTGTTGGTATCGGGTGGATTTGACGACCAACTTTTCTGGAAATGATGATATCACTATATGACACAGAGCAGAATATTAAGAGAGGTGTTTGTATTAAATAATTTTTTTAACAAAAAGTAATTAAGTTTTAATATCCATGGTCGATAACCTTTTTACTAGCGCTACATTTATATGTGGTAAACCGGTAAATAAGAGAAAGCTTTTGACTGTTGATGTGGTAGACCAAACACTTAATAATTCACCTAATTCGCAAGCGGTTAACTCAGCGCCTTTGTTGCACGAGTTACAATTAGGTGAGCGGTTAAATGAATGTGTCCATCAGGCTAGGCGCTCTGATTTTGCATTAATGCTAGCAATGCTTTGTGATGATGTTAGAGAGCATAGTCAATTTGTTTTACCTCATACCTCAGCCATAGATGGCACGGCTACTGATAGCCCTCCACAAACCAATCAAGTATTGCGTAAATATTTTGAATTACCCGCAGAAGCGCCGCTAGCATTAAAAAGCGTTGAACAAATTAATGCATTTAATCAAGGGCAACTGGTAGCTGATCAGCAATTAGCAACGCTGAAATTACGTAATGCTTTATATCCCAAACCATTAGCCTTTAGAGATGATGATAAGCATGTGAATAATGATGTGTTAACCAACACCACATTAGTTTGTCAAAAAAAGCATGCTCAGCAACAAACCAATTCAGTTATTAATAAGCCGCTAACTATGCAGGTTGATAGCTGGCTTAAAGCTGTTCAAACCTCTATAGTAAAATCATCTTTGGTCGATGTTGTCGCTGCATAATGTAGCTTGGAAAACTGTGTTATCACGCTATTGCCCACAACATTGTTTAAACTTTTTACCTTTTTTAGCAGACCAAGCAGTAGGGTAATAGTTACAAGGGCATAGGTCTTTGCGTTTTACTGTTGAAAGTTCACAATGTTGACTAATTTCACCATCAATATAACGCCACTGTTGTACTTGATTATGATCATCAACCCTTGCTGGCTCTAGGATAAAACGTGAGTTTTCTCTTAGCTCGCACAAGGTATTATCAGAAATATAATATGCTGAAAATTCGACAAATTGCTCAGCTGATATGTCATTATCACTTGTGTTGCCATGAGTTTCATGAATTTCAAGCGCAAGCCAAATGCAGGCTTTGCCCCATTGCTCTATTTCTGATACCGATTGTGCTGCTTGGCTACTATTAGCGTAAGTATCATAAATATATTGGCTATTACCAATGGCGTAAGCACTAAAACGTGAGCGCATTAGTTGCTCAGCAGTATTTGGTTGAGCGCTTTGGGCAATAAACGGTTGGCAGCAAGCCAAAAAGCGTTTGCCACTGCCACAAAAACATTGTTGATTTACAAGCATAAGTTAAATTTACTTTCTGTATTTTATTTTATCGTATAGCGCTGTTTGGTTTTTTGTATGGGTAATTAGCACTTGTACCGACAATTTTATCACACTTATCGCAAGAAACAGGCATTTGGTAGTTTTCCCTTACACTTTTACTTGTTATTCACATAAGCTATTGCGTTGGTTATGTTGAACATTTTAACGTAGATCAGTATAACTAGGCTTACTTAAATAAATAAATACAATCCATTACTTAATTATTCTCCTTAGATTAGAGACTCTATATATATGAAATTAACATTAATAGCCGCGGTGTTGAGTGTTTCTTTAGTTGCATGTGTTAGCACTGATAATCCAACAAAAAATACTAACAATACCTCAGTTGAAACACTAACGCCCAGTGCAACTTTAGCCCCTTCAGATCAAACTGAATCGCTAGTGCTCAATAATAACATCATCACTTTAGAGCAAATTATGGCTGATCCAGACTGGTTTGGTCGTGCGCCAGAGTCTTGGTACTGGGGTGATGATAGCAATACTGTTTTTTATAAACAAAAGCAGTTAGGTAACCCGCTAAGAGATCTATTTGTTAAGCACTTAGCCACAGATAAAGCAGCTCAACAAGTTAATTTATCTCAACATCATATTGTTGCTGATAACAATGCGAAAAAAAATGCCAATGGCAGCCTAGAAGTTTACAGTTTTGAAGGTAATGTATTTGTCAAAAACGTCGTCAGTCAATCAGTAACACAAATCACCCATACCTCAGCACATGAGCGTAATGCTATGTTTTTAACCAATGGCAATATTGCATACCGTATCGGTGATATTTTTTACGCTCACAATTTAACCAGTGGACAAGTGGTAGAGTTAGCCAACTTACAAATGACAGACAAGCCAAAAGCGGTAAAAGCTCCTAGCAGTTATTTAGCTAAAGAGCAGCACAAGCTGATTAGTTATATTGCTTTGCAACATCGTAATAGTAAGCTTACTGAGCAGCAACAACTACAATTAGCAAAACAAAATCACACCATCACCGAAACAAAATATTATTTTGGACAAGGCAACCGTGTTAGCCATGCTAGCCTGTCACCAGCGGGCGACAAACTTTTAGTGAGTATTACTGAGGCCAAGTCGAGCCGAGATGACAGTGATATTATGCCAAATTATGTGACTAACGATGGGGTGATAGCGGCTGAAAAAGTGCGTGCTCGTGTGGCCAACAACCGTCAATATCAAGAAACACTTTTTATTATTGATTTGAATAAAGGGGAAAAGTCTGAATTAAAATTTCAATCCTTGCCAAATTATGACACCGACGTATTAGCCAAAGTGAAGCAAGAAAACTATGCGCGTGCGGGCAAAACTTACCAAAGCAAAAAACAAGCACGTAACATTCATTTGATGCAAATGTGGTTCCCGGTGAAGTGGAATGAAAATGGCAGCCAAGTTGCTCTGATGTTAGAGGCTTGGGATAATAAAACTCGATGGTTAACAACGGTAGATTTTGCTAAAAACACTCTGACCACTCAACATCAACTTCATGATGATGCATGGGTTAACTACTCATTCAATGAATTTGACTGGGTAGGTAATGATGCGCTGTATTATTTGTCTGAAGAAAGTGGTTATGCGCACTTGTATCATAAACCGTTGAACAGCAATAAAGCTCAACAGCTTACTTCGGGTAAATTTGAAGTGAGTAATGTGACATTAACGCAAGATCAGCAACGATTTATTTTCAAAGCCAATATCAAACACCCTGGCATTTATGAGATTTACCAGGTGGATTTAGCTAAGACAGTTACCGCATTAACCGATTTAGGGGGGATGAATGATTACGCCCTCAGCCCTGATGAGTCAAAACTACTGATTGAGCATTCTAGTTTAACCATGCCGCCGGAATTATATGTACAGCCATTAAGCGCTGATAAGCAAGCTAAACAGATAACCCATACAGTGACCGAGCAGTTTAAATCTATGCCATGGGCAGCGCCAAGTATTGTTGCTATTCCTTCAAGTAACCAAAAAGCGCCAATTTACTCACGCGTATACTTACCAACAAATTATGGACAAGCAACTGAAAAAAATCGTGCCGTTATGTTTACCCATGGTGCAGGTTATTTACAAAACTCACATCTTGGTTGGTCGGGTTACTTCCGCGAGTTTATGTTCCATTCGATGTTAGTACAACAAGGTTATGTTGTTATTGATATGGATTATCGAGCATCAGCAGGCTATGGCCGTGACTGGCGAACTAGCATTTACCGTCATATGGGTAAGGTTGAAGTGGAAGATATGCGTGATGGCGTCAATTGGATTGTTGAAAATGCTAATGTTGATCCTAAGCGCATTGGTACCTATGGCGGCTCTTATGGCGGTTTTTTAACCTTGATGTCAATGTTCACTGAACCTGACTTGTTTGAATCTGGATCAGCAATCCGTTTGGTGTCAGATTGGGCGTATTATAACCATGGTTATACTTCAAATATCTTAAATACCCCAGAAGATGATGCTATAGCCTATGAGCGCAGCTCACCTATATATTTTGCTGAAGGTTTAGCTAAACCGTTATTGATTAATGCACCAATGGTTGATGATAATGTGTTTTTTGAAGACACAGTTCGCTTAGTACAGCGTTTAATTGAGTTAGAAAAGCAAGACTTTGAAACGGCTATTTACCCAGTTGAACCTCATGGTTTTGTACAACCTAGTTCATGGTTAAATGAATATCGTCGTATTTATGAACTGTTTGAAAGCACCTTATAACCAAGCATTAATCCCAGAGTATTTTTAAAGTATAAAAGCCAAGGATGGCAGCTTTATTCTGACACAAGTAACCAACTCAACAAGGTAGGTTAGCATTTATTCTGACAAAGCGAACATCAAACAACACCAAGGTCAGTATTTATCCTGTCACAAGTAACCAACTCAATAAGGTAGGTTAGCATTTATTCTGACAAAGCGAACATCAAACAACACCAAGGTCAGTATTTATCCTGTCACAAGTAACCAACTCAACAAGGTAGGTTAGCATTCATTCTGACAAAGCGAACATCAAACAACACCAAGGTCAGTATTTATCCTGTCACAAGTAACCAACTCAACAAGGTAGGTTAGCATTTATTCTGACAAAGAAAGCACCAAAAAACACCAAGGTCAGTATTTATCCTGTCACAAGTAACCAACTCAACAAGGTAGGTTAGAATTCATTCTGACAAAGAAAGCACCAAAAAACACCAAGGTCAGTATTTATCCTGTCACAAGTAACCAACTCAACAAGGTAGGTTAGAATTCATTCTGACAAAGAAAACACCAAAAAGTACCAAGGTTTGGATTAGACAAACCAAAACCTAGCTCACATTAAATCAGACAACGGGCTTCGTACGCCATTTGCCCCATGCTCAAGTACATGGGTATAAATTTGGGTTGTACGTAAATCACTGTGGCCTAATTGCTCTTGCACCGTCCGAATATCAGCCCCACGTTGTAATAAATGTGTAGCAAATGAATGACGCAAGGTATGGCAAGTGACCCGTTTGTCAATATCAGACGCTACAGCGGCTTGTTTTACATGCTTTCGTAAGCCTGTTTCATCGATATGGTGCCTGCGTAACTTATTCGACTCAGGATCATGACTCAACCTATTAGCACCAAATAAATAATGCCAACCAAATTCCATAGCCGCAAAAGGGTACTTACGATTCAATGCATGGGGCATCCAAACACCAGAATAATATCCATTTCTGATATCTTGTTGATACAGTAATTTGGTTGCTGAAATTTGTTGTTTTAAAGGTGCTACCAGTTCTTTAGCTAATGTCACTCGGCGGTGCTTACCGCCTTTACCATGCCAGATCATTACCGAAAGATAATCAAAATCAATGTCTTGAATACGCAACCGTACGGCTTCCATCAAGCGTAAACCACTACCGTACATTAGTTTGCATGGCAGCGCATGATTTGCACTGATATTATTTAATAACTTAGCTATTTCAGTCGTTGTTAGCACCGTGGGTAATTGAGGCTGAGCTTTACTTTTAGTAAAGTTTAAGTTGAGTGTTAACGGCTTTTTAATTATTTCTCGATAGAGAAAAACTAACGCGTTTAAAGCAAGGGCTTGTGTTTTAGGTGCTACGTTTAGTTGATTGGTTAAAAAAGACAGAAAATATTCAACTTCATTATCATGACAATCAGCAGGGTGTTTTTTGTTATTAAAGTTAATAAACCCTTTAATCCAATAAACATAACTTTGTATTGTTCGTTTAGCGTATCGCTTTGTACGCATTTGCTCCGTTACATAGGTTAAAAAAATAGATCCCATTGTAAATTCCTTTTTTGTACGCTGTATATAACAACAGTATAGCCGTAAATTATATATTTTGCATGAAAAAAGGATTTAACCAACCTTTCACTCATCAACCAGTTGAAAGCTTTTGCATTAAGTTATTGATGAAATGAGGTAATTAGCGTATCGTAGATTTTTAAAAATTTATGAAAGAAGGATGAACTTCATGTTTAAACATGAAGTTCATCCTTCTAATAAGCTGTTAGCAGTACTGAAAAGTTTCGAGAATAAATCATGGATACGAGTTCATCTAAAACTAAGTTTTCCCTTCTATGGGCACTAGACATATCTAAAGGTATTTTATTCTTAATCTTTGCTATTGCTGGTATCAAAATTTTGTTATCGCCCGGAGAAGATCCCATTGGTGTTATTCTTTGGCGCTTTGCTGAGATTTCACTAGTTGTAATTCCTTCTATAATTCTTTGTGGCTTTGTTTACGCCTTAATCAACTACGATAATTTAATTGCAAGTGAAAGAGAGTCTCAAAAAAATAGCAAAAGCAAATAGTTAAGTGGTAATGTACTGCTAACAAGCCACTCAAGCGGGACTAAAAACAGTTGGCTTTTTTCGCTCCGCTCAATATTATAGCCAACAATTTTTAGCCCCTTAGTGGGGCGTTAGTTGCCCGCACTAATTCGAGTAAAATTATTTGTCGTTTAGTGCATAACATAAGCTTTTGCGCTTGGTTCAATTCTTTGGTTTGGCAATGGAAGTGCCTTTCAATCTTCACTTCCTTTTTGCCAATCAGTTTTCGCCTTACACGTTTAAGTTATCAAAGTAGCTTTAGTTTTTAAGGCTCAAAGTTTACGTTTTGGTGTGTATTGCGGCGGGGGCTTTTAGCTCTTCCTACCATTTCTTAAACATGGTAAGTTTTTGTTAGTTTTGTGTGTTCAATAAACAACGCAACTAACAAGCAAATTAACAGGGACACGTAACAGTTGGCTACCGTTCGTTCCTCACTATTTTAGCCAACATTACTTAGCCCATTATTTGGGCGTTATGTATCAGGTGAAAAATGGACATAGTACTAAAATCACTAATAGGATTTATTCTCCTAATATCTTTTAATTGTTTTTCATCAACAGAGCCTTATGTGCAATTACTATGCGATTATGATAATAAAAATATTAGTATTAATTTTTATCGGCTGGCAGACGACTTTAAGCCAAAATGGAATAAATTAAGAGCGGAAACAAAGGGACCTACACCTACAGCTTGGAAATTACGTGACATGCGTACTATAAAACAAACTGATGAAAAAGGTTATTGGCAAGCATGGGTTGAGTCGACTGATGTTATTGAGAGAAGTTGTAAAATCGGGAAAAATGAGTTAATTATTTCGTTCGGCATAATATCCGGCAATCCAAATAACCTTTATGGTCATTGCGGTGGTTGGTTCTCTAGTTGGATTAAGGTAAATCATAATAACAATCTTATTTTAAATGAGCAATTTGAGGACGGTTGCGCAGGAGATAGTATCATAACGCATATTGAATTTTTCGACGTTGAACAACCACCCAAAATAACAAAAATGAAGTTAAAGGAATACTTCCGCCAGTAAATACATAACAAGTCGTTTAAAAGGACA
>NZ_BAABWO010000005.1:0-337124 GCF_040362745.1 Colwellia sp. KU-HH00111 | reverse complement strand
ATCAATTATCGATTAATATTTGATTTATTTGCAGCTAACCTTGTGTTAACTGCGTTGTGGATACTCATTGACTAGCGTCAACTCCGTGTCCACGCCTTGTTAACCCATCGGTTATCAAGCAAATAAAATGCAAATATGTTAAATTGAAAAAGTCGTTCCCTATCTATGTGGGAACGACTTTTTTGTTTCTGTAGGAAGATAGGTAATATCATGTCTTGGCAGCCAACACTGACTTGGGAAAATGCACAAAAACGTGCGAAAATATTACAACAAATAAGACAGTTTTTTGCTGACAGAAATGTTGTTGAAGTAGAAACGCCGGCACTATCGTTAGCGACCGTAACTGATGTGCACTTGGATGCAATGTCGTGTCGATATAATTTCTTAAATGACAGTGCAGCACAGCAATCGCATAATTTATATCTACAAACTTCACCTGAGTTTCACATGAAGCGTTTGCTAGCATCAGGCTATGGCTGTATATATCAAATAGCAAAAGCATTTCGCCATGAAGATGCCGGTCGACACCATAACCCAGAATTTACTCTGCTTGAATGGTATCGAATTGGGTTTGATCATTTCACCTTAATAAACGAAGTCGCTGAATTATTACAACAGATTTTACATTGTGAACCGCCAATAATTCTGACCTACCAAGAAGTATTTATTGAGCATGTTGGCATAGATCCATTAACAGCCTCCGTACATACTTTGTTGAGCCTTATTGAACGTCACGGTAAGCTCAGTGACTGGCTAATGGAGGATACGGTAGATAATGATACCTTATTACAGTTTATTTTCAGTGAAATAATTGAACCTCATATTGGAATTCATGCTCCTTGTTTTATCCATTTATTTCCAAAGTCGCAAGCGTCACTTGCTAAAATATGCCCAGATGATAAAAGAGTTGCGCAACGTTTTGAATGTTATTACAAAGGGGTGGAGTTAGTTAATGGTTTTCATGAATTAACGGATCCTGAAATACAACTACAACGTTTTCAGGAAGATAATGCCAAAAGAACAAAATTAGGCCTACAGGAAAGGGCAATAGATCAACAATTCATGTTGGCTTTATCTAACGGGTTACCACAATGTTCAGGTGTTGCTTTAGGTATTGATCGCTTGGTTATGCTAGCCTTGCAGTCTGTACATATAAAAAATGTTATCAGTTTTCCTATCGAATCAGCATAAATTTAATCTTGTTTACTAATGTTATATTATATCAATTGTGATATTATTACATATAAGGTTTGCATAAATCGTTGGCAAACAAGTATCTTTTAAATTTTTCAGGCATAGTATGTTAGACAAAATAGGAATCACAGCAACCTCTTTATGTGCATTACATTGTATAATGCTACCTATTTTATTGCCCCTTCTCCCCTTAGTTGGCTTAAGTTTTTTAGCCGATCACACTTGGGAACATGTGTTTTTGTTAATGACTGCAGCTTTAGGTACAGTTGCACTTTTTTCAGGTTTTAAACGCTATCATAAACGCTTATATCCATTTTATTTGCTCTACCTAGGGGTAGCGTTGTATTGGATTAAACACGACTTTTCAGAAGATGTTGAAGCTTTATTTATTATAGGTGGCGCTAGCCTTATCATTGCTGCGCATTACATTAACATTAAGTTATGTGAGAGCTGTAAGCAGTGCGATGAAGAAGTTTGTCAACTATAACAATAGTTAGTAAAATAGTTGGTTCGCATCGTATCCAGTAAACTACCGCCAACCGCCAACTTTCAATTATTACACCAAATTAACAATTTACTTCATTAATCAGTGACTGCATTGTCATTCAGTGATAACAATGCGTTCCTATGTATCACTTCCTGCATGTGCCTTGCGCGCTGTGCACGATTGATGACTGATGAAAGCAAATACTTTTCATCAATGGGTTTGACTAAAAAATCATCAACACCAATTTCACGGGCGCTAAATTGATGGTGAACATTGATTTCCTTTGAAAGAAAAACTATTGGTAAATGGGCATAATTATCCTGTTGTCTAAGTGTGCCTGCTAATTCTATGCCATTACAATCTGGCATATGAAGATCCATTAGCAAAATATCTGGATTAAGCGTTTCTAGGTGCGTCATAATAGTCATGGGCTCGCTGATAGCTTTTACAACACAGCCGACACCTTCAAAGAGAGTGGCGTAATGTTGTACCAAAAGCTCATCATCATCAAGCAACAAAATACGATACGGATCACTGCTGGCCTTGTGTAGTAAAAAATTGATTTTTTCAATTAACAATTCAATATCGGTGGTTTTTTTAAAAAAGCCATTGCCACCTGCGCGGAAACCTTCTAATCGTAACGCTAAACTCTCTTGTTGCGAAATAAAAAATAGCGGTGAATCAAGCAGCTGTTTTGCTTTTAAATCAGCTATCATGTCAGTTAAAGAAGGGGTAGCTCTACTGGTATCAAAATCCAATAAAATAAGGCAGGGGTCTTGTTTAGATAATGCTGTGTTAAATGCCTCCTCATCAGAAAAATATTGGATTTCGATGACGTGGGGTGCCAGTAGCTTTTTAAGTTTTTGGCAGAATGCCTGATCGCTATCAACAAGGTAAATTGGCCGTTGGGTGAGTTCAACTCTTGGATTGTGAGACAAAGACTGTACTGCATTCACCGGCTGTGATGTTAATTGAACCATTAGCTGTTTCAACTGCGAAGTTTTTAATGGCTCTGGCTGACAATACTCGGTTGTATCAGACAGTAATTGCTCGGCTTGACGCGAGAGTCTGGTTATTTCAGGAAAGCCAAAGGTTGTTGCACTTCCAGCAAGGCTATGACACATGTTTGTTAGCTCTTGTGCTGCACTGGGCGTCCAAGCAGTAAGCAATTGGTGCCATTTATTTTTAATATTCGCTAAGCGCTCAGGTAATATGTCAGTGTATTGTGCGCGTATCGCATCGAGCTGTTGCTGTAGTTTATCATTATCCATGTGAATCAACCTAAAAGTGGGGGTTACAGTCCCCATAAACTGTTGGTATTAGTTTAAATAAATCTCATTGTCATGCTAGCATGGGTTGCAACAAAGCTCTTTAATTTTTATTTAATTTAGCGCAAATACTGGTCAAATACTACTAGCTAAACTACACTATGGGTAGCGGTTATCAAAGGACGATATTAACGATTATATATGGCTAATCAAGTATTATCAGCGGCTTCTTGTAGGGTTTTCATTGTAGAAGATGATCCTATTTTCGCCGATTATATCCGATGCATCTTAAGAGGGATGGATATACCATCAGAACTAAGTTTGTCTGCAGAAGATGCCATAGATAAACTGGCAGAAGATGCTGATTTTCAACTCATCTTATTAGATATCATGCTGCCAAAGATGTCAGGGATTGAATTTGCTAGTTACCTAAAACAACATCAACAATTGAAAAACATTCCTATTGTTTTTCTTTCACAACTCACTGATCATGAGCAAATTATAAAGAGCTATGATATTGGCGCACTTGACTATATCACCAAACCAGTTCATGCCGAGTTGTTCCGTGCAAAAATTAAATCACTCACCCAAAATATTCTAGCTAATGAAGAGTTTAGGGCAGAAAGTAGTAAATATCAGCACCTATTTAATAAACTACAGCATGTCATTTTATCTTGTAATGATGGCTTACTTGAAGTTAATGAACAGCTTGAAATTATATTTGTAAATCCTGCTGCAACTAAAATGCTAGACTTAGCGCCTATTAGCTACCAAGGGCTAAGCTTAAAAGAGCTGATTTGTTATGAAGAGCTCATTAATATTGACTGGCAAGAGCTAAAAATTGCTTGTAAAAACTGTGATCAGTCATTTAACAAACAAGTTCAATTTTGGCATCGTTCTGCGGATGGACAAAAACGGTTGTTATCGTTGCAACTGCTGATTACCGAACAATCTAAAAAGCACTTTTATATACAGATTGCCGATATAACCCCTAAAGGTAGCCAGTCAGACTATTTCTAT
The DNA here is from genome assembly GCF_040362745.1 of Colwellia sp. KU-HH00111. Taxonomy (NCBI): domain Bacteria; kingdom Pseudomonadati; phylum Pseudomonadota; class Gammaproteobacteria; order Alteromonadales; family Colwelliaceae; genus Colwellia; species Colwellia sp. KU-HH00111. The sequence goes on along the minus strand of NZ_BAABWO010000005.1, from coordinate 333,155 downwards.
AATTCAGAAAATATTGATCCCATTACTGGGTTGGTAAATCATAATTGCTTTATTAAATCTTGTGAGAGCATGCTCAAACAAAATGAAGGAGGCCAATACTCACTTGCGCTGATTGTCGTTAATATTGCACGATTTAGCGCTATCAATGATCGTTTTGGTCATAGTGTAGGAGATCGCATTTTAAAGCGAGTCGCCGTTCGTTTGAAATTAGTGCTGAGCGCATTTGATGTGATCTCACGTTTTGGCAATGATGAATTTACTATTTTACTCGACAATAAACTGCGCTGGGGGGTGAGTAAACAAATATCAATTATTGAAAATTTATTTACCGAGCCACTTGTTTTTGATGATGTAGCTGTACACGTTAGTATTAACATTGGAATCGCCATGTTCCCGCAATGTGGTGCAAGTTTTAGTTTGTTATATCAAAGTGCCAAAATTGCCCTAGAAAGTGCTAAAGAAGATCCCGTAAAGGCGTATTATTTTTATAATGATGAAATTGATCAAATTAGCCGGTTTTACCTGCGAATTGTTGAGTTATTTGATAGTGCATTAGCCAATGATGAATTCACTATGAATTATCAACCTCAATATAATTTAACTACAGGTGAGCTAGTTAGTGTGGAGGCATTATTGCGTTGGCACAGCCCTGAGCAAGGACAAATATCACCGGCTGTGTTTATTCCTATTGCAGAAGAGTCAAATTATATTATTCCAATTGGTAATTGGATAATTGAACGCGTACTGTCAGATATCGCCAGTTTGAAACACTTACTTTCAAACAAAATAAGAATAGCTATTAACCTGTCTACCAAGCAACTTAAACCAAGTAACTTGTCTAACCTAGTTCAATTGATAGAACAAACCATGAGTGCCTTTGATTTTGATAATGATATGTTGGAGCTAGAAATAACCGAGCACAGTTTGTTATCTAATACCGATGATACTTTGGCGCAGCTAGATAAACTGAGAGATAAAGGCTTTGGCATCGCATTAGATGATTTTGGTACCGGTTACTCATCATTGACCTATGTACAAAAGCTGCCCATAGACCGATTAAAAATTGATTTGTCTTTTGTGAAAATGATCGGCAAAGATAGTAAAACTCAAGAAATCATTAAGCTTATTCTTGAACTATCAAAATCATTAGGGTTAACCACTATCGCTGAAGGCATTGAAACCCGCGAGCAGTTTGACTTTTTAACACAAATGGGTTGTGAAGTAGGTCAGGGCTACTTATTATCAAAACCCCTGACCTTAGAGCGGTTAACCTCAGCACTTGCTACAACGCCTGCGGTATTTACTCATCGCCTTGCCAGTGATACAGAAAGCTAGTCTATCTTCATATAATAATTGCTGATAAGGTTATTCAACAGCCCAGTCATGACATAAAAGTACAGGAGCATATATGAAGATATACCAAACACGTACCGCACCTAATCCGCGTCGAGTAAGAATATTTCTCGCAGAGAAGGGCATTGATATGGATTATGTTGAAGTTGATATTGCCGCAGGTGAAAACTTAACTAACGATATGCGAGCTAAAAACCCTACCACTAAAATACCGTTTTTAGAGTTAGACGATGGTACCTGTATTGGCGAAACGATTGCAATTTGCCGTTATTTTGAAGAAACACATCCACAACATCCACTCATGGGGAGAACGCCCTTAGAAAAAGCGCAAGTTGAAATGTGGCAACGACGCATAGAGTTTCACCTAATGATGCCCGTTGGCATGTGCTTTCAACATACCACAGGATACTTTAAAGACCGAATGAAGCCTGTACATGAGTGGGGGAAAATATCAGGAGAAAATGCCCTGAAGTATTTCGATGAACTCAACGAACATCTAAAGCACTCTACCTTTCTTGTTGGAGAGTATTTTAGTATTGCCGATATTGTTTTATTGTGCGCAATAGACTTTGCACGTGTAGTCAAAATACGCCTTAGCGACGAGCACCAACACTTACTTCGTTGGTATAAAAACGTTTCATCACGTCCAAGCTATTCAGCTTAGTAGAGAGGTGTGCCTATGATTGATTTATACACTGCAGCCACGCCTAACGGCTGGAAGGCTTCTGTTGCGTTAGAAGAAATGGCCATGGAATACCAAGTACATTCCATTGATTTGATGAAAGGCGAACAAAAATCGTCCGATTTTTTAGCGCTTTGTCCTAATGGTCGTATCCCTGCCATTGTTGATCGCGATAATGATAACTTTTCTGTTTTTGAAACGGGAGCAATCATGATTTATCTTGCAGAGAAAACTGGCTTGTTCCTGGCAAAGGATGTCAAATCACGTTCACAAGTGCTGCAATGGTTAATGTTTCAAATGAGTGGTATTGGCCCAATGATGGGGCAGGCTAATGTTTTTTATCGCTATTTTCCTGAAAAAATTCAACCAGCCATTGATCGCTATCAAAATGAAGTTAACAGACTCTTCTCTGTGTTAGATAGGCAGTTGCAAGGGAGTGAATATTTAACCGCGAATTATTCTATTGCGGACATGGCAAACTGGTGTTGGGTTCACACACATGAGTGGTCAGGTGTAAGTTTAGACAGCTACCCTAATCTTCACCGCTGGGTTGAACAAATTGCGTTACGACCAGCGGTGCAAAAAGGGATTTTAATACCTGAGCCCATCAAGGTTAATAAAGACACCTTTATTAAAGGTGCGCGTACAATTATGACCAAATAGCGATAATTAGTACATACCCAAGCCACCTCAAGGTGCTGACAACTCTAATCTTGAGGTGGTATGAATATCTATTCACGCCTTTTAACGTATTTCCCAAAGTAGCATCCCCAGCAAAAATCAACTGAAAAAAATATGATGTGCATCAAACAAAGGTCAATTCTTGTGAAAAACAATGCAAATGATATTGATTATCATTTAGTGTTGTGATTTAATAACGCCACTTTTAGATGGCTGAGCTATTTCTGAAGCTTATAGCCCTACAATCACCAATTTTCGCTAGCAAAATAGCACTAAAACTTAAAACCTTTGGGATATGAAACATGTTAAAGAAAACATTAATTGCGTCTGCATTATTCGGGATTTTTGCCACAAACACTATAGCTAATGCTAATGAACAGAGTGCAAAAACAGAAACTGAACAATTACGTGACATTATTGCACAGCAACAGAAAGTGCTAGCCTCATTAGAAAAACGTTTAGATGAAACTGATCAAAAACTTATTGCTACAGCTGATCAAGTTGAAGAAAAAGCACAAGAGAGCATTTTTTCAAAAACGTCAATCGGTGGTTACGGTGAATTGCACTATAACAACTATGATAGTAAAGATGCCAAAGTAGATTTTCATCGTTTTGTATTATTTTTTGGTCATGAATTTAGCGACAACGTCCGGTTTTTCTCTGAATTTGAATTAGAGCATTCACTTGCTGGTGATGGCAAGCCGGGAGAAGTAGAACTTGAGCAAGCCTATGTTGAAGTAGACATTAATGAATCAACCAGCACAAAAGTAGGTTTGTTTTTAATTCCGGTTGGTATTATTAACGAAACCCATGAGCCTCCTACATTTTATGGGGTTGAACGTAATGGTGTTGAAAAAAATATTATTCCAGCGACTTGGTGGGAAGCGGGTGCTGCCTTTAACTACAAGCCAGCAGGCGGTGTGAGTATTGATGGTGCAGTAACAAGTGGCTTATCTGTAGGTGATGATTATAAAATTCGTGGTGGTCGACAAAAAGTGGCGAATGCCAGTGCAGAAAACTTAGCCTATACCGCTCGAGTAAAATATACGGCAATTAACGGCTTAGAACTTGCTGCAACCGCACAATATCAAACCGATGTTACCCAAGGTAAAGACGGTGTCGAAACTGCAGGCGCAACATTGTTAGAAGCTCATGCTATTTATCAAGTGAATAACTTCAGCGTACGTGCTTTGTATGCCCGTTGGGATATTGATGGCGCAGAAGCTGCTGATTTAGGTCGTGACGAGCAAACAGGTTGGTACATTGAACCTTCGTATGCGTTTAACGATAAAGTAGGGGTGTTTGCCCGTTATGCAGAATATGACAACAATGCAGGTAATAGTGATACTACAGCAGTAGAGTCAACTAGCGTGGGTGTTAATTACTACCTTCATGAAAATGTTGTGCTAAAAGCTGACTATGAAGATTTAGGTGGTGCAAAAGATGATAAAGGTTTTAATTTAGGTTTTGGCTACCAATTTTAAGGTTGCTGAAAGTTCAATCAAGGCTAAATATAGTATGGTCTTGCTCTTTGACTTAATTTAACTTTTGGATGAAGTGAATAGTGCACTAGTACTATTCACTTTATTGGTTAAGGGTGATGTGAAAGCATGAAAAAAATATTTTCTCTGTTGCTATTGTTAAGTGGTGTGATGTTTTATAGCACTTGCGGTTATGCAGCCAAAGGGGTGTATCAAACGCCAAAGGCTTTTATTAGTCAGGTGTATGCTGGCGCTGTGCCACAAGTAAAAAGAGTGTGGTTAACTAAAGAAGACAAAGGGAAAATTGCTGACATATTACAACACAATTACAGTCGAATGCGGGTTAATTACTGGCAGTTAGGTAATGAAACCGTGTGGGTGTTAAATGAAGTAGGAAAAGAAAAGCCCATTACAATTGGCGTGCATATTAAAGCACAAAAAATTAGCCAATTAAAAGTGTTAACCTATAGAGAAAGCCGTGGAGATGAAGTCCGACATGACTTTTACACCCAGCAGTTTATCAATGCCCAGCTGCAAGATAACAATCAATTAAATCAACATATTGATGGGATTACCGGAGCAACCCTATCGGTGAGAGCAACCACCAAAATAGCACGTTTAGCATTATGGTTAGATGCTAAAGTTAACAACCAAGATTAATAACACGAGTGACAGTGCTAGCGAATAGTATTGGGATACGGCAAAATAAGTGCTAAGCTAACTTACTTGATAAATCAAAGCTATAAGCCATCATAATTTCTCAAAGTTAATGGCTGTAACTATCTTAGTAGCTCTCAAAAAAGCTTATCAGCTATGTGTACCTGTAATGAAAAAAAAATCTAAATCTTTACATTCCCGCCTGATACGTCATTTACGTGAGTGGCATCGAAAGCTTGGCATTATCGCAGCTTTTTTTATTATTTTTTTATCAATTAGCGGTGTTGCACTTAATCATACAACAACACTTTCTTTAGCCCACCTAGGTATTAAGAGTACTTGGCTGCTAGATCATTATGGTATTGCAGCCCCAGAAGATATTCGATTTTATCCGCTCAACGAGAATACGATTCAAATCACCAATAATCATCTTTGGTTGAACGAGAAGCTATTACTTGAAACGAGTGATGTGATTATTGCCGCCAGCTATATTACGTTAACTGACGCACCTTCCTCTCGGCTCATTCTAGTGGCAAGCCGTGATTATCTTTATCTATTTAATCTTAAAGGTGAATTAATAGATCAGATAGATGATACGCTGGGGTTACCGCAGTCAATTAATGCGCTGAGTGTGCAAGGGCAACAGGTTATTATCAGAACACCTACGGGCAACTACCAAACAACAACGGATTTTTTTGAATGGCAGCCTGTTTCCTTTGTAGCTGAGCCTAGCTGGATAGCACCCTCGCAAGTATCAACAGCTGCAATAGCAAAGGCGTCATTAGCCTATCGCGCACAATTTCTTTCGTTAGAACGCATCATATTAGATGCCCACAGTGGCCGTATACTGGGTTTGTTTGGGGTCTTATTGATGGATGCGGTCGCGATTTTACTGATATTGCTTTCAGTTTCTGGTGTGTATATGTGGATTCGTCATTCCAGAGCAAGGCGCTAGTCTTGGGCGTATAATTTCTGTAACCATATATTACTCTCGTGTGATTTTCTTTTACTTGTTGTTACTAGTTTGTTAACGTCATAGCAGTTAATAACGAACAGGACCATTAAGCTTATGTTTTTAAAGGCTTAATAAGAAATCACTCTAGGGGGGATTATGGTTAAGAAAATAATGAAATGGATTGGGGTGCTGTTACTGACAGTGATTGTGATTGCAGGTAGTTTTGCAGCCTATGAATGGAATGCTGAAAAGCCGTTAAGATTTCGATCATTTGTTGATAGAGAAGTCTTGAAAATGGCATTTGAAAGCCCAGAAACGTTAACCTCGCTAGGGTTCTTAGAGTCGTTGGGGATAACAGGTCACAATGGTGAGCTTGATGACGCCAGCCTTGCTAAAGCCGATGAGCTTTTTGTTAAACTAAAGCAAGTACATAAAACCCTTAAATCTTACGAAAATGACAGCTTAACTGAATCTGATCGATTGTCTAAAGAAATAGCGCTGTATTTACTAGATTTTGCCAAAGAGTCAGAGCAATTTCGATATCATAACTATCCGGTTAACCAATTGTTTGGTATTCAAAATGGTTACCCAAGCTTTATGGAAGCGCAACACCAAATCAAGAGTATTGACGATGTTGAAAACTACTTGTCACGCTTAGTGCTAGTGAAACAGAAATTTACCCAAGAGCTTGAAGGCATAAAACTCAGAGAAGAGAAGGGTATTATTCCACCCTTGTTTGTTATTGAACGTGTGCTTGAAGAAATGAACACTTTTGTGAATAAACCGATTGAAGAGAATATTCTTTATAGTTCATTAGCAAAGAAAATGGCTGACACTGAGCAAATCAATGCAGCAGAGCAAGTTGAGTTGCTAGCAAAAGCAAAACACAATATTGATGAGTATGTGCACCCAGCCTACCGGTTATTGATTAATTACTTTACCGGGCTTCAATCAAAAGCCACTACCGACGATGGTTTTTGGCGTCTACCTAATGGTGAACAAGCTTATGCCAGCTCATTAAAATTCTTTACTACCACAGATTACACACCACAGTATATTCATCAATTAGGTTTAAGTGAAGTTGATCGTATTCAGTCTGAAATCATGGCTATTCTTGCTCAGCAAAACTATGATGTTTCACAAGGCTTTAGTGCTGCAATAGAACATTTAGCTGCACAAGAAAGCTTTTATTATGAAGACAGTGACGCAGGCCGTGCGCAAATTCTGGCCGATTATCAAAAAATTCTTGATGAAATTGATAAAGGATTAGATAGCGCCTTTAGAATTCGACCAAAGGCTGGAATGGAAGTCGCCAGAATTCCAGAATTTAAAGAAAAAACAGCGCCAGGGGCTTATTATCAACAACCTGCCATAGATGGTAGTCGACCAGGTCGTTTTTTCGCTAATCTTTATGACATTAAAGCGACACCAAAATACTCAATGCGCACACTTGCTTATCATGAAGGCATTCCGGGGCATCATTTTCAAATTGCCGTAGCGATGGAGCTAGAAGGTTTGCCACTGTTTAGAATGTTTTCTCCTTTTACTGCTTATGTTGAAGGGTGGGCGTTATATAGTGAGTATCTTGCTTGGGAGATGGGATTTCAAGATGACCCTTTTGATAATATTGGCCGCTTGCAAGCCGAGCTTTTCAGAGCAGTTCGTTTAGTGGTTGATACCGGCATTCATTATAAAAAGTGGCCTCGTGAGCAAGCCATTGATTATATGAAAGCAAATACTGGTATGGCACAGTCAGATGTTGTCTCGGAAATAGAGCGTTATATCGTTATGCCAGGACAAGCAACCTCGTATAAAGTTGGTATGATGAAAATACTATCACTGCGCGAAAAAGCACAACGCGCGCTAGGAGATAAGTTCGATCTTCGAGATTTTCATGATGTGGTATTGAAAAATGGTGCAGTACCATTAGATATACTAGAGCGCTTTATCGATAAATATATAGCGCAAACATCAGCAAAGTAACTTTTGCTTAATAGCCTAACGCTTATAATAAAACAGATAACATAAAAAAGAGCTAACCAAGTGAATGGTTAGCTCTTTTTTTCCCTAAAGTGTCACTCTAGAAAAGCTTAAGCATCTTTATGTACATGAACATCCATTTGTGGGAAGGGGATATTCAAGCCTTCACTTTCAAAGGTTTTGTATACCTTTTCATTTAAATCGAAGTAAACACCCCAGTAATCAGCGGCATTGACCCAAGCTCTAACGGCAAAGTTAACTGAACTATCAGCTAATTCAGACACCGCAATAAATAACTCAGGATCTTTTAAAATACGGGCATCTTCATCACATAATCGTTGAATAACTGCGCGGGCTTTGTCGGCATCATCGCCATAGCCAATACCAATAGTCCAATCAACACGACGAGTTGCTTCTGTGGAATAATTAATCATCGACGAGGTAGACAAACCACCATTAGGAATGATGATAGTTTTATTATCAGGTGTTTTCATAATGGTATTGAAAATCTGAATCTCTGAGACTTTACCTGTGTAGCCTTGTGCGTCAATAACATCACCGATTTTGAAAGGCTTGAATATCAAAATCATTACCCCGCCGGCAAAATTTTGTAATGTACCTGACAAAGCCATACCTACGGCTAAACCAGCAGCACCCAAGATGGCAATAAACGAAGTCATTTCAATGCCCAGCATGCCAAGTACGGTAATTACCAGCATAACTTTTAATAGGCCATTTATAATACCCGTTAAGAAAGGCATCAATGAAGGATCAGTACCGCCTTTGCTTAAAGCTTTTTCAGCACCTTTACCAATAGCTTTAACTATCCAACCACCAATGATCCATACCGCAATAGCGCCCACTAGTTTTGGACCATAGTGCAAGGTCATTTCGGTGGCTTGATTAATAATATCTTCTGTATTCATAATTATTCCCTGATTTGTTTATTGTCAAAAAAAAAGCATTTTAACACCAGTACGCAGCACAGACGCTTATTTGCATAAAAAACTGTCGTTGCTGACACTAAGTCTATAGTTACTCAAGCGAATATGCGATAAAAATAATAACTACACATGAAAAATAACGGTTAATTATCGTCAATCAGTATAGAACACCCAAGAAAGGTAAGTGATATTTGTCACGCAGGCTCGTTAATATCTAATAATGTTCTATCATTGAAGGCTTTAATGGTTTTTGTTAATACCTGGTTATCTGTGTTATTGCTTGAATTTAATCGGCGCACTCAGTAAGCTTACCAAATGAAAAAAATCATCTTGTTAATGTTTATATTTTGTCAATTTCCTCTGTTTTATGCTCAAGCAAAACAGACCAATTCAACCGATGAAGCAGCTCAACATCATGCTTGGTTGAAACAGAAATTTGGTAAACAACATCAAACCCTCATCCCAAAAGTTGCCGTGGCAGATATGCTATATGCATGCAATAAAGCCCGACAAATTGAGCCAGTTAATTATCAGCTCAAAGATCTTGTTATCAACATGGACAAAACTCGTTTAGCAGAAAAGCTTGTTTTATGCCTTGGCGAGGACACGTTGCAGTCTGATGTAGCGATAAATTTTGGCTTGTTAGGCTGTTTTGAAGAGCAATTAGGCCACTTACCTGAAGTTGAGCAGCAGCAAAAAATGGCGTTAGTGAAAAAAGCCGTTCTCTCGTTATCGCGAGCAGAACGACAAAAAAGCTTAACGCAATGTGTTAGCCAACAAGCCATACATTACCTACAATAATTTTATCGGCCCGTTAAATTCATAAATTGTAACAAATACCTGAAAACATTTACTGTTCATGCTTTTATATAGGGTGATATATCGCTTATAGTGACTTTAAATCCAGCCTTTTGCATGGGCGCTTTGCCGTTATTGCTGATTGTGAGAATAAAATGACTCAAGAAACTCAAAAAATTTTAGTAGTAGATGATGATATGCGTTTACGCTCTTTGTTAGAGCGTTATTTAGTTGAACAAGGTTTTGTAGTGCGAAGCGCTGCAAATTCGGAACAAATGGACCGATTACTCGAACGTGAAAATTTCCATTTGTTAGTGCTTGATCTGATGTTACCTGGTGAAGATGGCCTATCAATTTGCCGTCGCTTACGCCAGCAAAGTAATAGTATTCCTATTGTAATGTTAACGGCAAAGGGTGATGAGGTTGACCGAATTATTGGTTTAGAAATTGGCGCTGATGACTATATGCCAAAACCTTTTAATCCACGTGAATTATTAGCGCGCATCAAAGCGGTGTTGCGACGTCGTATCCAAGAAGCACCTGGCGCACCGTCAATGGAAGAAAATAATATTATTTTTGGTGAATACGAGCTTAACTTAGCCACCCGAGAAATGATAAAAGGCGATGTGAGTATGCCGTTAACCAGCGGTGAATTTGCGGTATTAAAAGCCTTGGTTACCCACCCAAGAGAGCCGTTGTCTCGTGACAAGCTGATGAATTTAGCACGCGGGCGTGATTACTCTGCGCTTGAGCGCAGCATCGATGTACAGGTATCTCGTTTGCGCCGTATGCTAGAAAAAGATCCAGCGAAACCGAGATATTTACAAACAGTTTGGGGTTTAGGTTATGTTTTTGTGCCTGATGGCTCAACCGTTTAGTCGCTAATATAGAAGTATTTTAATGAAAGTAATCCCCCGCAGCGCCTTTGGTCAAACGGTTTTATTAATAGGATTCTTGCTATTTGTAAACCAGGTAGTCTCATATATATCTTTTGCTTTATATGTGATTGAACCAAATCAGCAGCAAATCAATCAGCTGCTCGCAAAGCAAATACGCGTGGTATTTATTGATATTAAAGATGCGGGATTACGGCCAAAAATGGCAGAAGTATTCCATCGTGAAACTGGTATTGGGGTATACCGCGAGCAAGATGCATTAAAGTTAGGATTAGCGACTGCGGGATATTACCCTTATCGCAGCGAACAAATGTCAGCATTATTAGGCGGCCCAGCAGAAGTTAGAATTTCTCAAGGTGACGAATATCTATTTTGGATTCGCCCACCACAAGCCCCTAACCTATGGGTTAAAATTCCCTTACTTGGTTTAGAAGAAGCCAATTTTTCTCCTTTGATCTTCTTTTTAGGCATTATAGGTGTGCTCAGTGTTGCTGGTGGCTGGGTGTTTGTTCGTCAACTCAACAGGCCATTAAAATCATTACAGCGGGCGGCAGAAGATGTGGGCAGAGGAGACTTTCCTGAGCCGTTGACCGAGCATGGTACTTCTGAAATTATGGCAGTAACTCAAGCCTTTAATCACATGTCTAAAGGTATCAAGCAATTAGAACAAGACCGAAACCTGTTAATGGCAGGAATTTCTCATGATTTACGTACGCCATTAACTCGCATCCGCCTAGCTACTGAAATGATGTTAGAGGTGGATGATTTTTTAAAAGAAGGCATTGAAAACGATATAGATGATATGAACAATATTATCGATCAATTTATTGATTACATACGACATGATTCTAAAGATAAAGCAGAGTTAGGCGATTTAAATGCGTTAGTAGAAGAAGTGCTCAATGTGGAAACACCAGCTGATAGACATATTCACTTTATTGCAAAGCCTTGCCCCGAGCTGCCTTTACGTCATGTGGCTGTAAAACGTGCCTTGGCCAATTTAATTCAAAATGCACTTCGTTATACTCAAGGAGATATTGAAGTAGTGACTGGTCATGAGTTAGACCAAGGCTTTGCATATTTTATTGTTAGCGATCAGGGCGAAGGTATTCCAGAGGCTGAGATAGAACGTTTATTTCAACCCTTTACCCAAGGTGACACAGCGCGTGGCACCGAAGGCAGTGGTTTAGGCTTGGCGATTATAAAACGTATTGTTGATACTCATGGTGGCCGGGTTGAACTGTCGAATAAAGCCCAAGGCGGCTTACAAGCTAAAGTGTATTTGCCACTGAAGTTTTAACTGGAGTGTTAATACCTTCATAGAGGCTTCTAGTGACAAAAGTCTACCCATTAAGCTCATATTAGTCACCTTTACTATTCTTATCATTTTTATACTTACGGTAAATTATAAACAGTATTGTTAGTAATTTTGATTTTGTTAATCAAGTACTTTCTTATCTTTCAATATTTAAGCTTTGCACCGTGAAGAATTAATGATCTATAAGCATTTGGCCAAATTCATATTTTTATTGATAGATCCCCATAAAAAATTGATTAAGGAAGTAGATATAGATGAATATTCCAACTATCAATGTTTTTAAATTGGTTAGTGTGTTATTGGTCATTTTAACTTTAATTTATTTACCATCAATTAAAGTTAACAAGGTGCAGCTCAAACATACGTTAATCAATACTGAATTAAAAAGTATTAATACGGTAGTTGTTCGGAGGCTCAGGGAAATTGAGTCCGATTTGAGTTATGTTGAAAAGATAAATTTAATTTTGCAAAATGAATTTGATGATTTTCGTGAAATACCGCTAGATCCATGGTTAAAGCCATATATCGTAAAATTATCGGGAAATAAAGTATACATAGGAAGTTACGGACAAGATGCAATTAAAGGCGGTAAAAGTAACAATAAAGATATCTTTATGCTAATCAAGAAAATTAACGAAAAGGAATAATAGCGAGAGACTATGATGCACATACGGGTAGATGGTCCAATCAAAGGGGGACTTGATTTTAGTCCGTGCAGAATATGATAATAACACTGATTTTATCGTTAATCAGTAGTGCATCAATAACGATAACTGAATTGTCTATTTAAACGACCTTGATAACTTAATCACAAAAAATTAACGGGGACAGTCGCTTAGATTTGGTCGCTCAAATTTGTTATGTGTATGATGTATTAGGTAACTTAATGCAAGTGACCCTGCCAAATGGTGATGCAGTTGATTATATAATTGATGGGCTAAATTGCAGAATAGGCAAAAAAGTTAATGGCTCAGTACAGCAAGGCTTCTTATACGGTGACCAACTTAACCCTGTAGCAGAGCTAGATAGCAGTAACAACATCGTTAGCCAATTTATCTATGGTACTAAAGTAAACGTGCCAGATTATATGATTAAAGGTGGTGTTACCTATAAAATCATCACTGACCATTTAGGTAGCCCAAGGTTAGTGGTGAATGCTGATACGGGTATCATTGCTCAGCAAATGGGCTATGATGAGTTTGGCGTTATTACCAGCGATACTAACCCTAACTTTCAACCGTTTGGTTTTGCGGGAGGTTTAGTTGATAATCAAACAGGCTTAACAAGGTTTGGTGCGAGAGATTACGATGCGCATACCGGACGATGGACAAGTAAAGACCCGATTAGGTTTGCCGGTGGTGATTCGAACATCTACGGTTATGTGTTTAGTGATCCTGTTAACTTTATTGATCCTAGTGGTGAGGTTGCTGTATGGGTTGCACTTGGCTTCTTTAATGGAGTTATAAGTGGGGTTGGTACTGCCTTGAACGGTGGCTCTATAGGGGATGTTGCTAAATCAGCTTTTATAGGCTTCCTTACTGGGGTAATTGGCGGTGTAGGTACAGGTATGAATGCAGCTAAGCTCTCTCTTGTAATGCGAGATGGTGTGTCGAAATCGGCAAGTGTATGGGCTGCCTTAATGGCTTATTTAAATGCTCAAATGATTACGGCTGCTGATATTGTTGCTAGTAGTCTAGACTCTGAAAAAGATACTAATAAAGCATGTCCTTAAATAGAGATTTTAAAAAATTATTTATCTATGTATCAGGAATAAATAGAAGTAAAACCATACTTCTTTCTTTTGGTTGGTATATTTTTAATACTTTGGTGTTGGTTTTATTTGGGGTTAATTTATTGCTAGTAAACTCTGTTGATTACGGTGGTTTCAATAATTTTGAAACATATATACTAGCTTATTTTGTTGTATTCATACCGCATGGGGCTGTTTTATCTAGCGAAACTAATGAATTCTTTGGTGTTAAATTTATTGATTACTTTTTATTAGTTGTCTTACCTTTTTTCTTTCATTACATATTATCTAAGTTGTCATTGATTGAAATCTTTAACATTAATTGAAAAAATGCGAGAGACTATGATGCCGTCACTGGACGGTGGACAAGTAAAGACCCCATTCGCTTTGCGGGTGGTGATTCAAACATCTATGGGTATGTGTTTAGTGATCCTGTTAATTTTATAGATCCGAGTGGGGAAATAGCATGTGGCGGGGTATGTTTAGTTGTAGTGGGCATTGGTGTTGGACTTGCATTTGATGCCGTGACATCATACATCAGCGGCACTGATAATTCATCTTTAACTACAGTCGCAAATGCTGCCGGAGGAGAGGCTGTGGCGGCAACTTTACCTACACAGAAAAAGCCTCGTACAGGGGCCGCGGGTGGTGGACCTTCTAAAGACAAAACATCAGTAGCAAGTAAATATAATCATTCTGCGTATCAAAATAAACGTATCTCTCTTAAGCAGTGGCATCTAATATCTAAACTGCTTAGACGCTTTCCTTACCTTGGTTTAGGTCTAAGTTTTAGCGAATTAGTTAATGCTTTATATGAAAGGTATGGAAAAGAGGCTGTAGATAAAGAGCTAAATTCTAACTGTGGGGGGTAGCAATGAAACCTAGCTTTGGCGAATATTTAAAGGAAAGTGGTTTAAGCCAATATATAAAAAAAGATGAAGATTTAGATTTATGCCTATACCATGATTTGAATATATACGGAGATATTTCTGAAGGCTATATAGAGCTGTTAGCCTCTAATTATGGTGTTAATTGTGATGAGTTTATCTTTGAAGATTATTTTCCTGTTGAATTTTATCGGGGATCATTTATATCTAGTTGTATTTATACCTTTCTTCCATTTATTAGGAGAAGAAAAGATTTTATAAAAATAAAATATAAAAAATTCCGAATACGTAAGTTTAAACAAGCTATTAAAGATGGATGGCTAAGGTAACAATAAGTCACCTTGTCCAAAATAAATGGGGTCAAAATAAATGTGGTCAGAAAATAAAAGGGGTCGGTGACACTTGAGAGTTATTCTCAAATGTTATTAAAAAAAGGGCTATAATTACCAGCCTTGCTTTTTGCTATTATGGCAAATAGTTTGACATTAGGCTATGCTTTACATGTATGACGTGTAATACGGGAAAGTACAATGCTATCACTTAGACTACCAAGCGATGTAGAAAGTCGTTTAAATCAATTGGCTGAAACAACGGGCCGTACGAAAACTTTTTATGCTAAAGAGGCTATCTTAAGATATCTTGATGATATGGAAGATACCTATATAGCTATTAATCGTCTTGAAACACCTAGCAAGCGTATTTCATTAGAGGATGTAGAAAACGAGTTATCTTTGGATGATTAGATGTCAGAGAAGTGGCAAGTAGCGTGGGATGAACGTGCCCTAAAAGAATTAAAGAAAATTGATAAACAAGCGTAAAAAGACATTATTGGATATCTAAAAAACCGTATCGCAACAGAAGAATCACCAAGACGATTTGGTAAGGCTTTAGTTGGTAACAAAGCAGGCTTATGGCGTTATCGCATAAAAAATTATCGTCTTATCTGTAATATTGAAGATGGTAACTTGGTTGTATTGGTATTGCGTGCAAGTCACCGTAAAAATGTTTACGAGTAATATTTATTAGAATATTCGTATGCGGTAATTCAAATTTTAAAGCCTTATTAGTAGTACTATGTTTGGGTGCTGCAATGTGAATGAAGTTTTTTCATCTGTGTGCAACGCCCTAAAGTTAAAGGTTTAAACATCGAATATTAGCGGAAGCAATAAACTTAAATCAGAAATTATCTATACATTCAAAGGTTTGTTAGATCAAAAAAGCCTGTAAGCAAAACTTACAGGCTTTTCAATTTTTTAAACTCAATTGTTGAAGCTTAATCGTTAATTATAATTGCGGCCCAGCAGCAACTAACGCTTTACCGTTATCAGTATCAGTGAACTTTTCAAAATTATTAACAAAGCGGTTTGCTAAATCAACAGCTTTGCTGTGCCATTCGCCAGCGTCCTGATAAGTATTTCTAGGGTCAAGAATATCGCCTTCAACACCGGCAACCGTGTTTGGTACTGCTAGGTTAAACATTGGGATAACAGTGGTTTCTGTTTCATCAATTGAACCGTCTAAAATGGCATCAATAATCGCACGCGTTGCTTTAATAGAGATACGGTTGCCTGTACCATTCCAACCAGTATTCACTAAATAGGCTTCTGCACCAGCAGCTTCCATACGCTTATGTAACACTTCAGCATATTGGGTTGGGTGCAAGCTTAAGAATGCAGCACCAAAACAACTTGAGAAGGTAGGCGTTGGCTCAGTGATACCACGTTCAGTACCGGCTAATTTAGCGGTAAAACCAGACAAGAAGTAATATTCTGTTTGCTCAGGTGTTAATTTAGCGACCGGAGGTAAAACACCAAAGGCATCAGCAGTTAAGAAGATCACCTTTTTTGCATGACCGGCACGAGATACTGGCTTAACAATATTTTCGATATGGTGAATAGGGTAAGAAACACGAGTGTTTTCTGTTTTTGAATTATCGTCAAAATCAATAGTGCCGTCTTCTGCTACCGTAACGTTTTCTAACAAAGCATCACGACGAATAGCATTATAGATGTCAGGTTCATTTTCTTTACTTAACTTGATAGTTTTAGCATAACAACCACCTTCAAAGTTAAATACACCATTTTCATCCCAACCATGCTCATCATCACCAATTAGTTGGCGTTTAGGATCGGTTGAAAGTGTCGTTTTACCTGTGCCAGATAAGCCGAAGAAAATAGCCGTATCGCCATCAGCGCCAACATTAGCACTACAGTGCATTGATGCTATGCCTTTAAGCGGTAATAAGTAGTTCATCATTGAGAACATACCTTTTTTCATTTCACCGCCATACCAAGTACCACCAATTAACTGAATTTTTTCAGTTAAGTTGAAAGCCACAAAGTTTTCTGAGTTTAAGCCTTGCGCCTGCCAGTTAGGGTTAGTGGTTTTTGCACCATTCATTACCACAAAATCAGGTTGGTAAGTTTTAAGCTCTTCTTCACTTGGGCGAATGAACATGTTTTTAACAAAATGTGCTTGCCATGCCACTTCAGTAATAAAGCGAACTTTTAATCGTGTGTCTTCGTCTGCACCACAATAAGTATCTACCACAAATAATCGCTTGCCAGATAATTGAGTCGTCACTAGTGCTTTTAGTTCAGACCAAGTTTCTTGACTCATCGCTTTGTTGTCGTTTTTACCTTGATCAGACCACCACACGGTATCGCGAGTTACATCATCGCGAACTATGTATTTGTCTTTAGGGGAACGCCCAGTAAAAATACCCGTATCGACATTGACTGCGCCAAGCTCCGTGACAACACCTTTATCAAAACCTTCAAGGCCGGCTTTGGTTTCTTCACTAAAAAGCAACTCATAAGATGGATTGTAAACAATTTCTGCAACATCATGAATGTTGTATTGAGACAAATCAATTGAGTTTTCTGGGGCGGTCATAGCAAGTGCACTCCTAAGGTATGACGAATATTAAGTGTGGTTAAGTCTTCATTGTGTTAATAGCTCGACATTCTATTGGATAAACGCACAAAACGAAAGTAAAAAATAACCTAAGATGAAAGTTTTCAGTATAAGCAACAGAAATAGTGAAAATAGCGAGGGATTGATTATTGGTAATATTACAACAATAACAATGGTAAGGGCTGTGGCAAAGTGAAGCTTTGGCACTCTTTTAGGTAATAATTATCCAAAAGAGTGCCGATTAGTGGTTTACATCACAAAGTGAAAGTTTATGATTAATGGCTATCTTTCGAAGTGAAACTTTTTAGTTGTTCAGCAAAAAAATCGTAAGTGGTTAAGCAATAATCACAGGTCATTGATATTTTCCCTTGCTCGGCTAAAATCTGTTCTATTTCACTGGGTTCAACTTGAGCAATGGCCGCCAAACATTTGCTGTTAGAGCATCCACATTGATAACTAACCGTTTGCGGTTCAAATATACTGACCTGCTCTTGGTGGTATAAACGATACAATAAAGCTTGCGCTTCAAGGTTAAAAATTTCATCGGCTTTGATGGTATTGGTTAATTGCGCTAAATGCTCGAAATCACTTTGTTGCTTAGCTAAATTTTCATGACTACCATCACCATCGGGCAATAGTTGCAATAGACTACCCGCAACCTGTTGTTTGTCGTCATCGCTAAACAGCCATATTTTTGTGGGTATTTGCTCTGAAGTTGCAAAATAATGTGCTAGACAGTCTGCCAGTGTCTCATGCTCTAGCGCAACAATGCCCTGATAAGCTTCACCTTGGCTAGGGCGAATAGTGATAACCATAGTACCTTTACCTAGTAAATCGTGTAATGAGGTAGTGTTATTATCTGGTGGTGTTTGCGGGTTTTTGAGTTTGGCAATACCGCGCATTTTCTGAGCATTATCGCCATTCACAGCCATGTAACCAACCGGTCCATCGCCTTGCAATTGCACGGTTATTTCACCATCAAACTTTAATGTTGCGGTAAGTAAACAGGTTGCAGCTAATAATTCCCCTAACAGCAAGCGAATGCCTAGCGGATAATTATGGTTTTTAATGATGCTTTGATAACTCTTACTTAATTGTACTAATTCGCCACGCGCATGCATGTCGTCAAATAAGTAGCGATTAAGTGTATCTGTGGTGCTAAGGTCTTTATTAGACATGGGGCTTACATCCTTTCTTTAAATTCTCGTAATTTTCGACGTTGTTTTTTATCGGGTTTGGACTCACTGGCAGGGCTAAGTAAAATGCCTTGTTTGCGGGCAATAGTATTTTTCGTTCGAGTTTCAATACTTTGGGGTGTTTCTTGGTATAGCGTTTGGGCAAAATCAGCATCACGGCGTTTGTCTGCTAATGCAATAACTATCACTTCTTTTTCTTCATAACCTTGGCGTACTTTAATACTATCGCCAATCACAACGGCTTTGCCCGATTTGGTGCGTTGTCCATTATAGAACACTTTACCACCATCTATCATAGTTTTAGCAATGGCACGGGTTTTATAAAATCGGGCGGCCCAAAGCCATTTATCTAAGCGGGTTGAGGTTAGGTCTTGCTGTGGTTTTTGGCTCATTATTTTACTCATTTAATGCGCTAAGGTTTAAGGTTTAACAGTGTCAGTTAATGTTTCTTTAATGACAGCTAAAAAAATTGAACTGTTTTTGTTTGCCATTGTCCTAAATTTGGCAGAAAAATACCATACTCCCGCATATAGTGCGCACTCTTTTGTAAATATTCGTTAAAAACATGGGACATCGCTTGCTGCAAAGCTAATGGTCAAGTATCATCGGATGCTTGCGTTTGTGTTGCTATATTAACAGATATTTTACATTACAGAGTGGCTTTTAACCGCTAGCTTTTCGCAGAAAATATCTAATGGTTAGCTTTTAAAGAGAAGAATTAAAGAAGATAAAATGAACTAATGGCATTTACAGATAACCTAACATCAATCTCAGCTGTTCTGATAAAATTACCCCAACAACGTATAGCGCAAGCGTTCAGCTTGCTGTTATTGATTTATATTGCGTTTATGGCGGCAAAAATAACCTGGTTAGTGGTTCCCCAGGCACCATTAGCAACCAATAACCCGATAACAAGACAAGTTGTATCGAATGCTAATGGCACGCAAAGCTTTAATATTACAGAATTGCAATCGCTTAACTTGTTTGGGCAATACAATAAACCTGTGGTAGAAGAAAATGTAGTTATGCAGGTTACTGATGCCCCTCAAACACGTTTGCAATTAACCTTGTCTGGCATAGTGGCAAGTGATCAAGAAGAAACTGCAGCTGCCATTATTGAAAATAAAGGTAAACAAGCCACTTACGGGGTAGGCGATCTTATTCAAGGTACGCGTGCAAGTTTAGAGCGAGTTTTAGTTGATCGCGTGTTTATTAAGCATTCAGGGCGATTAGAAACGCTAATGCTTGATGGCGCTGACTTTAACCAACCTGCACAAAGTGTTGCGCATATAAAAGCAAATACATCAGCAAGTAATAGTGCCAGCAATACTCAGTCTAAGCAAAATGTTGTTGATCAACGTTCCAATAAAGAATTAAGCAAAAATGCGCAACGCCTTAGAACAGATTTAAAAAACAATCCGGGTAAAATAACCGATTATTTACGGATTTCTCCGGCAAATAAAAATGGTGCGATTGTTGGTTACCGCTTATCACCAGGTAAAAGCCCTGAATTTTTCAAATTATCAGGCTTAAAATCAGGAGATATCGCGGTGCAAATGAATGGTTATGATTTACTGTTACCTCTTGAACTAGCACAAGCTATGTCTGCATTGAAAACAGACACTGATATTTCATTGTTGGTAAATCGCCAAGGTGACTTAATTGAAATACTTTTTAGTATTAATTAGCAAAGTAATTAAACCATTGACGCAAAACAAGCAACTAAACGTTAACCCTATTATAGACATTATGCTTTGAATGAGAATTCAACGCATCAGTAAAACAGCAATAAGGAATTTTTCATGAGCACCATCTTAAACGCATTTGTGGTTAAGCACTTTATCCGCAAGTTTAAGCAACTCAAGCAATTGAGCATAGTTTTGATAACAGCTTTTACCTTTGGTGGTATTTTTGCCGTTGGACAAGCCAGTGCTGCACAATACTCGCCTAGTTTCAAAGATACAGAAATTGTTGAGTTTGTGACTATTGTGGGTAAAAACCTGAAAAAAACCATGATTGTTGACCCGAATGTACGTGGTAAAGTTAATGTCCGTAGTTATGATTTATTGTCAGAAGAGCAGTATTATCAATTTTTCTTAAATGTATTAGACGTCTATGGATTCTCTGCTGTACCAATGGATAATAATATTATTAAAATTATCCGTAATAAAGATGCTAAAACTTCCTCTATCCCGGTTATCGACAGTGATGGCAACATTGTTGGCGACGAGATGGTCACCCGTATTGTTGAAGTAAAAAATGTAACGGTGCGTGAATTAGTACCCTTGTTACGTCAATTGTCAGATCAAGCTGGTGGCGGCAATGTGACTAACTATGATCCGGCTAACGTCATTATGCTTACTGGTACAGCTGCCACGGTAAATCGTTTAGTTAAAATTATTGAACGTGTTGATCGCGCGGGCGACCAAGCGGTAGAAATTATAAAATTGAAATACGCATCAGCCGGTGAGATGGTTCGTATCATTGAATCAATGAACAAGCCTACTAGTGGCAAAGCAAGAGAAGCAGAATTTCTAATTCCAAAACTTGTGGCAGATGATCGCAGTAATAGCGTTATTGTTAGTGGTGAATCACAAGCACGTGAACGGGTTGTACACTTAATTAAACGTTTAGACAGTGAGTTAGAAACCAGCGGTAATACTCGGGTTTATTATCTTAAATATTCAAAAGCCCAAGATCTGGTTAAAGTACTTCAAGGGGTAAGTAAAACCATTGCCTCAGAAGGAACGGCCAATACAAGAGCTAAGACTAAATCAAAAACCGACACCAGCATTGAGGCACATGAGTCGACCAATACTCTAGTTATTACCGGTCAGCCAGATATGATGCGCTCGTTAGAAGAGGTTATTCGTCAACTTGATGTGCCTCGGGCACAGGTGCATATAGAAGCTATTATTGTTGAAGTATTTGAAACCGATGGTGCGCAGCTTGGTGTACAGTGGTACAGCGAGCAAGGTGGCTTTACCCAGTTTAATAATGGTACTGCGCCGATATCATCAATTGCTGGCGCGGCAGAAGCAGCTCAATCAAAGAAGGGTGATTATGTACCCGCCGAATATAATAGTGATAACGTACTGATTAAAGAAGGCTTTTACCAGAACGATACCGAAGGTGACTATACCTTATTAGCGCAAGTGTTAGGCAGCGTCAGTGGCGGCATGTTTGGTATCATGAAAAATGATTGGGGCGCGATTGTACAAGCGGTCAGTAGTGATACCGATTCTAATATTTTAGCAACGCCTAGCATTACTACCTTAGATAACGAAGAGGCTTACTTTTTAGTTGGTGCAGAAGTGCCTATTATTACTGGCTCGCAAACCGGCAGTAATAACGCTAATCCTTTTCAAACTGTCGAGCGTCAAGAGGTGGGTATTAAGCTGTTAGTTAAACCACAAATCAATGAAGGTGACGGTGTGCAATTAACCATTGAACAGGAAGTGTCTTCAGTGAGTGGCGCTACCGGCGTTGATATTTCTATTAATAAGCGTGAAATTAAAACTACCGTGATGATTGAAAGCGGTCAAACTGTTATTTTAGGTGGCTTGATTGACGAAGACGTACAAGAAAGTGTGCAAAAAGTACCGCTACTTGGCGATATTCCACTGCTTGGACATTTATTTAAATCAACGGCAACTAGTACCCGCAAGCGTAATTTAATGGTTTTCCTTCGCCCAACCATTATCACCGATGCTTCGACCATGGATAATATGGCCAAAGAGAAATACAATTTTATACGTGCGGAACAGTTGCGAAAGCAAGAGGAAGGCTTATCGCTAATGAGTGATGAGAACTTGCCTATTTTACCTCAGTGGAATGATAAATTAGTATTGCCTCCTACGTTTGATGATTATCAAGAGTCAATAAAAGCCAAGAAAGCAGGCGCTGCTACGCAAACTCTAATTGACCAAACGTCTTTACAAGAGAAGATTGACTAATGCTTGAGGAAATTAAAGAAGCGACTGAATTAGCTGAAGAACAAGTTGACGCCCTAGAAACAGAAGGGTTAGACGCCCTTGATGACAGCGAAGATGCTGCTGTCGCTTGGCGGTTACCATTTGCCTTTGCCAAACGCTACAGTGTATTGCTAAGTAAAGATGAGTCTGGTTATGTCTTGCATTGTTTAGCTGATATTAACCTAGAAAGCGTATTAGAAGTACGTCGCATCATCAAAGCACCGTTTAGATTTGACGTGCAAGATGTTGCTTCATTTGAATTGTTGCTCACTGAAGCGTATCAACGTGACTCATCAGAAGCGCAGCAAATGATGGAAGATATTGGTAACGAAGTTGACTTGTACTCGCTTGCTGATGAAATGACAGAAAGTGAAGACTTATTAGAAAACGAAGACGATGCGCCTATTATCAAGCTTATCAATGCAATGCTGAGCGAGGCCATTAAAGAAAATGCCAGTGATATTCATATTGAAACCTTTGAAAATGCACTGCAAATACGCTTTCGTGTCGATGGTGTTTTACGCGAGGTGCTTAAACCCAATCGTAAACTTGCCTCATTATTAGTGTCACGTATTAAAGTCATGGCTAAACTCGATATTGCCGAAAAACGCATCCCACAAGATGGCCGAATTTCATTACGTATTGGTGGCCGTGCGGTGGATGTTCGGGTTTCAACTATGCCAACAGGGCATGGTGAACGCGTGGTGTTACGTTTACTTGATAAAAATGCAGCGCAGCTCGATCTTGAAGAATTAGGGATGACTGATAGCAATCGTCATGCTTTTAGCCAAGTCATTGAAAAACCTCATGGTATTATATTAGTTACTGGGCCTACTGGTTCAGGTAAAAGTACAACCTTGTATGCTGGCTTAACCCAGATTGATGAAAAAGAACGTAATATTTTAACGGTTGAAGATCCCATTGAATTTGCCATCGAAGGCATAGGTCAAACACAAGTCAACACCAAAGTTGATATGACCTTTGCTCGTGGTTTACGCGCGATTTTACGTCAAGATCCAGATGTGGTTATGGTCGGTGAGATTCGAGATCTAGAAACGGCGCAAATCGCCGTGCAAGCCAGTTTAACCGGGCACTTGGTTTTATCAACCTTGCATACTAATACCGCTGCGGGCGCTATTACTCGTATGGAAGATATGGGCGTTGAGCCATTTTTACTGTCATCAAGTTTGCTTGGTGTGCTTGCCCAACGATTAGTGCGAACTCTTTGTCCTCATTGTCGTGAAAGTCACTTGCCTGATGAAGAAGAATGCGCATTACTGGGTTTATCCACCAATGATCTATTTGACAACCAACAAAAAATATATCGCGCTAAAGGTTGCAGTGAGTGTAACTTTAAAGGCTATCGTGGTCGTACGGGTATTCACGAATTGCTTATCGTTGATGATGCAATACGCGAACTTATTCACAATGGTCATGGTGAACAAGCTATCGAGAAGTACATTCGCCAACACTCCGCCTCCATTCGTCGAGATGGCTTTGACAAGGTCATGGCAGGAGTCACAACCTTAGAAGAAGTATTGCGTGTAACGCGAGAAGATTAATAACCCATGGCAGCATTTGATTACCAAGCCGTAGATAGTAAAGGCAAAACAAAAAAAGGCGTTATTGAAGGCGATACGCCAAGACAAGCACGGGCGTTATTGCGCGAGCAAGGTTTAATGCCAATTGAAGTCGCGCCCACCCTTGGCAACAAAAAATCAGCTTCAGGTAAAGCAGGGAAACCGGGAAACCGCAAAGATAAGGGTAAAGTAACACCGGCAGAATTAGCTTTGATTACCCGTCAACTAGCGACATTGGTTGAGTCAGGTTTGCCCTTGGAAGAATCTTTAATGGCGGTCGCTGAGCAAGGTGAAAAAAATCGTATTAAAAGTATGATTATGGGAGTGCGCACCAAGGTTACTGAAGGTTACGGATTGGCCGAAAGTATGGCGGAATTCCCTAAAGTATTTAACCGTTTATATCGCGCCATGGTAGCTGCGGGTGAAAAATCAGGCCACTTAGATAAAGTATTAAACAGGCTAGCAGATTATACCGAACAACGTGAACAAATGCGGTCACAATTGATTCAAGCCCTCGTATATCCGGTGATTATGACAGTTGTAGCGATTGGCGTTATCGCTATTTTGCTTACTAAGGTAGTACCACAAATTGTCGGCCAGTTTGAGCATATGGGGGCAAACTTACCCGGCTCTACTAAATTACTTATCGCTAGTAGCGAATTTTTGCAAAACTATGGCTTGCATATTGTGTTAGTCATTGCGGCAATCATGTTGTTGTTTACTGAATTATTGAAAAAACCAAAATTTGAGATGGCTTTTCATCAGAGGGTTATTGAATTACCCGGTATTGGCAAAGTTGCTAAAGGTCTTAATACCGCTCGCTTTGCAAGAACATTAAGTATTTTATCAGCGAGTGCGGTGCCTTTATTGGAAAGTATGAAGATTTCAGGTGAAGTACTGGACAATTTATACATTAAACAACAAGTGCGACTTGCGGCTGATAAAGTGCGAGAAGGTTCTAGCTTACGTTTGTCTTTGGAGCAAACAAAACTATTTCCGCCAATGATGTTGCACATGATTGCAAGTGGCGAGAAAAGTGGTCAATTAGAACAAATGCTAGGCCGAGCGGCAGACAACCAAGACAAGGAATTTGAAGCCTTAGTGAATATATCGTTAAAGGCATTTGAGCCAGCATTAATGGTAGTGATGGCGGGAGTCGTATTATTTATTGTTATGGCGATACTTGAGCCAATATTGAAATTAAACACCTTTGTAGGCGGCTAATGCCGCTCTACAAAATCAAATTTAAGTTAATTAGTTGTTAGGAAGTATTATGGTTAAAAATACACACAAAAGTATGCAAGGTTTTACTCTACTCGAAGTGATGGTGGTTATCGTTATCATAGGTATGATGTTGAGTGTGGTTGTGCCTAACTTAATGGGCAGCCAAGATACCGCTAAATTACAAAAAGCGGTGCAAGATGTTACCGCTTTAGAAAATTCTCTTAGCATGTATCGGTTAGACAATAACGACTATCCAACTACTGAGCAAGGCTTAGAAGCCTTAACGACTCAAACTGATATTGAGCCGTTACCGCGTCGTTTTCCTGATGAAGGTTATGTAAAGCGTTTACCTCAAGACCCTTGGGGAAATGATTATATTTTATTGAATCCAGGTGAAAATGGTAAAATGGATGTGTTTAGTTCAGGTCCTGATGGTGAAGTTGGCACTGAAGATGATATTGGTAATTGGAATTTAGGCGACTACCAATAGTAAAGTTCACCTTGTTGCTGTAAAACCCAATTTAGGTGGCAAAAGTACGCATTGACTGACGTCAACTTCGTGCTTTTTCTGTCAATTGAACGCTACAGCTTAAAGGGGAATCTTACGTTAGCTTAAGATCAGAGAGTATAGTGAACAGCATGCAAAGCCAGTACCAATCAACAAGCAAAATTAACGGCTTCACTTTACTTGAAGTGTTAGTGGTGATTGCACTCATTGGTTTAATTATTTCAAGTGTGCAGTTTAACTTTTCAGGCAAGCGTCCTGAAGACAGCTTGCAAAAAGAAAGTTACCAATTTGCGCAGTTATTTGAAAGCGCAGCCAGTTATGGCTTGCTCAACAACATTGAATTGGGCTTATATGTTGATGAAAACAGTTACCGTTTTTTAGGTTATGATGGTGTTAAGTGGAGTGAATTATCAGAGCAAGATTGGCTAGCAGGAAAAGAATTACCAGAAAACATGGTGTTAAAACTGCGCTTAGATGATTTGCCCATTGAAGAGCCTCTGCTGTTCGACTCCTCAACATTTAAAGAGCAAGACGAAGAGTACCTTTCATTTGATGCCATAGAAAGAGAGAAACAAAGCGAGCAAGAGAAGCTGCTAATCCCACAAGTCTATATTCTTTCTGGAGGTGATATTACTCCTTTTAGCCTAACCTTTAAATTTGATGAAAATTCACTAAGGTACGAAGAATTATCGTTACTTGCGTATCGTGTTACCGGGATATACAGCATACCGTTAACCGTTGAAGGACCCACACTCGATGATTAGTGGTTTAACCTTTAAAAAACGCAATACTAGCGTAGCCAACTTGCGTGGTTTTACTTTGATTGAGGTCATGCTAGCTATGGCGGTGTTTTCAATTGCTGGTTTGGCATTATTGGGGGCATCTAGTAACAATGCGCGTAATATGGGGCATCTTGAGACAAAAATGTTTGCCAACTGGGTAGCCTCTAACCAGCTGGTATCGGCGAGTTTAGTCGACACATGGCCGCCAAAAAACAATGCCAAAGGCGAAGTAGAGTTAGCAGGCAGACCTTGGTTTTGGCAACAAAAAGTGATGAAAACTACCAATAATGATATGCGTGCTATCGTAATGGAAGTAAGACTTAATCTAGATGACGAATTAGCGGTGGCCAGTTTAACTACTTATGTTTCTAAGACGGAAAAATAATGTTGAGCGCTAACGAAAGCAACAGACAGGCATTTTGCAAGCCATGCAATAAAGGTTTTACCTTGTTAGAGGTACTGATTGCCATTGCTATTTTCTCACTGATTAGCCTTGCCAGTTTCACTATATTTGATTCTGTTTTAAAAGGTGATGCCAGCGCAAAAAAACAGAGCGAAAGACAAAATGAACTACAACGAGCTTTTATTCTTATTGAAAGAGATCTTACTCAAATTGCACGTCGAAGTATGCGCCTTAATGGTGAAGCGCCAAGCGAGCGCTTAATACAAAGTGCCAGTGATAGTTTTTCATCACAAGAGCAAGCGATTGCTTTTGTGCGCCACGGTTGGACTAACCCCGGTTTGTTGCTTCCGCGTAGTGATATGCAAGCAGTGGCTTATCGTTTAACCGACGAAACCTTGCAACGTTTACATTATAATTTTGTTGATTCTGTGGTGGGCGAAGAGCCAAAAGTACGACCATTGATCAGTGACGTTACCGAATTAAACTTTGAATATTATGATGGTAAAAAATGGCAAGAGATATGGCCGAGTAATACGCTACCTAGCGCCATTGCCATTGAAGTAAATACCAAAGATTATGGCGTTATTCGTCGTCAGTTTCTAGTGGCTGGAAGTGGAGAATCACTAAGTAAGGGCGCAGGTGCAAGCAGGTGATTTTTTTTAAAGCCAAACACATAGCCATGAAGCAAAAAGGTGTTGCCTTAATCACGGTAATGTTAATTGTTGCCTTATGTGCGGTTATTGCCAGTCAAATGACTGCACGATTACAAATACAAATGCAACGTAGTGCCAACATTATTTTTAATCAGCAAGCATATTGGTATGCAATGGGCGCTGAAGCGTTTACCAAGAGAGTACTGATTTCGGCATTTCAAAAGGATGCTAAAACCACTCATTTAGGACAGGTTTGGGCACAAGGTGAAACCACCTTCCCTGTTGATTTTGGTGAAATATCGGGGGAGATAACAGATTTGCAAAGCTGTTTAAACCTTAATGCATTGCGCGCTCCGCTGAAAAGTAAACAAGGGAGTGATGGCGGTAACAGACGTAACCGAGAGGACGCCAAAAAAGTACCAGCGCGGCTTGCCTTTGAAGCATTGTTGATGAATTTACAACTCGATAATGTCAGTCAATTTGAAGCCGAATCTATGGCTGATGCCCTCACTGATTTTCTTGATGGTGATAGCACAATCAGCAGTGCTGGTGGTGCAGAAGACAATGATTACGCATCGCGAGAATTTCCTTATCTAGCGGCAAATTATTATCTAGCGAGTGTTAATGAGTTAAGAGTGGTTGAACATTTTACCCCGAAAATTATTGAGGCAATAACGCCATATGTCTGTGTTATTCCAGCGACGGATATGCACCAAGTAAACATTAACACGCTTGATGAAGAGCAGCCGGAATTATTACAAGCGTTATTAGGTTCAACACTCGATGTTGCACAAGATATATTAAATGCCAGGGGAGAAAAAGGTTTTGCAACTATTGAAGACTTTTATAATTTACCCGAGGTAGTACAGCTTAAAAACTTTAATGACAAAAAAGATCAGTTTGTAGTTGATAGCGAATACTTTACACTAAAAGCTAGCGCAAACTTTAATAACAGTTTTTTTGCGATGAACTCGATAATGAAAGTAACCAACAACAACAAAATTGATGTGATCAGTCGCACCGTAGGACGCAATTAATGGCCGAAATTTTATACATACGCCTAGGTAGTCAAGCTCAAGATGAAATCTCTTGGTTGATATTTAGCTCAGTTGAGCAAGAAATCATTGCTAGTGGTAAATTAGGCCATGCAGAGCAGTTAAATGACTTAACAGAAAAAGCCCAACAACGTGAAGTGAAAGTGTTTGTGCCTGGCGCAGATGTACTGTTGAAGCGGTTAACGGTTCCAACAAAATCACAGCGCGCTATGCGCTCTGCTGTGCCTTACATGCTTGAAGATGAACTAGCACAAGATGTTGATGAGTTGTTTTTTGCTTATGCTGATATTGCTCAGATTGACGATAAAAACTGTTTTGTTGCTGTGATTGAGCGGGCACAAATGCAATTATGGCAAGCGTGGCTCTCGGCAGCGAGCATTGATACAAAAACCATGTTACCTGATACCCTAGCAATGCCTTATGTAGCAGGGCAATGGAGTGCTATTGCGCTTGAACCAGACAATGTTCAAACTCATGAGACTCAAATAATTGTCCGCCAAGGTGAGTGGCAGGGTGGCACACTTGATAGCAGTGCTTGGCAGTTTGTGTTAACTCAAGGGTTATCAACGTCAGATAAAGACAGTAAAACAGCGTCAGCAGATGACATTGTTATTAACGCCTATTCAGCATTACCTTTTTGTGACCAAGCTTCGTCGCCTGAAGGTTTTACTGTGGTTATGGAACAAGAAGAGTTGCCACTAGCGTTACTTGCACAACAAAGGCAGCACACTAAGTTTAACTTGCTACAAGGTGAGTTTAAAATTACTGAACGCCGCTCAAAAAATGTCAGTAATTGGTTGTGGGTGGCTGGCTTTGCAGCATGTGCTTTGCTATTAAATGTTGGGTATAAAAGTGCAAAGTTATGGCAACTATCTTCGCAACAAGCACAAGTTGAAGCGCAAATTATCAAGCGTTATCAGCAGGTGTTTCCGCAAGCGAAAAGAGTACGGATTGGGACAATTAAATCGCAGTTGAGCCGAAAAATATCACAGCTTGGCGGCACTAGCGAACACGTAGGCTTTTTAACCATGATGGAAAAAATTCAGCCCGCTTTTGCCAAAGTACCTGCATTAAAACCTGAATCGTTAAAGTTTGATGGTAATAGACAAGAGTTACGTTTACAGGCTATTGCCGACGATTATCAGCATTTTGAACGCTTTAAAGGTGCGCTTAACTCCGCTAATTTTGCCGTAAAACAAGGGGCACAAAATAACCAAGGTGAAAAAGTTACCGGCTCTTTTAGTATCAGTAACAAGCAAACTAACAGGAAAGGCTCATAATGAACTTAGCATCAATAAAAGCATGGTGGCATGGTCTGAATATACGAGAACAGCGTTTAGTGCTTATCTCGGGTGTCTGTGTGTCGGTGTTTTTTCTCTATAGTCTGATATGGGTGCCGCTCAATGACAATTTAGCGAAAACCGAGAAAACCTTGGCTAATCGTCAAGCATTACTGACATGGGTGAGTGAAAATACTGCACGTTATCAAGGGTTGAAAACAAGCACCGGTGGCAGTAAAAGCCGAGGTAGTTTATCAAGTATTGTCAATCGTACTGCAGAACAACAACAATTGACGATTACCCGTTTACAGCCACAAGGTGATAGTCTACAAGTATGGATTGATAGTGCGCCGTTTAACCAGTTATTGGTGTGGTTAGAAGGTTTAGCCAACAATGATGGCATAGAAGTTCAAGCGATAGACTTAACCCAAGGTGATAACCCGGGCGAAGTTCGTGTTCGTCGATTGCAGTTCACTAAGCTATAAACCCGCTATTTTTAAAATAATTAAGCATTTCAGCAGAGATAATAAATGAAAAAACAGTTCTACATTGGTGGCATTTTTATACTAAGTTATATCGTTTTTTTAATCGCAACCTTACCAACAACCGTGTTGTTAAAGCAAGTTAAGCTCCCGAAAAATATCGGTGTTTATGGGGTGACGGGTACGATTTGGCAAACAGATGTCGAGCAGCTTATTGTTGATAACATCGCTATTAAAAGCCTTAATGCTCAGTTGAGTTTTTGGTCGTTATTTACCCTGAAGCCTCAGTTGGCAATTACTTTTGGTGATTCATTTGTTGCTGGGCCTGAGGGGGAATTTACCTTGACCCTGTCGCAGCAAAAAGCCAAAATTAGCCAGTTGAACGCTGTGGTTAAGGCCAATAACATAGCGCAAAAACTGCCGTTACCTTTACCTATAACAGCGCAAGGCGACGTTGAGCTGAACTTGGCTAATGCCGAATTTGATTTGAGTAAAGGGTCTCGGTGTAGTGCGGTGAATGGTACAGCACAATGGACAAAAGCTGGAGTTGAAGCCCTAGAGCAAAAGGTTAAACTAGGAAATTTACAGGCAGATATTGCTTGTGAAAAAGGGGCTTTGTCACTGAATATATTACCCAATAATGATCTCGGTTTGACATTTAACGCCTTGATGCGACCAAATGGCAAAATGTCAGGTAATGGCTATTTAAAACCAGGGGCTAAATTTCCTCGAGCCCTTAACGATGTATTACCTTTTTTAGGGAAAAAAGATAGTCAAGGGCGCTACCGTTTATATTTCTAATGGTTATGCTTTAGGCGCTTTCTTCTACTCATTGCTTATCGGGTTAGCTAAAATATCCTGGGTCAATAGTCGATAATCTGAAATTGACTGGAAGTCAGTAAACGAATTTGCTGGCTTTTGACTATCAGGGTTTTCTACCGCTAATATATGTTTAATGCCATATTTTTGTGCAGAGCGAAGCACGGGTAAACTGTCATCAACAAATAATGTCTTGTCTAACTCAAATCCTTGTTTGGCTTGTAACTTCTGCCACAATATTTGTGATTCTTTTACTGCGCCAAATTCATGGGTTGAATAAAGCTCATCAAAATACTTGTCTAATTGGGTGCGTTCTATTTTTAATGATAATGCATCAGGGTGCGCGTTAGTCACTAAAATGACTGCTCTACCGCTTTGCTTGAGTGCTGTTAAAAACTCGTCAGCATCTTCGCGTAACTGAATCAAATGTTGCACTTCACGCTTGATTTCAGCAATTGGCATAGCAGTAAATTCACTCCAATAATCTAAACAATACCACTCAATACTGCCTGCAATCTCATGATAGTGGCCTACAAGCTTTGCTCTGGCTTCTGCAACGCTTATGTTATGTTGTTGACTATAGCGCACCGGAAAATGTTCCAGCCAAAAATGGGTGTCGAAGTGTAAATCTAAAATAGTACCGTCCATATCGAGTAACACGGTAGAAATTTCTGACCAATTGAGCATTTAGAGGTTCCATAAATGATGATTATCGTGTCATTATAACGTTATGTAGAATGAAATATGCAAGCTTATGACAGGGAAAAATCAATTACCTAAAATTAATGGTCAAAAACAAGTGGCTAACAGCCGATTGTTTACTATTGAGCAACTCGCATTAACCTTTAGTAATGGTGTAGAGCGGCAATATGAACGTATGGTCGGTGCTGGCAACGGCGCTGTCATGATTGTACCAATGCTTGATGAGCACACCCTTTTGCTAGTGCGTGAATATTGTGCAGGCACCCACAGTTATGAATTAGGTTTTCCAAAAGGGCTTATAGATTCAGGTGAATTACCTGAACAAGCAGCCAATAGAGAGTTACAAGAAGAGATTTTTTACGGGGCTAATCAGTTTCATCACCTTTCTCAAGTGATGATGGCACCCGCCTTTTTTAACGCCAAAATGGATATATTTATTGCCAGTGATTTGTATTCATCTAAGCTTGAAGGCGATGAGCCTGAGCCACTAGAAGTAGTACCATGGCCTATTAAAGAATACCAAGCGTTATTGCAACAGCCTGACTTCCAAGAAGCGCGTAGTATCGCGGCGCTGATGTTATTGATTGACCATTTATCCCCAAGCCAGTTAGCCAATCAGGAATGAGTAGCATGTCTGATGAAAAGTTATTAAACATAGCCGTTGAAAGTGCAAGAAAAGCCGGTGTTGAGGTAATGAAGTATTACCAAAATCAAAACTTTTCTTCTGAACTAAAAGCCGATGATAGTCCGGTAACGAGTGCCGATATAGCTGCGAATGACATCTTGATGGATCAATTGAAAACGTTAACGCCTGATATCCCAATTATTTCTGAAGAAGTCGGTACTGTCCCTTTAGAAAAGCGGGCACATTGGCAAAAATATTGGCTACTTGACCCAATTGATGGCACGGGAGAGTTTATCATAGGCAGTGGTGATTTCGCGGTTAACATAGCGCTAATTGATAATGGTTGGCCAAGTATTGGGGTTATACATGCCCCAGATCACCATTTAACCTACTACGCACAAAATAACTTAGGCGCTTTCAAAGAATGTCATGCCAATGCCAACGAACCGTACATCCCAAGTCAATCCAGCCGTCAAATTCAAGTGGCACAATACCAACAAAACCGTGCTATAAAAGTCGCCATAAGTCGACGTCAACAGCTAGATCTAATGGGACAATATTTAAATAAAGCTTATGATTTCGATTATGTAGCGTTAGGAAGCTGCTCATTAAAAAACTGCTTGATTGCCGAAGGGGGCGCAGATTGTTATTTGCGAGTTGGCGTAACTGGTGAGTGGGACACGGGCGCTAGCCAGTGCATTTTAGAACAAGCAGGAGGCACCATTATCAACAGTGAATTTAACCCCTTAAGTTACAATAAAAGAGAGAGCCTATTAAACCCTGATTTTCTTAGTTTAGGCAATCAAGATATTCCTTGGCAACAAGTCATTAAAGCTCACCGGAAAGTTTACGATAATTGAGTTAACTACTGTGTCGCTTGAGCATATAATTTGTCAGCGTTATTGAACATTATCCAAGAGGCGAGTACGTATTTATCCGATGATTTGGGTATGCTTCCTCGGTGAGTATGAGTAAAGGTACACGGTGCGAGTACGATACTCCCTTGAGTGGGTTTGATTTTGGCTTGCTGGTAAAAAAACTCAGTCTCACCACCTTCTTCTATATCATTTAAGTAAACTAAGAATAACAATACTCGGTGCAATGAACGTTGGCTGGGATCAGTAGGGTGGGGAAAGTGTTCTGAATGCCAATGGTGATAACCGCCTTGACCTTTGGTGTAACGTTGCATGTTAATATCGTCAATAGTATAAATATAAGAAACCAGTTGCTCTATTTGGGCATCATTCATTTGACGGGTATCTTCAAAACTCAATGGCTTTAACTTTCCAGAGCTAGGATCTTGAATAGAAGGAGAAACTGCCCCTGTTAAAATGAAAGGATACATTTTAGCGTATTCAACTGTCGCTTTGAGTACTGTTTGAGCGATGGTATTACGTTCTGTTTGCCAGTCAGGTTCATTAGCAAGGTATAAGTCTAGGCTGTCTTTTTTGGTTTTATCAACACCCGAGCCGGTGCGTCCTATTTTTTTATTTTGACTGTGCTCAAATTTCTTGATTAATTGCTGGCAATATTCTGGCTTGAACGCATTTTTAAATTCAATAATGAAGTTGTCCATTGGGGTATACCTTATTTTTTTAGTTATGGGTATTTGTTTTAAGTGTGCACTTACTCTGGCAAACCGTTTTGAGTAAATTGGTCTTTAGGTAAGATATTTACGCTTTCATGTAGCTCAGAATAAACTAAAACAGCGCTACCAAGTTGTAATTGTTGTTGTATTTGGGTGATTTTTTCTGCTTCAGAAACGTCAACAGCACCATAGTCTGTGCCTTCTCTTAAAATAAATTCTTTTATTATGGCGGTTAAGGTATCTTGGCTTAATTGGTCTATTGGAATAATCATAGTTTCTTATTTGGGATTAAATGAGCCTTAAAAATAGGGGGCTCGCTTTCTTTGTTGGTATTAAGTCAAGTAGATATATTTATGACTGAAAAGTCAATCTATCGTGGTGGTTCAATACAAGTTTTCTGGGATCGTTTGACGCCTAAACGATGAAACATTTAGTGATTTTTTTGAAGTAAGGGGCTGCAAGTGGCTAAGAGTTAGCCACTAAGCAAGGTTAAGTATGTTGGTCTTTAAAAAGGCTAAAATGTTAAGGTTAAGCGCCTTCTTTGATATGCTTAATAAAATAATAAACATAGTAAGTACATATCCCTAACATAATGGCTAATCCACCAAAAGAAAACATAACAACTGGATCATTAATCAACATAGAAAATAAGTTCATGACAGACTCCTTTTTTTAATATAACCAGTATAAGAAGTCAGAATATTTACGAGAATGATTTAGATCAATACAAGCCATTCTTTTTAGCCATTTCTGCTTTAATTTTTTCTTGTTCTAAAATTTTACTATAAATACGATTGGCTTTCTCTAAGGCGACTTCTATTTTAGCTTTAGAGAGGGCTTGCTCATCAATTAACCGGCTTTTATCGGCATCAGGATAACCATTCCAACTGGCGATGGTATTCCAAACTAGTGACATTTCATGGCTTTTTGCTACGCCTTTTCCTTCACTGTAAAGTAAGGCCAGATTATATTGCGCTAACGCGTAATTTTGATCGGCAGCATTTTGATACCACCGCGATGCTTTGAAGTCATCTTGAGCAACGCCGGTGCCATTAGCAAGCATAACGGCTAGATTAAACTGTGCACTCGCTAAGCCTTTTTTTGCCGCCTTATGGGTTAGCTCATAGGCTTTTTTTAGATCCTGTTTAACGAGCTTACCTTCGCTATAAATGAGTGCCAGTTCAAATTGAGCATCAGAATAGTTTTGATTAGCGGCTAACTCAAAAAGTGCTAATGCTTTCATGCCGTCTTTAGCAACACCATAACCTTTTTGATAAACAACAGCCATTTGATACTGGGCAGGTGCATAACCTTCAGCTACTAAAGGACGAAACTGTTCAATAGCAGCATGAAATTCACCACGATTTAGCTGGTAAATACCCAGTTCAAGATCGCTACTAAGCACAGGAAAGCTACTCAGTAGTAAAAAAATGAGTGATATTAGTTTAGTTCGCATAATGTTCTCTTTTCTTTATCATGATACTTATTACAGTGTAGACCAAAAATTAATTGCTTGATGCCATGATGTCTTCAATTTGTTCGGCTAACTCTAACCAGAGCATTTCATTTTCTTCAATAGCGTCTTTTAAGGTTGCTTGCAGCTTTAACTGAGTGGTTAATTCCGCTTTACGTTCACCTTGATAAATATCACTATCACTTAGTAAGGTTTCAACTTGTGCTAATTGTGCTTGCCATTGTTGGATCTTTTTCTCTAGCTTATCAGCCTCTTTACGAAGTGGTGCTGATTGTTTGCGCAGTTCAGCTTGCTGTTGACGTAATTGTTTTTTGTCTAGGCCTTTTTCTACAAGATTGCTATCGCTTGGGTTATTTGCACTTTTAGAGTTTGACTGGCTCTGTTTTTTGTCATCATTAAGCCACTGCTGGTAATCATCTATATCACCACTAAAATCACTAACACAGCCATTTGCTACCAAATAGAATTCATCAACACATGATTCTAATAGAAACCGATCATGAGCAATCAATATAATGGCGCCACCAAAATCTTGTAACGCCATAACTAAGGCTTGGCGCATTTCTAAATCTAAATGGTTGGTTGGCTCATCTAGTAGCAGCAGTTGAGGTTTTTCTAAAACAATTAAGGCTAGCACTAATCGGGCTTTCTCTCCACCTGACATATTGTTGACTGCTTCTAATGCTTGATCGCCACTAAAACCGAACTTACCTAAAAAGCTTCTTGCTTGAGGCTCGCCTAGTTGTGGCTTAGTGCGAAGAATATGATCAACAGGACTAGAGCCACTATGTAATTGCTCTAATTGGTGTTGTGAAAAGTAACCAATGGTTAATTCTTGGGCGCAATAACGCTCGCCATTAAGCAAGGCGATTTCTCCGGCCAGAGATTTGATCAGGGTTGATTTACCTGCACCATTGCGTCCTAGTAAACCGATGCGACTTCCGGGTACTAAGGTTAAACCAACCTCATTTAATATGATGGTGTCATTGTTATAGCCACATTGACTCTCGGTGAGCGATAATAACGGATAAGGTAGGCTTTCTGGCGGTTCAAAGCTAAAGGTAAATTGACTGTCGACATGCGCCGGCGCTAAATTGGGTAACTTCTCTAAGCGTTTTAATCGGCTTTGTGCTTGTTTAGCTTTACTCGCTTTTGCGCGAAACCTGTCAACAAATGCGGTTAAGTGTGCCGCTTCTTTTTGTTGCTTTTGATATTGAACTTCTTGTTGGGCTAAGTGCTCGGCGCGTTGCCGTTCGAAGGCGGTGTAATTGCCGCTATATAATTTGGCGCGTTGGTGTTCAATATGTAAAATTTGTCCAATCACCGTATCTAGAAAATCACGGTCATGAGAAATAAGTACTAAGGTACCGGTAAAGCGTTTAAGCCAGCGTTGTAGCCAAATAACAGCGTCTAGGTCTAAATGGTTAGTGGGTTCATCAAGTAATAATAACTCTGCTCGGCTTATCAAGGCTTGCGCTAAGTTTAAACGCATTCGCCAACCACCAGAAAAGTCTTTCACTGGGTTGGTTAATTGATGTTGTAAAAAGCCTAAACCATGGAGTAACTCACCTGCGCGAGCGGGGAGACTATAACCCTGAATAGTGTCAATTTTATTAATGAGAATCGCTTCTAAGTTACCATCATGGTCAAGTCGTGCTTGGGTTAATTGCTGTTCAAGTTGACGAAACTCTTTGTCACCATCCATGACATAATCAAGCGCTGACTGTTCCAGTGACGGTGTTTCTTGTTTAACGGTGGCGATAGACCAACTGCTGGGTAAGTTTAAATCGCCTGAATCTGGTGATAATTCACCAAGTAATGCCGCAAAGAGGGATGATTTACCACAGCCATTACTGCCAACCAAACCGACCTTATGATTTGGGTGGATAGTAAAACTTGAGGCGGTGATCAGGTTTTTTGCCCCTCTGTCTAAGCTTAAATCAGTGGCGATGATCAATGGTTATTCCTTAAAAACAAGTAAGTAAATCAAATATAGCGGTAGGCGAAAACAATACCCCGCTATTGTCGCTTTTCTTAGGGGGCCTATTCAAGTTAAAATAGCGAATATCGAGACTTATTTCACTTAGTAGAGCACCGTCAAATGGCACAACAGCAGAAAAAAAGATTTATAGCAGGGGCTATTTGTCCCAAATGCAAAGCACAAGATACTATGGCATTAACCAAAGAAGATGGTGTAGAAAAAGTGACCTGCGTTAGCTGTGGTGAGCAAATGACCCAAAGTGAACCACAAATAGAACAAGCAGTACGCCAACATGAACAAGTGATTGGGGTGTTTAAACAAGAATAAACCAGCGAATTATTAGATAGTCTGAAAGCGGTTTGATAGGAAGTTAATGGTTTAAAATGCCAATAGTTATCAGATTAACTATTGGCAGGATATTTCAGTGATAGCGCTTTGCTATTTTTAGAAAATACAGTGTTTGGTAAAATCTTTTGCTTCTGTCGCGGTCCAATCACCTTTTGGCTTTTCTTTCATTGCATTACACCATTCTTCGCTACCAATTTTAGGTGCACAGCCAGCGAGTAACATGCCAACAATAACAACCCCAATAAATTTTTTCATAAAAACTCCTCTGATTTAACCCAATTAAATTTTACTAAACAATATAAACACAATTATGATCTTGAAACTATGATTAATTTTATTGCCACTGATGTTAAAGTTAAGTGAGCGGTTTTAACAAGACTAGGTTGGCGTAAAAACGCCAATTAATGAGATGGCTAATAATGGGGCGGAGGTGGTTCAACTTCATCTTTGCTAGCAGAGACACTGCCAGCATCTTTGAGTCGGTTTGCCACCAACTGTATTTGCTCTTTCAGCTCAGAAATAAGCGTCTGGTGAACGGCCAACTCTTCACTAAGTTGCTCAATTACATCATCCTGAAAAAGGTTACGTGACTCTAACGCATTAATGCGTTCTTCAATTAGGTTAATGTAAGTTTCGTCTTGCTTATTGCTTGTCATTCAGTAATTTCACTCGTTAAGGCGTTAGCCGTTAAAATGGAATAGCCCAACGCTCAGCATACCCCGATGAACTTTCGGTTAGTAGGGTGTTATTATCGCTAAAAGCGATACTATATACAACCGCTCCGGTGGGGCGATTTGCTTCTTTTGGTGTAACATGCCAACTTGCTATACGTTTGCCATTAGCAATATCCCATACACTTACTTTACTGCTAGCTGCGCCAGTGACTAAAGTTTTGCCATCGGGAGAAAAGCGCACTGTGCTAAATACTTCATGGCGTTTGGTGCCTTGTAAGGTTGTCAATAGTTTACCAGTTTTAAGATCCCAAACATGGGCTGATTTCATGCTGTCAGCGGAAAAAGCAAACCGGCCTAGACTATCTAATGCGACTTTAGAGACTCTACTGGTATGATTAAATTGATACACGACTTGACCAGTTTCGGTATCCCACACATAAGCAATAAAATCATTGCCACCCGACATTGCAACTCTGCCGTTAGGCATCATATCAACCGTATTAATTTTTTCTTTATGCCCTAAAAACTCTAACCGCCTGCCTGTATCAACACTAACATGAACCACAGTACCATTGCCTTTGCCAATAAGTAAGTAATCACCATTATTACTGATGGCGATATCACGAATATTAGATTCTCTCACCTTCCAGTACCCTTCAGACTGGCCCGTTTTCATATTCCACAGGGCAAAGTTTTCACGACTGGCCGTCATGGCGTGGCTATTAGTATGGCTAATATCAATCGCTAACACTAAATTGTCACTGCTATTTTGCTGTTGAGACCATTGATACACAAGTGCGTTTTTTTCAAGATCCCAAACACTAATGCCATGATGAATAGATGAAATGACGCTCCATTTACCATCATCAGAAATGTCACCTGCGTAGCTGCCTTCAATAGAATGTTGATAACGTTGTAGGGGTTTACTTGAAGAAGGTGTGCAAGCCTGTAAAAATAAGGCGCAGAGAGCCATGATTAATGCTGTTTTTAACATAGTTAATGGTTGTTTTTTAAGGCTTGTAAAATTAAGCAACATATTAGGTCTTTTTTATTTGCGCATTTCTAGTTAGTATAAGGCGTTTTTTTAAATTGTTGAACAAAAAACAAAAATGATAGATGGATTGGGGGATTCTCCAATTGTGATGTTTTAACGGAGAAATAAATGAAATTTTTTAAACCCACTTTAATTGCTGTTGCTTTATTTGCTGTTGCTGGTTGTCAAGAAGGCGCTAAAAAAGAAGAAGTAAAAGCCCCAGTATTAGAAGCTGAAATACAAAAACAAGCGTACGGATTAGGTGCATCAATTGGCATGTACATGCAACGTAATTTAGCTGAGCATGACAAACTAGGTTTAGCTTTAGATAAAGAGTTAATTGTACGTGGTTTTGTTGATAGCATTAATGACAAATCATTGATTGAAAAAGAAGAAATTCAAGCATTGTTGACTAACTTAGATAAAACCATGAAAGCTAAGCAACAAGAAATGGCGGCTAAAGCATCTGAAGC
Source organism: Colwellia sp. KU-HH00111 (assembly GCF_040362745.1). Taxonomy (NCBI): domain Bacteria; kingdom Pseudomonadati; phylum Pseudomonadota; class Gammaproteobacteria; order Alteromonadales; family Colwelliaceae; genus Colwellia; species Colwellia sp. KU-HH00111. The sequence continues at coordinate 293,003 of NZ_BAABWO010000005.1, read as the reverse complement.
AAGTCTTGCCGAAGGTCAAAAATTCTTAGCCGATAATGCTAAAAAAGAAGGTGTAATGGTTACTGAATCGGGCATTCAATATTCAGTACTTACCGCAAGCGAAGGTGATAAGCCAGCTGCAACTGATACCGTTAAAGTACATTATAAAGGTACTTTTTTGAACGGAGAAACTTTTGATAGTTCATATGATCGTGGTGAGCCAGCTGTATTCCCGTTAAATCGAGTAATTAAAGGTTGGACGGAAGGCGTACAATTGATGTCTGTTGGCTCTAAGTATAAATTTACTATTCCATCAGATTTAGCTTATGGACCTAATGGTAACCCACCACGTATTCCGGGTAACTCAGTATTAGAGTTTGAAATTGAATTATTAGAAATTCAAAAAAGTGAAGCAGCACCTCAAGTAGGTGATCAAGCAGCTAAGTAATTTTTGCTTGTTTGTTAGTGTTTCCAATTAAGCTATAAAACATAGCTTATACGAGTAAAGCCATCAGTAATATATTGCTGGTGGCTTTTTTAATATCTTTGCTCTATCCGTTGAGGTCATTTATGAAAACATTGCTCATTATTGGTTATGTATGGCCTGAGCCAAATTCTTCTGCAGCAGGCAGTAGAATGTTACAGTTGATGCAGTTTTTTCAGCAACAAGGTTATCAAATTACTTTTGCTAGCCCTGCGCAACGTACAGATCACATGGCAGAGCTTAATCAGCTAGTTGATGCCTGTGTTGACATAAAACTCAATTGCTCAAGCTTTGATAGCTTTATACAGTCACTACAGCCTAATGTAGTGATGTTTGACCGTTTTATGATGGAAGAGCAATTTGGTTGGCGGGTTAGCGAGCATTGTCCGCAGGCATTAAGAATTTTAGATACAGAAGACTTATTTTGTTTACGTCATGCAAGACATAATGCTTATAAAAAAAACCAAGTTATGGATGAAACTGATTTACTTCGCTCTGATTTGGCGAAACGAGAAGTGGCGGCAATTTTTCGCTGTGATCTCACCTTGATGATTTCACCTAAAGAAATCGAGTTATTAACTCGACTTTTTAACGTTGATGCAAGGCTATTGCATTATCTTCCTTTTGTTTTTGATTCCCATGAGCTAGCGCAAAGCAATCCTAGTTATGAGCAACGGGCAGGATTTATTTCTATAGGTAATTTTCGTCATCCCCCTAATTGGGATTCAGTATTATGGTTGAATCAACAAGTTTGGCCATTGATCCGCAAACAATTACCTAAAGCCGAACTGTTCATTTATGGTGCATATCCTCCACCTAAAGCGACAGCGTTGCATGACCAACAAAATGGATTTTTAGTGAAAGGTTGGGTTGATGATGCGGCGAGTGCGATGCAAAATGCACGTGTTTGCTTAGCGCCACTTCGTTTTGGTGCTGGTATTAAAGGCAAGCTAGCACAAGCGATGTTATGTGCGACCCCTTCGGTGACCACAGCGGTAGGTGCTGAAGGTATGCAAACTCAGCTAGGGTGGTCTGGAGCCATTGCTGAAGACGCTCAAGCACTTGCCGATGCCGCAGTAACGCTTTATCAAGATCATCAGTTATGGCAACGAGCGAGTGAATTAGGTCAGCAAAATGCTCAGTTGTTATTTGAAAAACGCAGCCATTTTTTAAAATTTTCGGCAAGGTTAACAACATTATTAGGTGACTTAACCACGCACCGACAAAATAACTTCATCGGTAGCATGCTTAATCACCATCATCACAAAAGCACCAAATATATGTCACAATGGATTGAAGCTAAGAATAAGTAACAAAACCAAGCCTTAGTAAGTGATGATGCTATCTGTTCCTAGGGTTTTTCTTAGCACTGTGCTTTATCAGCCAGTAACAAGCGCCTAGTGCGACGATAATAATACCTAAACCCACTATGGCTAAGGGATCATATTTTTCTAAATCGAGCAAAATTACTTTGCGAGAAACCGCTATTACGGCCACTAACAACACCACTTCAGCATGTATCACGTTGTCTTTGAAATACATTTCTACTGTTTCTACCAGCTCAAAGCCGATTAAAATGATAAAAAAGAAACCAAATACTTTAAACAGCTCATCAATTTCAAGAAAAAGCACATCGTCAGTAGGGTCGAATATATCTAAATATAGAATGATACCAAGCTCAACTATCGCTATTGCAACAATTATGGTCATTAGAACAAGCACAATAAAAGACATCCACTTTTTTGATGAATGAACTAGTGAAACCGCTTTATCTATATGTTTACTCATTAGATAGTTTCCTACTTTTATATGTTAACAATACTGATATGCATAATATTTGCTTTCGATATTTTTGACATAGCAATATAGCCAAGCCTTGCTCAGATATTATAATACTGCTGCTAGTAATTGAGTTAATCGTTGCGCACCTTGCAGTAACCTTTGCTCCATTACGGGTTGATAGTGTGTTAGATAATCAGGCGGAAGTTTTATTTTACTTTTGGGTTGTTCACAGCGCTGTTGCTTATTTAACTGACAGTAGTTAAAACTTGCTTGTTTTGCTAACTGGAATGACTCGTCGGCCCATTGCCACACTTGCGCGGTACGCCATGGTGGTTGAGATTGTTGATTCCATTGCGCATTTAATGTTGATAGCCATTTGGTTTTACTGTGCTTGCCTCGATATAATATACATTGATCCCAGTACCAATGTAAGTTGCTGCATTTAGTTTCAAGATGAGAAAACTTGACCTTGTTGCCGCCAAGGTCGTCAGCAAAACTGATGTGTAACGGTTGATGAATATCACCGAGCCAATGCCCTAAAAAAAGCAGCGCTTGTGCGTGTTGCCAAGTGAGTTTATTTTTATGCTTGTTTTTAGCGAGAATAAATTGATGATGCAAAATCGCCTCGGGAAGACAGTTTTGTGTACAGTCATCTTTCTTAATCGTACTATGTTCACGCGATACATTCATATAATGCCAAGCACTATATTTTTTATAACTTTCAATACGTTTAACAGCATCAGCCCAAGTACAAGCATTGGCAAAGGTTACTTCGGCGTCAGGCTTTTGATAATTATAACTATTAACTAACTCACGGTGCATTTTAGGCATGGTATTGAGCAGCTTGGTTATTTTGTTCTGTTGGTTCTCAGATAGGTGTTCAAAGGTGAGTTGGCAAATAATTTGATGACCCAATTTACCTAAGGCATAGCTAGGCTTGCTTAACATCAGGGCGAAAAACAGTAGCGTAAAGATTAGATATTTCATTTTAAGCCCTCACTACTCAACAAAAATTTGCATTTCTTCGCCAATTTGTTTGCGCATATCCATTAATTTTACCGCGCTGGCGTGTTGCTGTTTATCAATATCGGTTTGTGGCACCCACTGCGGTACTCGTTCAGATTGACCGTTTTGATCGACAGCAACCATGATCACAATACAGTGCGTTGTTAATCTGCGATTCAATGATTTAGGGTCACAGGCATTGACCTCTAAAGCGATATGCATTGATGATTTTCCTGTGTAGATCACCTTTGCTTCTACTTCAACTAAGCTGCCAACATGAATGGGTGCAACAAAACGTATACCTCCAGCATAAGCGGTTACACAATAACGCCCGCTCCAGCCTGCAGCGCACGCATAAGCGGCTAAATCAATCCATTTCATTACTGCACCACCATGAACTTTACCGCCAAAATTAACGTCTTGTGGTTCAGCTAAAAATCTCAGGGTTACATCCCGCTGTGGGTTATTCATCATTTATTCTCTAGGTTTATTGTTAAATGAAATTTATCTGGTTAATACATGATTAGCAAATACTTTTACTTTATTGTATATACTCACCTTGCAGTGGTATATGCTATTCCTTGGTTCTACTTGAGGCGATAGACTTCAAACAGGGCTACAATTAGCATTGAAGTCAGCAAGTGGTCTGGTTTTAGTTTATTGGTGTTTACCCCGTCGGGCTTTTTTATTTGGTGGAAGAAATAATATGAACGAACACGGCTCTTTTACCCTAGAAGTTATTCATCAAACTTTGGTTGTTAAATGTTTTGATGCTTGGAATACAGAAACTGTGACTAGACTGTGTAAAGAGTATAAAGAGCATGCACAACAAATTAGTGACAAACCTTGGGGATGTTTGGTTGACATGTCTTGCTGGGAATTATCTACCCCAGATATGTGGGAAAAAATAGATGAATTAAATGAATGGGGTAATCAAAACAACCAAAAATTTGAAGTGGTGATTTGCAGTTTATCTATCCAAAGAAGTTTAATGGAATCAAGCCATGAAGTGCTTACCAATGTTGAAACACAGTTCTGTGAAGATATAGCGCAAGCATATGAGTGGTTAGCCAGTGTTGGTGTTTACAAAAAATAATCCCCAAAACCTTATTTTTATTAAGTTCTTCTCATCTTTTAAACTCGTTAATCCTAGAATCAAGCACAAATAACTACTTGCCATTAATGAATAATAAATCAATAGCAATAAAAAAGCCTTTCTCAAAGAGAAAGGCTTGAAATGCTCGCTTTATGGTCTTGTTAATCAAGATTCTTATTATTGGAATTTAGAAGTATTTTTATTATTAATCGGTGCTTCTTTGCTTGTGCTGGTATTTTATAACAAAGCATTTTCGCTGCTGCAACAACTTTAATAGAGCATAAACTCGACGATTTCTTTCGTATAAAGCCTAATACGCGCAGGGCTGTTAGCTAAGTTACTGATTGTTAGTAAAATCATCTTTTCAGATGAAATGTAACAAAGTTGAAATATTTTTTTAGATTGTGGTAACAATTACCACTTGGGCATCTATCCGAGCTATGATCTTTTACCTTGCTCTAGATGAGTTAGAGCAAAAGGAATTGATTTGGCGCATAGATTCAAAATACAGCAAATGCTAGAATGTCCGCCATAATTTGTTCGTTGTCGCAATTAATGGTTAATTTCAATGCGGGCAAACAGTTAATAGCTATATTTAGAGGGTTTATTGGTGACAGAATTAAAAAATGATAATTATTTACGTGCGCTGTTAAAGCAACCAGTAGATTACACGCCCGTTTGGATGATGAGACAAGCAGGACGTTATTTGCCTGAGTACCGTGAACTAAGAGCAACCGCAGGAGACTTTATGTCGCTGTGTCGTAATGCTGAATTTGCTTGCGAAGTGACCATTCAGCCATTACGTCGTTTTAAATTAGATGCGGCTATTTTATTTAGCGATATACTCACCATTCCTGACGCCATGGGCTTAGGTTTGTATTTTGAAACAGGTGAAGGCCCTAAGTTTACCAACCCGATCACTTGTAAAGCCGATATTGAAAAAATCGCTATTCCTGATCCAGAAGATGAACTGGGTTATGTGATGAATGCTGTACGTACCATTCGTAAAGAACTTAACGGCTCAGTACCGTTAATTGGGTTTTCTGGTAGTCCATGGACCTTAGCCACCTATATGATTGAAGGGGGCAGCTCTAAAGCCTTTACTAAAATCAAAAAAATGATGTTTTCTGACCCACAGAGTTTGCACTTGTTATTAGATAAGTTAGCCGACTCTGTTATCACTTACTTAAATGGACAAATTGCTGCTGGTGCCCAGTCGGTGATGGTATTTGATACTTGGGGCGGGGTATTATCGCCACGCGATTATAAAGATTTTTCGTTGCAATATATGGCAAAAATTGTTGATGGCTTAACGCGTCATGCTGATGGTCGTCAAGTGCCGGTGACCTTATTTACTAAAAATGGTGGCATGTGGCTAGAAGATATTGCCGCTACTGGTTGTGATGCAGTAGGCCTTGACTGGACCATTGATATTGAAAATGCCAAAGCACGTGTTGGTGATAAAGTAGCGTTACAAGGAAATATGGATCCCTCAATGTTGTATGCACCTTTACCTCGCATAGAACAAGAAGTAGCAAAAATATTAGCTGGATTTGGTGAGGGCGGTACTGGCCATGTATTTAACTTAGGACATGGTATTCACCCTGATGTGAATCCTGAACATGCGGGTCACTTTATTGAATCAGTGCATCGTTTAAGTAAACCATACCACTTGTAAATTAAAGCTATACCCAAAAATCAGAAAAGCCGTTAACACGCCAATGTTAACGGCTTTTTTTATGTGTTGTGGTTAACTTTAGTCCTCATCTACTTCATAAGCACTAAAGTCTGTAACGCCTTTTTCTTCAAGAATGCGACGAACACTTGCTGGTAATTTTTCATCATTATCTTTGGCCAGATCTTCATCGTCAGGTAAAGGTTGGCCAGTAAAAGCATGTAAAAACGCTTCGCACAATAATTCACTGTTAGTTGCATGACGTAGGTTATTGACTTGGCGTCTAGTACGTTCATCGGTTAACACTTTTAATACACGCAAAGGAATTGATACCGTAATTTTTTTTACTTGCTCGCTTTTTTTACCGTGTTCGGCATAGGGATTAATATATTCGTCATTCCACTGAGCCATGCAAATTCCTCTGTTTTAATATCTGTTTTAAGTAATTGTTTTGGTAAATAATGCGTACAAGGTGATGCACTATTTTAAATTGTTATAAGATAGATTTTACTGGATGCAGCAATTCAGTCAAGTAGAAGTTTAGATGTCTAAAATATCTTGACCTAAATAAGCAAACCGTTTAGAGTTATAGACGTCCAAACATCCAAATAGTTTAACCACTTTATTACTACTGTAATGAAGCTCAATGGGGAAAGATCATGTCAAATGCTAATATCACTAATACCACTACTTTAGCGGTGAGAGCGGGTATTAATTCCGATCTGCATCATGGGGCTGTGGTTGCACCTATTCATTTATCTAGCACTTATTCGTTAAAGGGGTTTAATGACAAACGCGAGTTTGATTACTCTCGCACGGGTAACCCAACCCGAGCAACGTTTGGACAAGCGATTGCTGATTTAGAGCAAGGGAGTGTTGGTATTGTAACAAATACTGGCATGTCAGCGGTGCTTTTACTTTGTCAACTTTTATCAAGTGACGACTTAGTGGTGATTCCTCATGACTGTTATGGTGGTAGTTTTCGTTTGTTTACCCATTTAGCCAAACGAGGGCAATTTAAACTGATTGTTGTTGATCAAAACGACCAAGCAGCACTGGCGCAAGCATTAGCGCAAAAGCCTAAGTTAGTGTTACTTGAAAGCCCAAGTAATCCACTGTTACGCTTAGTTGATATAGAAGAGGTCAGCAAAGCATGTCATCAAGTAGGTGCCTTAGTCGCTGTAGATAACACCTTTTTGTCTCCTTTGCTGCAACAACCATTAAGGTTAGGGGCTGATATTGTTATTCATTCCACCACAAAATATATCAACGGTCATAGCGATATGGTCGGAGGTGTTTTGGTCACCAAAACGCAGTCATTAGGTGAAGAGCTAGCTTGGTGGGCAAATTGCATCGGCATTACTGGCGGTGCGTTTGACAGTTTTTTGGCATTACGTGGTTTAAAAACATTACCCGTACGGATAAAGCAACATCAAGAAAACACTGAACAAGTTGCTGCCTTTCTAAAAGGTCATCCTGCAATTGATGCAGTTTACTATCCAGGCTTTAGCGATCATATTGGCCATGAGATAGCTAAAAAACAACAAGCTGGATTTGGCGCAATGTTAAGTTTTGAAGTTAAGGGTGGCGTTGAAGCAGTGAAAAAATTATTTGCTAATATTTCCTTGTTTACCTTAGCCCAATCATTAGGTGGGGTAGAAAGCTTGATTAGTCATCCGCCCACCATGACTCACGGAGGCATGGAGGAATCAGCACGCGTCAACGCGGGAATTAGTAATGCACTGGTCAGAATTTCAGTGGGCATTGAAGATGTTGAGGATATTATAGCTGACTTAACGCATGGCTTAGCGCAGAGCCAAAAAAGTTAGCGGCTAGGAGATTAAGTAAAAATGCAATTGAGTATCAAATGACAGAATTAAATACAGCCCTTAATAGAGAGTATACACACCCACGGGTGAGTAATACTATGCCTGAAAACAAATTAGCCAAGCATGCTAATAACGTACATAAGTTTGGCGGTAGCTCATTAGCCAATGCACAATGTATAGCGCGTGTGCTTGATATTATTCGTCAAAATTGTCAGTTAAACGACATTATTGTTGTGTCTGCTAATGGTAAAACAACCGATTGTTTGTTTGCACTACTTGCCCTAGCCCAAAATACTGAAACGGTTGATTTAGCTGATGCGCTAACACCATGGCTGTCAGAATTAGTAGAGCAACAGCAAACCCTTATAAGCACCTTACTCACCGAGCAAAATGCCAAACAGCTAAAACAATTATTAGCCACAGATATTGAGCAGCTTAAACAGTGGCTAAGTTCGGATTTAGTGAGACATAGAAATGATATTTTAGCGTTTGGTGAGCTGTGGTCTGCACGGTTATTGTCAGCTGCGTTGAATGAAAAAATATGTCCGAGTAATTCAATTGATGCGCGTGATTTTTTAGTTATTGATAACGAACAAGCCTGTGAGGTAGATCATGCTTTAAGTCGGGCCCAGCTTAAAAACCACCTGCAATATGGGAAGTTAGCTGTAATTACCGGCTATATTTGTAAAGATACCCGAGAAAAAACCTGTACATTAGGTCGCAATGGTAGTGACTATTCGGCAACTATTATCGCATCATTAGTTGGAGCCTTAAATGTAACCTTATGGACAGACGTTGACGGCATTTATAGTGCTGATCCGCGTGTTGTGCCAAATGCAAGAAAACTTCATCGTTTACCTAACGGTGTTGCTAAAGAGCTTGGACGTTTGGGGAACCCAGTACTGCATGCAAAAACATTGACCCCTTTGATTAACGAACGCTTGTCTCACCATTGTCACTTACATGTAGCCAGTAGTTTTGATGCGCAAGTATCAGGTACTGAAATTGGAAAGTTTGGCCAAATAGCCAAACAAGAATTATCCGTTACCTATTTGAATGACCTTATATTGGTTCAGTCAAGGAGTTTCATAGGCGAAGCGGCGGCCGTTCTATTGCAAGAGATAGCCATAGAGTTTGCACCCGTGTGTATTGATAGTAAGCAAGGTTTTGTTGTTATTAATCAAAACCTACAAGCTGATTTGCAGCAATGGCTTGACCCTAAGGGTATTGACCTAGTGTTTACCACCGTTGCTATAATTGCCACGGTTGGTCATAAAGTGGCACAACGAGGCGATATTAAGGCGCGTTTTAAGCGCTCATTAAAAAGTGCTCAGCCGCTACATTTAGTCGCTAGTGAAAATCGCCACAGTGTGATTGCTATATTAACGGAGCCATGTAGTACTGAATTATTAAATAATGTCCATCATGATATGGTCAAAGATGCGCGTCATATTGGTCTAGTCGTCGCCGGTTTAGGTAATATTGGTGAGCGTTTTTTAACATTACTACCAGCACAATTAAACCGAGTATATGCATTGGAAAATCTGCATCTTGTCGGATTACTGTCATCATCTAAGGCCTTAATAAATAATGACGGCATTGATGTAACTCAGCCCCTTAGTTTATTTAAACAAGAAGCGAAAGACTATGATAACCAGCAATTATTGTCTTGGTTAAGTAACCATCCTTATGATGAATTGATCGTGGTCGATATAACCCCAAGTGAACAGTTCAGCTTATTGTATGAAGAATTTTTCAGTCGAGGGATTCATGTTATAGGTGCTAATAAATGGGCAGCTTCTTCAGATACTGAAAATTATAACAAGTTAATAAAAACAGCGGACAAACATAATAGTGTATGGTTAGGTAATACTACGGTTGGTGCAGGGTTACCCATTAACTATGCGATTGAGGATTTAAATAACAGCGGTGATAGTATTACGGCCATCGCTGGGATTTTTTCAGGCACCTTGTCATGGTTATTTGAAAGTTACGATGGCACCACCGCCTTTTCAACGCTATTATTAGCGGCACTTGAGCAAGGAATAACTGAACCAGACCCGCGTGAAGACTTATCAGGTCGCGATGTGCAGCGTAAACTGCTTATTTTAGCGCGTATTGCAGGCTTTGAGTTGTCTCTTGATGATATCGATTGCCAAAATTTAGTGCCTACATCGTTGCAAAATCAAAGCACACCAGAATTTTTATCGCGCGCAGGTGAATTAGATGATTATTTTGCCAATGCCTTAAAAGACGCACATAGCAAAGACTGTTGTATTCGTTATGTTGCTCGTTTATCTATAGATGACTTTGCTAATATTAATGCCAAAGTTAGTTTAGAAGTGCTTCCTAAAAGTGATGCCTTTGCCAGCTTAACACCCTGCGATAATATTTTTCAAATTAGTAGTCATTGGTATCAAGAAAATCCATTAATCATACGCGGTCCAGGTGCAGGGCGAGATGTTACTGCAGGTGGCTTACATTCAGATCTAGTTAATATTTGTCAGCAATTAGCTCACAAGCAAAATCAAGTTAAAATAAAGGGGATAAACTAATGAGTTATAGCCATGCAAGACAAGTAGAGTCACTAAACCGTAGTTTGAGTGAAATCAGTAATGATATTCAAGTGTCGTTTGAATTTTTTCCGCCTAACACCCCTGAAATGGAAACAACGTTGTGGAATTCAATTGAGCGTTTAGCGCCATTAAAGCCGAGTTTTGTCTCCGTCACTTATGGTGCAGGCTCAGGTACTCGAGATAGAACTCATGATATTATTAAGCGTATTCAAAAAGATACGGCATTACTGGCAGCACCTCATTTAACTTGCATAGATGCTAATCGTGAAGAGTTGGTGCAAATAGCCAAAGATTACTGGGCAAGTGGTGTGCGTCATATCGTTGCTTTACGTGGTGACTTACCTAATAGTGATGAAAAGCCTAGCATGTATGCTACCGATTTGGTCGAACTATTACGTGATGTTGCTGATTTTGATATATCGGTAGCTGCATACCCTGAGGGGCACCCTGAAGCGCCAAATCCTCAGTTTGATTTGCTCAACTTAAAACGTAAAATTGATGCTGGGGCAAATCGCGCCATTAGCCAATTTTTCTTTGATATTGAGTCCTATTTACGGTTCAGAGATCGTTGTGTTACTGTCGGCATTGATGTTGAAATTATTCCGGGTATTCTACCGGTAACCAATTATAAAATGTTAGAACGCTTTGCCGGTTTGACTAATGTGCATGTACCGAGCTGGATGCCAAAAATGTACGAAGGCTTAGAAGATGATGAAATGACTCGTCGTATGGTGGGTGCTAACATAGCGATGGAGCAGGTGAAGGTATTAAATCGTGAAGGGGTTAAAAATTTCCATTTCTACACACTAAACAGAGCCGAGCTTACTTTTGCGTTGTGTCATACCTTAGGTATTCGCCCTCAAAAATAAACAATGATTCAAATTGCATGGAAGCATTTTGATACTGGTTATCAATAGAATAATAACGCTCAATTTTTGAAGCTATTGATTAGTTCTGTTTTTTCTAGCATTATAGGTATTTATTTGTGTAATTAATTCAGTAATTAAGTAAATAAATGGTCAAAGCCTCAGTTCATAAAACACATTATACTGGTCAGGCTCAGGTCTTACTGGCAAAGATTTATGGGCGCAGCATCCTCAATGATTCTGTGCTTGAGCGAGCTATTGATTATTTTAACAACCATGAATTTGTTGCCTCTGATGAAAAGATAAGCTCTGAAAATCAAGAATTAAATCGTTTACAACAAATTGATCGCCATAATCATTTGCTCTCTATATGTCGAGAGATCATGTCATTAGTTGAGGGTGATAGCTTTGATGAAAGTAACCGAAAGTCTGCACAATTACTTGGTACTATACAATTAATTACCCCTACCGAAGGCAATAAAATTGCTGAAAGTAATGATCATTGTAAATCATTATATAAAGCCATTCTAAGTTTACGCTTACTCGAGCGACTATTATTAGACAATAGTGTTAATGATCCTTACATTGCAAAAGTCTTAGCCGAATTTGACGGTAAACCCTACAGCGAACTTGATCAAACCGAACGTTTACGCTTCACTGATATGGTTAAAATGCCGGTGTTGATGGCATCTTTGTTACAAGATATTGGTCATTATCATTCTAAGGCACAGCTTATTCTTCGAGGAGAAGAAGGTACAGATGACCCGTATCGCACCTTAGAAGTAGAAGATAGAAAAACACTGCTTAAAATCAATCAAAAACAAACGATTTCATATATCACCCATGGTCTTGGTTTACCCAAATTTATTGGTAACTCGCGTGCAGAACGTGATCAGTTTTTTGAAGATGAACAATTGAAGCAGCAATTTGTTAAAAAATTAATTCAAACGAGTCCGAAAGCAAAACAAGGTGTTGGCAACTTACTCAAAGTACCCCAAATATATGTCTCCATTATTCTTTCAACTAAAGCTAATTACAATTACAAAGTATTGCCTAAGGTCTATCAGGTTTTAGATAGGCATGCTGAACTTGGCGCTTGTTCTCAAAAAGCTGTGGATGCTTTATACCAAATTACAGGTATGTTTCCTCAGGGGTATGGTGTTATTTATATGCCAGTAGATGAAATGGGAAAACATGGTGACTGTTATGAATATGCCATTGTTAATAGGCTTTACCCTCAAGATCCCAAACAACCGCTTTGTCGGGTAGCCACCAGAGGGCTCACTTTTATTTGCTATGGCCATAATATTGAAGTACTGAAAAAAAATAATTTATACTTCCCTGAAATGGCGGAAAAAGTGGCTAAACTGAGTAAAGAGCGGCTCAATGAAATATTGCAATTATTGGCATCAAATTATAAAGACAGACAACAGTTAGATTTACTCCCTCGATGTTGGCACCCCAAAGAGTACTTTTCAGTTAAAAAACATCAAAAGCTATGGAACAAAGTTGACGAGGATGGTTAACTGATGAAGGCGCTAGTTTTATAATTCACTCAGTATTTACTTACTATAAGAAAATCATTCATGCTTTCAAAAACACCTATGAACAAACCTAAGTTATGGCATTGCTACAATAGCCGATCTTTGCGAGTGCTCTGGACAATGGAAGAATTAGGTGTTGATTATGATTTAGAAGTGATGCCTTTCCCACCACGCTACATGGTTCAAGGCTATAAAACGCTTAATAGTTTAGGAACGGTGCCCTATTTTGTCGATGGTGAAACACATATGACAGAATCTGTTGCTATTTGTCAGTATCTTGGAGATAAATATCAATGTCAGGGTAACTCGTCAAAATTAACATTAGCTTTGGCAGAGCCAGAATATGGTAACTATCTTAATTGGCTCTTTCACAGTGATGCGACCCTAACCTTTCCACAAACGTTAGTGTTACGTTATCGTGAGTTTCCTGCAAAAGATTGTCACCAAATGCAAACAGCCGATGATTATGATGCTTGGTTTGCTGCGCGCTTGGTACGCTTGCATGAACATCTAAGTAATCGCCAGTATTTATGTGCTAACCGTTTTACTGTGGCTGATATTGCCGTAGGCTTTGCGCTGCATCTAGCGACCTTGTTAAAGCTTGAGCATCATTTTAGCCCTCAAATATTAGATTACTTAACTCACTTAAGACAACGGCCTGCTTTTATTCGTGCGCAAGCCATTGGGCGTGAATTAGATCCTTTTGCTCGAAGATAAATGATGCGTCAAACAATGTTAATTGAGGCAATAGCGTTGGATCATGTTAACCAGTAAGACATTGGTCTTGTCAATTTCACTATGTGCCAAAAATTCATTAGGTTGATGTGCTTGATCAATTGAACCTGGGCCCAAAACAATAGTTTGACAGCCAAGTTGCTGAATAAAAGGCGCTTCGGTTGCATAGTTAACCGCACAACAACTATGACCACTTATTTCCTCAGCTATGCTGACTAAGCATTGATTATCATGCGCATTTTTTTCTTGTTCAAAACTTGGTGAGCTTGGGTGTAGTTCTTCAAAACTAATCCGTCCAGGGTGCTTCTCTGCAAGGGGCTTTAAGGTTTCACTCAACCAATGCAGTAACTCATCATCACTCATTCCGGGTAATGAGCGTAAATCGATATCTAAATCACAATGACCACAAATCCGATTGGCATTATCGCCTCCTTTGATCGCCCCCATATTCAATGTCGGAGCAGGCACATCGAATGCTTCATTATTGTAATTCAGATTAAATTTTTCTTTTAAACTGATTAATTCGCCAATAATTTGGTACATAATTTCAATGGCATTGACGCCTAGATTTGGTTTGCTTGAATGACCTGACTGGCCTTCGACACTAATGCGATGAGACATATGACCTTTGTGCATTACAACAGGCACTAAGTTGGTTGGCTCACCAATAATAGCAACGTCAGGTTTAACGGCTTGGCTTTGTGAAAAAAAACGTGCTCCAGCCATGGTGGTTTCTTCATCGGCAGTAGCTAAGACATATAAAGGCTTCTTCATGTGCTTCACATCTAGCCCTTTACATGCTTGTAAAATAAAAGCAAAAAAGCCTTTCATATCACAGGTGCCTAAACCATAAAACTTATCATCTTTATCAACTAGCCCCATAGGGTCACTTTGCCAACGTTTTTCGTCAAAAGGAACCGTATCGCTATGGCCTGCTAGTAATAACCCGCCTTCACCACTGCCAAGCTTTGCTAATAAATTATATTTGTTAGCACTGCTTTGGTGGGGACTTGGTACTTGTTGAATATCAATGCTAAAACCTAATTGCTCAAACCAAGTAGCAAGTAATTGTATTACTTTTAAATTTCCTTGATCCCAGCTAGGTTGAGTTGAGCTGATTGAAGGGCTGGCTATTAACTGAGTTAACGCCTGAGAAAAGTTAGGTAAGGTTGACATAAAAATCCGATTCAATAAAAAACAAAAACAATTTAAATAAAAGCTCAAATAATTATGTTAATTAGTTGCATAACTACCCATAAGCTGATAAATTCCTCTACAGAGTGTAAATAACCTGTTTTTATAAGGCTACTTTTTCATAAGGTACAGTGTAATGCTAATTGTTCAAGAAATCCGACGACGATAGATAAATATTTTATTATCTCTTGGACGCTTTAGTTATAAGAGAATAGTTATTTATATAAAAATCATATCGTTATTAGTTTTCGTTGAATAGTAAGGTTTACATTGTGACAAAAGTTCAAAAGGTTGCCGTTATTGGTGCCAGTGGATATGCCGGCGCCGAGTTAGTTGGTTTATTATATCAACACGATAAAGTTTCAATACAACATTTAGTTGTGTCGGAAAATTCTACTTCCTGTGGAAAACTTTTTAGCGAATTACATGGTCGCTGGCAGGGGATATGTGATGTACCCTTGCAATCTTTTTCTCAAAAGTGGTTTGATGACAAGGTGGCAAATGCCGCTGAAAAATTAGATGCTGTTTTTTTTGCAACCCCTCATGAATTCAGTGCTGATTGGGCGAAAGCTTTTGTTGACGCTGGCGTAAAAGTATTTGACCTGTCAGGTGGCTTTAGATTAAAAGAAGCTGGTGATTATCCAAAATTCTATGGTTTTGAACATGCCAATATTGAGGCGTTAACACAAGCTAAATATGGTTTAGCAGAGTGGCAACAAACGGATATTGCCAATACCAACTTAGTTGCTGTTCCTGGCTGTTATCCAACCGCGAGTTTACTTTCCCTAAAGCCTATTACCAGTAATCAACTGTATGTTGAAAATTCACTCATTGTTGTCAACGGTATTAGTGGAGTGAGTGGCGCTGGAAGAAGTGCATCACTAGCGACTAATTTTAATGAAGTCAGCCTTAAGCCATACAATATTTTACAACACAGACATCAGCCTGAGATATCTCAAGAAGCGAACGCGCAAGTGATTTTCAATCCGCATTTAGCCCCGTATAAAAGAGGGCTGCTAGCGACAGTAACGATGCAATTAAAAGCAGAGGTTACTGCCGAGCAGGTAGATGCAGCATTTATAAATGCTTATCAAGATAAACCACTGGTCAGGCTAGTGAATGCTTGGCCACAAATTGGCAATGTGGCGCATACTCCTTTTGCTGATATACACTGGCAAGTAGATGAAGAACAACATGTGGTTGTGGTGAGTTGCGCCATTGATAACTTACTTAAAGGCGCTTCATCACAAGCTTTGCAATGTTTTAATATCTCACTAGGGTTGCCTAGCGAATACAGCTTACTAGCCAATAGAACTTAGGAGCTAATCATGACAAAACCACTGGTTATAAAAATTGGCGGAGCCATTTTAGAGAAAGAGACCGCTTTAAAGGCACTGCTAGCACAAATAGCGCAATTAAAAACGACAGCCAAAGTGGTGTTGGTTCATGGTGGTGGTTGTGTTGTTGATGAAATGTTGGCACAAGCGGGCTTTACCACAGAAAAAAAACACGGTTTACGGGTTACTCCCAAAACACAAATCGCCTTAATTAGTGGTGCATTGGCGGGTACGGTCAATAAATCAATTGTGGCTAAGGCAAATAGTATGCAACTGCCCGCTGTTGGTTTGTCTTTAGCTGATGGCGATATGGTGGCTTGTGCTAAATCTGAACTAGACTTAGGTGAAGTGGGTGTGCCAAGCCCTAAATCAAGTCAATTATTAGATGCGTTAATTAATAGCCATTTTTTACCGGTAATTTCTTCTATTGGTGCATTAGCCACTGGTGAGCTGGTTAATGTTAATGCTGATGATGCAGCGGTGGCTATCTGTCAGCTTCTTAATGCCGAGCTGTTATTGTTGACCGATGTTAATGGTGTGAAAGGCAGTGATGGTAACTATTTACCTTCATTAAATAGTGAACAAGCAAATTCATTAATTGAGCAAGGTGTTATAGCTGGCGGCATGACAGCAAAGGTACAAGCAGCGCTACAAGCAGCAAATCAATTACGACGAAGTATCGCGGTTGCTAGTTGGCAATCGCCTGAGCAAATTACCGCATTGCTTGCAGGGCAAGGTGTGGGAACACAAATACAACCTGATTAGCTCAGTCTTTTTAGCAAAGACTAAGATACCTTAATTGAGTCGGAAAT
The DNA here is from genome assembly GCF_040362745.1 of Colwellia sp. KU-HH00111. Classification (NCBI taxonomy): domain Bacteria; kingdom Pseudomonadati; phylum Pseudomonadota; class Gammaproteobacteria; order Alteromonadales; family Colwelliaceae; genus Colwellia; species Colwellia sp. KU-HH00111. The sequence continues at coordinate 276,089 of NZ_BAABWO010000005.1, read as the reverse complement.
AAATTGAGTCGAGAATAAATTATGTCACAACCCATAAAATCATTATCTATCAGTAATTTTTTAGCCGATGATGCGCTAAACAAACCACAACTATTAGCGTTGATAGAACTTGCTATCAACATCAAAAATAACCCAAGTGATTATAGTCAAGCACTAGCGGGTAAGTCAGTGGCGATGATTTTTGAGAAACCGTCATTAAGAACGCACGTTAGCTTTGATATGGGAATAAATAAATTAGGGGGGCATGCACTGTATTTAGGTCAACAAAATGGCAAGTTAGGTGAACGAGAGCGTGTTAGTGATTATGCTAAAAATCTATCTTGTTTTGCTGATGCTATTGTTGCTCGTGTATTTAGTCATGACTCCATTCAAGGCTTAGCGGAATATGCAAGTGTGCCAGTTATTAACGCTTTGTGTGATGTTTACCATCCATGCCAAGCCTTGGCGGACTTTGTTACGCTAACCGAACAATTTACTGATCTCTCAAAAGTGAAATTAGCTTATGTGGGTGATGGTAATAATGTCTCCAATTCATTGATGCTTATGGCAGCCACTTTAGGTGTCGATTTTACCTTAGTCACTCCAGTCGGTTATGAAGCTCAAAGCAGTATTATTGAAAAATCGCAAACACTCGCCGCTGCATCAGGAGCAAGTTTAATCATAACTAGTGATATTAATGCCATCGGAAAACAAGATGTCATCTATACTGATACATGGATTTCAATGGGTGATGAAGATACTAACAAAAAAGCGGAAATTTTAACGCATTTTGCCCCCTATCAGGTCAATCATGAGTTAATGAGCAAGGCTAATGCTAGCGTAGTGATGCATTGCCAACCAGCGCACTTGGAAGAAGAGATCACCACAGAATTATTTGATAGCGAAATGGCGGTGGTATTTCAACAAGCAGAGAATAGAATGTGGGCCCAAAATGCCGTGCTCGTATCGTTATTAAAAGAATAGTATGCCTATGTAGATTACTCAGGAGTTACTGACAAATATTCAAAGACACCAATGTAGGGCGGACTTCAGTCCGCCAAAGTTACCAAATGGGGCAATAAATTACCCCCTACAAAACAGTATTTCATTTGTCCTGAGCATAGAGATTTAGAATAAAGATATTTATTGAAATAGACTTAACAAACAAATTAACAACCAAATTTAGAGAACAACATCATGAGTATTCAAAAGAAACAAGTAAAAAAAGTGGTATTAGCTTATTCAGGCGGATTAGATACTTCGGCTATCATTCCATGGTTAAAAGAAAACTATGACAACTGTGAAGTTATCGCTTTTTGTGCTGATGTCGGCCAAGGTGATGAAGAGTTAGAAGGCATTAAAGAAAAAGCAATCGCTTCGGGTGCGTCAGAGTGTTATGTCGCTGATCTGAAGGATGAGTATGTAAAGGACTATATCTACCCAATATTAAAAACCGGTTCGGTATATGAAGGTCAATACTTGCTAGGTACCTCAATGGCGCGGCCAATTATTGCTAAAGCCCATGTAGAAGTAGCCCTTAAAGTAGGTGCTGACGCTATCTGTCATGGCTGTACGGGTAAAGGTAATGACCAAGTACGTTTTGAATCTTGTTTTGCTGCCCTTGCACCACAACTTACCGTTATTGCGCCATGGCGTGAATGGGACATGGTTTCACGTGAAGATTTACTCGACTATTTAGCAGAGCGTAGTATTCCATGCTCAGCGTCTTTAACTAAAATATACAGCCGTGATGCCAATGCTTGGCATATTTCTCACGAAGGTGGCGAGTTAGAAGACCCTTGGTGTGAGCCTTCTAAAGAAGTTTGGACGATGACTGTAGATCCTATGGATGCTCCTAATACGCCAGAAACTGTGGCATTAAGTTTTGTTGAAGGCGAGTTGGTTTCGGTTGACGGTAAAGCAATGTCTGCTTATGAATCACTTATGTATCTTAATGATAAAGCGGCAGCTCATGGTGTTGGCCGTATTGATATTGTTGAAAATCGTTTAGTTGGCATGAAGTCACGTGGCTGTTATGAAACCCCAGGTGGTACGGTATTAATGGCCGCTTATAAAGGCTTAGAAACCTTAATTCATGACAAAGAATCTCTAAAATTCCGTGAATCTATTGGTTTAGAATTCTCGCACGTTATTTATGATGGTCGTTGGTTCACGCCATTGGCTAAAGCACAACTTGCGGCAGCGGCTTCGTTGGCAGAAAAAGTCACTGGTGATATCGTGGTTAAATTATATAAAGGCCAAGCAACGGTTACACAACGTCGTTCACCTAACAGTTTGTACTCAGAAGAGTTTGCAACCTTTGGTGCTGATGATGTTTACGACCAAAAACATGCAGAAGGCTTTATTCGTTTGTTCAGTCTTTCAAGTCGTATTGCTGCGCTCAAAGCTCAAGACGGGGAGAAGTAACTATGGCTTTATGGGGTGGACGCTTTAAAGAAAAAGCGAGTATACAATTTAAAAAGTTTAATGACTCGCTTCCTGTTGATTACCGTATGGCGGTGCAAGATATTGTTGGCTCTATTGCATGGGCGCAAGCGATCCATGAAGTGGGCGTGTTAAATGACGACGAGCTGGCTCGCATAACAACGGCATTGAATGAGTTAAAAGCTTCTGTTGAAGCTGATCCTAAACAGATCTTACTGTCAGATGCGGAAGATATTCATAGCTGGGTTGAAATTCAGCTGATTGAAAAAACAGGTGATTTAGGCAAAAAGCTCCATACAGGTCGTAGTCGAAATGATCAAGTTGCCACTGATTTAAAACTGTGGTGTAAAGAGTCTGGTGGTGATTTATTGTTTGCTTTAGTCAATTTACAGCAAGCAATGATGAATTTAGCCGAACGTGAAAAAGACACTGTACTGCCGGGATACACCCATTTACAACGTGCGCAACCTGTAACGTTTGGTCATTGGTGTTTAGCCTATGTTGAAATGTTTAACCGAGATATTGGCCGCTTAAAAGATGCGTTATATCGTCTAGATGTTTCGCCTTTAGGCTCAGGGGCTTTAGCAGGTACGGGTTACCCGATAGATCGTAATGCACTTGCTCAGCGTTTAGGTTTTAGAACAGCAACGATGAATAGTTTAGATGCGGTTTCAGACCGTGATCATGTGATAGAACTATTGGCAAGTGCCAGTATTTCTATGATGCATCTATCGCGCTTTGCAGAAGACCTTATTTTTTATAATTCGGGTGAAGCCGGTTTTGTTGAAATGAGTGATCTAGTCAGTTCAGGCTCCTCATTAATGCCACAAAAGAAAAACCCTGATGCATGCGAATTAATTCGTGGTAAAGCTGGGCGTGTTTTTGGCTCATTAACTGGCATGTTAACCACCATGAAAGCCTTGGCACTTGCTTATAATAAAGATATGCAAGAAGACAAAGAAGGGCTTTTTGATGCACTAGAAACGTGGGAAGAGTGCATGGAAATGGCTGTGCTAGTTGCCGATGGCTTGAAGGTCAATAGAAGTCGTACCTTAGCAGCAGCTCAACAGGGTTATGCTAATGCAACTGAGCTTGCTGATTATTTAGTGGGTAAAGATATTCCGTTCCGCGAAGCGCATCATATTGTTGGTGAAGTGGTATTAGCAGCTATTGAAAAAGGTTGCCCGTTAGAAGATTTAACCTTGACCCAGTTGCAAGAGTTTAGCGATAAAATTGACCAAGATGTGTATCAACACTTATCAATAGAATCAACGCTAGATAAGCGTGAAGCACTAGGCGGAACTTCTCGTTCGCAAGTAGAAAAAGCGATTGCTACTATTCAAGCTGGCAATGGCGAAATTCTGAATGAACAAGTGGTTGGCGCACCGGGTAAACAGCAAATTAAAGTCGCACTTAAGCAAGTTAAACAGCGGTTAAACGCACAACGTGCCGCGGCTATGTCAGTACGTAGAGCGCGTATGTCTGATGTTGAAAAAATACATCAGCAAGTCAACATTCAAGCTGACAAAGGTGAAATCCTACCACGGACACTGGATAATATTATTCATGATATTCAAAACTTTGTAGTTGCAGAGCTTGACGGTGAGGTGGTGGGTTGTGCATCACTTTATATTTATCAAACCGGGCTTGCGGAAATTCGTTCCGTGGTTATTGAACAAAGCGCGCAAGGTCAAGGCCAAGGACAAGCCCTAGTGCAATATTTGCTAGAGTTTGCTCATCAAATGGAGTTAGAACAAATTATTGTTTTAACCTATATTCCTGAGTACTTTAGTAAATTAGGTTTTAACGTAATAGATAAAAACTCCTTAGCGGAGAATATCATTGAGGATAGCGAGCCTAGCCCACATAAAGAGCCAGCTGATGAAGTGGCGATGGAATATATTGTAGGTCAGAGTAGTTAAAGAATGGAAAAGATGAATAATAGCGACCAAAATTATGTTAAATGGTTTAGAAATGCCGCGCCTTATATCAATGCTCATCGCGGTAAAACTGTGGTTCTGATGTTTGGTGGTGAAGCGGTATTACACCCTAACTTTTCCAATATTATTCATGATATTTCCCTGTTGCGTAGCTTAGGGGTTAAGTTAGTGGTGGTGCATGGCGCACGACCGCAAATTGCTGATCGTATGGCGCAACGTCATATTGATGAAGTACTTGAAAACAATATACGCGTTACAGATGCTGATACCCTCAGTGCGGTTAAAGATGCGACAGGCTCTTTGCGATTGCATATTGAAGCGTTGCTGACTACCGGTTTAGCTAACTCCCCCATGCATGGCTCACAAATAAGAGTGAGCACGGGTAATTTTGTTATCGCTAAACCTATGGGGGTTCGTGATGGCGTCGACTTTAAATATACAGGCACAGTGCGCAGAATTGATGCTGATGGCATCAATATGCAATTAAATTATGGCTCCATCGTATTATTGTCGCCTATTGGTTATTCTCCCACTGGTGAGGTGTTTAACTTAGCGTTAGAAGATGTCGCGGCGCAAACCGCTATTGCTTTACAAGCAGACAAACTCATTACCTTTACTGAAGCTGAAGGGCTCTTAGATGAGGTAGGTGAATTGATCAAAAGCTGCAGTGTGCGTCGGGTTGGCACTTTGCTCGATGAAAAAGATTGCCATGTCCGTCAATTACTACTTAGGGCGATTATTCAAAGTGGTGAAAATGGGGTTGAACGTTGTCACTGTGTTAGTTACCAAAGTGATACTGCACTGTTACAAGAGCTATTTACTCGTGATGGTGCAGGAACCCTGATAGCCAAAGATCACAAAGAGCAACTCTTAGTTGCAACCATAGATGATGTTGCGGGTATTTTAGAATTACTGGCTCCTCTTGAAGCGGAAGGGGTTTTAGTTAAACGTTCACGCGAATTGCTTGAAGTAGAGATTGATCAATTTTTTGTCCTTAAAAAAGAAGATGTTATTGTCGCTTGTGCAGCACTTTATCCCTATCCTGATGCAAAAATGGGCGAAGTAGCTTGCGTTGCTATTCATCCTGATTATCGCAGTGGCAATCGTGGTGCACGTTTAATGGCTGAGTTAGAACATGAAGCTAAACAGCAACAACTGACCGCAATTTTTGTTTTAACTACTGTCAGTGGCCACTGGTTTCAAGAACAAGGCTTTATCGAGCAATCTATGAATAAATTGCCAGAAGGTAAACAGAAAATGTATAACTTTCAACGTAAATCTAAGGTGTTCTTTAAAGATATTTAGTGATTAATTTAATTTTGATAGCTTAGCTTAGGTTATATTACAATTTGAAGGTTTGGATGTAATCAAGGAATGGCCCATTACTGCTCTTGGTACCGCCAATGACATAAGTTGTATCACCTAACGTGGTGGTTGCATTATGCCTACTCGCCTTATAGCCAATGTCAATCTTTTCCCATTGATGTGTGAGGAAGTCATAAGAATAGGTAGATTTCAGCTGTTTATAATCGCCAAAAACAAATAATTTATCGTGAATGACAGTAAGTGAATGAGCGCTTATTTTAACAGGCATAGCTGGCAGTTGTTCCCAGGTGTTTGATTGAGGATCAAATCGTTCAAATACATCAAGAGAAGAAGCTCTATTATAGCCACCAACAACATATATTAAGCCATCTTTTGCTATTGCCTTGGTTGTTTTTGCTGTTGGCATATTAGCCGCTCGCAACCACTTTCCTTTAGCTATATCTAGGACGGCGACCATAGGACTAGCAGTTAACTTTCCTTTTTTTGGGTAAGCACCACCAAACACAAAAATACGATCATTTAGAAAGGCCGCACTATTGAAACGTGTTGGTGCTGGTAGTGGTTGAGCAAAGCTAACTTGGTGGGTAATGGTATTAAATACTTCTACTCGCTTTTCAAAACTAAATTTTTTGTTGTTGATACTGACACCACCCAATATATAGATTGAGTGTTTACCATCCCAAATGGCAGAAAAATATCGTCGTGGAATTAACTTATTTTTTAACACTTGTGTTAAACCTAATACGGGATCAATGATTTCAATATCTGAAAGAAAGCCCGATTTATTGGCTCCAGCTAATACATAAATGTTTTTGCCGTCATTTACTGCTGCATGACCATAACGAGCCATAGACAAAGATAATGGCTCTGTTTTTAAGGTAGATTTTGAACTACAACCGGTAAGTACAATTCCGAAAAAAATTATATAAAATAGAGCGGTAGTATTTTTTGAAAAGTTCATGATATAAGTCCGTTAAATTATCAAGCGGGTAGGGTATTATACTCAAAGTACAACTAGTCACATCAGTGTTTTATCAGTTCAGTTAAACTTGGCTGTTTTGATAATAACGCCTTAGCACCGTAAACCAATCTATGAGTTCCATGACAGCGTGCGCAAGCTAATACGGCGAGTGTGCCAAGATCTCTTCCTTGTTCATTGAGGGTACCCGTTTTTAAGTTGTGTTCTAGGCTTAATATTGTTTTGTTCATTTGCGTGCTTGGATAGGGTTTTTTATCTTTTTTATGACAATCACTACACACCTGACCGAGTTTGTGTAGATTTTCTTTGAGGTTAGCCAGTGTAGATATGGCTAGCACAGGCTCGTTATCTTCAGCAGCTATCTTTATTTGATTGACCTGCTCAGTTAAGGTTTGCATATGTGAGTTAAATGATAGCGAAGGCTCAATTTCTATGGTTGAAAAATCAGGAGCACGGTACGTCAAAGCCGTGACCGCTTGATAATCTTGGTGGCAGGAATCACAATTTTTTTGCAATGTGTTCACAGAAGCTAATACGCCGGAATAATTTTGCTTAATTGCATGATCCTGTAAACTTGCTAGCGTGACAGTATCTAATTTTTTATGCCAACTGGGAACCATTTCACCAATTTTGAGATAATGCTCAGTGAGTGCGACCGCCCATTTGCTAAGATGCTTATTTTCTTTTTTTTCTGCATAATACGCTACAGCCTGCATTTCTCTGCGCAACTTAAACATATTATGCAGCCACACTTGACGTTTATTTTCGGGTTTGTACCATTGGGCGAGCTCTTTTGGTGGTGTCTTAACTATGATCGCCTTGTCTTGGTGTTTATAGACAAGCCCTGCGATTGCTAAAACAAGCATCACTTGAAGTACAATAAAATAAATCCATCTCATATGTTTGATAATCTCTATGCCAGTGTGAATAGGTATTATGTGATGGTATATCAATGAAGTAAATGATCAGTTGATTAAGCACAAAAGATTTTAACTTCATTGACTTGCTTGTTGTATTTTTCCTAAGTCGATATGTCCTGTAGCTATTAAGTTTTGTTGAAAAGCTGCTCGACAAGCAGCAGAGCGATTTTGTGATAGTTTAAACTTACTGCTGACATCAATGATAGCTAAAGTAAACACAGTGATGGCTGACAACATCTGTTGTACCATTTTTTCATTACTTACATTGTTAAACTCAGCAAAGTCCCATTGGGGATCAAAGCGGCGGCTCATTTTCTCCATCGCTTTTAATTTATCCTCGGTATTATCAATACAGTTTACTCTACATGTTAATGATACCGTTGCATAATTCCATGTAGGAACAAGCTGTTCACTGTGCCAACGAGGCGATATGTAGCCATGAGGGCCAGTAAAAATAACCTTAACCTTAGGGTTTACTGATATTGCTTTTATTAGTGGGTTATTGTTTGGTAAATGCCCCAGTAAAGTACTGTTTTCAAGCAACTGTAGTGGGCAATAAACCAATGCTGAAAATTCATCGTGATTATTACTTGAAGCAAGAAGTTGTGCAAATGGATAAGTGATCAAAAGTGCTTTTTCTTCAGTGCTAAGCTTGCTATTAAGTTCAGTCTTTAGGTTATTCATAAGTCGATACCATTTTTTCTTGTAAGTGCAACTTTACCGAAGGCCACTCGCGATCAATTATCGAAAAGATAGCTGTGTTGCGGTAACTTCCGTCAGGTAAAATTCGTTGATTACGTAATATTCCCTCAAATTTCGCACCTAATCTTGCAATCGCTGTGCGCGACTTTTGGTTTTGTTCGTGGGTTTTAAATTCCACTCGAATTGCACCAAGCACTTCAAAGGCGTGTTCTAGCAAACAATATTTTGCATGGGTATTAATATAGCTACGCTGAAATTTGGGGGTGATGAAGGTAAAGCCAATTTCGACACTTTTATCTTCTGTATTAATCGAACAATAACGGGTGCTACCGACAAACTGGTCGCTGCTATTATCGAAAATAGCAAAGGGGACATGTTCACCTTTGTCTGCCATGTCTTGCGAATATTGAAGCCAGTCTTTTGTCGACTCGATGGAAGTACATTTATCGGGTAATGACCAAGTCCAAATATCAGGAAAAGATCCGGCACTAAAAAAGTCGGCTAAATGCTCCATTTTTAAAGGATGCAACGTTACTTTGTTGGTGCTTAATGTGATGACGGTTAGTTTATGCATATTAGGTCTCCATAAAAAGTATGGCTCATATTTTGCCGTTTTATGGTATAAATAAAACAACCAGATATGATTTTTTAGCTACACCAGGGATTGAATGGAAACCTTAACCTTAGACTTTGATGAAACGCAAACAAAGCTGTATTTAAAGATTTCGAATGCTATTCGCCAAGCAATTGTCAATGGCGCAGTCATGCCAAAAGAACAACTGCCTTCAACACGCGTTTTGGCAGAACAATTGTCTGTTAATCGTCATACCATCATGGCTGCATATAATGAATTAATTGCGCAAGGTTGGGTTAAAACTAAGCAAAGGCAAGGGTATAGTGTTGCAGACATCTTACCAATAAACAGTGCTTTAGCTGATAAAACCAAGCATGATAATACAGCGAATAAGCATAGTTGGCGGGTGATTAAACCTAGTAATCATGATTTTTCGCGTCCGGCAAATGAATATGCATTTAATTTCGCTGGCGGTAACCCGGATATCGAATTGTTTCCATTTAACGAGTTCAGAAGCTTTATCAATGATGCCTTAAACCGACCATCAATCAAGGCACTAAACTATGGAGAAAACAATGGCTATGAACCATTTATTATTGAGGTTAGTAAGTACTTGCGCCGGGTAAGGGCGATAGTTAATAAAGAAATAGTTGTGGTTAATGGCACACAAGAAGCATTGTATATTATCGGACAAATATTACTACAGTCGGGTGATTGTGTTGCGGTAGAAAATTTAGGATACCGTCCTGCATGGAATGCGCTTAAAAATGCGGGAGCTGAACTCATTGGGATTAAACAAACAGATCAAGGCATAGATGTTGCTGATCTGGAATTGCTCATTAAACGGCACAACATTCGTTTATTGTATTTAACGCCATTACATCAATACCCAACAACAACAACGATATCTGCACAACACCGAGTACAAATATATCGACTTGCACAGCAGTATAATATCCCAATAATTGAGGATGATTATGATCATGAATTTCATTATAAAAGCCAACCTTTACCGCCTATGGCAGCTAATGATCCATCAGGCTTAGTGATTTATTTATCGAGTTTTTCTAAAATAATGTTTCCAGGAATTCGTCTGGGAGTGATAGCGGTAGATAAATCATTAGCTAGCCACATTGTCAGCTACAGAACCTTAATTAATCATAAAGCGAATGTTTTATTGCAAGATGCGGTAGCAAGATGGATGAGAGATGGCGGATTCGAGCGTCACTTAAGAAAGGCAACCCGTTGCTATTTGAAAAGGCGAAAATGTATGATTGATGTGCTTAATACTTTTATCGATGAAGGGCTTACTATTAAATTTACCTCGCCAAAGGGCGGGATGGCATTATGGGTAGATGTAGGTGAACGAGCCGCAGAGATTGCGCAGTTGGCGAAAGAGCTAGGGTTATTTATACTGGCCGAAAATGCCTTTCATTTACACCAATATAATGATGAAAATAAATTTATTCGGCTAGGTTTTGCTGGGCAAAGTGAAGAAAAAATTCAACAAGGGCTGAAGCTATTAAAGCCCCTGTTGAATAAATAAAGAGTGACAATCAAGGTTAAAAAATTTCATTGTCAGGGGTGGGAGAAGTGCCTTGATGTTGAAAAATATCGAGACTATTATCTTGGCTGACATACTCAGTTGGGACAGTGCCCACTTTGAAGTATTCAAATAAACTGCTTTTTTTGTTGGTGTCAGTCGTTAGCTTACCTGTTGCTTTGTCGATTCGTACAGAAACAATATCAGCGGGTGGGTTAAAAGGCTCAACAGCGATATCTGCTAGCGCAATTTTCATTAAATCAACCCATGCAGGTTGCGCAGATTTTGCGCCGGCTTCTGTTCCTGTAATCTGGTTTTTACCTAGATTACTGTTATACACAGATTTACCAAGATTTCGGCTAGGATCATCAAACCCTATCCAAGAGGTTGTTACTAATCGACGGTTAAAACCAGAAAACCAAGCATCTTTGCCTTCATTGGTGGTACCGGTTTTACCGGCAATATCTCTACGGCCTAGTGCTCTTGCGCGCCAACCTGTGCCTTGCCAAGGGTTTTCAGCCGACCAGTCTGCCCCCCAAATAGCACTATTAAGTGCTTGGGTGATTAGAAATGCATTTTGCTCAGAAATAACTCTAGGTGCTGATGTTGTTTGTAACTGTGCATCAAGCTCAGAAGCCTCAGTGATAGAGGCTGTTGACTGGCTAAGTGAATTATTGTTCAGTTCAAGACTATCACCTAAATAACTGGCTTCATCGTTATTTTTCAAGGGCTCTATACTATCTAAATTATCAGTACCAATAGTCAGAGACTCGCAAGGATCGCAGGCTAGTTTGGGGTTGGCTTGATAAATTACTTCACCTGTTGCGTTTTCTATGCGTTCAATGAGGTAGGGTTCAATTAAAAAACCGCCATTGGCAAAGGTGGCAAAGCCTGTGGCAACCTCTAAGGGTGTTAAGGAGGCAGAGCCTAAAGCCAAAGATTCGTTTCGAGGTAAGTCACTTGGAGCAAAACCAAAGTGTGTTAAATGGTCAATGGCATTATCTAGGCCGATGTTCTGTAACAACCTAACCGCAATAACATTTTTTGATTGAGCTAAGGCTAAACGTAATCTGATTGGCCCAACATAGACTTCTGGCGAGTTTTTTGGCCGCCAAACTACGCCTGTACTTTGGTCCCATTGGTTGATTGGGGCATCATTGATCAATGATGCCAACGTATACCCGTGCTCTAACGCTGCCGAATAAATAAAAGGTTTAATATTTGAGCCAACTTGTCTTTTCGCTTGGGTTACACGATTGAATTGGCTTTGTTTGTAGCTAAAGCCGCCCACAGCGGCTTGAATCGCGCCATTATCGGGTGAAAGTGAAATGATCGCGGCACTAGCCACAGGAAGTTGGCTCAAACGATATTCATTGGGCGAGACCTGCTGAACGAGCACTACATCACCGTAATTAAAAATTTCGCTTGCCGTTTTAGGAGGGCGACCTTGCTTTTGATCATTAATATAAGGTCGTGCCCAAGCCATGCCGGGCCAAGAAATGCTCGCTTGTTGGTTGCCTTGAAGGGTAATATCAACCGAACGATCATTTATCTGAGTAACCACTGCTGGTACAAGCGATTGATAAGAATTAATTTGAGCAAGCGCTGTGGCTATCTCATCCTCAGTCAGTGGCTCATCCACGACTGTTGACTCAGTAACATCGCTAATCACGTTTTCAGTGCGATTGTTGTTATCATCATCTAGTTGTGGTCGTAATGAAGTGATAGCGCCTCGATAACCATGGCGCTGGTCATAGCTTAATAAGTTATTGACTACCGATGTATGTGCTGCTTGCTGTAATTTATCGGTAACTGTGGTGAAAACTTTATAGCCTCCGGTGTAGGCATTTTCTTTGCCATAGCGGGTAATCATTTCTTGATGTGCCATTTCAGCAATATAAGGAGCATCTAATTCAATTTTAGCGCCGTGTCGCTTTCCTGTGATAGGGGCGGATTTAGCCAATTGATAGGCTTGCTCATCAATATAACCACTGACTAACATGCGATGAAGTACCGTTGTACGTCGCATAAAGGCACGATCAGGTCTGCTGATGGGATTGTAGGTTGATGGGGCTTTAGGCAAACCAGCTAACACTGCTATTTGTGCCAAGTTGAGTTGATTCAGCTCTTTACCATAATACACTTGAGCAGCAGCACCGAAGCCGAAGGAACGATGGCCTAAAGGGATTTTATTAACATAAAGCGTTAATATTTCGTTTTTAGTTAATAGACTTTCAATATGAAAAGATAAAAAGATTTCTCTGATTTTTCTGATTGCCGTTTGTTCACGCGTTAAGAAAAAGTTGCGCGCGACTTGCATGGTAATAGTACTCGCCCCACCTTTATTTTTTCCCATTAAGCGACCTAATACGGCACGTCCCATTCCGATAGGGTCAACACCAAAATGAAAATAAAACCTGTCATCTTCTGTGGCTAACAGAGCATCAATAAGTTGTTGTGGAATTTCATCAAAGGTTAATGGTTTTCGTTTTTTTTCACCAAATTGTGAAATTAACGATCCATCATGACTATAAATTTGCATTGGTGTTTGCCACTGCACATCTTTTAACAAATTGATATCAGGTAATTCTTTTCGTAAATTCAAATACAACGCTAAAACACTAACAATAGCTAAAAAGAGTAAAAAGAAGCCTATTTTCATCATTTTTTTAATTAAAAACACTACAATTGCTCTATTTGTGGATAAAAATGTCATATAGTACTAGTATATCTCGTAAAACCATGTAATAAATGTATTTATATGTAAAGATGTTAAAAATAATTAAAACAATAAAATTTAGTGGGCTGTTATGCTAGATAAAATATGGAAAAAGAAAACGCCAATGATGGTGGGGATCGACATCGGTTCTCATGCAGTCAAGGCAGTTTTGCTCAGCCAGGGTAATGATGGCTATGTTTTAGAGGCTTTTGCAATAGAACCTATGGCACGTGGTGCAATTGTCGATCGTGAAATACAAGATATTGAAGCGGTAGGTAATGTGATTGCCAAAATCCGTCAAAGTATCCCCTTTAAAGCAAAAGATGCTGCTACTGCTGTTTCTGGGCAAACCGTGATCACTAAAGTGATTTATATGGATGTCGTTTTAAATGAGGAAGAACTTGCTAGCCAGATAGAAATTGAAGCTGATAGTTTAATTCCTTATCCCTTAGATGAAGTTAGTTTAGACTTTGAGTCATTAGATGTTAATGAGTCAGATCCAAGCAAAGTCAATGTTTTGTTAAGTGCCGCGCGTACTGAATCTATTGAGGCTAGAGTAGCCGCTTTAGACGCGGGTGATTTTAATACCAAAGTTGTTGACGTAGAATCCTATGCGGTCAGTCGCTCACATGATTTATGTTTGTCCCAGTTACCTGACGATGCCGCAGATAAAACAGTGGCGATTGTCGATATTGGTGCAGCAATGACCTTGTTTTCAGTGACTCGAGCAGGAAAGCATCTTTATAGTCGTGATCAAATGTTTGGTGGAGAACAGTACACCCGCTCCATTGTCTCTTATTACAATAAAAGCTTTGAAGCTGCAGAAGAAGCAAAAATAACCAATGACTTACCACCCAATTACACCTTCGAAGTGTTAGCACCATTTCATACGGTGTTAATACAGCAGGTACGACGTGCCATTCAAATGTTCTTGACCACAAGTGGTGCGGATAAAGTTGACTATATAATTGTGTCAGGGGGCACTGCTGCAATAGAAGGTTTAGAACAGTTGTTGACTGATGAACTCGGTATTCATACTGTTATTGCTAACCCTTTTAATGCGATGACTTTTGGTGCCTCAATTAATGAAAATGCGCTTGCGCAAGTAGCACCGCAATTAACGGTAGCCACAGGATTAGCATTAAGGAGCTTTACGCCATGGCATATATAAATCTGCTTCCTTGGCGCGAAGAAGCTCTCAAGGAAAAACAAAAAGAATTTTATACCTTGTTAACCGCAGTAAGTTTAGTGGTTTTCGCTTTAGTATTTGCGGTCAACTTATATTTTCAAGCACGTATTGACGGGCAAGTTACTCGTAATCAATTCTTAAAAAATGAAATTCAAATACTCGATATACAAATTGCTGAAATTAAAACGCTAAATGATAAAAAAGCGGCATTGCAAAAACGTATTGATGTTGTTGAGCAATTACAGCGAAGCCGAAATGTCGGTACCCAAGTATTGGATGAAATAGCCAAAATCATTCCCAACGGAATTTATATTACTGAACTAAGCAAACAAGGGAACAGTATTGAAATAACCGGTAAAAGTGAGTCAAACAATCATTTGGCCAATATGATCCGAGCCATTGAACTCTCGGATTTATTTACGGACGCTACCCCTGAGTCAATCACTGCTGATGATGGTTCTCCAAAACTTTTAAGTAGTTTTAAAATGAAAGTGAGAATTCAAGGCTTAATGAATGACACCGAACTTGCAAAGCAAGCACAAGGAGGTGGTAAATGAATTTTGATAAATCACAATTTGAAAACCTAGAGTTAGAAAACCTAGGGCAATGGCCGGCTGCGGCTAAATTAATGTTGATTATCTTTTTGTCAGGTATGATTGTTTTCTTGGGCTATATGGCTTTGATTAGCGGAAAAATGGAACAACTTGAACGCGTACAAGCAGAAGAGTTGACGTTAAAATCTTCTTACCAAACCAAATATCATGTCGCTGCTAATTTAGAGCTATTTAGAGCGCAAATGGTTGAAGCTGAAAATATTTTTGCTACACAACTGAGAAGCTTACCTAACAGCCATGAAACACCTGGCCTATTAGATGATATCACTTTTATTGGTACTACCAGTGGTTTAGAGTTCGTTAAATTAGAGTGGCAGCCTGAAATCAGTAAAGAGATTTATATTGAGCTTCCTATAGATATCGAAGTAAATGGTCCCTACCATTCTTTTGGAAGTTTCGTTAGTAAAATAGCCGGTTTACCCCGAATTGTAACACTTCATAATTTCAACATAACTATCACTGATGTCGGTAAAGATGCACTTAATTTGAAATTAGAAGCTAAAACGTATCGCTACCAAGAGCAGGAGGTTAAAACACAATGAGAATATTAGTTTTAATTGCCGTAACTTTAGTTAGCGGATGTTTTGATGATACTAGTGATCTACAAGCGCATATGGAACAAGTGAAAGCAACAACCACAAGCCAAATTGATCCAATGCCAGAAGTGCATGAATATAATCACTTCGAGTACTCAGCTTTTGAGTTAAGAAGCCCATTCTCATTGCCTGAGCCTGAAGTGATTCAGCAAAAAATTCAACAAATGTCAGGGTGTTTAAGTCCAGATCCTCGTCGACGTAAGCAACCTTTAGAAGCGTTTGCAGTGGGAGACCTCACCATGCGAGGAACGCTTGGTGATGATGGTGTGCTTTGGGCGTTGATAGAAGCATCTGACTTTACTTTACACAGAGTCTCAATTGGTAGCTATTTAGGATTATTTAATGGGCGTATTACAGAAGTGAGTGCAAAACGCGTGAAATTAGTAGAATTAACACCCGACGGTTCAGGTTGTTGGGTAGAAAGAGAAACTGTCATTAGAATTGCTCAATCAGTAGCAGAAGAGTAAAGGAAACAATAATGCTATTTAATAAAATGAAAAATTATAAAGTCTTTACTGGGTTAGCTAGTCTTCAACGAAGCTGGTATGTATGCCTAACGCTATTAACACTGGTTATTGCGTCTTTTAATGTCAATGCCAAAGCTACTGAAGAAAGTAAGTTATTAAGCATTTCATATAATACGATTCAAGATGATCAAATCGCGTTGGTTTTTGAATTTTCAGCAGAGATTTCGTCTTTACCTATTGTTGATACTTCAATGAATCCTGCTTTTGTCAAGATTCACTTTGATGCTCAAAGTTTTGATGACAAGCACAAAGAAACCACGATTAATCATGCTGGTGTTACTAATGTTATGTTAGAACATTCCACTGCAAAGCTGGCGGCTACGATTAATCTTGAAAAATTAGCGGTATTTGATGTTGCCATAGATGGTAATGCATTTACTATTACCTTTAACTATGGAAAATCGGCTGAGGTTGTTGAACAGTTAAGCCCTGCCGGTGAGCAATTTATTAATCATGTGAAGTCGCTAGATTTTCGTTTAGGTGAAGAAAATTCTGCCCAAGTGTTGGTCTATTTAGCTGACAGCTCAGTTGCTGTTGATGTTAATGACAAGTTAGGAAAAGTAAATATTGAGTTTCATAATACTCAAATTATTGACGACTTACTCTATCAACTTGATGTCTCAGACTTTGGTACCGTTGTCTCTAATATTGAAACATTCAAAGATGGGCGTAATGCACGTATCGTTGTTGATGTTGACACACATTTTACTTTTTCACATAAGCAAACAGACAACTTGTTTGTGTTGACGGTAAAAGAAAAAGAGAAAGAAGCACCGGGTTACTTAACCGACACTGAAGACTTTAGTGGTCGAACTATTTCCTTGAATTTCCAGGATATTCCAGTAAGAACCGTGTTACAAATTATCGCCGATTACAATGAGTTTAACTTAATTACCAGTGATACAGTTACGGGTAATATAACCTTGCGTTTAGACGGCGTTCCGTGGGATCAAGCCTTAGATATTATCCTTAAAATAAAGGGATTAGATAAGCGTATGCAAGGTAATATCTTGATGGTGGCACCTAGTGATGAGCTAGCTGAAAGAGAAGCTAAAAACCTGCAAGCGCAACAACAAGTTGAGGAGTTAGCGCCGCTTTATTCTGAGTTTGTGCAAATAAACTATGCAAAAGCAACCGAACTTACTGAGTTAATTAAAAATGAGGATACCAGTATATTATCTCCACGCGGCAGTGTGTCAGTGGATGAACGTACCAATACTCTGTTAATACGTGATACCGCGAAAAGTATTGAAGATATTAAACGTATGGTTAATATTTTAGATATCCCAATTCGCCAGGTAGTTATAGAATCTCGTATGGTGACGGTAAAAGACAATATTAATGAAGAGTTAGGTATTCGCTGGGGAATCACTAATACCGATGGTGAATATGCAACGTCAGGATCATTAGAGGGTGTTGGTCAAGCCACGGGTACACGAGCACTTAATGATGCTGATGTGGGGATTGGTAAAGTGCCACAATTAGGCGATGGCTTAAATGTGAATTTACCGGTTTCTGATGCCGCAGGTATGCTAGCCTTCCAGGTTGCTCGTTTAGCTGATGGAACTATTTTAGATCTAGAGTTAAGCGCAATGGAAAAAGAGAATAAAGGTGAAATCATTGCAAGCCCGCGTATTACTACCTCTAACCAAAAAGAAGCTTATATAGAGCAAGGTGTTGAAATACCTTATCAAGAAGCAGCGTCAAGTGGTGCTACCGCGATACAATTTAAAAAAGCTGTACTTAGCTTAACGGTAACACCACATATCACGCCCGATAATAAAATAATATTAGATTTAGTGGTCACTCAAGACACAGTTTCTGATGTACGAAGTGGGTCAGCCCCGGCAATTGATACCCAGCGTATTGGCACTCAAGTGCTGGTAAACAATGGTGAAACTATTGTCCTTGGTGGTATTTATCAGCAATCTATCATCAATACCATTTCAAAGGTACCAGTATTAGGTGATATCCCTTACTTTGGCTGGTTATTTAGAAACTCAAATCAATTTAACGAGAAAAAAGAATTGTTAATCTTTGTTACCCCTCGTATTGTGACAGAGCACTTTTAACTGCCTTTATCGAAAATAATGTTAGTAAGCAGGCATTTTTGTCTGACTTACTAACAATGGTACTTGCAATCTTACCCTAACAATTGCGATAATTACGCCCTTGAAATTTCCGAGGGAGACCTCTATGACATCAAAAGCGCTATAGTTGTAACTATATTTACCTTTTGATATGGCCTGTAACAAACGAGTATTAAGTAAATCTAATGGCAGAGAAACGTAACATTTTCCTAATTGGTCCTATGGGCGCAGGTAAAAGCACTATAGGTAGAGAGCTTGCTGATAGGCTACATCTTGAGTTTTTCGACTCAGATCAAGAAATAGAACGCCGTACCGGAGCAGACATTGCCTGGGTTTTTGATCTTGAGGGCGAAGAAGGCTTCCGCAAAAGAGAAGAAGGTGTAATTGAAGACCTCAGTGAAAAACAGGGTATTGTTTTAGCAACGGGTGGTGGGTCTGTTATTAGTGATCAAGTACGTAATCGCTTATCAGCCCGCGGTATTGTTGTTTATTTAGAAACAACTATCGACAAGCAAGTGGCTAGAACGCAAAGAGATCGTCGCCGTCCACTACTGCAAACTTCAGAAGATCCGCGCACAGTGTTGGAAAACTTAGCTGTGGAACGTAACCCGCTCTATGAAGAAATCGCAGATGTGGTGATTAAAACTGATGATCAAAGTGCTAAAGTTGTTGCTCATAAAATTATTGAACGTTTAGACTTTTAATCTTTCTGATTAGCTTATTCCTCGCCACTCATTAATAAATAGAGTGGCGTTATTCCTCAAAATCCACGTTTGGTACAATCACTATGTCTACTCTTAATCTTGATCTAGGCTCGCGTAGTTATCCTATATATATTGAGTCAGGCGCATTTAATCGCGCTGAACTTCTAACAAAACATATCCGTGGAAAGCGAGTTTGTATTGTCACCAATACAGTAGTGGCTCCTTTATATCTCGAAGCAATCAAAACAAAATTAGCTGATTATGAGCTCGATGAAGTGATTTTACCTGATGGTGAAGCACAGAAAAACTTAGTCAATTTTGAAGTTATTATGTCTCACCTGTTAGCAAATGCGCATGGGCGAGATACCACCTTAATTGCTTTAGGTGGTGGTGTTATTGGTGATATTACCGGTTTTGCTGCTGCTTGTTATCAACGTGGTGTCGACTTTATTCAAGTGCCTACGACGGTATTATCACAAGTGGATTCATCTGTAGGTGGAAAAACTGCCGTAAATCATCCGCTGGGCAAAAACATGATAGGGGCATTTTATCAACCCAAAGCGGTCATCATAGATATTGATAGTTTACATACGTTACCTGTACGCGAATTTAATGCAGGAATGGCAGAAGTCATTAAATACGGCATTTTAGGTGATTTAGATTTCTTCGTTTGGCTAGAAAGTCATATTGATGCCATAAAATCTGGCGACAAGCAGATTTTAGCAAAAATGATTGAAAAGTGTTGTCAATGTAAGGCTGATATTGTCGCTAATGATGAAACAGAAGCTGGCGTTCGCGCACTACTTAACTTAGGGCATACATTTGGTCACGCAATCGAAGCGGAACAAGGGTATGGAAGTTGGCTTCACGGTGAAGCTGTTGCTACTGGCATGGTCCTTGCTGCTAAATTAGCAGTAGCAATGAATTTGCTTGAAGTGTCAGATCTTTGTCGAATTGAGTCGCTGATTAAAGCGTTTGATTTACCATTGCAAGCCCCTGAAAATATGGGTTGTGATGATTTTATTCGTCATATGCGCAGAGATAAAAAGAATATTGGTGGTAAATTACGTTTTATTGTACCTACAGCAATAGGGCATTCAGAAATTCGTGACGACATCAGCCAAGAGATACTTCAGCAAATTCTATAATTAGGTTATTTTGTTTATAAATCATTGAGATTTTGATATTTGGTTTTAAACAAAAAATTGTAGAAAGGGTTGATTATGTCCGCATTCGCGAACACCAGTAAACATACTGCTAATATTGCCTCAGTTCAACTGAACAGCGAGCCTACCGTGACGCCTATTAGTGTCAATGCGCGCATTGATTATATTCAGCGCTACTCGCAACAAGCGGTACTTGTGATTGATGATGACGTCAATGTATATACTCAAGCAGCTCGCCAATTCTTACTCGGTCTTACCAAAGAAAATAGCCATGACGAAAGCAATGTCGCATTCGTTTCAGCATCAAAAAAATTAAATGACATTCAGATCCGTTGCCGATTGATTGAACAGCTTTTCGCTAACACACTATTTGATCCAGAGAAATCACTAGCTGTGAGCATTTTACAACTAAGTAAGCAAAGTAAAGAAGCTGTGATGATTGTGGTTGAACATGCGCATGCATTGTCATTACAATTAAAATATGAACTGTGCCAATTGGTTGATGTAGCCAATAAAACTGACAATAACATTAATGTGGTGTTATTTTCTCAAACACAAGCAGCTCAAGAAGTGGCAAGCAATAAAACAATATTTAACAATAAATTGGCAATTATTGATGCCCAATCAGGGCAAATATTTGCTTTAGATAACCCAAAATTTAAACATAAAAATAACCTACTCACTCCTAAATTCTGGCGAAATAC
This sequence comes from Colwellia sp. KU-HH00111, assembly GCF_040362745.1. Classification (NCBI taxonomy): domain Bacteria; kingdom Pseudomonadati; phylum Pseudomonadota; class Gammaproteobacteria; order Alteromonadales; family Colwelliaceae; genus Colwellia; species Colwellia sp. KU-HH00111. The sequence goes on along the minus strand of NZ_BAABWO010000005.1, from coordinate 255,372 downwards.
TGCATTAACTACCTTGACTATTGCCACGGTTATTGGGCTGTCTTGGTATATGTTAATAAATACTGATAGCTTTACTTTAGCTAAACTACCGTTAGTTGAAAATAATATTAAAACAATAGCAATACCGGAGAAGGAAACCCCACAGGCGACAACACAAGTGGTCGAACAGTCAATGCCAGCAGACAGCAAGGATATATTTGCGGCGCTATCATCAACCGCTGAGTTGACCAGCACTAGCTTTGAAGCACCGGCGAATACCAGCGATATTGTGGCAGCTTTAGCTTTAGATGATGAAGCATTAAATCAGCCAGTTAAAGCTGAGCCGGCAGTTGAGACACAAGCGGTAATCAAGGTTGAACAGCAGCAATCTTCACCCGTAGCTACCATAAATGAAAAAGCAGAAGTGGCCATTCAAGACGAAACAGGTAAAAGCTTGAGTCATGTTAAAGCGAATAGCAGCGAAGATAAATCACTCAATTTTTCAAAACCAACAGATCTACCAGTTACACTAGCACCTAGCTATTACTTAAATGCGTCGACTGGTTATGTTATACAAATTGTAGGGTTTAGTGATATGTCACTATTAGCACGTTTTATTGAGCAATACCCTACCTTAACCTATTTTAGCTATCAAAAAGTTGTAAATGGTAAATTACTGGTGGTGTTAACAACACCCGTTTATGCTGATACAACGCAAGCTAGAGCTGCACTAGCATTATTGCCTGAGACCATTAAAGCCCGAGGTGTCTGGATAAAGCCGCTTAGTACTGTTAAAACAGAAATTGCAGCATTATAATTAGCTTAATTTAGTTATTTAGTCGAGAAATCAATACCGTTAGAAATCAATTCGGGCTACAATCGCACTTTAATTTTTTTTATTATGTAGTGGTAGGCGATGATTAGTAATATCTCATTTTCAGCGCTAACAATACCCTTGTTAGCATTCGCTACCAATAATTTATAGGCCTCTTTTGTGACTAAAGCTCAATCTCTTGCGGGGATGCGATCTGCCTTAAAATGGGCTGGCGGTAAAAAAAAAGTTGTTAATGAAATAGCTAGCCTATTACCTAAGCAAGGTAAAAAAAGGTTAGTAGAACCGTTTGTTGGCGGTGGGTCGGTATTCTTAAATTTAGATTTTGATGAATACCTGTTAGTAGATATGAATGATGACCTTATTAATTTGTTTAATATCATTAAAAACCAGCCGTTGAGTTTTATTGGTGATGCCGAAAAGCTTTTTAATAGTAAAACAAATCAAGCAGATAGATATTACCAACTAAGAGATCAGTTTAACCAGTCTAGTGATCCTTACGAGCGCTCATTGTTATTTCTATACCTCAATAGACATGGATACAATGGACTGTGCCGTTATAACAAAAGTGGTGGTTACAATGTGCCATTTGGTCGATATAAACACCCCTATTTTCCTAGTGAAGAACTACACTATTTTTCACAAAGAGCGCAAAAGGCGACCTTTATTCAAGGTGACTTCGAAACCGCTTTCTCGCAGCTAAAAAGCAACGATGTGGTCTATTGTGATCCTCCTTACTCACCTATCAACCCTACCTCTAATTTCACCGCATATGCAGGAAACTCATTTAGCGATGAAGATCAGCAAAGATTAGTTAATTGTGCCCAAAAAGCAAAGCACGACGGTGTACCCACGTTAATCTCAAATCATTATGTTGATTTTACAAAAGAGCTCTATAAAGACGCCTCAAAAAAGAAATTATTTCAAGTACAGCGAACCATTAGTCCGAAAGGCAAAAGTCGAATTAAGGTCAAAGAGGTTTTGGCTTTATATAAATAACTTGCTGTTATGCCTACTCATAAACAGCCCTATACGACTTAGCACCACAGAAAATTTGAATTAAAACATCAGTCGCTCAACTTTTATAGAAAAGCTGATCTAAATCAATGAATGGTAATTATTATCATTTACATTAATTTTAGTGTTTGTTACATTGCTCGGCATCAATAGTCCTGAAACTCTGAGTCAATAACCAATGAAATTTTCCCGAATCCATTTAGCTTTATTAAGCTGTGCAAGTTTTTATGCAATAAGCCAAGTGAATATAGCTCATGCAGCCGAACCTATAGCCCAAAACGAATCCTCTATCGAGGTAATTGAAGTCACAAGTGTTCGTCAAAAGCTCGAACAGGCTGGCCGCCTGAAGGATGTTATTCAACAAACTGAAGTCTTAGACAAGGTAATGATTGAAAATAAAAATGCATTAAGCCTGTCTGATGCAATCAACAATGAGCCAGGGGTTAATGTGTCTAATGAATGTTCAATGTGTGGCGTGAAACGCATCATGTTAAACGGGATGAAAGGCGAACACACCACTATCCTAGTAGATGGCATTCCAACCCATACTTTGATCTCTGGTTTTTATGCGGTAGATGCAATAGCTACTACAGGAATTGATAGAATTGAAGTGGCACGTGGTGCTGGGGCTTCGTTAATAGCCCCGGAAGCGATAGGCGGAACGGTTAATATTGTCACTAAACAAGCCTATGAAAATTCAGCAACCGTTAGCTTAGCAAAGGGCTCTCATGACTATACGGCATTAAAAGCTATGGCAACAGGCGTGTCTGAAGATGGTAAAACAGGCATTACCTTAATTAGCCAATATGATAAACAAGACCAAGAAGATCATGACGATAATGGTGTTTCAGAAGCACCATTTCAAGAAAACCAATCGCTTACAGTATTAGTTAGTCAAGATGTGAATGACACCAACAACCTGCAATTTAGAGTGTCTAAAGTAAATTCTGAAGTCTTTGGTGGTCCTATTGTTGGCAAAAATACACGCTCAATTGGTGAGGCGCTTTCAGGTTATGATGGTATTGATTCTGAGCAGTTATTTGAAGGTGATGATGTCAGAAATAATTACATCGGCAAAGCTTGGGAAACCACAGAATGGATTGATACCTCGCGTGATGAAGCCTACATCAAGTGGTTAACCGAACAAAGTGATTATACTACCTCTGAATTTGCTGTTAGTTATGCCAAACACAACCAAGATTCATTTTATGAAGGTATTGATTATCAAGCTAAAGATACTATGACGTATTTCCGTGCAAAATTTGATACCGAATTAAATGATGAGCATTTCATTTCCTACGGGGGCGACTTTCGCTCAGAAGCCATGCGTTCAGACACTAAAGCTTTAGCTTCAGTTGCAAGCTATCAAAGTGATTCATTTGATTATGAAACCAAAGGTGTCTTCGTTCAAGACACTTGGGTTCCATCAGATAAAATAGAGATAGCGATGGCATTACGTATTGATCATGTTAGCGCAGATTTTATCGACCCTGCTAAACCGGGAACAGAAATTGAAGAAACCTTTGTAGCACCTCGATTGGATATGCGATATTTTCATACGGATGAACTCACTTCTCGTTTTTCAACGGGTAGAGGTTATCGTGCGCCATTATCATTTTTCGAAACAGATCATGGCATATTAGATACAGAGAAAGGTTATTTAATTGATATTGATGCATTAGAAGAATCACTTTCAGCAAGTTATTCACTAAACTACGACAGTGAGCAGCTTGCACTGACCTTATCTTTAGCTCACTCTCGAGTAGAAAATCTGGCGAGTTTAGAGGCTGATGAAAATGATGTGCCAGTGTTAACGCAGCTAGACGATGCAGCTTCAGTTTCAACTATCGATATATCGACAGGTTATAATGTTACAGAACAATTAACAGTGAACTTAAGTGCTGAGAAATTTATCTATGATGATAACTTTAAGTCATCTTACGCTATTGTTCCAGTTGAAGAACGCGTCGGTATTGATCTGGAATGGAGTAATGATAATGTGAAGCTATTCTGGACCACGGTTTGGTTTAGTGCACGCGACTTACGTGAATATGGCTATGATGGTTTTAATATTAAAAATGATGCAAGCTCAGTCAAGCCGTTAGATGCTCCCTCATTTTCAAGTTCTGATTTTAAAGTGCAATATCTCTTTAGTGAATCTACAAAAGTGTATGCGGGAATATCTAATATTTTTGAGTACACGCAGATAGATGAAGGTGATACACCATTATTTTATGATAACACTGGCGGGTATGATGTTGCCTATATCTATGGCCCATTACATGGTCGTGAATTTTATGTAGGCGTTGAGGTGAGTTTATAAAATGTTGACTCGTCTGTTTATCTTTAGTGTGTTGATGGTGCTTGGGGCAGTGGATGCCTCAAACGCTTTGGCAATAGATTACAATCAACTGCATTTAAAAAGCTTGGTAACAAATGATACAAAGCTAGACCATGGTAATGAAAATTTGGTTACCATTGCAATGATATATCAACCGGGATGTAAGTGGTGCAAAAAGCAAGGCAAGGCGTTAGCTAAAATACAACACCAATGCGCTCAATATGCCAATATCGCATTAATAGGTGCTGATGGTAAAACCCAAACGTTAAGAAGAGAATTACGTCATTTTGATAAAAACTTACCCGCTTTTGAAGCAAACAAGAAATTTTTGCTGAAAATTCAGGGAGTAGAAGCTTACCCTACCACAGTGGTATTTGATAAAAAGGGTAAGCTTATTGCAAAAAAACGTGGCTATATTGCACCTAAAAAGTTAGCACAAGTAATGGCGCTAATTACTGAGCAACGATGTGATAGCGTGTTATAGCCATATGAACGTTTTTGCTTTAGCGCTTAAACTCTGAGGTTTTACTCCATTTTGGCCAAACATTTTCTTTTGATAATTGATGGCCAATTTCAAAAAAGGCTTGTATGTCTTGCACTGCACCAGACATATCCCAAGCGTCGCTATATTCATCACACACATTGTGATAACACTTGCTTAATCGCTCTTTTAGTTCAGCACGCAAAGCTTTAGTTGCTTCATCTAATGGTGTTTTACCCGATTTTGCATACAGTGCTGGAATACCAATATTAGCAAAGGCAAAATGATCAGAACGATAGTATATTCCTGCTGCTGGGCGAGGGTCACCGGCGATTACACGGCCTTGTTTTTGCGCGGCAATGGTCAGGAAATCATCTAACTCTGATTGACCTAAGCCATAGACTGAGACATCACTACTTCTGCCACTGACACCTAACGCATCCATATTAATATTAGCGACAGTTTTTGCTGCGGGAATAATAGGATTGGCGGCATAAAATTTAGAGCCTAATAATCCTTGCTCTTCGGCTGTTACCGCCATAATAGTTATGGAACGTTGTGGAGCAACAGGAAGTTTAGCAAAGGCTTCAGCCACTTCAATAAGTGCACTAGTACCCGATGCATTGTCAACGGCGCCATTATAAATTTGATCACCAGTTAGGTTTGTGTCTTTGCCTAAGTGATCCCAATGAGCCGTATAAAGAATATGCTCATCTGGTTTAGTGCTGCCAGGTAAGGTCGCGATAAAATTATATGAAACAGATTGCTTCACTGTGTTTTTCACCGTAACCGATGCGCTCAAATCCCCCATGTCAACATGGTAACTGCCTTTTGCTGCTTCTGCTTTGGCTTGCTCAAAGTTCAATCCCGCCTTAGTAAACAGCTCTTTAGCAACGTCACTATTAACCCAGCCTTCAACTGCAACTCTTCCTTTGTTTAGATCATCGCGAACAAAACCAAACTGAGGTCCAGTCCAAGAATGCTCAACTACAGACCAGTTATAGGATGCCGGTGCCGTTTCATGAATAATAATCGCGCCTTCTGCCCCTTGACGGCTAGCTTCTTCATATTTATAGGTCCAACGGCCATAATAAGTCATGGCATTACCGTTAAATAGCGCCGGATCTTTTGTGGCAAAGCCAGGGTCATTCACTAAAATAACGACAGTTTTGCCTTTAACATCTAACCCCTGATAATCATTCCAATTGTATTCCGGTGCATTAATACCGTAACCCACAAAGACTAATTCAGAATTGTTAAGTTGTTCAAAACTGCTAATACGGCTTGAACCCATCACCATATCATGTCCGTATTGGTAAGTTTTATCACCAATTGATAACGTCATATCAGGCGATGCCTCAATTGAAACCATAGGTACTGCTTGCAAGAAACTGTCACCATTACCTGGCTGAAAACCTACCGCGGTTAATTGCTGGGTTAGATACTCTAGTGTCAGCTCTTCACCTTTACTTGAAGGTGCTCGGCCTTCAAATGCATCGGAAGAAAGTACTTTGATATGCTCAATGAGTTGTTCTGAATTAATACTGTTATAACTTGCAGCAACGTCTGTTTTTGTATTGTTTATTAGCGCACTATTAGTGCTACAACCGCTTAACGCCGCTGTAAAAATAAGGGGGATACAGATGTTTTTTTTCATGTAGTTCTTCTTTTATTGAAAATGATATCAGGAGTATAACCGAAAATATTAACCGTTAGGTATACTTAGTGGTAAAACGGTCAAAATGCGCTCAACGGGTGGTAATATTTATAAGGGCAATAATTGCCAAGCTTAACCGTCAGCCACCAAAACAATGGATGATTGGGTTACTCTAAATACGGGTAAGTAAAAAGTAAAAATGAATTGTTCTAATTGGGAACGATCAAAAAGACTAGTAGAATTAAAGTACTAATAAAGAGTACTACTGCGAGTATACCTGCTAATATGAAGTGGCTTAACTTACCTTGGCTAAAGTCTTTTTCTCTATTTTTATTACTTTGCACACCAAAAAATGCAGCGAAAGTGCTTTTTAATGTACGTCTGAATGAAGGGGAGTTGTCAGTCATTTTATTTGTCATCATGGATGTTTACACCATTTAGCCACTGCAATGTCACCACTAAATAATGCAAAAAAGTGTCAATCGATTATAGCTAATCAACACTATACCCAATTAACACTTTATTGTCATGAGGTGTTTTTTAGAACGATTTTCCGATACTTAACACTAATGACTCATCAGCTTCACCGCCATTTAGCTCTTTAGAATTTGCAATCATAGCAACGCCTAGGTCAAAGCCTGAAACTTCGGTGCTGTAGCCAAGCTCAATATAGTCACCGTCAAACTCGTCACCCCAGGTACCGTAAGTAGCATAGAAACCTTCATATTCAGCCGTTAATGAAAGAAAATCATAGTCTTGATCTGATCCACCTTCAACTTCCCAAGTACCGACACTGTAGGCAATTGAGAAGAAACTGTATGAAGCTCCAAGGTTAATTTCATTATATTGGGTGTCAAAATCACCAGTATATTGGTAGGTAGTAAAACCAAGGCTGTAACCAAAACCATTATCAAGTTCGTTGCCGTAACTACCATAAAAGTCAATTTCCAAGCCATCATCAACATCTGCAGCCCAAGTGCCTACTGAGAAATTACCATTTTCATAGTCAACGCCAGCGCTTGCTGATGCTGTGGATGTCTGTGCAACACCACGGAAAAAGTATTGTGAAACCACGCCAGCATTAGCACTGAGTCCTTCAACCGCCAAAGCAGATGTTGAAATAAAAGCGCTAGTAGCAAGTGTTGAGGTTAGTGCGATGCTTAATAATGTTTTTTTCATGTTGCTCTCTTTAAGTATTTATAAATTTTGAATCTAGTCACAATTTTGCAAAGATAGTGCCTGTATGAATAAAGATCGAGAATTGTTTGAATTATCATTGTTTAACAATGGCTTGTTGGTTTATGTCAGTTTGCTATTCAGCCCTAACATTAAACGCTGTGCGCCAGTTTGGTGCGAAAAAATATTGCTTGGGCAAAAAAAGTGCATTGGGCAAGGGTGTAATAAACTTGGTATTAAAACTGGCTTAGGTATAATGTGCGCATATTTTTTTTGCTTGAGAAAGCTATGTCCTCTTTTTTAATTGCCCCCTCTATTTTATCAGCTGACTTTGCTCGTTTGGGTGATGATGTTGCTAAGGTGCTTGCTGCAGGTGCTGATGTTGTGCACTTTGATGTTATGGATAACCACTTTGTACCCAATTTAACGTTTGGGCCTATGGTGTGCAAATCATTGCGTGATTATGGTATTACTGCACCGATCGACGTTCACCTTATGGTTAAGCCAGTTGATAGTTTAATTCCGGAATTTGCCAAAGCGGGTGCTGATATTATCACTTTTCACCCTGAAGGCAGCGATCATGTTGATCGTACTTTGCAGTTAATAAAAGATCATGGTTGTAAAGCTGGTTTAGTGTTAAACCCAGCGACACCGTTGCAATGTTTAGATTTTGTTATGGACAAAGTAGATGTTATTTTATTGATGTCAGTGAATCCTGGCTTTGGTGGTCAATCATTTATCCCAACTACATTAGATAAATTGCGTTTAGTTAAAGAGAAAATTAAACAAAGTGGTCGAGATATTCGTTTAGAAGTAGATGGCGGTGTTAAAGCGAGCAATATTGCTGAAATTGCTGCTGCTGGCGCTGACATGTTTGTCGCAGGTAGTGCTATTTTTTCACAAGCTGACTATAAAGTCGCTATTGATGAAATGCGTGCAGAGTTAACAAAAGTTTCGAAGTAAACTGCAATCTTGATTGTGGTTTAAAATTTTAAGGTAACACACCCCTTTAAAGGAAAGTTATGAGTAAACCTATTGTATTAAGTGGCTGTCAGCCATCAGGTGAATTAACAATTGGCAATTATTTAGGCGCATTAAAGCAATGGGTCAACATGCAATCTAGCCATGAATGTTACTATATGTTGGTCGACCAACATGCAATCACGGTTCGTCCTAAAGCTGAAGACTTACGCAAAGCGACTTTAGATGGTTTAGCGCTTTATCTTGCGTGTGGCGTTGACCCTGAACAAAGTACCATCTTTATTCAATCGCATGTACCAGAACATGCGCAATTGAGTTGGGTATTGAATTGTTACACCCAAATGGGTGAGCTAAACCGAATGACACAATATAAAGATAAGTCGCAAAAGTCTGAAGCCAATATGAATTCAGGTCTATTTACCTATCCGGTATTAATGGCTGCTGACATTTTACTGTATCGTGCCGATAGTGTGCCAGTGGGTGATGATCAAAAACAACACTTAGAGCTAGCGCGAGATATTGCGACGCGTTTTAATAACCTCTATGGCGATATATTTACTGTGCCTGATCCGTTTATTCCTCAACATGGTGCTCGTGTGATGAGCTTGCTTGAGCCAACTAAAAAAATGTCTAAATCAGATACCAACCCAGGTAACTTCATTGGTTTGTTAGAAGATCCAAAGAAAATCGCCAAAAAAATTAAACGTGCGGTTACTGACTCAGACGAGCAAGCAAATATTTACTATAATTTAGAAGAAAAACCGGGTGTGTCTAACTTATTATCGTTACTGTCATGTGCCACGGGTAATACCATTGAAAGCTTAGTACCGAGCTATGAAGATAAAATGTATGGCCATTTAAAAGGCGATGTTGCTGATGCAGTGGTGGCAATGCTAGAGCCTATTCAAACCCGATACCATCAATACCGTGAAGATCATGCCTTCCTTGAACAAGTGATGAAAAATGGGGCAGAAAAAGCTTCGTTGCGTGCGAGTAAAGTACTTACCTCTGTTTATGATGCGGTTGGGTTTATTCCTCGCCCATAAAAGAAATGCTAAACCTCATTGATTAAGCGAGTAACGAAGAGCAAACATCGTTACTCGCTTTTTTATTGGCTATTTTTGTTTTGCTTTTTTACTCGTTTTATCAAACAGCTTCCCGCTATCAGCAATAAACTTATCTGTAGTGCTGCTAGGGGCAAGCAAAAAGCTTGGCATCATAAGGGTTGCGTCATATTCAGGTCTTGCGTTAAATTCAGCTTTATTACTGTATTGCACTAAATAGCTACCACCGAATAAGAGTATAGTGATGCTGGCAGCAACAATGTTACGGCGTTTAGCACTCATATGAAAACCGATATAGCCATTTAACCAAAATAGGCTATAGGCTAACGCAGCAGAAATTAATATGGCGACTATCGGCATAATAGCATCGCTGGCACTGTTAAAAGCAGCGATTTCCCCTAAAAAATCACCCAACCACATCAAATTAAAGAACGCAAAACTGATGCCTAATTGAGCCATCACCCTAGCATCGTGTTTACTTAGATGTGACACTAAGGCAACTCCCGCAGGCCATAAAGCAAAGCCTACTGCCATGGTTATTGTCGGCACTAGCAACTGGCTAAAGTTGACTTCTTTTGGGGTGTTAAGATAAAAAACGCCTGCGGCAATTAAAGAAAATATAGCGATGCTTAATAATAACGCGATGGGATGTCGCATTAAATTGATAAAGCTTTCAAAGGGACTAAAGGCTACTGTGGGTGCTACAGGGTGATTAGTAAAGAATATGCGTAACTGGCTTTTACCCAAAGTGATAACATCACCATCACAAACGACATGATTATTAGCGGGGTGTTTTTTCTCTTTTATATTCTCTATAAAAGAGCCGTTAACCGTTTGGTTGTCAGCAATTACCCAATTTCCATCTATATATTCAAGGCTTAAGTGGCTTGGACAAATATGAGGATCAGCTAAAATAATATCGTTGTGATAATCTCGCCCGATATGTATTTGTGCTTGTGATAACTTATGACGATGCAGTAATTTATGATTACGACTGATCTCTTCAATAATTATTTCATCTGCGGGTGTTTTTTCTATGCTGCCTTGCTGCGTTCTTAATTCCTCCGTTGTTAATTCCATAATACCGCCTCCATAAATTGACGAGTAAAGGCTAACGCATTGGGTTTATTAATGCCTGCTATGGTGAAATGGCTAACAAGTGCTTGATTTTCTTTGTCTATTGATGCACTTAAATAAAGTATATCAAATAAATCAGGAAACTTTTTATAAGCTCGCGTACAAAAAATAGTTTTGTTGTTTATGGCTTGGTTGTCGGGCATGACTAAGTCATGATGACATTGATACTGAGTGATATTTTCTTTATTTGCTCTGTTGCCGGCGCCTGCGTGAGAGATTTGTTGTTGGTATAAACGGTAAAACTTGCTAGCACCTATGTCTTTTGCTTGCATAGTACGAAATTCTATTTCCATGGTACCAGTGAAAAACTGTGATGAAATGTAGGTGTTTTCATCTAAAGAGCAGTTGGCTACAGCAGTTAAAATTAAGGCATCAGCTTTGTCTGCATTAGAGTCACCCCAACAGCGAACAAAGGGCACATCAATAATAGGAATAATTGCTTTTTCACCGAGCTTTTTAGCTTGCCACGGGCTATCAAGGATTGTGCTAATTAGCTTATTTTGGCTAGTTATTAACTGCTCGGTCATTTGTTCGCTAATAGACTGTGGAGCAGTGTTCAAATAAGCTTCAAATAAATTGACGAGCTTGTCATGGGGAACCAAAAAGCCAATAGAATTGCCTGATGTAGCAACATTAACACCAACAACTTGAGCACTTTTGTTAACAACGGGTCCTCCGCTCATGCCTGAGTTAATTGAGCCAGTAAAATGAATACGTTCGTTAAACGATTCTTTTTTTAATCCATTATAGGTACCTGGTACAACTATCATACCTAGATCATGAGGGTTACCTAAAGAAAATAATTGTTCGCCCTTGTGGGGAGTGTTTTGTGAGAGTTCGAAAAACTGCATCTCATGCTCAACATCTCGTCTTACTAGGGCAAGATCATTGATCACATCAACACTTTGCAACGACAAGTTACCTTTGTTTCCTTGATAATCAAAGTACTCAATACGGTACTTATTAGGATGCAAGGCATAACTTGAAATAACATGATAATTAGTCGCGATAATGCCATCACTACTGATTTGAAAACCAGAGCCAATAGACGATTTTTCACCACTGGCTTTGTCGATTAACTTAATTTGATAGAGTGAAGGCTTCAGTTGATTAAATAGTTGCTCTGCTTCTTCTAAAGCGTAACTATGGCTACTTAGTAAGATAAAAACTAAGGTAAAAAATGCTTTCATTTATTATCCTTTTAAAAATGACAAAATACTCAAAATAATCACAAATTAGCAATAATTTAAGCATACCCATTGTGACATGCTCAAGGTATTAGTCACTTAATATTTTAACTATTCTGCAATCTCACGTATTATGCCAATATTATTTGCACTATGAGTGATATTTATGAAAGTAATCAAACTATTATTAATGGTTATATTGTTAGGTTTTTACAGCCAGTATACCGTGGCAGTTGAGGCGGTAAAGCGGTGTCAAGTAGGTAGTGACTCATGTACTTTTGTCTTGTTAAGTGAGTTAAAAAGCAATGTTAACAAGGGCCAAAAGCAAATTCACATAATTAATGAGAAGCGCGCCAATAAAGCACTGTCACCTTATTCAACATTTAAGATAGCCAATAGTTTGGTGGCCTTAAACTTAGATATAATCAAAAATACCAAGCAAAAACTAAGCTATGACAAAGCTGCCTATCCTGTGCAAGCTTGGTGGCCGCCAGTTTGGCAGCTACCCCATTATGACTTAACCACGGCTTTTAAATATTCTATGGTAGCGATATATCGGCAATTAGCAAAAGACATAGGAGAGACAAATATGCAAGCTCACCTAAAAAAAATGCAATACGGTAATCAGGATATTTCATCAGGTTTAGATAACTTTTGGTTAAACGGCAGCATGAAAATATCGGCACTGGAACAGGTACATTTTTTGCAAAAAATATATCACAATCAATTTGCTCTTAAACCACAGGCTATTAGTGCGTTAAAAGAAGTCATGTTAGTAGAGAATACGTCAAACTATCGTTTATTTGCTAAAACAGGCGCCGGTAAAATTGCTGATGGAGGCATGCTAGGTTGGTATGTTGGTTTTGTTGAGAACTCGACCGGGGTACATTTTTTTGCGTTTAATTTTGATAGTCCAAGCTATGCCCAAATGAAGGCGGAACGTATTACCATTGCAAAAGAGCACCTTAAACTTGCAGGTATAATTGAATAAATTGCCTTATCATTTTTTGAAAAATCAGCTTTATTGATCTAGTGCAAATAAGCTGATTTTAACCTGCGACATATTGTCGCGCTTTAAACATTTACCTTTGTTTTAAATAAGTTAAGCACAGAGAATAGCCTTAATTTAATTTTAATGAAGTGAAATACTATGCGTGCTTTTCTTACCCCTTCTGCGCTAGCAGTAAAAACTGTACTTTTATGTGCTCTTGGCTCTACCTCTGTTGCTTTTTCAGATCGTGCTTTAGCCGATGAAACAGCCAATGTCATTGAGGACTTAGAAGTGATCACTATCACTAATCAACGTCATCATAGTATGGAAGATATGAAGGGCTATGCTGAAGGATATACCAGTGTGCCTGACCTAGCTGATTGGCTTACATCAGTGCCGGGCGCCAATGTTAACAGTAATGGCCCAGTCACTGGTATTGCTCAATATCGTGGCTTATATGGTGATAGAGTGGCGACATCACTCGATGGTCACCCAATTATAGGGGCTGGCCCAAATGCGATGGATACGCCATTAAGCTATTCAACACCGCTTATTGTAGATGCTATGACGGTCTATCGTGGTGTTGCCCCTGTTTCTGCGGGCATAAATACCTTGGGTGGGGCGGTTGAAGTAAAAATGCGTAAAGCTGAGAGTAATAACAGTCAAAAAACAGAAGTTAGCGGTGATTTACAGGCAGGCTATCGAAGTAATAATAGTGCTAAAACCTTATCAGCAGTCACCAACATAGCAAACGGTGATTTTGCCATCTTATTATATGGCAACAACCAAAAAGGTGACAGCCAAGAAAGTGGTGCGGGTATACCTATTAGCCCAACTGATTTTAACAAAATGCAGTTAGGAGGTGATGTTCGTTACACCACAGGGGATAATAATGTTGGCTTAAGTTATCATTATACTGATACAACTGACTCAGGCACACCTGCGTTGCCCATGGATATTGAATATATTGAAAGTCATAGAGTCGCATTCGATGGCGCTTTCAATGTCAATGAGTGGTTAGCTGAGTGGCAGCTAGGCTTCCTAGATGCAGACCATGGCATGACTAATTTTTTAATGCGTCAAAATGCAGATATGAGCAAATATCGTCGTAATACCGCCACCGCAGATACTACGGACTTTAAATTAACGTTAGAAAAGGCGTTTGACTTTGGCGAATTAGCTCTCGGTGTAGATGGCTATTTTGCGACTCATGATTCAGTTATCACCAACCCAAATAATATGATGTTTGAAGTAGTGAATTTTAATAACGTTGAAGATAACCGCTACGGAATATTTGCACAATGGCAACAAGCGTTTAGCAACACTAAAGTGCAATTAGGCGTACGGTTGAAGCGCGCAACAGCCGAGGCTGGTGAAGTAGGAACTTCAATGGCAATGATGTCGGGTATGATGGGCACTATGGCAAGTGAATTACGTAATAACTTCAATAATGCCGATCGTCAAGTATCAGATAACAATGTTGATATTGCTTTAAATACGCAAACCCAGCTTTCAGACAATCTTACGTTATCTACTGGCTTTGGTGTAAAGACTCGTGCTCCTTCCTATCAAGAGCGTTATTTATGGACACCGATGGAAGCAACGGGAGGTTTAGCTGATGGTCATACTTATGTAGGAAATATTAATCTTGACTCAGAAACAGCGTATCAATTTGACCTAGGCCTGAATTATCAAGATCAAGACTGTAGAATAGCTCCTCATGTTTTCTATCAATCAATTGATGACTACATTCAAGGTACACCAATGGGCATGATGGATATGACCGCAAGCATGATGGCTAATATGATGTCAGGTGACACTAACCCTCTTAAATTTACCAATGTCGATGCTAAGCTATATGGTGTAGATGTTAATGGTTACTACCGTATTAGTGAGCAATTACAATTATCAAGTATTGTGAGTTATGTACAAGGCGAACGTCGTGATATTGATGACAACCTTTACCGTATTGCGCCTCTTAACGGGCAAATAAAAATCACTTATAGTGCCGAACAATGGATGGTCAATTCCAGCCTAGTTATGGCGGCTAAACAAGATAATGTTGCAGAGACTAATGGCGAACAAGAAACGTCTGGCTATGGTGTTGTTAATCTAGATGCGCAATATTTTGCAAATAACGCGTTAACCATACGAATGGGTGTTGATAATATATTTGATAAAAACTATCAAAATCATTTAGGGGGCTATAATCGTGTTAAAGGTACAGATTTAGCGGTTATGTCTCGATTACCAAGTGAGGGTGTTAGCGCTTGGGCTGAAGTGACTTATCGCTTTTAAGTCAATTATGTTAATAGATAAAAGCCCTGATATTTCAGGGCTTTTAGTAACCCATCTTATCAACTAAACAGCTAGAATAATCGCTCCTTTGCGACATTTTGTCACACTGCAACAATTAAATAATAGCTTACTATAGCGACATTATTAAGCATGATTTTGTTTGCTATAAGTAAACAAAACAACTTTGCTAGCACCATGTATCAGCCTTGATTGACGTAAGCTATCAAAGGTAAGGAACAGCCAATGTTAAAAACTAGTTTTACCGTAATAAACAGCATAATGATTTTTTTGTTAGTGTCTGTAGCTAATGTAAGTTTAGCAGCGCAGCAAAGTCATCAAGCAATGCAGCTTAGCGCTGATAAACCTTTGTTATGTGATAAGGTAAGTTGCGCTAAAACAGTTACCTCAGCATTTGCACCTAATGGTGATTTATGGCGTGTTTGGGCATTAAATCAACGTATTCATTATCAAATTTCAGCAGATAATGGCGTAACATTTTCAACACCTAATACCATTACCTCAGTGAAAGAAAAAGTTTCAGCTCGAGGTGAAAGTCGTCCTAAAATTGCGTTTGACCGATATCAAGGAGTTTATATTTCATGGGCCATGCCAAAAGAAAAAAAATATACAGCGGATGTGCGTTTTATATACTCTAGTGACTATGGCAAAACTTTTACCCAACCAATTACGGTCAATAATGACAATTTAGTAACAGGTCACCGCTTTAATGAAATGTTGGTCACTGAAGAAGGTGACATTAGTATTGTGTGGTTAGACTCTCGGTTGCTCTACCAATTGAAATTGGAAGGTAAACCAACCAATGGCTCAGCTTTATACCTTGGTCGAGCTAACTACAGGAAGAATCAAACAGTTTTTTCAAACGAACAACTGGCTAATAATACTTGTGTTTGTTGCCGTATTGCCATGGATTATAATAATCACGGCGAATTAGCAATATTATGGCGTCACATCTATGGTGATAATGTGCGCGAATTTGCTCTAATGACTGTACCTACCGGCGACAAAAGACAAAAAATTCCGCATCAAATTAGCTATGACCATTGGCAAATTAACGGCTGTCCACATCAAGGGGGAGCCATAAGTGTCAATGACAATAATCGCTACCACATGGTGTGGTTTAATCAAGGCGATTTAGGCAAAGGTATTTTCTATGCTGCTAGTGAGGACCAAGGTATTACCTTAACCAAAGCCATAGCCATCGGGGATAATTCAGCACAAGCGGCTCATCCCCATTTGAATAGTAATGGTAAAAATATAGATATTGTTTGGACTCAATACACAGGGACTGAACATCAATTATGGCACCAGCGTTCTATAGATAATGGGCAATCATTTGCTAAAGCCAAAATACTAGCAACGACAGCATCAGGTTCAGATCGTCCCTTTATCATTAAAAAAGGCAAGTTAAGCTTTGTATCGTGGCATCGTCCTAAAATAGGGCACCTGGTGCAAGTACTATGAGTTATTTAAAAACAGTTTGTTTTGTTTGCTTACTGTCTTTGTGTGTTGGTAGCCAGTATACCTATGCTAGCTCAGTGGCATTTAATCAAACACAGTTTGATAAAATTAAACAGCAGTATCAGGGGCAGCCATGGTTAATGCTGTTGTGGTCAGTTGATTGTCCGCCTTGTTTCAAAGAATTGGCCATTATGCAAAAACTATTAGCTAAGCATGATGATTTAGCGATAGTGATTATCAATGCTGATGCGGATGAAGGCGTCATGGCTCAGCGAAAGCACATCATTAAAAAATTTGCCTTGACCCAATTCAACATTTACCATTTTGCTGATGGTCAAGCTGATCAAAGCCGGTTTCTTATAGACCCCGCATGGTATGGCGAATTACCGCGCAGCTATTTTGTCGAGAGTAATGGCACCTTTCACGGTAAAAGTGGTTTAGTGCAGGAGTCTATGGTGACCCAATGGTTGGTTAAACAACCTATCAAATAGGTTTGATATAAATAGGAATGATATGTTATTTTCGGCCTTTTTAGGTTAACCATTTAGTGATAAATATGGAAATATCATGACCATTAGCATCAATGAACAGCAGGTAGAGCATTACTTATTGTCCAAACCAGAAACGTCGCTATATTATCCTTTTGGCGATGATGTCAAAGTATTCCGAGTGAAAACTAAAATGTTTGCCACTTTATCTCTCGGTAAAGGCAATGAAAAAGATACAGATAATAAAATGGCAGGGCACTATTGTGTCAATTTAAAATGTGACCCAGACGAGGCGGTTATGTTAAGAGACATATTTGCTGCGGTTATACCGGGTTATCATATGAATAAAGCACAATGGAACACAATCATTTTAGATGGCTCAATTCCTGCCGGCGAAATTGAGCGTATGATAGATAATTCATTTATGTTGGTAGTAAGTAAAATGACCAAGAAAGATCAGCAATCGATCTTAGTACATTTGTAAGTGTTTTTTGTTAAAGACGTTTAGCAGCAATTTTATACACCGCATTTTTCTCTGTTTTTCCAACGGCGACAATAGATACTATTACCTTCAAATCACGCACTTGGTAAACTAATCGATATCCAGCCTTTCGTAGTTTTATTTTATAGCAATCTTTCATGCCATTAAGGCGTGATGATTCAATTTTAGGGTTATCGAGTCTTTCAATGAGCTTTTTTTTAAATTGATTTCTGACCATTGAATCAAGTTTACGCCATTCTTTGAGTGCATCTTGTTTGAAAACTAATTCATAGCTCATCTAAACTAACCTTTATTTCAGGTTGGTTTTTGCGTTCTTCAACTAGCTGAGCAAGTTCTAAATCTTCCAATTTATCCATTAGAATCTCATATGCTTCTGCAGGTATGCAGTAAAAAGCGGGTTGATTGCGGTTAAGTACAGCAACAGGAAAACCATCACCTTGGTCAACGACTGCCATAGGATTTTTTTTAAGTTCAGAAATACTCGTAGTGCTTTCTGCTAATATAGTATGCATAATACCGCCCAAATAGACCTTTTAATGGTGCTTATATTAGGTCATTTTAATACAAAGATCAATTTCAGTTATCTATTATAGGCTGCTGACGTAGTGTTAATGCTTAAAGCACAATGGAACACGGTAATTCTCGACGGCTCAATTCCACAGGGTGAAATTGAGCGTATGATAGATAATTCGTTTATGTTGGTGGTCAGTAAAATGATCAAGAAAGATCAGCAATCTATCTTGGTGAAAGAAATATAAACTGGTTCCTTCCTTGGAAATTAGCAACACTCTCGTGTTGTAGGGGCATTACCGGTAAATTCTTGTAGTGTACCGCCATCGTTATAAATCCTAATGACGGCTTTCCATAGCTTATTGGGTATGCCTGCGCGCATACCATAATCAATGAATGTTTGAAACATAAGTGGTGCTATGCCTTGAATAGAATTAGCCTTCAGACTCTGCTGCATTGTAGGTGAACATAGATGAATATGACAAAAAAGCATTTTTTGGTCTTCATACTAAAAACAAACGCAGAACAAGAAGTGTCAGATTGAATTATTCGAGCTAACTTAATCAACTTAATGGTATTACCACGCTATTTTTTCACCTTGCCAGTCTAAATAACTCAATTCTCCATCAATAGGCGTGTTGTCAATAATCGCCAGTAATTTATCGGCGACAAAGTCGCATGTAAAGAGTTTGCCATTGGGGACATTTTTTTGGAACGGTTTTGATAACTCGGTGTCTGTTGTCCCAGGGTGAAATGAAATCAGCTTAATGTTTTTAGCCCTGCGGGCAAGTTCTATCGCGGCTGTTTTTAATAACATGTTTAATGCTGCTTTTGATGCACGATAGCAATACCACCCACCTAAATGATTATCATTAATGCTGCCAACACGAGCGCTAAACACAGTTATTTTGCATTCATCAGGACTTGTAAGTAATGGCGTTAAGGCTTTAATCCATAAAAGTGGTGTAATGGTATTGACGTTCATTACTTGTTCAAAAGCATGTAAAGAGATGTCTTCTAATCGTTTTTCTGGATGTATGTTTTTAGTGTGTAAGATGCCGTGGCAAATAAAAATGCGGGTTATTGGCAGCGTTTTGTCTTTTGCCAAATCACCTTTTTCTAACCGCTTAACTGTTTGCTCAATGGAATCAGGCGAATAATTCGCTAACTGAATTTTTTCAATATTGTCTTGATTAAATGAGTTATATGCACTTAAGTCGCGACTAACTAAAATAAGATGATTAGTCCCGTTGTGATGCACCTTGGCTGCGAGTGATTTTGCAATACCACTATTGGCGCCGATGATCAGTATTCGTTGATTTTTCAAAACATGTTCCTTCATTACATTGTGTTGTTTTTACATTGAATAGTTTGGCAAAGGTAGCTGAAATCGGGTGTCGATATTTTGCCAAGCCTAAATAAAACCAATGACACAGGGTCTTAAAAACCGGCCAACTCAATGGTGCAACCCAAAACCCTTTTCCTACCAATGTCCATGCTCTATGCGTAACGGCAAGCCCTAACAAACGTTCATCTTGATAAGTGCCATGGAGTATTTTCATCGCATGGTCGATGTTGATTTCTGGATACAGTTTATCGAACCCTGCTGTGTGAAGATCGACCAGAATGAGTTTGCCGCCTTTATCATGGTTTTTGAGGCTCCGCATTTCTGCACAGCATAACGGACATTTTCCATCATAAAATATGGTTAACATGTAATCTCCTATATAAGACGAGATGCGGCGTATTTAGAAAAACGTCAGTAATTCGATATAACCCAATTGATTGCCACGCTTTCATAAGAGCTCCTAAAAATAGTACAGTGACTGATGTGTCAAGTTAGCGTTAAAGTGATGTTGGTAATTGATTCGGTTTTGCATAGCTGAGACGAGATAAACGCTGACTTACGTGGTAGCTGTCAAGCCCAGAAATAGCCACGGTATTTAAAGACTCTATATCAATATAGCCATCGTCATTAATAGCCGAGTCAACACAAAAAATATCGGTTATTTCGCCGATAACCATTATGGTATTGTTGATGCTAAGAGGAACTATTTCACGTAATTTTAGTGCATATTTAAGTTGGCTCTCCATTACAAAAGGAGCCTTAATGCCGTCAGTATATGTTTTACTAAGGCCGGTTTTTTCAAACTCACACTCGTTTTTGTTATATCGAGCAGACGTTTGATGTGCAGCTTGCCAAAAATAATCACTCACTTGGTTAATTGTATATTGCTGAGTTTGCTCAATGTTTTCTAATGTATGTCGCTCTGTAGTGTTGGGGCGTGAAATAAAACCAACCAGCGCAGGTGAAGCACCTAAATGGACGACAGAGCTAAATATTGCAAGATTTGCTTGCCCTTCATTACTAATAGTGCCAATTAGATTGGCACTTTTAAACCCCGATAAGCTATTAACTAAATGCGCTCTGTAACGCAATGGCATAATGTTAAGGTCGTTTTGTTCAATGTGCACCACGGTATTTACTTCTAATGTTGTTGGCAATATAACAAGTAATACGTGTAGCCAGTAAATAAAGATCAAAGGAATAGAGGTGGACAGTGTTAAAATTTAGATGCTGCAAGCACAATGGCAAGCATTATTCTCGATGGTTCAACCCCGCAAAGTGATATTAAGCGTATAGTAACCCTTAATATCTTTCTAGCCAGTTCAAGGCATAGCTCCATAGTACGTGAGACTTTCTACTGAAAAATTTCATATGCCCTATTTCATCTAGAGCATAATCCTTAGGCGATAAAGTGACTGTCTCAGCATTTAATTGGGTGAATACTGTGAGCATGTCTTTAACATTCGCGTTAATTGCAATGAAATCATCGGTTGCATTTACCCACATTGATGGGACAGATAAATCATCATATAAGTGATTGTGAATTGTTTTCCCAAAAGAAGATTTTACATAGCCTTCGCCATTGCACCATGCTCGCCATTGCTGAGCGACTTTTTTAGGTAAAGGCTCTCCCATGCCAAACCACTGAGATTTTGTATGCCCAAAAATACCATTACTAAATGGTATGAATATGTTCATAAAAAAATGTGCCTTAATCGCATGTAAGGGGCTCATATTCTTCAATTGACCTGATGAACAAGCAAAATTAAAGATAGAAGTAAAATCCATTGCATTATGCATGAGTCCAACTAGTTGTCCCCCTGCGCTATGTCCAATTAGATGATAATGAGTATTTGGAAATGCCTTTTTTAGTTGTTCAAGTGCCGCAGGCATATCTTTTTCGCCCCAACATTGTAGCGATGCGTCACTCGCTTTTACGTTACCCACTAAAGAATCACCAATGCCTCTATTATCGAAGGTGATCACTCCATAGCCATTGTCTGCCAGAAAAGAGGCAAAGCTAGCATAAAATTGTCTTTTTATTCCTGTAGCAGGGCCAATTAAAATCGCCGCTTTTATGTTTTTGCTAGGGACGTAGATCGTAGCTGCAAGTGCGTAATGGTCTTCACAGATTATTTTTGATTCAGTAGAGTAAAAGTTAGCCATAAAGTTTAAGTGTTTAGTTTGAAGGTATGCCCTAATGGTATGACCAGTATGCAGGCTTTGTCTGATGAAAATCAATAGCTGATAAAGATGGTAACGCTAGATAGGTTATCGCGTTCACCTTATTGATAATTAGTAGCAAGGTAAATAATTTCAGTTTATGCTATAAAAAACTCTAACAACAAGTGATTATTATGATCAAAGTTTGCTTTCTCAGTATATTGCTTTTTTTCATTCCAACTTTTTTAATTAGCGCGGCGGTTGATTATAATCCTTGGCAAGAAATAAGAAAGCAACGAATTGAACAACTATTACCAAACGCATTAAAAGCTGCTGGTGTTGATGCATGGTTAATTGTTTGTCGAGAGAATAACAATGACCCTTTAGCAGATCATATTGGCTGTGAAAATTCAGGTGCTACCGCAGCCTTTTTATTTTATCTAGATAACGTTGGCTTTCATTCCCTAGCTTTTTCTCCTTCAAGTGAGTCAACGGCTTTAGATGATCTTAATATTTTGCAAAAAGTTATTTCTGTACCTCGCAATAAATCGGCTATTGCCCACGTTGCTAAGTTTATAAAAGACAAAAACTTTAAAGCTATCGCTATTAACTCATCATACGGTAATGCTCAAGCAGATGGGTTAAGTTATACCCAGCGCAAATCACTCGAAAATGCACTAGGTGACAATTTTACCGCTAGGTTAGTCTCTGCTGATAACGTTGTTTACAACTGGCTGTCTATAAAATTACCGCAAGAAGTCGATATTATGAGGGAAGCAGCAAGGCTAACCGCGCAATGGCAAATTGAGGCATATCAACACGTTATTCCTGGAAAAACAACTGATGCAGATGTAGCTGCTTTTTTGAAAGCAAAGATGAAGCAACATGGTGTTAAAGACGCGTGGGCGCCAGATCAAAATCCTAATGTAAACTCTGGTCCTGATCGCGGGCACTCTCACGCAACCGACAAAATTATTATGCCAGGTGATGTTATTCAAATAGATTTTGGCATTAAGCTATTTAACCGTTGGGTGAGTGACATTCAACGTTTTGCTTATGTATTAAAAGACGATGAGTTAGCAGCTCCGAAAGACATTCAACATTATTGGGAGAGTGCCAAAGCAGGAGGGCAGGCGGCCTTTAAGGCAATGAAACCAGGTGCGAAAGGAATAGAGGTTGATTCTGCACAGTCAGTACTGATGAAACTGAATGGCTCAGAACATGTTATGTGGAGTACTGGCCACCCCGTAGGTTATGTTGCACACGATACTGGCCCTAATTTAGGTGGTTCACGGTCTCCTTCAGTTAGGCCCAGTGCGCAAAAACAACTTAGGGCAGGTATGGTTTTCGCCTTTGATGGTTTTCATAGCTGGAAAAGAACAGATGGCACAATTAAAACCATTTCTGTTGAAGAAATGGCAGTTATCACTGAAAGCGGGGCAAAGTATTTGATTCCTCCCCAGCAAGAGTTAATACTCATACCGTCAAAATAACAGTTGATGTCAAAGCCACCTCAAGATGCTGAAATTCGGCTCTGAGGTTTGGCTATAAAGTAGAGTAGTGCCGAATTCTACTAGAGTAAGTTAGTGTCGCTAACAATAATCTCAGTTGTTGGCAGCAGGGCATCTGCGACTATGTGGCTATCGCCACCATACTCATAGTGACCCCAAGTAACGACAGTAAGATCTTTTTTTAATGCAGCAAAAGCATTATTGGTTGCATAGATGTCGACAATATTAGTGAGCGCAATTGCACTGCTATCACCCCCTGAGTTTGGCTGCCCCCATGTGGTAACTGAACTATCGGTTTTTAACGCAGCAAAGGCATCTATTGTTGAATACACCTTAACTGTATGCGTTAAATCTACAGCAGAGCTGTCGCCGCCACGCGTGCTGGCGCCCCAAGTTATTACGCTACCCGCTTGGTTTAGTGCGGCAAATGCAAACGCATTAGCATATATGGCTGTAATATTATTTAGTGTGACGTTACTACTATCACCACCATTGTTTTTATCTCCCCATGTTACTACTGAGCCATCGGTTTTTAGCGCTGCGAATGCTGAGTTGGTAGCATAAACGTTGGTGACATTATTTAAAGGGAGATCGCCAGCGTTGCCGCCAAAATTAATGTCACCCCAAGTCGCTATTGAGCTATCTGTTTTTAAGAAAGCAAAAGCTAAGGGATTGGAAAAAATCTCATCTACATTGTCTATCAGTATGGGTTCATTGCTAGGTAAAATACCTTCACCCCAGATGATAACTGAACCATCGGCTTGGTGTGCTGCAAAGGCTGTATGTGTAGCGTGTATATCTTTCACATTTTCTAGGGTGATTTTACTACTATCTCCCCCTCGATCAGCATTCCCCCAAGTTATCACTGAACCATCGTTTTTTAATGCAGCGAAAGCTGAAGCGTTTGAATAAATATGCGCGATATTATTGAGCTTAACCGCGCTACTATCACCGCCATAGGCAGCGCTACCCCAAGTAACGACCGTGCCATCTTTTTTAAGGGCTGCAAACGCATAATCAGTAGAAAAAATTGCTTTTACATTGGTAAGTGAAGGGCTGACGCTCTCAGATGTTGGCTGTAATCCCCAGCTAACAACTGAGCCATCATTTTTCAGTGCAGCGAATCCACCGTCATTAGGAAAAATTTTGCTGATATTTGTTAGAACTTTATCGGCACTATTACCACCGATGGAGTCTTTACCCCAAGTAACAACCGTGCCATCACTTTTTAGTGCAGCAAAAGCTCTAACGTTAGCGTAAATATGAGTAACATAGCTTTTATAGACCGACTCTATTGTTTGATAAGCACTGCCCAGTAAATTAGCATTGTTATTGGCAGTGACATCAAAGCGTATTTTTTTATCCAAATCATCAAACGCTAACCGATAACTGTTGCTAGTAGATAGGCTTTGGCCGTCGATTGACCAATTATATTTATTCATTGAAGGTAAGCACTTATTACAGTCTATAGTTGCTGTTAGTGTTCCTCCTTCAACCCATTCTCCGGTAATGTTAATTGCAGTTATGGTCGCGGCAGCTGACGTTGGCTCAGCTTTGTCACTTGCACTTTTGCTACCGCCACACCCAGTAATTAAAATAAAGCTAAATAAGACCGCTAAATATCTTGTTTTGAAAATCATTTTTAATTCCCTTTATTGCTTTTAATCATCGCTCGTGAAATTGTATAGGAAAAACGAGATTAAAAGAATGTCTGCATTAAC
Source organism: Colwellia sp. KU-HH00111 (assembly GCF_040362745.1). Taxonomy (NCBI): domain Bacteria; kingdom Pseudomonadati; phylum Pseudomonadota; class Gammaproteobacteria; order Alteromonadales; family Colwelliaceae; genus Colwellia; species Colwellia sp. KU-HH00111. The sequence goes on along the minus strand of NZ_BAABWO010000005.1, from coordinate 230,509 downwards.
TAAATACCCGTTAGCTAGTAAGCCTTCACTTCAAACAGGTCTTATTAAGGGCGAGCAACAGTAAAAGGTTTTTAAATGAGCCTTGTTCAATTACCACTTATCCTTATTTCTTTCCGTTTAGCACCTAAACAACCATTATACGAAGATATCAGTAAGATATTGGTGTGTTTATTTTACAGAGACAAAAATATGAAAAAAGTATTGATATTAATAGTTTCTCTAGCCTTTACATCAGTAATTTGGGCGAACGAGTTTATTGTCCCTTCATTGGTGTCTATTCCTGGGGGAACATTTTTGATGGGAAGTGACGAAGAAATGGAGGTAACAGTAAAACATTCGCCTCAGCATAGAGTCACCGTAAAACCCTTTTTACTTTCCAAATATGAAGTGACAGTGAAAGAGTTTAGCGCATTTATCGCTGATACAGGTCATCAAACCAGCAGTGAATGTTGGCAATGGAGTGGCGGCTCTTCTCCTTTAGCAAAACAAGATGGAAGTTGGCAGTCATCGTTTAATGCCCCAAGTGAGTTTCATCCTGTCATGTGTATTAGTTATAACGATGCTACTGCTTATGTGACTTGGTTATCTAAAAAAACAGGTTTTAAATTTCGCTTATTATCAGAAGCTGAATGGGAGTATGCAGCACGGGCAGGCTCAACTACCAACTATTTTTTTGGCAATGATATTACTCAGCTGTGTGACTTTGCTAATGTGTTTGATCAATCAGCGAAAAAAGCGTTTAAACGAGACTTAGACGTTGATTGGGATGGTGTTAATTGTGATGATAATGCTGAATATACCGCTATTGTAGGCCAATATAAGCCTAATGCGTTTGGCCTATATGACATGATAGGAAATGTCGGAGAGTTGGTGAGCGATTGTGAACATCGTGATTATAGCGATGCGCCTAACGATGGCACCCCTTGGCTTGAAGATTGTTATGATGGGCGATGGTTTGGCATTATCAGTGTGAGTGCAGATCATGATATGTTTATCCATCGTGGCGGCAGTTATGGCTACCCCGCTTGGGCAATGAGTCTATATGTAAGACATCATGTTGGTAAAGATAACACCAGCAGCATGGGGGAAGGTTTTAGAATAGCCTTAGACAGTAATGTGAAAAATAACGAACTTGTCAGTCAGCCTTTAGTAAGTACCCAATTGTTTGTTAAAGAGCTCGCACGTGCCACGTTAGAACCATAGCCTTTTTTATAAGTACTGGTTGTGCCAAAAGTACAAAGCGAATTAAGGTATTCAACCGAACATCGTGACATAATACTTGGCACCAACGTTTTTCCCTTTTTGATTCTATAGTTGTAAATATTATAATGGATAAGCATGCTCACCATGTGAATTTTGTGCCTCGTAGCCGCTATTTTTGGATGCTGCACTGTACCTTTTTGTTCATCTACTCAATTCCTCAACTCGTTCGATTTAGGTTCAACAGCCCAGAAACAGCGAACTACTATCTTGTGGAAGGAGCAATAAGCCTATTAATATTTACTGCCATAGTATTGTGTTTTCGCTGGATATATATAACACGATCTTGGGTCAACTACAGTATTACTAAACAAGTATTGTTAGCTTTACTCATGCTATTACTAATGACCCCATTATTCATAGCTATGTTGTCGATACTTATGTTTCCATTTTTTATGTTCGATATGCTCAATACTCATTTGGTTGAAGTCGGTGATGTTTCTTTTAATATCAATAACCGAGGTGTTGATGTGCATGCTAGTGGCTATGTTAGAACCCCTTTTACTCATTATTTTCCTTTAGGGCTTTTTTCTTTTAATAAATTGATGAGTACAATGTTTGCGTTATTATTTTGGCTGATGTTATATAGTGCTGGTAGCATAAATCGGCGAATTAAGCAGGCTGAATTAGACTATTTACAACTGCAGAACAACCTGAAAGATGCACAATTACTTGGCTTATCTAACCAACTCAATCCTCATTTTTTATTTAATAGTTTAAATAATATTCGCTTTATGATTCATGAAAATCAACAAAAAGCAGATGATTTAGTGGTGTCGTTAGCTGAAATTTTACGTTATTCACTAGTGCGCGGTCAGCAAGAGAAAATCTCACTTGATGAAGAGTTAGCTATTGTTCAGCAATATATTGAAATTGTTAGTTTACAGTTAGAAAGTAGGTTGGACTTTCGATTGAAAGTGTCATTAACAAACACACAGGTGTTGGTCCCTCCTATGCTAATACAGTTGCTGATTGAAAACGCAATCAAACACGGCATAGATAATATAAAGCATCAGTCTCAACTGAATTTAGACATATCTCAAGTAGCTCAGCAAGTCGTTATAAAAGTGAACAACCCGATAGCTAAGATCCTTAATGAAACAACAGGAACAGGTATAGGTTTAGCAAATATTAAGCAACGATTATTGCTGTTATATGGCGATCGCGCAACGTTAGTAACAGCACACAAAGCAGCGACCTTCTATGCAACAATCACACTACCATATGAACAAATTTAGGAGCGGGAACATTGAAAGCGATTGTTATTGAAGACTCCAGATTAGCAAGAGAAGGGTTGGCGCGTATGCTAGGAGCATTTGCCGAAATAAATGTGCTAGGTTTGGCCGCTAATGTAAGTGATGCTTTGCTGCTTATTCAACAACATACACCAGACGTATTGTTTTTAGATATTCATATGCCAGAAGAGAATGCCTTTGATTTACTCTCACAATTGAACTACCAACCTAAAATAATTTTTACGACAGCTTATTCAGAATATGCGGTTCAGTCATTTGAATATAATACTATTGATTACTTGTTAAAACCTATCAGCCAATCTCGGTTGGGTAGAGCCATTGAAAAATTATCACAAGCGAATCATATTGATGATGTTGTTACTGAGCCACCATTAACAATGGACAGTAGAATTCTGGTTAAAGAGGGTGAAAACTGCCAGTTAGTGCCGTTAAAATCTATTGATTTAATTGAAAGTTGCAAAAATTATGTGAGGTTATTTTGGCAGGAAGATGCAACAAAATTGAGCCAAAAAGCATTTATAAAAAAATCACTTAACCAAATTGAAGAAAGATTACCAAGCAACGAATTTTTTCGAACCAACAGACAGTTTATTATAAACTTACAAAGTATTTTAAAGATTGAAGAGAACATTACTGATGGTTTTGATATTTTACTAAACAATGGGCGTTTAATTGAGGTGTCACGCAGAAATGCAGTAAAGTTAAAAGCGTTATTGTCTTTGTGATTTTGGCAATATTCTGTAATTGAAAGCGGTATATAAATAAAAGAATGTTTACAGCAACTAAATAGCGCCCAGCAAAATGACCATGACAGGTTTATTGTCAATCATGGTCATTTGCAAAAAAATGGTTTATTAATCAGGGATAAAATTTTGAAACAGAGCCTGCCCCCATTATATTATTGATAAGTAGATTAAGTTGCCCTTGATCAATAGTGCTGCATGAAAGCATTTCGTCACATGATTTACCTAGTATTCTAGTGCCTGTAGCTACTGCTCCTTTTTGAGGATACGTATTTTTTAAACTAGCAATTTGTACATCGAACATGCTATGTAAATTAGCAGTGACCGTTATTACTTCAATATCATCATCTTTATGAGGAGGTAAACTTTTACGCTGTTCTGATATCGATGCTTTTTTCTGAGGTGCGGTTTCTATTTTTTTTGTTGGCAATGGTTTGTCTGATAATAGCCTATGCAATTTGGGGTAGTTATTGACTGTAAGATTGTTAGAGTTTTTTATAAATTGGATAAATGAACTCGAGTTCTTATGATTAGCTTTATAGGCCTTAGTTAACCATTTATCCGATTTACTAAAGTCTTGTTCATGAAAGTCTTCTTTATAAAAAATAACGCTTAAAACAAATGCGGCTTCGGAACTACCAGCCCTTGCTGCTTTTTCTAAATACTTTATTCCTTTGGCAATATCTTTATATTTTTCATTGTTTAAATAAATCATGGCAGCCTTATGCTGCCCTGTTACAGAGCCATACTTAGCAGCCATCTTATATTGCTTAAACGCTTTGCTAAAATCTTTTTTGGTTCCATGGCCATTTAGATATAAATCACCCAATGTGGTCATGGCATCCGCGTAACCAGATTTAGAGTATTTTTTATAATCTTTAAAGTATTGTTTACATTGCTTTGACTGACAAGCAGGCACTTCTAATGAAAAACTACTGAAACTATATACGGTAATAAATATGATGATTAACATCCGTATTAAATGATTAAACATACTGAATATCCTTATTTTATATTAAATATCATTGCGAATTATAAGCTTAAACGTTGAAGCGCTCATTTAAGATAATACTCTGGTTGGCTCAAAAAACAAGCAATTGTTGTTGTATTATAATACAGATGGTAGTAAATATTAAACAATGGCAACCATGGTAGTTCAGTAAAGCATGTTGTGATCCTTGAACGGGCATCATACGTATATTCAGTTTTACTGGAGGATTATTATGACAGAGCTAACCTTTGAGCAGGACACTGTTATTGATAAAATAACAACGGATAAACGTAACTTATTACATGTTTTTAATGTAATCAGAGACAACGGAGTAAAGGTTAATCAAGGTTATGAGTTACAAGGAATCAAGGCCTGGCATGACTTCGACGGCTATCAGTGCTGGCTTTCATACCATGACTTAACCGTAACGTTACTTTTTCACAACAAGTATCAGTTTGATTATAGTCATGATGATACGGTGGCTAACTTTACTAAACTAGTCGATAACATTTTAAAAAAATATTGATAGTTAGGAAATAATAATTTGATCAAACAACCACTTGCTGGGGTCGTTTTTGACCTAGATAACACACTCGTCTCGTCTTCTTTAAACTTTACTCAAATTAAAGCAGCGGTTGGCTGTCCGCTTGAAGTTGATGTACTTTCCTTTATTGACCAACTTCCACAAAAGCAGCAATGCCTTGCTAAACAAGTGGTTAATGATTATGAGATGGCCGACGCACATCATGCCACAAAACTTGCCGGTGCTGATAAAGTACTCGCTTTGCTTAGTCGCTTGAATATACCGTATGCTATTGTTACACGTAATAATAAAGTAGCGGGATCATTGAAGCTCAAGAACAATAACCTAAATGTTGATCTGTTATTAACTCGGGAAGATTTCAAGGCAAAACCTGCACCTGATGCATTGCTATATTTAGCACAGCATTGGTCTATTCCTGCAAATCAGATATTGTGTGTGGGGGACTTTTTGTATGACATTCTAATGGCAAATAATGCACAAACCCAGTCTTGTTTAGTGAGCTACGGTCAAACATTAGAGTATGCAAATTTGGCGACGTTTGTCGTTGATGATCTCAATGCCTTGAGTGATATTATTGAACAGACACACAAACCTATCAATATAACGATTAAAGATACCCTCACACACCATGAACAAAGTTAATCCTAAAGTGTTGCTCAACAGCAAGTGGACCAAAGTTGAAATTAATAATAAAGAAAAACATTTTATCATCACTAAGGTGGTCTTTGATGAAAACCAGAGGGTAGTGGAATGCGTGATTGAAGCAGCGATGACTAACAATGAGTATGCAATTAACTGGCGTGACTTGAAAGACAGTACCCAGTGGTTAATGGGGTGGCAGTAATTCTATTAGAAGTGCTGAAGTACTATAGCTAAACCTAGCTCTTCAGAACACTATAGCAAGCAACATTATCTGTCGGCTTGTTGCACGCTTTGAATACAGCGGTTTTTAGCTAAAACAAAGGTGGTATCGGCGAATAACGGTAAAGTTTTTATGCCATGCTCTGTTAGCCGTTGAAAGTACTGTATAAAGTGTCGTGTTTGTTCAGCATTCATTAGCTCATCTTGCGTTGCTTTCTTTCTAGCAGCAAGAGATACCGCTAATTTTTGTTCTTGCTCTAATCGCCATTGATATACGTAATCAAATGTTGGTGCTTGTAAGGTAATCCAATAATCGAAGCATTGATAGAGAGGCTGATAATAGCTTGCTAATTGTTGATTAACGTAATTTCGCCATATTCCTTCACTGTCGTTGTTCCTTTCTAGCGCATTAATTGGCTGACTAAGTTGAGCTTGTTTCTGAGCGGGCACGCCCCAACACCAACCCTCTAAAATAACGATATCAGCAGGTTGGTCAATACATTGCCACTGTGTTTTAGAGTAGGGGTTGTCTGTTGCTTTATTAAATTGAGGAATGACAACATTGGATTTTTTTTCTTTGAGTTGCGCTATCACTGATGATAATAACGAGGTGTTATGTGTGCCAGGCACCCCGCGTGTTTTCAACATAGGGTGGATCTGAGTAGCTAACTGATCTCGTTCACTTTTAGCAAAATAAAAATCATCTAATGACATCACCACAACATTTAACGCATGCACACGTGACAGGTAATCTGCAATATAGGCTGACAAGGTAGATTTCCCGCTTCCTTGGCAACCATTAACACCAACAAAAAAAGGTGAGTTGCTTGAATCAAATAGATTGAATAACCGGTGAGCTAAGGGCTGATAATACGCCTTAATTACCCGGTTAAAATCATCTGGTAATACATGCCTGTCGATAAAGGTTTGCATCATTCTTTGCCATGCCATTGGTATAAAGTAATTCGAGCGATATCATCAATGGTGAATAAAACCGCAATGTGACAATTTATCTCAATAACAACTTCTGCTAATGTTCATCAGTAGCACAAGCGCCATTGCCATTATCGCCAAAGGTAAATGACTGGGTATTTATTCCGCTGCTGTTTAGTGCTGCATTAGCTGGCAGTGCTTCATTACCCGCGAGTAAATAAAGCACTTTTTGTCCTTGCTTGGCTAACTCAATTGCATGTTGATAATTAATTAGAATGCTAGACTTTACCGATTGTGGAAATTTTTCAGCGTCTCGGCGAACATACTCAATTAGCTCAGGGTTAACGTCATCATCATAAAAAACAGCATCGGCAAATTGCATGGTGCGATGGGCGCTTAAGGTTATGTTGTCTGGGTTACCGTCTTTGCTATGAATAAATACAATTTCTCCGCAAGGTGGAGCGATTTCTTGTTTAATACTGGCAATTAATTGCTGTTCTGCTTGTTGTTGTTTGCCATTGAGTATGGCTTGTCCTATTGGCCCTCTCAGGGTGTTCTCCCAAAAACTGCGTCTATTGCGTAATCCTTTAACGCGTGCTTTAACATGATCACGAAACTTAAAAGAAAAGTCAGCGAGCTTGCCGTAGGCCTGTGGTAATGTTTTTTCAATTTGCTCACGTAACATACGTATCAAAATAGGCGAGCTACCAGAGCTTGATAAGGCAATAATCATCGGGCTTCTATCAATAATTGCTGGCGTGATATAGGTGCACAGATCGGGTTGATCTACTACGTTGGTCAGTATATTAAGTGGTGTCGCTTCTTGATAAATAGCCTTGTTTACCAACATGTCGTCAGTGGCTGCAATCACCAAGTTAATTGTAGAAAAATGTCCCGCCTGATAATTATGCTTTAACCAGGTTAACTGATGTAAGTTAATTAACCGCTCAACACTAGCACACACCGTTTCACTCATAACGGTAATTTGGGTGGTCGACTTTAATAATAATTCAATTTTACGAGTGGCTACTTCTCCGCCACCAATCACCATAGCTGAGAGTTTATTTGCATCGAGAAAAACAGGAAAATATTTCATTTTTAACTTTAAATAAGGCAATTATCAGATAGGTTAATTTTATCATAAGTTAGCAAAAAAGATTATCTCAAAATTGATTAACAACGTTTTAATCAAAGTACCAATTTAAAAGCATCAAACGAAATGTAAACAACAATCATTATCACTTGCAATAAGGGCTTGTTAGTATTATTATTGCAAACAATATTGATTATCATTTGAGTTTTTATTGTCCTTATGAAAAAACTAGTAATACCAACCGTTATTTTTTGCGCATTTTTCTTAAATAACAGCGCACTTGCTGCCACACAATCTGAGTTAGAAATTGCATTTGAAAAGCAACAAAAGCAACTGCAATCTATTGAAAAACAATTAGCCGATTTAAAAGCTAGCCCTATTAAAGAAATTGACCATAACACCTCAGTAGTAAAACAAAGTGCTACGAGCAAAAAGAATTGGGAAATTAACTCTTACGGTAGTTTGCTTTATAAAAGTGAAGATGTTTATCAAAATACTCAAGACACAAATCCTGAACGAAGAGCTAGTACAGACTTAGAGCGCGTAGTACTGGAATTTGTTTATGATTTTGATCCGAAGTGGCAAGTAGAAATTGAACTGGAATATGAACACGGTGGTACAGGCACAACACTAGAATATGATGGTTTTGAAGAATTTGGTGAGTTTGAAACTGAAGTGGAAGCAGGTGGTGAGGTTATTGTTGAAAAAATGCAGGTTAAATACACGGCTAATGATTATTTTACTGTAAAAATGGGGCATATATTTGTTCCTGTTGGTTTGGGCACTGATTTGCATAAACCAACTCAATACTTTTCAACACAACGTTATTGGAGTGAAGTAACCCTTATCCCTCAAGTTTGGCATGAAACAGGTATTAATTTAATCAGTAAATGGCATAACTTTACCGCTCAAACGTTAATCACCACAGGATTAAATTCAGAGTATTTTCGAACCTATAACTGGGTTGCTACTGGTCATCAACGACGATTTGAAAGTGTGAATGCTGATGATTTAGCTCTCACACTTCGTTTAGATTACGGAGATATTAAAGCTGGGAAAGGTATTGGTATTAGTTACTATACAGGTGACACTAAAGGTAACCGTAACAATAACTCTAAAGTTGAAGGTGATGGTAACTTAAGAATTTTTGGTGTTCATGGTGCCTATAGCTATGAAAGCTGGTTAATACGTGGGCAATATTTATTTGGCACGTTAGACGATAGTGAAGCCATCACTACAGCCAATAAAACCACACCCGGTTTAAAGCCGGGCAACTTTTCACAATTGGGGAGTGAAGCAGAATCATCATTCGTCGAGCTATCATACAACAGTCAACATCTTTTTAATTTAAGCAAGCCATTATACTTCTATAGCATTTATGAGTATGCAAACCCCATTAAAAAAGTTGAACAAGGCATAGCAACTGAGCGTTTTAACCTCGAATCTGTTGCCTTTGGCGTGAATTATTACCCTATAGAAAATATCGTATTAAAAGCTGAACTGGGTCAACAAATGCATGCATTAGATACCTTAGATGATAACAACAGTTTTAGCTTATCTATGGGTTATTTCTTTTCAATATAAACACAATTAATTCAAATTAAGTAAGGGAAAAACATGATATTTAAAAAATCTTTATTAGCCGCAGCTATGTCAGCACTTGTATTAACAGCTTGTGGTGGGAGTTCATCTGATGATGACGTAGCTGTTGTAGAGCCTACAGGATTTAGTTTTGCTGCAACCGAGATGATTACCAACTTAACTAATGATGTTATTGTTGCAGGTTATCAAAACCTTAATGATGAAGCTGCTGACTTCTTATTAGCAACGCAAAACTTAGTAAATACACCATCGGCAGAAAACTTAGCTGCAGCTCAGCAAGCATGGAAAGATGTTCGAGTACCGTGGGAACAAGGCGAATCACATATTTTTGGGCCAGTCGATGCGCTTTCTATCGATCCACATTTAGATACGTGGCCTTTAAATACTAGTGATTTACAAGCTTTATTAGATTCTCAAACTAGTTTTAGTGCTGACGAATTAAAGACTTTTAATGATGATGTACAAGGTTTTCATACCATGGAGTTTTTATTATTTGGTGATGGTGTTACTGATAATGAAAAAAGCATTGAAGAAATGACCACACTTGAAAGTGAGTATCTGTCAGCAGCAGCAGAAGTATTTAAAGGCTATACACAAACATTATTTGATGCTTGGACAGTAGCTAATGATCCTAATGATGAAAACTCACCCGCTTATAAAGCGTTATTATTGAGTGCAAATAATGAGGTGTATGCGTCGCAACTGGGTGTAGTGGAAGAATTAATTAATGGTATGATCGGTATTGTTGATGAGGTAGGTAACGGTAAAATTGCAGAACCCTTTGGTAGCAGTATAGAGAATATTGATACCTCAAAGGTAGAATCACAATATAGCTGGAATTCTCTAGCTGACTTTACTGACAATATCCGCGGTGTGCAAAATATTTACCGTGGTGAATTTTTAGCTGAAGCTGATAAAGCAGGTATTATTGATTTTGTAAACGCAGCTGATTCAACAGTTGCTACTAGAATAGATACAGAAATTGTTGATGCTATTGCAGCAATAGAAGCTATTGCCGGTGATTCTGATATGCCTTTTAGACAAGCCATTAATGATGTTGATGGACGTGTACGTATTCAAGTGGCAATTGATGCTTTATCAATCCTGCAAACGTCTCTTGAAAATGATGTATTAACTAAATTACAAGCATGGCAGCAGTAAGATAGTAAACATTACCCTTTTATGTAAAAAAATACTGGACAAGGAGGTTTAGTCTTTTTATCACGACACTTCAAAATAGTACCCTGGAACTATGTTCGATGAAAAATTTAAGAAGAGCAAAATTAACGAATTTATCTATTATACTGATTTGTTCAACTGTTCTTTCTGGCTGCAATTCAAGTAGTTCAGATGAGAGTAAGAACGATTCAGAACAAGAAATAACTCAGGTTGCCTACACCCATGTGAGTAATTTAGGCGGCGACGCAACAGCAATCGATGCGAGTGATTCAGGTCATGGTTTTTCAACACCAATGCCTAATTTAACCGCGGCTGAGTTAGAACAACACTTAACCGGTGATACGCACTTTGAGACTGCCTACACTACAGCGCCTAATACAGAGCATCCAGAGTTGGATGGTTTAGGGCCAGTATTTAACAATCAAGATTGTAACTCCTGCCATCAACGCGACGGTCGCTCATCAACTATTACTATTGCTGAAGATCAAACTCGTGTTTTATTAGGATCAGACGCAGGAATTTTTTTACGAATAAGCATCGATGATGGCCAATGTGCAGAACCGACACTAGACAATAACTATTGTCAAAATGTAGGTGTTGATGGTTTTGGTACGCAACTTTTTCATCGAGGTGTTTTAAAAGCGCGAGCTGACTGGCAAGAAAACCCATTTATTGGTCAAGCCAATGTGTATATCTCCTATGAATATTCAACCGCCACCTATGCTGATGGCAGCACTACGGAGCTTAAAAAACCAATATTTACTATTGAAAAGCCATACGATACTGACGATGAAAATCCCGGCAATAGTGCGCTTCTACAAGCTAATGTAAGATATAGCCCGAGAAACGGAATGCCTGTATTTGGATTAGGGTTATTGGAAGTGATTAACGAAGCCGACATTTTAGCTTTATCAGATGAAGATGACAGAAATAACGATGGTATTTCTGGTCGTCCTAATTGGGTTTATGATGCTGTAAAAGCTAAAAATAACGATCCTAATCCTGTCTCATTAGGGCGTTTTGGCTGGAAAGCAAGTACACCTAGCGTAAGAGTTCAGTCGCTTGGTGCTTTACGTGGTGACATGGGCGTAACTAACCCATTATTTCCAGAAGAAAGTATTGCTAACACATCATTACATGAAAGCTACCTTGCACGTACAGGCTTTATTGACACAGGTGTTGATGAGCAAGGTGGTACTGAAGCAACCCAATCGTTTTCTGATGATGTTGTGTTTTATGCTGAAACTTTAGCTGTGCCGGCAAGACGCAATATTGATGACGAGTCTGTTATTGCAGGAGCGCAACTATTTACCCAAATTAATTGTACAGGGTGTCATCAACCTGATTTTATTACGGGAACGGGTAATCAATACGTCGGCGGTTTGGTGGCGCCAGAAGCCTTAAAAGGCCAACATATTTACCCATTCACTGATATGTTATTACATGATTTAGGTGACGGCCTTGCTGATAATCGCCGTGACTTTACTGCCAATGGTCGAGAATGGAAAACAAGACCTTTGTGGGGAATAGGCTTAACTAAAACAGTAAACCCTGCGGCAGGTTTTTTACATGACGGTAGAGCGGCAAGTGTTGAAGAAGCTATTTTATGGCATGGAGGTGAAGCGGAACAAAGTAAAAATGACTTTATGGCTTTAGAAAAATCTGAACGCCAATCATTAATTAATTTTGTTATGTCTTTATAATCATGTAATGTCTTTTTAATAAAACTGCTTCTCTTGTAGATGCAGCATTCAGCCACCTGAAACTTGCATCTTCAAGTGGCTTAAATAATTTTATAGCTAAGTGTATGACTTTTCACTAATCGCCAAGCCATTAGCATCACCATAAATATAGTGACCAGCGGTAAACTCAAGCCCAGCAAACGAGACTTGGGTATTGATTTCACCCACGCCGAGTTTTTCTGTTTTAATAGGGTTACAACCCAATGCTTTAACGCCAAGCGGTAGCGTTGCAATAGTGCCAGCGTCACGGATACAGCCATTAATTACAATTCCTTGCCAACCATTTGCAACGGCTTGTTCAGCGAGCATATCGCCTAACAATGCGCGTGTTAAACTTCCCTTTCCGTCAACCACCATCACTTTACCTGTGCCGTCAGTTGCCACTAACTCTTTCACTTTTGAATTATCGTTAAAGCACGAAACTGTCACAATTTCCCCACTAAAAATAATGTTAGCGCCATAATCATTGAATACGGGTTGGGCTAATTGCAAAAGAGGTGAGTGTTGATCAAATAAATCGGGTAGCAAATCAAGCATAGAAAATTTCTTATAACAAATGAATTTGTTCCTACTCTAGCACTAATCAATGATAAACTACCATTGCGAACAATTATTGTGACCATAAACCAACCTAAATGATCGGAACAACAACATGCCTTGGATACAACTTAGATTAAGTGCTAACGAAGAAACTGCAGAAAAATATAGCAACTGGTTAGTTGCCTGTGGCTCGCAAGCAGTCACTTTTATCGATGCACAAGATACCCCTATTTATGAGCCGCTTCCGGGTGATGACGTTATTTATTGGTCAAATACGGTAGTGATGGGGTTATTTGAGGCTAGCCATGATATGGATAAAGTCATTAACTATTTGCAGGGTATTCACCCCGATAAAACCCAAATGCAATACAAACTTGAGCCGCTAGAAGATAAAGACTGGGAGCGTGAGTGGATGGATAATTTCCACCCAATGAAGTTTGGTCAGCGTTTATGGATTTGTCCTAGTTGGCGTGATGTGCCAGATGCTAGTGCTGTCAACGTTATGCTCGATCCGGGGTTAGCATTTGGTACAGGCACCCACCCAACCACTGCCTTGTGTTTAACTTGGCTTGATGGTTTAGATTTACAAGATAAAACCGTAGTAGATTTTGGTTGTGGCTCAGGTATTTTATCCCTAGCCGCATTAAAATTGGGCGCTAAAAAAGTGATTGGTATTGATATTGACCCACAAGCGTTACAAGCGAGCCTTGCTAATGCTAAACGCAATAACGTTGATGACCGACTTGAATTGTATTTACCTAAAGATCAGCCAAAGTACCAAGCCGATGTGGTTGTGGCTAATATTTTAGCAGGTCCATTACGCGAGTTAGCCCCCACCATTATAGAATATGTGGGTGATAAAGGCTTGTTAGCATTGTCAGGTGTTTTAGAAGAACAAGCACAAACCTTACAAGACATTTATGGACAATGGTGCGATATGGACCCTGTGACCCTAAAAGAAGAGTGGGTTCGTTTAAATGGTCAGCGTAAATAACCGTCGTATTCTTTGATTGTTATGTGGCTTTGGGCGAGTCCTCTAACATTATAACGGTTGCGCTCATTTGTTCATTCTCATAAATGCTTATTTGATTGCGGCCTAAGTCTTTGGCTTGATAAGCGGCTTCATCAGCATCGGCTAATAGTTTTTCTAAGTTATAACCGCTAGTATCACTATCAGTAATACCAAAACTAGCGGTAATGTTAAATTCAAAACCTGACTCGCTGGTATCAATATTGGCAATAGCAAGTCGGCAGATTTCTGCGTGTTTTAATGCTGCCCGCTTATCGCACCCTGTGAGTATAATGCAAAATTCTTCACCACCTAAACGGGCGAACACATCATTTTGACGGCTGTTCTCTTGGCAAACCATTACCGCTTTTTTTAATGCCCAATCTCCACAAGCATGGCCATAATTATCATTGACCTTTTTAAAATGGTCTAAATCAAACATGATTACGCTTAAGGCTTGTTCGGTACTTTGACAATACTCTATGGTGTTGTTGGCAACATGGGTGAAATGTCCACGGTTAAATATATCGGTGAGGGCGTCATACTCAGCCATTTTCTTTATCAGCTTATGGGCATTTAATAAACGATATCCCCAAAAAGTTAACACCGCTAACGTCAGAGCTAATACCATGATAATCAATCGGGTTTTTTCAGTGTTAGCTCGGGATAGGGCTTGTTCACTTTTTAATAGTGCATTTTGTTGGCTAAGTAAGTCAATTTTGCTTTGTTGTGCAATAGATTTGTGCTCCGCAAGCTGAAAAGCAAGATGCTTAGCTTGTGTTTCACTGTCATAAAGTTTATCGGCAATGGCGAATTTTTGATGATACAACAAGGCTAATTCGTAATTTTTTTGTGTTCGATACACTTCAAACAATAATTTATACGCTGAAACTTTGGCGAGAGTAGTATTTTCTTTTTTCTCATATTCAAGCACTTTTAAGGCAAATTGTTTGGTTAAGTTCGCGTTGTTATTTAACCAGTGGGCTTGTGCAAGTAATGCATAATACTCTGCAATAATACGAGAATAATTAGTATTTAAGGTGTCTTCTAAGGTTGCATTTAATAATGACAATGCTTTATCTTGTTGTTGATTTTCAAGGTAAAGTTTGGCTACATAAGAATGAATAAAGTTAATAATAAGCGGTTCATCATTGATTCGACATATACTGATGGCGTGCTCAATTATTGGGCTTGTAGAAGTTAGTTGCTTTAGCTTGAAAGACGATTCGATAATTTGTGCTTTAGCAATACACTGATCTCTGCCGTGCTTGCTAATTGATTCAGCTTTTTTAGCGTAAGACAGGCCCAAATGGTATTGCCCGATTTGATTATAGAAAATAGCAGAAATTAGTATACCTTGAGCGTAACTTTTTTTTTCATCTATCAATGGTAATTCAGCTAACATGCTTGATAAAGAGGATAAGCCTTCAGTCCAATTTTGGCTAACGCCATAAGCGTTAACTAAAGCTATTTGGGCTCTAAATTTTAATAAAGCGCTGGTATCAGAGTTGATTAATGCTTTGGCAGCAGTCGCAGCTGCGGCTAAGTCGCCTTGATACATTAAGAGGTAAATATTTAGATAATCAAGAGAGAATTGTTGCGAATCAGTAATGCCATTCGTCTGCTGATTAAGCTGTTTGATTAATTTGACAAATTTTTTGGGTTGGCTACTTCTTATAGCATCAGCTTGTGCGAGTTTTTCATCAAAGGTCGTTTGTGAATTTAAGTGACTGTGCCCATCAGCTTGTACCAATAAGCTAATAAACACAGTGATCAAAATAAGAGCGTTAACACTAGAGATAACAAACCTTAAGTTAATAAACCCGTTATGGGTTTTGCCAGCTCTCATCAATATACGTCTTGATTATAAACCAACAACACGTTGGTTTGTTTCTTCGGTTGAATCATCCTCATCTTCGTTTTCATCATCATCCTCATCAGGAGTAAGGATTATACAAACCACATCGGGACACACATCTAACTGACGTTCAAGCGTGATGATATCTTTGTTAACAATAGCGGTTGCTAGTTGCTCATCAAGCCCTGTTGTTGTTAACCATTGCTCAATGGCGGAATCGTTTTGTAAACTGGCATCTTGGCCCATTTGTGCTAATGCTTGAATAATACTTGTCATGCTTATTGCTCCGTTTTCGTTGCGTTAACCTAGATGCGTAAAAGTGTCGTGTTTTTATTCTCTAATAATTTATAACACTAGCGTTAGCTTAGGTCTAGGTTTAGTTTGTTGTTCTTGCTTATCTAATGCCGCTAATTTGTTGAGAATTGCTTGGTTGGGGCGCATTTTTTCACTGGGCGGAATAACCAACGTAGTGTGCATAAATAGCTCAGCTTTGACTAAGTCGGTTAACCTTATCTTTTCTGCTCTCATGGTATCTATGGGTAACACCTTGGCTTGATATAATATAACGTGATGATCGCCGGGGTAGCTTGTTAATAATAAATCCACCAATACTTGGCGGTATGCTTTACCGGTAGCAAATTTGGTCAGCGATTTATCGCCAGCTAAGCCAACTTGCCACAGTATAAGATGAGCAGCGGGATCAATAGTGCGATGATAAAACATAAACTGACTGGTTTCGTAGTGTATACAGCCAGTTTTGCCGGGATCTATAGTTAAGTCGGCATACAAACAATCTTCAGCGGATATACCCGCTTCCATATGGGCGGGGTAATGTTCGAGTTTGGCTTGTGCAATGGCTTTATGGCTAACGCAAGCAAATACCCCCGGATGCCCATAAAATACCGTCACCACAGACTTGCCTAAGCGTACTTCGGTTAATATTGCTTCAACCATTTCATTGTAAGTAATATGGCGGTTTTTACCTTCTTGATAAAAAGCTTGTAAACTACGCACATCTGCATGCATCTCTTCTACCCAGCGCTCGGTAATACCCGTGGACATTAGCGAGAATACAACATCGGCTTGTTCAATATAGCTTTTAGTAATGGGGCTAATGTGTGCGCCAAGGGTCATGCCGGTGCCAACACAAATTAAACTTGCTTTCATTCAGGCTATCCTTTGAAATATCTAAAGTATTAAACTACATACAACTGACTTTTAATGTCAGGGTGAAATACTGCCACCTGATTTCGGCCGTTATTCTTAGCGGTGTAGGTTGCACTATCTGCATCAGCTAATAATTTTTCTAATTCAAAGCCGCTATTTTTAACTGAGGATACACCAAAGCTTGCGGTTATTGTAAAATCAAACCCAGACTCTGTAGTGTCAATCTCAGCAATAGCTTGTCTACAAGCTTCTGCTCTTTGTTGTGCGGTTAAACTATTGCAACTAGTTAACAAGATACAAAATTCTTCACCACCTAAACGAGCGAATATATCGTTTCGACGGCCAAATTTTTTACAAACCCGTACGGTTCTTTTTAATGCCCAGTCACCACAAGCATGGCCATAATTATCATTAATTTTTTTAAAATGGTCTAAATCAAACATAATGACACTTAATTCTTGCTCGGCACTGTGGCAATACCGAATGGCATTGTTGGCTACTTGGGTAAAGTGGCGGCGGTTGAATATTCCTGTCAGATCATCGTATTCAGCGAGCTGTTTGATTCGCTTATTTGCTTTCAATAATCGATACCCCCAAAATGCCAGTACCGACAAGGTCAGCATTAATACCAGTATAATAAGCAGGTTGTTATTAGCATAAGCATTAACTAGTGCTTGCTCTGTGGTTAGCAGTTGGTTTTTTTCTTTCAGTAAATTTATCTTGTTTGTTTGGGCAATACTTTTATTTTCAGCAAGTTGTACTGCTAAATGCTTTACTTGCGCATCATTATAGTAATGCTTATCGGCGATAGCGTGTTTTTTATAATAGAGTAAGGCTAATTCGTAGTTTTTTTGTGATTGTGCAACTTGGTACAGTAATTCATAAGCCTTTATTTTAGCTAATGTGGTACTTGTATCTTTCTGAAACTCAAGGGCTTTTAAGGCAAATTTTTGCGTTAAGGGAATCTCATTTTTTAACCAATATGCTTGTGCTAATAATGCATAATATTGAGCGACAATTCGGCCATGATTGGTACTTATTGTTGCGGGTAAAGACGCGGTTAACAAGGTGATTGCTTTACTTGGGTTGTTGTTTGCTATGGCAATACTGGCAATATATGAATGAATAAAGCTAATGGGGAGTGCTTTATTGCTTAGTTGGCAAGTATTAATAGCGCTTTGGATGCTGGGGTCATTGGCTAAAAGCTGTCCTAGTTTAAAGCTTGACTCTAACATTAGCATTTTAGCAACACACTGCATGTCTGCATTGGTATTGAGTGATGCAAGGCGTTTTGCTGTATCTAAACCCAACTGAAATTGACCAAGTTGATTGTAAAATGTCGCGCTTGTTACCAAACCTTGTTGATAGACTGCCTCGTTATCTATTGAAGGTAAATCAGTTAAAACACTTGAAAGGTAGGACAAGCCTTCTGGCCAATTGTGAGTTTCGGTAAAAATATTTATCAGGCTCAGTTTGGCTCTAAACTTCAATAAAGTATTGGCGTTTGAATTAATAATGCTTTTAATTGAAACGATTGCCGCTTGATATTCTGAGTGAAAAATTAATTGTTGCGCAACAAGAAAATCAAGTAGATGTTGCTGCTGCGTACTCAGCTGCTTGTCGTTACGCTTTATTTCTTGTAGCAAACTAGCAAAAAGCTCTGGATCATTAGTTGCGACTTGATCTGCTTGCGATAACTTATCATCAATTGATGTTTGACCGTAAGCCATCGCAATAGAGGCTATCGTTAGGTGTAAAATAACACATAATCTCAACAAAATGTTTTTAGGTGTTTGTTTATTCATGCTGTAAATGTTTTATTGTTATAATGAATTAATGGCTGGTTTTTAAATCATTGATCAGCGTTTTTAGCCACTTTTCTTCATTAATAAAGCGCCACGACCACTGTTGATAGTCTTTGCCAATACCTAGAGCTAATATTTGTTGTTCAGTTTTACCTTGCGCTAAAAAGCCTTCAACTCGCTTGATGCTGTAATCGATCATGTTCGCAAAAGCGATATAGCGCGTTTTATTTGTCAGCTCACCGTGTCCAGGAATAATGATAACATCGTCAGGCATCGATGCGATAATACTATTAACAGCAGCTAAATAACCTTTAACACTACCGCCATGATTTAAATCGATATATGGAAAGCCCAGTTCAAAAAATAGATCGCCAGTATGAAGGACGTTGGCTTGGGTGAAATAAACTATGGTATCACCGTCTGTGTGGGCAGCAGGGAAATGACTTAATTGAATTTCTTCCGCTGCTAAGTAAATGCGAATACCGTGTTCATAAGTTACCACAGGCAAGGCTGCTTGCTTAGTTTCAGCTTGGTTTTTCAGTCTTGCTCTGACATTTTGATGCGCAAAAATAGGGGCTTTATCTGAGAAATAAGTATTGCTGCCGGTATGATCACCGTGAAAATGAGTATTGACAATATACTTGAGTTGGTTGCTACTAATACCATCCATAGCATGTTCAATTTTTTTTGCCAAAGGAGCAAATTGGTCATCGACCAGTAACAACCCCGAAGCAGTAGCTAATACGCCAATATTGCCCCCAGCACCTTGTAACATGTATACCTCGCCACCGGCTTTGGTCACCTTCATTTCTATGTCATCAAAATTACTGGCATGGGCTAAAGTGCAAATAAATAAAAAGCACAGAGTTAGGTTTAATATTTTCATAGCATTTATCTCTTTTGTTGATAAAACCACCTTAACCTATATCAGCGTTTTTCAAAAGTGTTATGGGCTTGAGGTGATTTTTATCACGAATAAGCCCAAGTGATTGTACAAAAACTGTTCACATCAATGGTTTGGCAAAAGTCAATATTAAAAATACAAATAAAATCAAATTTTGTTTAAATTATATGCTTTTCAAGGGGCAAAAAAACACGTAAACTTAGCGCCCTTTTGCAGGGTAGGTCAAAAAGTAATCAGTAGGGTGAAGGTTTGAAAATCGGTTCATATCAGTTTGACAGCAACGTTTTTCTTGCGCCTATGGCAGGTATCACTGATCAACCTTTTCGTGAATTGTGTTGTCGGTTAGGTGCCGGTTTGGCTGTATCAGAAATGATATCGTCTAACCCTAAAGTTTGGCATACCGAAAAGTCAAAGCTGAGAATGATTCATAGTGAAAGTGCGGGTATTCGCAGCGTACAAATTGCTGGCAGTTGTGCCGATGAATTGGCGTTTGCTGCCCAAATTAACGCTGAAAATGGCGCGCAGATTATTGATATAAATATGGGCTGCCCAGCAAAAAAAGTAAATAAAAAATTAGCGGGCTCTGCTTTGTTAAGAGAGCCAGCACAGGTTGAGCAAATTGTGAAAGCTGTGGTGAATTCGGTAAATATTCCGGTAACGTTAAAAATTCGCACAGGATGGTGTGAAAATAGCCGTAACGGTGTTGAAATAGCCAAAATTGCACAAGATAACGGTATTGCTTCGCTTGCAGTACATGGTCGAACTCGAAATGACTTTTATAAAGGCAATGCTGAGTACGACACTATCAAGGCGATTAAGCAGGCAGTTTCAATTCCAGTTGTTGCAAATGGCGATATAACCTCAGTAGCAAAAGCTGAGCAAGTATTAAGCTATACCGGAGCCGATGCAATTATGATTGGCCGAGGTGCTCAAGGGCGACCTTGGATTTTTCGAGAAATTAACCATTTTTTGAAAACAGGCACCGTAATGCCGATTCCCTCAGTGAGTGAGGTACGTTCAATTTTACTTGGACACGTAAAGGAATTGCATCAGTTTTATGGTGATTTTATGGGCGTGAGAATCGCTCGTAAACATGTTTCTTGGTATATACATTCTCTTGCGTCACTTGGCGAATGTTATACACAGTGTTTCGCTGGGGAACATGGTAAAGAATTTAGAGCTACATTTAATGGTTTGTCGTCGACTAGTGAACAACTTGAGATGCTAAACCTTTGTTTTGATCAACTTGTTCATTAGCGAACAATTGGTTGTTTAATTTATACTTATTATTAATAGAAAGAGTTGTACATTATGTTCGAACAAAATATTTCTTCTCCATTCATCACTGGTGATATTCAAACGCAAACGAAAACGTCTCCGTTGCGTACACAAGCTAAAATAGCTATCAATAACTACTTAAAACAGTTAAATGGCAATGACGTTGATGACATGTACGACCTTGTGTTAAGTGAAATAGAAGCGCCAATGTTAGAAGAAGTGATGATGTATACGCGCGGAAATCAAACAAGAGCAGCAAACTTACTAGGTATTAACCGCGGTACCTTACGTAAGAAGTTAAAAAAATACGGTATGAACTAAAAATTCAAATAATGTAAAGCACCCACGGGTGCTTTTCTGTTTTTATATAAGTAATAAAACTTACTTATATCGATTTAAATTTTATGAAAGGTACTTAAAATAATGGATACTCCACGTCCTATTAAACGCGCACTATTAAGTGTTTCTGATAAATCGGGTATTGTTGAATTCGCTCGCAGCTTAAGCGAAAAAGGGGTTGAACTGCTTTCAACCGGTGGTACAGCGAAACTTTTAGCCGCTGATGGCATTCCAGTGACCGAAGTGTCTGATTATACTGGGCACCCTGAAATTATGGATGGTCGTGTTAAAACTTTACATCCAAAAGTCCATGGCGGTATTTTAGCCCGTCGTGGTTTAGATGAAGGTGTGATGCAAGAAAACAATATCAGTGCTATTGATATGGTCGTGGTTAACCTTTATCCGTTTGCTAACACAGTGAGTTATGAAAACTGTACCTTAGAAAATGCCGTTGAAAATATTGATATTGGTGGTCCAACTATGGTGCGCGCCGCTGCAAAAAATCACAAAGACGTGGCGATTGTTGTTAATACTAGCGATTATGATCGCGTGCTTGCTGAAATGAATGCTAACGAAGGCTCTTTAACTTTTAAAACTCGTTTTGATTTAGCAATTGCCGCTTATGAGCATACCGCAAGCTACGATGGTATGATTGCTAATTATTTTGGTAAAATGTTACCTGCCTACGGCGACGAAGAGTCAACACCGTCATTTGATGATAAAGCTAAATTCCCACGTACTTTTAATAGCCAGTTTATTAAAACCCAAGATTTACGTTACGGTGAAAACTCACATCAAGATGCGGCTTTTTACAAAGAAGCTAATCCTGAAGAAGCTTCAATTTCTACCTCAACGCAACTACAAGGCAAGGCATTATCATACAATAATATTGCAGATACTGATGCCGCATTAGAATGTGTT
This sequence comes from Colwellia sp. KU-HH00111, assembly GCF_040362745.1. Taxonomy (NCBI): domain Bacteria; kingdom Pseudomonadati; phylum Pseudomonadota; class Gammaproteobacteria; order Alteromonadales; family Colwelliaceae; genus Colwellia; species Colwellia sp. KU-HH00111. The sequence goes on along the minus strand of NZ_BAABWO010000005.1, from coordinate 208,484 downwards.
AAAGAGTTTGATGAGCCAGCCTGTGTGATTGTTAAACACGCTAACCCTTGTGGCGTGTCAATTGGTGATTCAATTCTAGCGGCATATGAAGGCGCCTATAAAACTGACCCAACGTCAGCGTTTGGCGGTATCATTGCCTTTAACCGTGAGTTAGATGCTGACACCGCGACCGCAATTATTTCACGTCAATTTGTTGAAGTTATCATTGCACCTAGCATATCTGATGCGGCAGCTAAAGTGATTGCAACTAAACCTAATCTACGTTTATTAGCATGTGGTCAATGGCAGTCTAAAACCACAGGGTTTGACTATAAACGCGTTAATGGTGGTTTATTAGTACAAGACAGAGATCAAGGAAGTGTAAGTAGTGATGAGTTAAAAGTTGTTACTAAACGCCAGCCAAGCGAAGATGAAATGCGCGATCTACAGTTTTGTTGGAAAGTGGCAAAATATGTTAAATCTAATGCCATTGTTTATGTTAAAAATAGCATGACCATTGGTGTCGGCGCAGGACAAATGAGCCGAGTCTATTCTGCAAAAGTTGCGGGTATAAAAGCCGCAGATGAAAACTTAGAAGTTAAGGGCTCAGTAATGGCCTCTGATGCCTTCTTCCCTTTCCGTGATGGTTTAGACGCTGCAGCCGAAGCGGGTATTACTGCGGTAATTCAACCAGGTGGCTCAATGCGTGATGATGAAGTGATTGCCGCAGCAGACGAGCACAACATTGCTATGGTGTTTACAGGAATGCGTCACTTCCGCCATTAATTTCGATTCTTGTCGTTGATAAGCTAAATTTATGCGTTAAAAGTGCTCACGTATAGTCATACGCTCCGTGCTTTTTCCTTTAAATTGTAACTAATCAACTTAAAGAATCTTTATTAATTATTGTCGTTGATAAGCTAAATTTATGCGTTAAAAGTGTAACTAATCAACTTAAAGAGTCTTTATTAATTATGAAGAAACTTTGTGGTTAGCGAATATTAAGCAGTGTTGATTTATTTACTTACAATCATTTTAAGTATGGAAATAAAATCATCGCTGCTTGTTTATTTAAAATCTGCTATAACTAATGCACTTTCGATAACAGCAAACAATAAACGGAAATATTATGACTAAGTTAAAAAGTTTACGAACATTTGTTACATCAACGTTAATTGCTTCAACACTCAGTGTTGGTGCCCTATCTAGCATGAGTATTCATGCACATAGTGAACATGTACATGCCAGTAAAGCGCTTGAGCAAGCGGTAGCTGGCGAACATCGCGCTGCAAAAAACAAAGCTAGAGATCAATATCGTCACCCGGTTGAAACGTTAAACTTTTTTGGTTTTAAGCCGACCATGACTGTGGTTGAAATCACCCCAGGTGGTGGCTGGTATACAGAAATTCTTGCTCCTGCATTAAAAGGCCAAGGTAAACTTTACGGTGCGCATTACCCGGATACAGGCGAAGATAACTACTATTCTAATTCACGTAAAAAACTACAAAAAAAATTGGCTTCAAATGCCGTATTTAGTGAGATGGTTTTAACGGATTTTGTACCAAGAAAACCCAGTGAATTAGCACCGCAAGGTAGTGCGGATTTAGTGTTAACTTTTAGAAACTTACACAACTGGAAAGATGAAGGTGTGGTGCAAGTGTTTAAAGATGCTTATAAAGCACTTAAACCTGGCGGTGTGCTTGGTGTAGTTGAACACCGTCTTCCAGCAGGTGTTGCTCCTGAAAAAGCGAAAGGTTATGTTTCAGAAGCTCATACTATTAAGCAAGCTAAAGATGCAGGTTTTCGTTTTGCAGGCTCAAGTGAAATTAATGCCAACCCCAAAGATATGGCACAGCATCCCAAGGGTGTGTGGACATTGCCGCCATCGCTAGCATTGGGTGATAAAGATAAAGCAAAATATCTGGCTATTGGTGAAAGTGACCGCATGACCTTAAAGTTTATTAAACCAGAAAACAGCAGTTTTAGTGATTTTAAAGCACAAAAGTAACACTCACTTAAACCCAGCGTAGCAGGGCTGAAGTTACTCTAAGCTGGGTTTGTAAAAATGAATTTAATTAGGAAGTATAAATGAAAGTTTTAGTTATAGGATCAGGTGGCCGTGAACATGCGTTGGCGTGGAAAGCAGCACAATCTAGTCAAGTTACTAAAGTGTTTGTTGCTCCCGGTAATGCCGGTACAGCAACGGAAGATAAACTTGAAAATGTCGCCATTGATATCAGTAATAACGAAGCCCTTGTCACTTTTGCACAAAGCGAAGACATTGCTATTACTATTGTCGGTCCAGAGCAGCCATTAGTGGATGGTGTGGTTGATGCTTTTCAAGCGCGTGGTTTAGCTATTTTTGGTCCAAGCGCTAAAGCGGCACAACTTGAAGGCTCTAAATCTTTTACTAAAGACTTCTTAGCTCGTAATAACATTCCATCGGGCAGTTATGCCAACTTTACCGAGGTTGAACCAGCACTTGCATATGTACGTGAGCAAGGGGCGCCAATTGTTGTTAAAGCCGATGGTTTAGCCGCAGGTAAAGGGGTTATTGTTGCCCTAACCTTAGCTGAAGCTGAAGCGGCCATTAAAGATATGTTGGCGGGTAATGCTTTTGGCGATGCCGGACACCGAGTGGTTATTGAAGAATTTTTAGCAGGTGAAGAAGCTAGTTTTATTGTTATGGTTGACGGTACCAACGTTTTACCAATGGCAACAAGCCAAGATCATAAACGTGCGCTCAATGGCGATTTAGGGCCAAATACTGGCGGTATGGGTGCATATTCTCCTGCACCTGTAGTCACGGCTGAAATTCATGACCGTATTATGGCTGAAGTTATTATGCCGACGGTTGAAGGTATGGCTGCTGAAGGCGCGCCTTATACTGGCTTTTTATATGCAGGGTTAATGATTGCTGCTGATGGTACGCCTAATGTAATCGAATACAATTGTCGTTTTGGCGATCCTGAAACACAACCTATTATGATGCGTTTGCAATCAGATCTCGTTGAGCTTTGCTTAGCGGCAACGCGTGGTGAATTAGATAAAGCCAGTATCGCTTTTGATAGTCGTGCAGCCGTTGGTGTGGTGCTAGCAGCTCAAGGTTATCCAGCAAGCTACCCTAAGGGTGATGTGATCACAGGCCTTGACACTAACCAAAATGAAAGTGCTAAAACCTTTCATGCCGGTACTCAGTTAAATGATCAAGGCGATGTAGTCACTAACGGTGGCCGAGTGCTTTGTGCAACAGCGTTAGGTAATACGGTAACCCAGGCACAACAACTCGCTTATGAGTTATTACATCAAATTAGCTGGCAAGGTGTTGAGTTTAGAACCGATATTGCTTACCGTGCAATTGCGCGCGAGCAAAACACCTAACAAACACCTAAAATTTTACCTGTCATAAAGGCCGATAACCGCAGTTACCGGCCTTTTTCATTGCTGGAGTTGGTCAAATAAGCAGAAGCAGCTATTTGCTAAGCCAGAAAAAACTACAAAACTCAGAAAGCTTTCCTATAATTAATGTACTTCTTTTAAGGCACACTAAATATTGGGTTTCTGGTTATGCTTATCAAACATAAATTAATTATAAATACTGCTGTCTTTGCTGTGGCTATGGCATTGATGCTTGCCTTATTAAATTATGCAAGTAATGCACTGCAACATGATATTGAGGTTGCAACTAATATCGGCGCTATTGAAAGTGCAGTTTTGCAATTAAGGCGAAATGAAAAAGACTTTCTAGCTCGTAAAGATCTTAAATATTTGGATAAATTTAATAAAAATATGCAAGACCTGCAGCAGCAGATTAATTTTTTAGATCAAGATTTAAAAAACTCAGGCTTAACTTTAAGTGAGTTTACTCAATTACAATCGGTGTTAACCCGCTATGAAAAACACTTTAAACACTTGGTTGATATGCAGCAGAAAATTGGCTTACATGCAAAAGATGGCTTGTATGGGCAGTTAAGAAGTGCGGTACATGATGCAGAAAGCTTGATTGGTAATGATGATTATCAGTTGCGCAGCGAAATGCTGCAGTTAAGACGCAATGAGAAAGATTTCATGTTACGCCTTGATGATAAGTATGTAACACAATTGAAAAATAATACCGCAACCCTTACCAGTAACGTAAATGCCAGCGCATTTACAGCGGATAAAAAAGCACAAGTAGTTGATGCTTTAGGCGTCTATCAAGCAAGCTTTTTATCTTTAGTTACCGCTCAGCAGGCGTTAGGCTATCACGCTAAAATGGGCATACTTGCTGAAATGAGAGAGGCAGTACATCAAGTTGACAGCATACTAGAAAATTTGGTCAGTAAGACAGAGCAAGTGGTTGTTGACGACACCGATTTTGTAAATAACCTAGCCTATAGCTTGTTTTTTACCGTCCTTGTTATCGGTATGCTGTTGGCCTTTATCATCAGCAAAAATATTCTATCGCGTATTACCAGTTTGCAGCAAACTATGGAGCATATTGCTAACACTAATGATTTAACGACCAATATAGATGTAAAATCAAAAGATGAATTAGGCAGTATGGCAGCAATGTTTAGCCAAATGTTAGCCAGCTTCAGGAACTTAATTGTTGAAGTGAATACTGCTGTTGCCACATTAAATACAGCTACTGGCAGCCTAAGTGAGAATATTCATAATGCCAATGCTGGTGTTGAAACCCAAATTCAACAAACAGACTTAGTGGCTACTGCGGTGACTGAAATGGTTGCAACGGTTGATAAAATAGCTGACAACACCAGAGAAACAGCGCAGAAGGCGGAAACCACTAATAACAATGCTGGCAAAGGCAAGCAGGGGGTTGATCGCACAATTGGTCAAATAACTGATTTATCAGAGAAATTACTCGATTCAGAAAGTGTCGTTAAAGAGTTAGAAAAAGAAAGTATCACCATTGCATCTGTGCTTGATGTTATTCGTGGCATTGCCGAACAAACTAATTTATTAGCCTTAAATGCAGCGATAGAAGCCGCTAGGGCTGGGGAGCAAGGTCGTGGTTTTGCTGTTGTTGCTGATGAAGTCAGAACATTAGCAAGTAGAACCCAAGATTCAACTCAAGAAATTGAGAGTATTATTGGGCAGCTGCAAAAACGCACCCAAGAAATTGTTAAATTAATGGCTATTTGCCGAGATCAAGGTGATGAAAGTGCTAAACAGGCGAATTCAGCTGGGATGATGTTAGAAGAAATCGCTCAAGATGTGTCATTAATTATGGATATGACTAGTTCAATCGCTACTGCAATTCAAGAGCAAAGTACCGTTGCAGAAGAGGTTAATGAGCATGTGGTGATGATTAGGGATGTCACTGAACACTCAGGGGAGTCGGCTAAGCAAAACGGCCATATGAGTGAAGAAATTTCACAGCAAGCGGAAATTCTTTACAATGAGGTCAGTCGCTTTAAAGTTTAATCAACAAGGAAGATGTATTTAATGACTAGCGATACCAGCCGTTATAATTGGGTGATATCTATCTTGGCTTCGCGTGAATGGCCAGAAGCCTTTAGCTCGGTTAAATAGTGTTGCCAGCGCGGCTCATATTCTTGGCTCAGTTGGCATAGGTATTCACTGGAGTAGATAGCGCTGTGTTGATCATCGAATAGTAATCTAAAGCCATGTTGAGCAACATGCTCTATTTTAAGCAAGGTTACTAATTTCTTATGAGTGACTAAGGGGTGAGATTTTGCATTAGGCTTTATTGACGGAGTAAAAACGCGTAAAAACTCAAAAGGCAAGCAGGCGAGTTGACCATCAGTAAAACTAATGGTCAAGGTCGCTTCTTGGGTGTTAATGATGAATTTATTTATCGTCATAATCGATCAAAGTAGGCCATAGCTTATAAAATAAAGCGGCTTAAATCTTCGTTTTTAACCACTTCGTTCAAGGTATTGTTAACATACTCTTTATCAATCACTATGGTTTCGCCTGAGCGTTCGTTAGCATGGAATGAAAGTTCTTCGGTTAACCGCTCCATCATAGTGTGTAAGCGACGAGCACCAATATTTTCAGTGGTTTCATTGACTTGCCAAGCAGCATTAGCAATGGCTTGTACGCCGTCATCACTAAAGTCAATGGCAACACCCTCAGTAGCTAATAATGCAATGTATTGCTCTGTTAATGAAGCAAAAGGTTCGGTTAATATTCTAACAAAATCTTCAGTGGTGAGCGCTTTTAACTCTACACGTATTGGTAAACGCCCCTGTAATTCAGGAATGAGATCAGAAGGTTTAGCCATTTGGAATGCACCAGAGGCAATAAATAAAATATGATCTGTTTTTATCATGCCATGTTTAGTGCTAACAGTTGAGCCTTCTACTAAGGGTAGCAAATCGCGCTGAACTCCTTCACGCGAAACATCGCCACCACTATTACTGTCGGCACGTTTACATATTTTGTCTATTTCATCTATAAAGACAATACCATTTTGCTCAACCGCATGAATCGCTTTTTGCTTAATGTCATCATGGTTAACTATTTTGGCCGCTTCTTCTTCTTGAAGTGCTTTAAATGCGTCTTTAATTTTTAATTTGCGCTTATTGGTTTTTTCGCTCGACATATTTTGGAACATGCTTTGCAATTGCGAAGTCATATCTTCCATGCCAGGGGGAGCCATAATTTCTACACCCACTTGTTGCGCTGCTAAGTCTAGTTCAATTTCTTTCTCGTCTAACTTACCTTCACGTAATTTTTTACGAAATATTTGGCGTGTAGAGTTACTGTCACTTTCTGTTGCTGACTTTTCAGCATTGCCGAAACCATCTCGAGCAGGAGGTAATAAAACATCTAAAATTCGCTCTTCAGCGGCTTCTTCTGCCAAATGTTTTACCCGATTCATTTCATCTTCTTTGACCATTTTGATCGCCATATCGGCTAGATCGCGAATAATCGTTTCTACTTCCTTACCCACATAGCCCACCTCGGTGAACTTTGTTGCTTCAACTTTAATAAAAGGCGCGCGTGCTAATTTAGCTAATCGACGGGCAATTTCTGTTTTACCAACGCCAGTAGGGCCAATCATTAAAATGTTTTTTGGGGTCACTTCATTGCGTAGCGCTTCATCAAGCTGCATGCGACGCCATCTATTTCTTAAGGCAATGGCAACGGCTCGTTTGGCATCGCTTTGACCAATAATATGGCTATCTAATTCATGGACAATTTCGCGGGGAGTCATATCTGACATGTGTTTATCCTCGTGTTGTCTTGATTGTTTAACAAGACCTGATCTTTTATATAAACGTTACAGTTGAATTTATAATTCAACCTTGTTCATTGAAAACTTAAAGCTCGTCTATTGTTTGTGTCTGGTTGGTAAATACACAGATGCTACCGGCAATAGTTAACGACTTTTCAACGATTTCTTTTGCGCTCAGCTCAGTGTTTTCTAGTAAGGCTGTCGCTGCAGATTGAGCAAAGTTGCCGCCACTGCCAATTGCTATTAAGTCATGCTCGGGTTGAACCACGTCGCCGTTACCTGTGATGATGAGTGAGGCGGTTTCATCGGCGACCGCCAGTAAGGCTTCGAGTTTTCTTAAAGCGCGATCGCTACGCCAATCTTTTGCTAATTCAACCGCTGCTTTAGTGAGGTGGCCTTGGTGCTGCTCTAATTTACTTTCAAAGCGCTCAAATAAAGTGAAAGCATCAGCCGTGCCGCCGGCAAAACCAGCTAAGACTTTATTGTTGTATAAACGGCGAACTTTTTTGGCATTACCTTTCATTACGGTATTGCCCAGAGATACTTGTCCATCCCCACCAATGGCAACTTTGCCATTGCGTCTAACTGAAACGATAGTAGTCACATTAACTCCAATCTTTAAAAATACATTTTGATGTAAATAAAGTTGGGATTATTACTGACTTTTCAAGGATAGAATCAATTTTATTGGGTTAAAATTATTTCCAAAGCCAAATTTGACAACCATTAATTTTATTATTTCTTAATTTATGCTTGTCTTCTTCTGCTTGACGCTTGCGCTCGTATGGACCTAATACCACTTTATACCAAGTGTTGTGTTTACCCTGTGCCACTTGAATTTTACTTTCGATACCAACAAAGGCCATTTTAGCTTTCAGGGCTTCTGCTTGGGCATTGGTTTTAAACGAGGCGCATTGCATTTTGTATGGGCCTTTTTCTTTTACTTCGTACTCGCCCACTTCAATTTCTTTAGTTTTCAAGTTTTCAACATAGGTCCACTTTTCTTTAGGTGGCTTAGGTAATGTGGTTTCTTTGGCTGCTTTAGTTTTTGTTGCAACGGATGCTTCCACTGTCGGCGTTTTGGTTTTCGGGCTTGTTTTTAAGAACCACAAACCGTAGGCAAAACCAGCAATTAATAGCAACGCGAAAAAACCTATCAGTCTATTTTTTAAAGCAGGCTTGGGTGCAGGTTCAGCCGATTTCTTTTTATAAGGACTGTTTTTGTTTTTTTTTGACGGTGTTCTAGCAATGTAATCTTGGTTTGACATGGACAGCAGGAAAGTCGCGAACAATGGCCGCTATTCTATCCTTAAGTGATTTCTAATTACAAGCTTGATGATTACCAGTTTAAATCTATAGGATCGATATCTAAGCTCCAACGAACTTTACTTTGCCACTCATTATCAGTAATCGCAGCTAATAACTGTAATATTGTGACATGCAACTCTTTTCTAGATTTTGCTTGTAAAATAAGGTGATAGCGATATTTACCTGCTTTTTTTTCCATCGCAGCGGGTACAGGTCCAGCAAACTGACAGTTGATAAGATCAAGTTCGGTTAATTGTCGCAAGAATTTTTCAGGGTAGCTAGGGTAATTTGCTTCTGCACGAATTAACGCTTGAAAACTAAAGGGGGGCAACATTGCTTGTTTTCGCTCAACCAATGCTTGTTTGGCAAAATGTTGGTAGCCGTTATGCACGAGATCTTGAAGTAATGGGTGCTCGGGATAACTTGTTTGTACTAATACTTGCCCCGGCTTACTGGCGCGACCAGCTCGACCTGCTACTTGAATCATCAGTTGTGCCATTTGTTCACTGGCCCGAAAATCAAAGCTAAATAAAGCGCCATCACCATCGAGTACTGCTACTAAGGTAACGTCAGGAAAATGGTGGCCTTTTGCTAGCATTTGCGTGCCAATTAATAGTTGATGTTTCTTATCAGCAATTTCTTGTAATAACCTAGTAAGCTCGCCTTTTTTACGCGTGCTGTCTCTATCTATTCTAACGATACTGACATCTGGGAAAATTTCATGAATACGCTGCTCTAGTTGTTCAGTGCCTTGGCCAACAGGTGCTATTCGGACACTACCACAACTAGGGCATTGTCGTGGTACACGTTTTTGACTGCCACAATGATGACAGATTAACAGTTGTTGCTTTTGATGAAAGGTGTAAGGCTTATCACAGCGTTGGCAATCACATAACCAATGGCACTCTTGACACGTTATGGCCGGCGCATAACCACGACGATTTAAAAACACTAACACTTGCTCACCTCGTGCTAGGGTTTTTGAAATTTCGTGCTTTAAACTCCCTGATAGACCAAATTCCATTTGCTGTTTAGCCACGTCTAATAAGGTTATTTTTGCTTTTTTACTTTTGCCAGCACGGTGACGCAATTGATGGTAGTGGTATTTCCCGGACAAGGCATTTTGTAATGACTCAAAGCTAGGGGTAGCACTACCAAGAATAATAGTAATATTTAATTGTCGGGCACGTAAAATAGCCATATCACGGCCGTGATAACGAAAGCTATCTTGTTGTTTTAATGAGCTGTCATGTTCTTCATCAATGATGATCATGCCCAGTTGATGCAAAGGGGAGAATATGGCAGAGCGCGTGCCAATAATAATAGCAGCACTGCCTTGCTGCGCATTTAACCAAGTGTCTAATCGTTCGGTGTCATTTAGGTTTGAGTGATGCAAACATATAGGCACATTAAAACGTTGTTCGAAGCGCAACAGCGTTTGAGGCGTTAAACCAATTTCAGGAACTATTACCAGCACTTGCTTACTTTTTGCTAATACCGCTTCCATTGCTTGCAGGTAAACTTCTGTTTTACCACTGCCAGTAACACCATCAATTAAATGACAAGAAAACTGCTCAAGTGTTTGGTTTATGGTACTGACAATAACGGCTTGCTCAGTAGATAATACTTGTTTGTTCTCTTGGGCTAGGTTTTCTTTGTGCCAACTGAATTGATGCGGCTGTTGTTTTACTTCACAAATCAAGTCTTTTGCGATTAACGCATTAAGTTGTGTTTTGCTATAACCCAAGGTACGTAATTCCGCCCAACTTGTGCCTTGATGCTTGCTAATTAACTGATACAACGCAAATTGTTTTGGCGCTTTGCTTTCAATTTTTACCAAATGTTCTGCTTTTACGGGGTCAGTTACTGTGACACGTTGAAAAACCATTGGGGGTTTAATATCGACATTTTTTACTTGCCTTAATAGTTTAGGTAAGGCCTGTTGAAATACATCTCCAATGGGATGATGGTAATAATTAGCACATAAGGTTAAGAAGCTAACTAAGGAGTCGCTTAGATGAAAACTATCGTTAAGGCGACTCGCAATGGGCTTTATTTTTTTATTGGCAATGGTGCGTTCATCATCAACAATGGGATCTATGTCAGAGTTGATTGCCATGACAATAGCAATGACCTTTCTCGAGCCAAACGACACAGCAACACGCTCGCCAACTTGAATTGACGGTGCTTGCATCTCCTGAGGTACTTGATAAGTAAATAGCTGCCGCATAGGTACGGGAACAGCAACTTGCACATATTGTTCAGACACGAATGGTAATTGCATTTATAATGATATTTGACCGCTTATCTTATCTTAATATTGTTTTTAATAAAGGCGTTTATTTAGATAATTTTGCGCTGCTTTTGCTTGCAGTTATCGTGGTGATCATTTATTATTCGCCCCCATTATTTTTTAACTACGTATGGTGCTTAGCGTTTAAGCTTTAAAGCAAAACGGCTGAGTGGCGATGCGCCCATTTTCTCGAAAGAGATATAGAGGTCCCCATGAAAGACGGTATTCATCCTGATTATACTGAGTTTAAAGCAACTTGTTCTTGTGGCAATGTGATTACAACTCGTTCAACAGCTAAAAAAGATGTTCATTTAGACGTATGTTCTGAATGTCATCCTTTCTACACTGGTAAGCAAAAAGCGGCTGAAACTGGTGGTCGTGTTGATAAATTCAACAAACGTTTTGGTGCACTTTCTAAGAAGTAAAGTTGCATTAAAAAGTAACAAGCTCGGATTATTCAGTGAACCTAGTTTATTGATATACACCGATGCTTAGTAAGAAAAAGCTTTTGATGTTAATCAAAAGCTTTTTTTTTGATAAATATATATACCCCAAGTATGCCCAAGCCATCTCAATATACTCGTTTGAGTACGACCCTGCGCTTTACACTTCAACTCCACAACCTTTGCCTTTAAGTATAAATTGTCCCGCAACCTTCATCATTTTATTCATAGCCACGTCGCCTGTTGGTGCGATTAGCCGAGCTTGGATACTTAGGCCAATTAGGTTTAATACTAAACAATTCTTGGTCGCTATTTGTTTTCTATGAAATAACCATTTGGTCAATATTATTTATCGAACAATGGGTTTTCGTTAATATAATGTAACAAAATTGTAATGATAGTAGTATAGTATTTATACTTTTCAAACCTAGGGAATATAATAATGAAAAAAGATGAGTTGACCAACGTCAAAAGGGTTAATAAAAAAAATCATAAAAACAGGAGGTTATTAGGGTGTTTTGTTTCTTGCTTAATATCTACCTCGGCTTTTTCTGAAGAAATATGGAAAGAAGACTTCAATGATCCCACTATTGACGGTAAAGGTGCGGTTTTCAATGTTGTTGATATGGAAAATGTGACCAAATGGTCAGTTAATGTTTCGTCTGCAGGATTAACTGCAACTTCTGACTGGTTTAAAGTCAATAACCAGCAGTTTCAAGGCAGAGATTTGGATGGTGTTGCATTTTGGCAAAGTGAAGTAATTTCTATTGTTAACTTTGAACAAATAACCTTAGCCATTGCCGCGAGTGAAACTGGTAACCATGAACCCACTGATTTTTTATCAGTAGAATATTCAATCGATGGTGACACATTTACTTTAGTTCCTAACTGGCAAGGCAAAGGTTCAAGCGATTACACCTTAATAGATGACTTTGAAACACAGCAAATAACCACAGAAATTGCAGAAGGTTCAAGTTTAGTTGTTCGAATAAGCATGAAAAACAATGCCGGCTCAGAATATATTAATTTTGATGAGGTGATTGTTTCAGGACAAGCTAAATCTGATGGTGAAATACCGCCAGATGATGGCACTCCACCCGAGGACGAAACCACTATAAGCAATGCTTGTTATAATTGCCCTGATTTAACTAAGGTTGCGTCAAGCAATGATTTTAATGATGCTATTTATTACGCTAATGCTATTGAGGCGATAAATGCAGGACAAAGCGTTGCAGAGATAAAAACGATAATTTCTGCCATTACTGCAACAAACCACCAAGTGTTATCTTATTCAGAGGTTTGGACGGCATTGACACAAACAGATGAAGACCCTACCAATAGCGACAATGTTATCTTAATTTATAAAGGTAACTCTATTGCAAAGTTCTCAAATGGTAGTGGTTCGCAATCATCAAACCCTGATAATTGGAACCGTGAACATGTTTGGGCCAAAAGCCATGGTTTTCCTAGCTCAAGTGCCTCAGCATATACTGATATTCATCACTTACGTCCGGCCGATATTTCAGTAAATTCTGCACGCGGCAATTTAGATTTTGATTTTAGTGATAGCGAATTAGCTGAAGCGCCAGAAAATAAGGTGGATAGTGATTCATTTGAGCCCAGAGCTCAAGTGAAAGGGGATATCGCTCGGATGACATTTTATATGGATGTTCGTTATCAAGGCGATGATTCACAAACACCCAACCTTAATTTAGTGAATACCTTAACCTCTGTCGGTGAAGCTAAACTAGGAAAATTGTGTGCGTTATTAGCTTGGCATGAAGCCGATCCTGTTGATGAATATGAGCGAAATCGCAACAATAAAATATATGAATTTCAAGGAAACCGTAACCCGTTTATTGATCATCCTGAGTGGGTAGAAAAAATATTTGACCTAGATTGTAGTAGTGAAACTGACCCAGTTGACCCAGTTGACCCAGTTGACCCAGTTGACCCAGTTGACCCAATTCCTTCTGGCGCTGGATTATTTTTCTCAGAGTACGTTGAAGGCAGTAGTTACAATAAAGCGATTGAAATTTTTAACCCTACTGATGCAACAATATCACTAGCGGGGTGGGCTTTTAATCAGTATTCAAATGGTTCAACAGAGCCAACAGCCACGCTTTCGCTAACCGGTGAAATTGCCAGTCAAGATGTACTGGTAATCGGCTCTAGCCAAATTACTGCTGACAGTGCGTTAAAGGCATATGTTGATGTGTTCTCAAGTGCTATTAACTTTAATGGCGATGACTATATTGAGTTAACTCTCGATGGCAACGTTGTTGATAGTTTTGGTACCAAAGGGGTTCGTCAATCTTGGGCAGCTAATGTAACTTTAGTTAGACTACCAACAATTTCGACAGGAGATACGATTACTAACGATGAATTTGACAAAAGCATTGAATGGCAAAGTCATGCAAGTAATAGCTTTAGTTATTTAGGTAGCCATGAGTTTAATGGTGTTAGTGATGAACCCGAGCTTGAACTTGGTATGTGTAAAGACCCTGCAACATTCATCAGCAATGTGCAGGGTAGTGATATTGCCTCACCATTGATTGGCCAGCGGTTAATTGTTGAAGCGGTTGTCACGGCAATAGCCAATGATTTGTCTGGTTTCTTCATACAAGAAGAAGTTAGTGATAATGATGACGACAGTCAAACGTCAGAAGCTATTTTTGTTGATCTAAACAGTCAAGGTGATATGCCAGCGGTTGATCAGCTAGTCCGTGTTTTAGGTGATGTTAAAGAGTTTTATAACCGAACTCAATTATCACTCTCTCAACCTTATCTTGATTGTGGTGCAGCAACCGCTATCGAAGCATCAGAACTTACATTACCCGTTAATAGTTTTAACGATTTTGAAGCACTTGAAGGAATGTTGGTCACTAATCGCCAATCGCTTAAAGTGACAGATCATTATAACTTAGGTAAATATGGAGAATTTGCAGTTGCAAGTAGTCGTTTAATTAAACCAACTAACTTATTTGCACCTAACAGTGCTAATGCGATTGCATTAATTGACTCAAATGCTCGTAATATTTTGTACGTAGATGACATGAGTAATGAGAAAAACTCAAATGAAGTGCCATTTCCTACTGGCAGCTTAGCTTACAACAACACTTTGAGGCTAGGTGATTCTGTTAGTCAATTAACGGGTATTCTTGATTATAGTTATCAAAAATTTAGAGTTCGCCCATCGACCGCTCCGGTATTTAGTTCAACTAATGCCCGTCAAACAGCGCCAAATTACTCTACAGAAAGTGATCTACGTGTAGCTAGCTTTAATGTATTAAATTACTTCAACGGTGATGGTCAAGGGGCTGGTTTTCCAACCTCGCGTGGTGCTAGTAGCTATGAAGAGTTTGTGCGTCAAAATGATAAAATAGTTAATGCCATTGCAGAAATTAATGCCGACATTATTGGCTTAATGGAAATTGAAAATGATGGTTTTGGTGAGTTATCAGCGATAGCTGAATTAACAAGTAACTTAAATAATGTTATGGGAGCGGGCACCTATCAATATGTTTCGCTTGATGCAGATAGAATAGGTGGAGATAAAGTTACTGTTGGTATGCTATACAAGCCAAGTAAAGTGGCAACCGTGAATAACGGGGCAACAACCGAGCAAGTGCCATTTGATTATGGCAATAGACCGCCATTAGTACAATCATTTAAAGCGGTAGCCGATGATACGGTATTTACGGTAGCGGTTAATCATTTAAAAGCAAAAGCCGGTTGTAGCAGTGCTACGGGTAATAATGTTGACTTAGGCGACGGTCAAGGTTGTTGGAATGAACTGCGCACCCAAGCAGCAACGGCTTTCCTAAGTTGGTTATCGACTAACCCAACCAATGTCGATCAATCAAACATAATTGTTATTGGCGATATGAATTCTTATGCGAAAGAAGATCCAATTAGCGTATTTATCTCAAACCAATATCAAGATTTGCTTGCTAAACATCAAGGGGTGAATGCCTACACCTATTCATATGCAGGTGAAGTGGGCTCTTTAGACCATGCTTTAGCAACACCTGCAATGGCCGCGATGGTCGATGATGCACAAGTGTGGCACATAAATGCTGATGAACCCCATGTGTTTGATTACAACATAGAGTCAAAGTCAAGCGAGCAATTATCCAAGTATTATGGCGCTGATGCATTTAGAGCATCAGATCATGACCCTGTGGTTATTTCCTTTAGCTTACCAAAAGCGCAAGCGTTAATTGGTGATTTTGATGGTGATCAAGACATTGACAGGTCAGATATTACGTTGTTCACGCAACGATTGCGTGCAGGTGAACAATTTGGTTTGGAATATGATTTTAACTTTGACGGCATGGTGAACTTATACGATGCCAGGGCACTTATGACAAAATGTACGCGTTCACGCTGTGCAATATAACTAGGAGATATAATGAAAAATTTATTAATAGCAACCCTTTTTATGCTGGTTAGCATTAATGCTAATGCAACATTGATTACCACAGTATTTGATCATGATACTTTTAATATTGGTGATACGGTCAGCGCCTATATTCAAGTGCAAGATATTGAAGCCGATGCATTAGGGTTTCAAAAATTGATTTCAGGCTTTGGTATTAGCTTAGCTTATGATGAAAGCTTGCTAGCAATTAGCTCGTTTGGTTTTGGTGATAAATTAAATGTAGATCCTTTTGGACCAAGCACACAAAATTTCAATGATGCTGTATTGGGGCAATTGGTTATGAGCGAACTTAGCTTTGCTTGGTTTGATGATTTATTTGCTGCGCAATCAGCTTTTGAAGAATTTAACTTAATAACCATTAATTTTGTTGCCTTAACGCAAGGTGATGCAAATTTTAATATTTTATCTGCAGCACTAGCCGATGATTTTGGTTCAAGTTTTTCTAACTTGCAAGTACTTGATAGTAGTGTAAGTATTGTTGGAGCAACCCAGGTGCCAGAGCCAAGTTCAATGGGGTTAATGCTACTGGCTTTGTTGTTAGTAACTCGTTTACCCACCAAAGTAGCTAAGCGGTAATATGAGTAATACCCCAGTAAACCCCCTTCATTTTTTGTGAAGAGATTTCCAGTAAAGTCCTAGGTTGCATACTAGGACTTTTTTTTGTAATAAATTAGCCCGATTGCTACTACTGGAATAATTCGAGCAACAATGCTCAGTCTTATCCTGCCAAACTCTTTGTTTTTTTGTTTTTTTGTTTTTTAGCTTTTTATCGCCATAACAAAAAATATAACCGTTCAGCTTTAAACCCTTTTTTGACATACTGCATCTAACTATTAAACAACAATTAACAGAGTATGAATTTTTGAATAACGCTAAGGTCATTGATGCCAACAAGTTGTTTGTCAGCGCTCAAGAGCAAGAGTGGATTACTCAAGCACAGCAGGGCTCGCAAATCGCTTTTCATCAGCTTTATCAAAGGCATCACCGGCAAGTCTATGCCTTGTGTTGGCGTATGCTTGCAGACAAAGACAGCGCAGAAGATGTTTGCCAAGAAGTGTTTGTGGTGTTGTGGCAAAAAATCACCAACTTTCGTGGTGAAAGTAAATTTAGTACATGGCTGCACAGTGTTACCAGTAATGTTGTTCTAAGTCATATTCGTAAACAAAAGAATTGGTTCCAACGAGTTTTTAGCATTGAAGAGCAAACAAATTACTCATTACCTGATGAAGCAGCGGTGGAGTTAGATGATTCATCTGAGCTAGAAGTACTAGACAAACATATAGCTCAACTGCCAGAGCGAGCGCGGTTGGTTTTTGTATTGTTTGCCGTCGAAGGCTATCGGCATGAGGAAATAGCAACCATGTTAAGTATGGCGGTAGGCTCAAGTAAATCGCAATATCACAGAGCCAGAACACTATTGAAACAAGCTATGAGCGAAGCAGCAGTTGTAGGAGGTTATGATGAATAAGCAGGTATCAGATCAAACGTTGGCGTCTGAGGTCAGAAAGCTGCCGAAAGATATGCAACCACAGCGTGATTTATGGCCAGGGATTGAGCGCGCTATTCAACATAAAAATCAACGCGTTCAACATACAGATAAGCAACAAAGTCTGCCGCCTATGGCATGGGCGGCGTCAATTATCGCTGCCGTATTGGTTGCTTGGATTTCTTTTGCGCCGACAAGCACTAATATAACACCAGATTTAGTATCGAATCACTCAGAACAAGCCGCGCTTAATAGCGATGTACTGGTAAAGGCCATGCAAACAAATTTTCAGCAACAAAAACAGGCAATGTTAGTGAGTTATGGCAAACCTGATATGTCTAATCTGCCGGTCACCATGCAAAATCAATTAGAGGAGTTAGCGCAAGCACGTAAGACAATAGAAAAAGCGCTCAAGGCAGACGCCAATAATGTCGATTTACTTAATTTATTGCGCTTCACCCAGCAACAAGAATTGAATTTGTTACAACAGTTATATCCGTACATGAATAACAATAACGTGCACTGGCAATCAATTTAGTCAGTTCGGTTCAAGATGACAAGTTTTGTCAAAAGATAGTAGAAATAACATAATTTTGAGGTTTATATGAATAAGGTAAATAAGTACATGGTGGCAGCACTAACCAGTGTTAGTCTGTTTTTTACCCCAGTAAGTTTAGCGGGTGAAAAAGTCGATGCAACTTTGCCAAGTGCTGGCGTTAATACGGTTACCGTTGAAAATTTAAGTGGAGATGTGACCATTATTGGCTGGGACGACGCCGTTGTTAAGGTCAAAGGTGAGCTTGATGATAACGCGGAAAAAATAATATTTGAACAAACGGGTAAAACAATTACTATTAAAGTGGATATGCCTAATCGAGGTAGTTGGAACTCTAAAGGTTCAAAGTTAATTATTCATATGCCTACAGATCTTAGGCTGAATTTTGAGAGTGTTTCTAGCGATGTTGAATTGGAAAATTTAACCAATAACGTAGCGGTTAAAACGGTTAGCGGTGATATCAAGGCAACAAAGCTTAATAATCGCATTGAACTTATTAGTGTCAGCGGCAACATCAGCACCAAGTCGTTACAAGGGGATATTAACTTGTCGTCAGTCAGCGGTGATATTAAAGATAAAGACTCAAAAGGAGTGATCTATTTTCAAGCGGTAAGTGGTGAAATTAACGTTAGTTCACAAGCCCATGAAGTATCTATAAATAATATTTCAGGTAATAGTGAATTAAACTTAGCAGAGGTTGATGAATTCAAAGCCTCTACGGTTAGTGGTGATACTGAAGTGCGGTTATCCCTTAAACCCAATGCAGCGGTCAAGGCTTCAACGGTTAGTGGCTCTCTTGAGTTTGACTTTCAAAACAAGGTATCAGCTGACTTTCGTTTAAAAGCCAATGCCGGTGGCGATTTGATCAACAAACTCACTAATCAAAAGGCCGACCGTGCTAAATATGGCCCCAGCTCAAAACTGTTTTTTCAAACGGGTGATGCTAATGGCTCCGTAAGAGTTAACACTGTCAGTGGTGAGGTAACGGTTAAATAAAGCTTAGAAAACGTTTATCAAATAAAAAGCAGGCAGTAATATCCTGCTTTTTATGTTTTTAATCCTCTATTTTTTTCGTCATTTCTGCTACATTAACCCACTTAAACTTTTACACTCTTCTTTTTCAATAAGGCTCAGTAAATGGCAGAAAGAAAACCCGGTAAATTTGCCAAAGAAAGGCAGTTTATCAAAGATAAACAAATTGATGACTTAAAAACACCCCCTCATTCGTTAGAAGCTGAGCAGTCAGTGCTGGGTGGCTTGTTACTGGATAACGAAACTTGGGATCGTGTTGCAGAAAAAACAGTCGCCGAGGATTTTTATACGCGCTCACACCGCCTTATTTTTGAAACTATAGGTCAATTAATCGAGTTGGGTGAGCCTGTTGATTTAATTACTCTCTCTGAAGCACTCGAAAACGATCAAAAGCTTGATGATGCCGGTGGGTTTGTTTATCTCGCAGAGATGATGAAAAACACGCCAAGTGCTGCCAATATCACTGCATACGCTGACATTGTTCGTGAACGTGCAGTCACACGTGAAATGATATCAGTTGCGAACGAATTGGCTGAGGCTGGTTATGATACCCAAGGACGCAGCAGCGCCGAGTTGTTAGACTTTGCTGAAACCAAGGTATTTGCAATTGCGGAAAAACGTGCCAACAAATCTGAAGGGCCAGAAAGCCTTCATTCGGTATTGGAAAAAACCGTTGATCGCATTGAGAAGCTTTGCTCAACAGAAACAGGTGGTGTAACTGGCGTACCCAGTGGTTTTGCTGATTTGGATAAAATGACCGCTGGCTTGCAAAAATCTGACTTAATTATTGTTGCTGCACGTCCGTCAATGGGTAAAACAACCTTTGCGATGAACTTGGCTGAACATGCGGCGATGACACAAGAGTATCCTGCGTTGATATTTAGTTTAGAGATGCCTGCTGATCAAATTATGATGCGGATGCTGGCATCGTTAGGACGGATCGATCAGACTAAAATTCGTACCGGTCAATTAGATGATGAAGATTGGGCTCGATTGTCTTCGACCATGGGGCTGTTGATTGAAAATGGTAAAATGTTTATTGATGATGCTGCTGGTTTAACGCCTACTGAAGTGCGCTCAAGAGCAAGACGTATTCATAGGGATCATGGTGGTATTTCATTAATTATGATCGATTACCTACAACTGATGCGTGCACCACAGTTTTCTGATAACCGTACCTTAGAGATTGCTGAAATTTCTCGTTCACTCAAGGCGTTAGCTAAAGAGCTACAAGTACCTGTAGTTGCGCTCTCTCAGCTAAACCGTGGTCTAGAGCAACGTAGTGATAAGCGGCCAATTAACTCTGATTTACGTGAATCAGGCTCAATTGAGCAAGATGCTGATTTAATTATGTTTATTTACCGTGATGAGGTTTATCACGATGATAGTGAATTTAAAGGCATGGCGGAAATCATCATAGGTAAACAACGTAATGGCCCCATTGGACGAGTTCCATTAACCTTCCAAGGTCAATTCTCACGTTTTGACAATTACGCTGGACCCCATGTTTTAGAAGAGGATTAACCTGTTTATATTTGTGAGTATTATTTCTTTATAGGCCAAGGTGCAACGTAACACAATGACCTTAATTTGGCAGAGTACCACTCATATTTCAAGCATTCCAAGGTCAATTCTCACGTTTTGATAATTACGCTGGACCCCATGTTTTAGAAGAGGATTAGTAAACTAATATACGTTATTCACCATGGATGGTGGCGACGATAGTGCGGCTACTTGCGTGATCTCTATGTTCACCTAAATATATGCCTTGCCAAATACCTAGGTTTAAACGCCCTTTGGTGATAGGAATACTAAGACTCGAACCCAGCAAACTTGATTTTATATGGGCGGGCATATCATCATCACCCTCGTAAGTATGTTGATAATAAGGCGCTCGCTCAGGGGCGATGATATTAAAGTGCTTTTCCATATCACTGCGAACGGTTGGGTCGGCATTTTCATTAATTGTTAACGAAGCGGAAGAGTGTTTAATAAATAAATGAAGTATGCCGCATTTGATTTTACCTAAACTAGTCAGTTGCTGTAAAAGCTCATCAGTAATTAAATGAAAACCGCGTTGTTTTGCTGATAAGGTAACTTCCCGTTGTTGCCACATAATCTATATCAAACCTCTTATTTTTATTAGTACCATTGGTGTACCCATCTATTATTGTACAAAAAGATACAAGGATTATATTGACCCCTAGGTCAGTCGTTGTCAAAGTAACAGTATTCAAATATTGTTATAAATTACTCGCTAGCATAATCAACTTGGTATTAGCTAGTTTTAAGGATCTTTACATGAGTTGTTTTCGTGTTCTCACATTGTGGTTGGCAATCTTATTTGTATTGTCGTCAATGATTAGCTCGTCAGTTAGTTATGCGGCGACACTGGTTACCGCAGAAGTTGCCAGCCGTTTATTGATGAATCCAACGCGAAGCTCTCCAGCTGTGGTGGTAAGCTTGAATCAAGGTCATATCCCCGCACAAACCTCTGGTGTGATAAGCGAGATGCGGGCTAAAGTGGGTGATACCTTTAATCAAGGAGAAATCCTAGCGCGTGTTGATTGTATTGATAATAACGCTAAATTAACCATTGAGCATGCTCAGTTTTCTCAAGCAAAAACGCAGTTATTGCTAAATAAACGTGAATTAGTACGTGGCGAAGAACTCGTAAAAGCCAAAAATATAGGGGAAGCTGAGCTAGATAGATTATTAAGTGCAGTAACAACAGCCGAGTCATTATTAAAAGTGCAACAAGCCTTATTAGATATGGCCAAACTCAATGTTGAACGTTGCAGCATAAAAGCGCCATTCGACGGCGTTGTTACACAGCGAATTGCTAGTGTCGGCGAAATGATTAGTTATGGAAAGCCTGTTATCGAAATGGTCGAGGTTAATGACTTAGAAGTTTCCGCGAAAATTGCTAACAGTGATGAGTCGAGCTTTAATGGGGCTAGCGCCTATCTATTTGATGTTGGCTCAACGCAATATCAGGTAGCGTTGCGTACGATATTACCGGTTATACAAAGTAACGAGAAGAGTCGAGAAGCACGTTTTGTATTCACTGATAACAAAGCAATACCGGGCAGCACAGGACGCTTACGTTGGCAGAGTGAGATGTCGTACTTACCTGCGCACTTATTGTTAAAACGTGATGGAAAAAGAGGTTATTTTATTGTTGAGCAACTAGGGGATAAAAATAGTGCAAAGTTTATTGCGGTAAGCTCCGCAGAAGAAGGCCGCCCCTTGGCGTTTAATATGACACCAAATACTAGAATAATCACCGAGGGCCGCCATGGTTTGAACGATGGTGATGAAATTGAAGTAACCAAACAAATTAAGATAAGTCATGGAGACAAATCATAATGTGGTTACGTAATCTCATTCAAAACCATGTATTAACTAATTTGTTTTTCGTGCTTATTTTAGTTATGGGCGCTGTAGTATATCAACAACTTCCTCGCGAACAAGATCCGTCAATTAATTTCAATTGGGTGCAAATAACCACCTTTTTACCTGGCGCTTCAGCAAAAGATGTTGAGCAAAAAATTACCGACGTTATAGAAGAGTCGGTGGAAAAAATTCAAGATATTAAATTTGTTTCAAGTACCAGTCGAGAAGCGTTATCGAGTATTTTAGTCAGATTTCACGATATGGATGAACGACAGTTTGATAAACGTGTTGCCGATTTGCGTCGAGAAATTAGTAATGTAGAAGATCAAATGCCAGCAGAGGCAGAAAGGCCGACCATCTTTGAAGTCACCTCAGCCAATGCGTTCCCAACTGCGACAGTTGTGGTGTCAGGTATTGCCGATGATGAAAACTTAAGACGCCAGGCACGGGCATTAGAAAAAGATTTGGCGCGTATTTCGGGGGTTGATCGTGTCCAAGACACTGGGCTGCGAGACCCTGAAATTCATGTACGGTTTGATATTAATAAAATGCAGCAGCTGGGCATTTCGCCAGTAACTATCGCAAACTCTATTCGCGCATTTTTTACTGATACCTCAGCTGGTACAGCACGTATAGCTAAAGATCAATGGTTGGTAAGAATACAAGGAACCACTACTAATCCCGATGTCTTGGCGCAGTTACCCATTTTAACCGCTGATGGGGCAACGTCTGAGCTGAGACTAACGGATGTTGCCGAGGTCGTTAGAACACGTGCTAAAGCTGATAGAGTTGTCAGCTTTGAGGGGCGTCCAGCTGTTTTGTTTGCGGTAATGAAACAAGAAAGCACCAATACGCTAGAGCTTGTTGAACGTGTAGACCAGTTTATAAAAGACCGCAATAAAGTCGGCCAAGCCTTGGGTGTAGAGTTTACCTTGGTGGACGATCAAACCCTTATCACTAAAAACGCGTTAAGCATAATGCAAACCAATGCGATTTATGGCTTATTTTTTGTGTTGCTTGTCACCTGGTTTTTTTTAGGGGGGCGCGTTAGCCTCTTGGTGACTATCGGTATTCCATTCACGCTTGCAGGCACTTTTGTAGTTTTGCAAGCCTTAGATCAAACCCTAAATACTTCGGTGTTATTAGCCATTGTCATCGCATTAGGTATGTTAGTTGATGATGCAGTGGTGGTGGTTGAGTCAATCTATTACAAGCTAAGACAAGGCTTACAAGGTATAGATGCGGCTTGGACCGGCTTACAAGATGTTATCAGGCCAGTGACAGCCTCAGTGTTAACCACAATGGCTGCTTTTTTACCTCTGATGTTATTGCCAGGTATTTTAGGTAAATTTATGATGGTCATCCCGCTGGTGGTAACCGTTGCTTTAGCCTTCAGCTTAGTTGAGGCTTATTGGATGTTACCAGGCCATATTATGGCGGCCAAGGTTGATTTTGATAAACCCAGCCGTATGGATGATATTCGTCAAAGCATTATTCATAAACTCAAAATAAAATACGGTTTTGGTTTGTTACGGGTGATGCGTCATCCTAAAAAAACACTCGCAGGGATGGTGTTATTGTTAGTTATGGCTATTGGCTCTATTGCTGCTGGGCTTATTCGTACCGACTTTTTTGCTGCTGACACTATTCGTTTGTTTTATGTCAACGTAGAAATGCCGCCAACCAGTTCGCTGCAAGATACCATGGCGAAGGTACAAGAAATTGAAGGTCTTACTATTGCTGGACTAAATGAAGCAGAAACACGATCTGTGGTCAGTTATGCCGGACAAACCTTCACTGAAATGGCGCCTTTATTTGGTGACCATTTAGGGCAAGTACTGGTGTCACTTAATCCTAAAACAGATGAGTTGAGATCGGTTGAAACGCTCATTGAAGACACCCGAACAGCACTTTCTTCGGTTGTTGGCCCGGTAAATATTTCATTTTTGAAATTAGCTGGTGGCCCGCCTACTAGTAAACCTGTGAGTGTCAAAGTACGTGGTGATAATTATGAAGAACTGCGTTTGGCTACAGATGCCTTAACTGCATTTGTTAAAGCTGATGCTCGTTATAAAGATGTATCTGATGATGACTCAAAAGGTCGGTTTGGCTTGCAACTTAGGTTAAATGCGGATGCAATCAATCGATTTGGTGTAGCACCAACTGATGTTCAACGCGCTATTAAAATGTTGATCGATGGTGAGATTGTGAGTTATGTGCAGGAAGAGGGCGATCGCGTTGCGCTGCGAGTAAAGTCTACAGCATCTGAAATTAATCAATTTGAAAATGTTGATACGTTACTGCAGTTAACGCTGCCAACACCCTATGGCACAAGTATAGAATTACGTGATTTGGTCGATGTTGAAACAGTGCAAGTAAAAAGTAATATAAGACATTACAACTTTAAACGCACCATTACTTTAGAGTCTGATATCGACAAACAATTGATGGATACTGTTGAAGCTAATGCGCTAATTCTAGCGCATTGGCAAACCATATCAGCAAGTTTTCCTAATACCTCGTTAGATTTTTCAGGGGAACTTGATGATATTCAAGAAAGTATTGATGCAATTGGTGTGTTGTTTTTGTTTGGTATTGGTTTAATGTACTTGATTCTCAGTACGCAATTTCAAAGTTACTTTCAACCCTTAATGATTTTGTTAACAGTGCCGTTAGCCTTTGTTGGCGTTACTTTAGGATTACTGGTATCGAGTCATCCCTTAAGCTTGTTCACCATGTATGGAATTGTTGCTCTAGCAGGTATTGCAGTTAATTCTTCAATAGTATTGATCTCGACAGCAAACGACAATATTAACAAAGGGATGAGCTTAACACATGCTACCTTCTATGCCGCACGTCGACGCATGTTGCCTATTATCATTACCACGTTAACAACAGTCGCTGGTTTGTTTTCGTTAGCATCAGGTTTAGGGGGACACTCATTGGTATGGTCGCCGGTGGCAACATCAATTGTGTGGGGATTAATTTTTTCATCTTTTTTAACGATGTTTGCTATTCCTGCCTTATATCAATTAGTGATGCGTCGTGCGTACAATAAAACAAAGTTAAACAATACATAACTGGATATGTTTAGAATACTCGCTAAAAAGCTTTATCTAGCACAGTTTTGGCTTGTTGAATTTTATTAAAGGCTTGGTTACTACCGCCTTTATCTGGATGGTGTTTTTGTACCAGCTGGAGATAGCGGGTTTTAACCATTTTAGCGTCAGCATTTGCTGGTAAATTTAGCACTGCCAGTGCAGCATTTTTTTCATCTTGCGCGAGATACTTTTGCCAAAAGGATGTGAGCATACCCTCTATTTGAGCTTTTTGCGTGTCAAAATAATGTTTTGAATTTAAGTAATAACTTTCCAGAGGATCTGTAGAGTCAAGAGAGGTTGGTGATGACTCACTTAAAGCTTTCACCTCATTTATAGTGATTCTTTGTATTTGTATCGCACTAATGACAAGCCTATATTTTTGAGATAATTGATACTGCTTTTTTAACTGGTAAAGCGCGTGCATACACAAAAAGTGCGCATTAAATAAATCTTTGCTATCCGCTAAGCTAAAGGTTTCAAAAGGCGAGATTTTTTGAGTTTGTAAATGTTTAATAATTTGATGTTCATTGCTCAATGGATAGCATTGCATGAAGCGTTCTAGTTCATGGAGTATGGGAGTTAAATAGCGATTTAAAGTCTGCATTCGAGTCTCTGCTATGCTTGTACTTTTATTGTACCTTGTTGTTGTCATTTAGTAATTATTTTAATGATCCTATAATCGATTGAATGCCGCTATAGCATGCGGAATAAATAGCTTGATCAGCGCTAAATGCTTGCTGTCGTTTTGATAGCGTGCGTACAGTGTTTTAAATATACCGGCCTCACCAATACGTTTTGTTTGAACGAGCGATTGCTTAGTTAAGCTGTTAACTAACCACTTGGGCAGGGTGGCAATTCCCATATTGGCGGCAACCATTTGTAATATCATATGACTATTGGCAACGTGTTTAATGGCTTTTGGTTTAGTGAGTTCATTATTATCAATACTTTTATTTAAAAATAGCTTAAATATATCTAACTTTTCAGCTTTAACTGGATAGGTCAGCAGTACTTGCTGATTAAAATCTTCGGTGGTGAGAAACGCTTGCTGGTGCAAGTTTTTGGCGCTACCTAGGTTGTGATGTGTTTTAGCAAAAACGGCAACCACTTCAAACGTACCAAGCGCTTGGTAAGTATAGTTTTCATTAACACACTTTTCATCAGTAAAAACTATATCCGCAGTTGTTTGTTTTTTATCTTGATGAGCAAAAATTTGCTCCAAGAATTCAATGGTTAGCTCAGGGTGTTGCTTGGTAAACTGTTCAGTAACAGGCAAAAGCCACTGAAAACAAGCGTGACAGTCCATTGAAATACTTAACTTAGTCTCAGTTTTGTTTACCTGCTTTAGTGCTAACAGCGAGTGATTAATTTTTGGCAAGATATCATGGGCTAATGATAGTAATATTTCACCTTCAGTGGTGAATTGCACCGGAGACGTATTACGGATAAATAATGGCGTATTCAATCGTTGCTCTAAATCTTTTAGTTGGTGTGATAACGCTGACTGGCTTATAAATAGTGTCTCCGCCGCTTTTCTAATGTTACCTGCCGCTTCTATGCTTGATAGTGTTTTTAAGTGCTTTATTTCGAACATAATGAGATTTTTTCATATCCTTATTGAATTATTTGCGCTTGTGCTTTGTGCTCATGGTTTTTAAAGTATAACCATTCAAACGTCTAGACGTCTATATTTTTTATGATGTTAGTTTCTAATCAATTTATTGGAGTAGGTTATGCACATTCACACATTAGGTTTTCCGCGTATTGGCGCAAAACGCGAGTTAAAATTTTCACTAGAAAAATATTGGCGTGGCGATATTAGCCAAGCTGAATTTTTAGCACAAAGCAAATCACGCCGAGAATCAAATTGGCAAATTCAACACGATGCAGGCATTGATTTATTACCCGTGGGTGATTTTGCCCATTATGATCATGTATTAAATACCACGTTATTACTGGGGCTGGTGCCAAAACGTTTTACCCATCAACATGGTGCACAAAGTAACAATACTTTAGATATTGAATTTAGCGTTGCACGAGGACAAGCACCTACCGGGTGTCAGTGTGCTGCCAGTGATATGACCAAGTGGTTTAATACCAACTATCATTATATTGTGCCTGAGCTTTCATCAGCATTAGTAGCCAATGACGTTGAGGTTGATGTCGCGCCATTGTTGTCTCACTATAATGATGCACAAGCCGTGTCAGACCAACGCAAAGTTGTACTGATTGGCCCTATGACTTACCTCCATCTAAGTGTTGTAGAAAATGATGATAAACTGGCGTTATTGCCTTCGCTATTAGCACGATATCAACAAGTTTTTCAGCAGCTATCTGCTGCTGGGGTAACTTGGGTGCAAATTGATGAACCGATACTAGCCTTAGAGTTAAATAGTGATTGGCAACAAGCCTTTAAGCAAAGCTATAATAGCTTGAACAAAGGAACACTCAAGCTATTGTTAACCACTTATTTTGGCGCTATAGATCACCATGTGGCATTAATAAAATGCCTAGCGGTTGATGGACTTCATATTGATACTGTTGCTGAAAAAACCCAAGTAGATCTGATTATTAGTGCATTACCAGGGCACTGGGTTATTTCCTTAGGCGTGATTAACGGTCGAAATATTTGGAAAACTGACTTAGTGTCTGTGTTTCAAAAATTACAGCCATTATATCGGCAATTAGGGACGCGACTATGGCTTGCGCCTTCATGCTCATTACTGCATTCGCCGGTAGATCTAGAGCAAGAGCAAAAAATGGATGCCGAATTAAAGTCGTGGTTGGCTTTTGCCAAACAAAAATGTCAAGAATTAGCGTTACTAAAGCAGGCGCTTGTTAGTGAAAACAGTGATGAAATTACCTTATATTCTAACTCAGCCTTAGGCAGGCGTGTTGCTCCGCGCATCAATAACGTTGATGTGCAGCAACGGGTGAAATCATTAACTACAGCAAATTATCAACGGGCAGTAGCCTTTGAGCAAAGAAAACAAATTCAACAACAAGCGCTTAATTTACCGTGCTTGCCAACGACCACTATTGGGTCTTTTCCACAAACTGGCGATATTCGTGAAGTGAGAGCAAAATGGCGAAAAAATGCAATAGATCAGCAAACCTACCAAGGGTTAATTGAAGCCCAAATCAAAGCGGCAATTGTTTGTCAGGAAGAGATAGGCTTAGATGTGTTAGTTCACGGTGAAGCTGAGCGTAATGATATGGTGGAATACTTTGGTGAATTACTCGAAGGCGTTGCCTTTACTCAATTTGCTTGGGTACAAAGCTATGGCTCTCGGTGTGTTAAACCGCCAATTATTTTTGGTGATATTAGCCGTAAACATCCTATGACCTTAGAGTGGATTAAGTATGCGCAAGGTTTAACAGACAAGCCAGTAAAGGCAATGTTAACGGGGCCTGTTACCATATTAACTTGGTCATTTGTTCGAGATGATTTGCCACGAGAGCAGGTTGCCAAACAAATAGCACTAGCGATCAGTGATGAAGTAGATGACTTAGTAAATAATGGCACACAAATTATTCAAATAGATGAGCCAGCAATACGTGAAGGGATGCCAGTCAAACAAAGTCAATGGCAACATTATTTAGACTGGGCGACGGCATCATTTCGTTTGTCTGCTGCTAAAGCACCCGCACATACCCAAATTCATACCCATATGTGCTATTCAGAATTTAATGATATTTTACCAGCCATTATTGCCTTAGATGCAGATGTACTGACCGTAGAAACTGCACGCTCCAACATGGCGTTACTTGATGCCTTTGAACAACAGTCTTACCCAAATGATTTAGGGCCTGGAGTTTATGATATTCACTCTCCTAATGTTCCAACGGTTGAGTCGATGGTAGCTTTGTTAGAGAAAGCGCAGCAGTATATTCCGTCTCAGCGATTGTGGGTTAATCCAGATTGTGGTTTGAAAACAAGAGGGTGGGATGAAACTAAGTCAGCATTAGCTAATATGGTTTTGGCGGCAAAGCAATTAAGAGCGGTCAGTGATTAATTAAATGATTAGCTATAAGCAGAGCCAATAAAAAAGCACGCTATTGTAGCGTGCTTTTTCAGTATGTAGTTGTGAAGAGCTAGTTTAGATAACGTTAATCTTACTCATCAAAAGAGAATTCTATGTAGGCTTTACCCACTTCTCCTTTTAATGAAATAATCACTACAGGCCCTTTTGATTTATGATGAATAGTATGAGCTTTGCCAGAGACAACAATGGGCGTAGCCATATCAAATTCAAAGCCTTTTTCACTGAGCATGCGTTTAGCTCCACCAGTGACCATATTAGTTATTTCGCCAACTAAATCGGTTATTTCGTCATTGACTTCATCTGGGGCTTCTCCAACCATACCTTTCATGGTGGCAAGTGCTAACGGGGCGTCAAAGGTGATAGAAAGCGAACCTTTTGCTTCTGGGCTGACCATGCCTATTAAGCCAGATACATCGCCCATGGCAACATCATCTTTCTTTAATTTAGGCTTTTCGGGAGTCAATTCCATTCTTGCCATAGTAGACATGACATTTAACATGGATGATAAAAACGGGTTAATAAACTCTACTTTCATGAAGTCGTCCGAGTCTTAGTTACTAGGTAATGTTTTGATTTTGCACACTTCTGCTACAAATGTAAATCAAACTGTGAAATTAATACTCACTTGATTGTGTCCTAGGAGGCAATAAACCGTATCAGGTGAGTACAAGTATTTATTTATTCGCTTTAATAATAGCAACACTAGATGATATATCAAAGGTTAAACTACCTTGAATTTTATTTAAAGGATTTAAATCTTGATAATTAACCGTGTTTACTTGTTCAACATACGTTTGGGTGAGTACAGTATTCTTTATGCGTAAGTTGTGCAATGCGTGTTGTGAGCGGCTTTCTTGATAAGCAAAGAGTTGCCCTCGTTTTACTTCAAAGCCAATCCAATCTAGCTCAATGACTTGATTAGATTGCGCTAAAATAAAATGCTGCTCAATATACCATTGTATTAGTTGGTCATATTGCGGGTGCTCAGGAGAAAAACTGACTTGTTTTATTTCAGCAATAGCATTTTCAATATCATGGGCAGTAAACTGATGAATAACTTCAATACGATGGTTTTCATTATTGATATTTAGCTCTGAAACGCCAAAAAAATAGGTGTGAGCAGTAGCGGATGCTACTGCTCCAACCAACAGTATGGCAATGAATGCTTTACTGATTAAAGAACGAATTAAAGCCAACATTAATTCACTTCGTTTTCTTCATTGCCTTTATCATCAGCCGACTTTAATTTTTCATTATAGTCGCGCATCATGTCTTTTTTCTTTCTTTTGTAAAGATTAAAGCGAGATTTAATAGGTCTGGCTGGCCAGTAGTTATTATTCACATTGACATCAGCGGTTTCCCATTTTGAGTCAATAGCTAAAGCGGTAATTTCTTTATCACGAATCAATAATTTTGAAACCTTTTTTGAGTTTTGACGCCAGATTTCTGCAGGTATTTTCATATGCTCATTGGTGCCATCAGCATAAGTGATGTCCAAAATAATGGGCATTACTAAGCCGCCTTTGTTTTCAAAGTCGATTAAGTAAAAATTACTTTGTGTTAATAATAAATCTTTTTGCCACTGCTCTAATTTTTTCATACTTGCATTGTATTTATTACGCGCAGCATTGGTGGCGGTAAACTTATCATGCTCATTGTAAAAATCTAATAATTCAGGTCTATCTTGGGTTCTCACCCATTGTCCTTTATTCATTAAGCTTGAGATGAATTCAGGCTTTTCATTTTCTAATGCACGCAACCAAGCTTCCTCGGTATCAGGGTTTTGGCTATCAGCACTATACAAATGAATGTCGCCTAAAGCGATATCAACGTGATCTGTGGTATAAAACCAGCCACGGAAGAACCAGTCTAAGTCAACGGCTGAGGCATCTTCCATGGTTCGGAAAAAGTCAGCTGGAGTCGGGCGTTTAAATTTCCAACGTTGAGCGTATTCTTTAAAAGCAAAATCAAATAATTCACGACCCATGATGGTTTCACGTAAAATATTGAGCGCCGTTGCTGGTTTACCGTAGGCATTGTTGCCAAATTGCAAAATTGACTCTGAGTTGGTCATGATAGGCACTTGATTGCTGCTTTTCATGTAACTGGTAATATTGGCGGCATCACCACGGCGTGAAGGGTAGTCTTCTTCCCATGCTTGTTCGGCCAAAAATTGCAAGAAAGTATTCAAACCTTCATCCATCCAGGTCCATTGACGTTCGTCAGAATTGACTATCATCGGGAAATAGTTGTGACCAACTTCATGGATGATCACCCCAACTAACCCATATTTAGTGCGGCGTGAATAAGTTTTTTCACCGGTTTTCTTATTCAGCGTTGGGCGTGGGCCATTGAAAGTGATCATTGGGTATTCCATGCCGCCAACAGGGCCATTAACCGATATTGATACCGGATATGGGTAGTCAAAGGTATATTTGCTGTATTGCTCCATGGTATGAATTATTGCTTCTGTGGAGTATTTTTCCCACAAAGGGTTACCTTCATTAGGATAATAAGACATTGCCATGGTGTTGGTACCACCATGTTGATAACCCTGAGCATCCCAAATAAATTTGCGGCTTGAAGCAAAGGCAAAATCTCGAACGTTTTTGGCCTTAAAGTGCCAAGTTTTGGTTGTTTTAGCACGGGATTTTTCATTAGCCAATGCTTCGTCAACAGTCACAATTAGTACAGGCTTTTTCGCTGTTTTGGCACGTTTTAAACGTTTGCGTTGAGTTTTGGTTAATACCTTACTGGCATTTTGTAATTCACCAGTAGCTGCAACAATATGGTCGCTTGGTACGGTAATTTTTACATCATAATCACCAAACTCTAAGGTGAATTCGCCGCGCCCTAAAAACTGTTTATTTTGCCAACCCATGGTATCGTAATAAGCCACAGCACGAGGGAACCAGCTAGCAATTTCGTATAAGTAGTTATCATCTTCTTTAAAATATTCATAGCCTGAACGACCACCTAATACTTTTTGTTCGTGTAATTGATAATTCCACTCAACATTAAATTCAGTGGTTTTCCCTGATTTTAGCGCTTTGGGCAAATCAATACGTAACATGGTGCCATTAATCACATAATTTAGTGCCTTACCACTGCTGGCAGTAACCTTAGTGATATTATAGCCACCATCAAATTTTGGCGTCTCAATCATATTACGCACACCAGTGTATGTTACTTTTTTTAATGGTGGTGTAGTTTTTATCAGTTTGGCATCAGCGTTGCGTTTTAATTTATTTTGATCAAGTTGCAACCAGATATAACGCAGTGTATCTGGTGAATTATTGGTATAGGTTAACGTTTCATAGCCTGATAATTGCTGGGTTTGGTCATCTAGTTTGATATCAATCTGGTAATCAACTTGTTGCTGCCAATATTGATGACCTGGCGCACCTGAAGCTGTGCGATAGACGTTTGGTGTCGGTAACATTTCATCTAGTTGACGAAATTTGTCACTAGCTATGGTGTTTTTAGCTTGAGCGCTGGTAGAAACTATGCTGCTCGCAAAGGCAACAGATAGGCAAACAAGTGCTGTTGATAATGAATATTTCATAACCTTCCAATTTTATAGTTGCAAATTTGATGGACAAAATCCATTTTTTAGTCGGCTTTTATAGCATGTTGCAGAGTCGCTTGGTAAGGCAGAAAAGGGTATTTGAGATAAAAGGTGTCATTAATAAGATTAATGACACCTTTTACAACGGCCATGGGCTTCAACAATTTGATGGCTAATACTAAAACCGTTAGCGTCAGCCATTGAGCGTAATGCTAAATCAAAGTTGTTTGATTGAATTTCTTCAACATGGCCACATTCATCGCAAATCAGTAATTGTACTGGGTGGTTGCAATCACCAAAGTGATGGCACATAACAAAGGCATTAATAGACTCAATTTTATGGACAAAGCCTTGCTTTGATAAAAAGTCTAGTGCGCGATAAATGGTTGCAGGTTTTGCCGCTGCGTCTAGCAGCTTTAATTCATCTAATAAATCGTAAGCGCCAACCGCACCTTGATGTTTCGCGAGTAATAAAAAAACTTGCTCACGCGTTTTTGTTAAACGAGCGCCCTTGCTCTGACATACTTGCTGAGCTTGAATAAGTAATTTTTCATATACCGTGTCGTGTATAGAGTCATGAGTAGTGTCATGTGATGAAACGGGTTCTGCCATTTTGAATTTTTATTTGTGTCTATAATGATTTCAACCAGTGTAGCATTATTGATATTTTTTTCACATGCCCTAGTTTTATTAACCAATAAATGAATATGATTTAGGTCATATTTTTGTTACCTTACAAATGACACCGCTGTCATTTGCGATTTTTTTAAACTTATTAGACAAAAACACATCTATTCTCAGGAACTATTATGACCCGCTACCTTGCCCTTGACGCTTTTAGAGGAGTTACTATCGCGCTAATGATTTTAGTCAACACGCCTGGCACGTGGTCACAGGTTTATGCCCCTTTGCTACATGCAAAATGGCATGGCGTCACCCCTACTGATTTAGTGTTTCCGTTTTTCTTGTTTATTATTGGCTCTGCCATGTTTTTCTCCTTTAAAAAGAGTGATTTTGCCGCAACGCCAACCCAGTTTTTTCGTATTGTAAAAAGGGGAGGGATTATGTTTGTTATTGGACTTTTGCTCAATATTATTCCTTTTAATATGCCGATGGAACAATGGCGCATTATGGGGGTTTTACAACGCATTGGTATCGCTTACGTTATCGCAGCAAGTCTGATTATCTTGTTAAATAAACGGGCAATCTATATAGCCTGCGGTGTGATTCTTACCACATATTGGCTGTTACTACTCAGCGCTGGTGAGGCTGCTTTAACCCTTGATGGCAATATTGTTCGCCAGTTTGATCTTGCCATTATTGGTGCTAGTCACATGTATACCATCAATGGGATAAGTTTTGAGCCTGAGGGCTTGTTGAGTACCTTACCTGCGGTGGTAAATATGTTGCTAGGCTTTGAATTAACGCGCTATTTAACCCAAATTGAAGATAAACAATCGAGCGTGGTAAAACTCATTATTATTGGTGGTTTAGCTATTGGTTTGGGCGCTTTATGGAGCCAAGTGTTACCGATTAATAAGTCATTGTGGACCAGTTCGTATGTTATTTATACCACAGGTTGTGCTTGTTTATTATTAGCTTTCTTTGTGTGGTTAATCGATATCAAGGCACAAACACATCTGGTATCGCCTTTGCTCGTTTATGGCACTAACCCTTTGTTTGTCTATGTTTTATCATTTGTTGTTGTTACGGTATATTTAACTATTGAGGTGGGAGGTAGTAGTTTGTACCGTTGGTTATATTTACAATTCAACGCCATTGCTGAGCCAAAGCTAGCGTCGTTGTTGTTTGCGCTGAGCCATGTGGTCGTCTTTTGGTTCGTTTCATTAAAGCTGTATCAAAGAAAAATATTCATTAAAATTTAGTAAACTTTCCTTAATGCTGTATATTTAACTTAAGTAAAAAATTAATGAGGTTAATCAGTTACTTTATCATTTTGATCTCAGAATAAATTGGTTTTAGTCGATCCAGCAGCAAGGTTTAAGGGTAATTATTATCGCGTGAAAAAAGTTAAGTTAACTCAAGATGAGAATTTGTCCTTCAAATTAAATCATCAACTATTGCCAGAAGAAAAACAACGAATAGATTTGTATTTTTCGCTGCCGTTAGATATGGGAATAAGCCCAAGCACATTGAATGTAGAAGACTTTTTTTACAGCAATATTAAAAACCACAGCGCGTACTATGCCGCTAAAATACATCTGCCGTTAGTTCGAAGTCGGTTTATTAGTCAGCGTTTTGAAGGCGAAAATCCTGATAGTCAAAGCGATTATCGACTGAATTTAAATTTATATTCTTATCAGCTAAAAATAGCGCTAGATGCTGATATCAAGCAAACGTTAAAGTTAAAAACAGCGGAAGAATTTTATCCTGCCGCCATTGAGCTTGTTGAGCAAATTGCTACGTTAATTAAAAAACTTCGCCGTTATACACCTTCAGATAAAAAACTAAGTTCGTTTTTTGAAAATGCCGATAATTACCTCAGTTGGCATATAGAACAGTCTTTTTTGAAACTATTGTCAAAAGGCCCCAAAAGTAGTGACTTTTCTACTGAGCGAGAGTTTTTACTGGCTTTTTGTCGTGATGAAAATGCATACCGCATAGATTGCAAATACAATTCGCAAGTCACCTTAGATGACCCAAACAGAATCACCAATAAAATGCGGTTGTTACAGCGCTTAATTGAATACGGGGTTGTTTTTCAGAAAAAAACCCGCTATTTGGATCTTCAGTTAAAGCGTTTAGTCACAGGAAGTGTTACAGCGGTGATCATGGCCTTTGTGATGACCTTAGTACTTAATGCTCGCTCTAATTTTGCTGAAGTAACTTTGGCACTGATTGCATTTTTAGGCTTAGTGTATGGTTTACGAGAAACATTTAAAGAAGATCTCACTAAACTGATTTGGCGTAAAGTGCAAAAAGGTCGACCCAAATGGCAAAATCTATTTGTACACAGTGTTAACCAAAAGCGAATTTTGAGCCAAATTTTGTGGTTAGAATACATCAACAATAAAGACTTGCCTAACTCGGTGAATGAGTTGTTTCAACAGCGGGGCCAGCAGAATAAACAAGATGCGCGCTTGTTTCACTTTCGCTGTGACAATAAAGTACTAGCTAAGGAGTTTTTACCCGGATATGACGAGATACAGCAGCAAATATTTTTTAATTTAACCCCATTTGTTCGTTTTTTGAAGAAAGGGGCTGGGCGCTTGTATAGTTTAGACGGTCAAAAAATATCGAGTCAAGGGGTGGAACGCCGCTATCAAATCAATCTGATTTTGCGCTGTATTGATAAAGAAGGCGAGCATTTACAACGGTTTAAAATTACTTTGAATCGCAGTGAAATTGTTAATATTGAAGCCATGAAGTTAGAGTAAACTGAGCGAGTTGCTGTCTATGAGGTGGTTATTCACCACCAAATCAATCATATCTCGCATCCAAATATTTCGAGGATCTGAATCTGCACTTTTATGCCAGTATAGTCGCCATTCTACTGGCTCTATGGCAAAGGGTAACTCAACTACTTTCAGTGTCGATGATTTTGCCATAGTTGCTGGCATAATACTGAGTAAGTTGGTATTTGCCAATAAATTCGGTAGTGCCCAATGATGTTGTGCGCGCATCTGTATATTTCGGTTGATCCCCATTTTTTGTAGTGCAATATCAACAAAACCTCTCCCCCGTCGTCGACTGGAAATATGGATATGGCCCATCGATAAGTATTGTTCAAGGGTAATACTGCTACCAATAAGTGGGTGATCCTTACGAGCAACACAAACATATCGGTCTTTTATAAGTACACGTTGCTTTAGTTGTGGCGAAGCGACATGGGGGACATCAATGGCGAAATCTAATTCACCGGAAGTTAACTCTTTTTCAATGTTAGCTCGATCTATTTGTATGGTTTCCAAAGACGCTTTTGGCGCGCGATCGCTGAGGATGGACATCAGGGATGGTAGCAGCATGATCTCAACCATGTCATTCATATTGAAGACAAAGTTCTTATCCGCAGTTTTAGGATCAAACACTTGATTACTAGTGACGCTTAAGTCCAATAGTTGAATAGCTTGTTGAACTGGAGTAATCATGCTTTCTGCTACTGGAGTTGGTGCCATTCCTGTGGGGGTTCTAATAAAAAGCGGATCATTGACTATTGAACGAAAGCGTTTTAAAGCATTACTTACGGCGGGCTGGGTAATGCAAAGTATATTGGCCGCTTTGGTTAAATTACGTTCGTTATAAATGGCATTAAAGACCAAAAATAAATTTAAATCGATGTTGTTTAAATTCATGCTTATTCATAGTGTGAATCAGGTTTTATTCATATAATAAATTTTATTTATAATAAGTCCAGTATTAAAGTAGATGTATCGCCATGATCAACACATCACAACTATTGAGGAGAGGGCAATGAACTTTGAACATACAGAAAAAGTTAACGCGTTAGTCGCTAAACTTCGTGACTTTATGAATGAACATATTTATCCAAATGAGGCATTGTTTGAACAACAAGTCGCTCTGGACCCTTGGTCAACTGGGCCGTTAACTGAGCAGCTAAAGTTAGCGGCCAAAGCTGCGGGACTATGGAATTTATTTTTGCCCCTTGAGCATGGGCACTACAGTGGTGGCTTAACTAATTTAGAGTATGCGGTTTTAGCGGAAGAAATGGGCCGAGTTATTTGGTGCTCTGAAGTCTTTAATTGCGCGGCACCTGATACGGGTAATATGGAAGTATTAGCTAAATATGCCAATGAAGAACAAAAGCAACAATGGTTAATGCCTTTGCTTAATGGTGATATTCGTTCAGCATTTGCGATGACAGAGCCTGCGGTTGCTTCAAGTGATGCAACAAATATTGAAACTGCTATTGTCCGTGACGGTGATGACTATGTCATCAATGGCAAAAAGTTCTATATTTCAGGGGCTAACCGAAAACAATGTGAAATTATGATTGTGATGGGTAAAACCGACCCAGACAATAAAAATCGCTATATACAACAATCACAAATCTTAGTGCCGATGAACACTCCCGGGGTAACCGTTACGCGTGCCATGAAAGTGTTTGGCTATGATGATGCGCCAGAAGGGCACGCTGAAATTACCTTTGATAACGTGCGAGTGCCAGCTAGTAACCTTATTCTCGGAGAAGGCCGTGGCTTTGAAATTGCACAAGGCCGTTTAGGGCCTGGACGTATTCACCATTGTATGCGGATGATAGGCATGGCACAACGTGCCTTGGAGTTACATATGGAGCGCGCTAATAATCGTATTGTGTTTGGCCGTCCATTGATTAAACAACAATCAGTACGTGAAGATATAGCTAAATCTTATTGTGAGATAGAACAAGCGCGCTTGTTAACCTTAAAAGCAGCAAAAGCGATGGATGAGCTTGGGAATAAAGGGGCAAAAGAATTAATTTCAATGATTAAAATTGTTGCCCCACAAATGGCATTAAATGTGATTGAACGTTCTATTCAAGCCCATGGCGCCTTGGGCGTTAGTCAAGATACGCCTCTAGCACATATGTTTGCTTATGCTCGTTCGTTAAAATTTGCTGATGGGCCTGATCAAGTACATATGATGCAACTAGGGCGTGATTTAGTTAAGAAACACTGCGCTTAATTTTTTACCTCATTTTCACGGAGTTTATGTATGACCAGTACTAGTGAACAAATAGATGTTACCTTATTAGGTCGATATTTAGAGCAAAATGTAAAGGGGTTTAAAGGTCCGCTCACCCTTGAAAAATTTGCTGGCGGCCAGTCTAACCCCACCTTTAAAGTCAATGCGGCATCAGGGGTTTATGTTTTGCGTCGCCAACCGCCGGGTAAGTTACTTAAATCGGCGCATGCGGTTGACCGCGAATATAAAATTTTGTCGGCATTGGCTGCGACAGAGGTACCGGTAGCTAAAGTGTTTCATTTATGCGAAAACCGAGATGTGATTGGCTCAATGTTTTATTTAATGGAATATTTACCCGGACGAGTATTTTGGGATTCGGCACTGCCCCAAGCGCAAAATAAAGATCAGCGCCGTGCCATTCACCAAGAGGTTATTCATACCTTAGCCAAGTTACATAAAGTAGATATTAACGCGGCGGGCCTAAGTGAATACGGCCGGCCGGGTAATTATTATCAACGCCAAATAACCCGTTGGGTTACACAATATCGCGCCTCAGAAATTGACAATATTCCTGCCATGGAAAAACTGATCACTTGGATAGCAGCGAATACGCCGCCAGACGATGGCTTAGTGTCTATTGCTCATGGTGATTACCGTCTTGATAACTTGATGTTTCATCCAGAAAAACCAGAAGTGATTGCCGTGCTAGATTGGGAGTTATCTACCTTAGGTCATCCTTATGCTGATTTAGCTTACCACTGTATGCAATTACGCATGCCGTCACAATCACCCGCTTCAAAAGGATTGATGGGGGTTGATCGTGAAGCCTTAGGTATTCCAACTGAGCAAGAAATTGTTGCCTTGTACTGTCAACTAACAGGGGTTGAAAGCATCAGCAACTGGTCATTTTATTTAGCTTTCTGCTTTTTCCGTTTAGCCGCCATTGCTCAAGGAGTTGCTAAGCGAGCTACGCAAGGAAACGCATCGAATAAACAAGCAACGGCAACCGGAAAATTTGTTGAGCCGTTAGCGCAAATGGCGCTTGAGATCATTGATAAAGGAAAGTAGCGTTGAAAAATTATCACAGAAGCGTAGCGCTTTAATAAACAGTTCAGCTATGTAAATACACTCGAATAATAGGAAAATAATATGTATAAAAATATGTTTGATTTAACTGGGAAAGTCGCCTTAGTTAGTGGTGCCAGTCGAGGCATTGGCGAAGAAATTGCTTTGTGCCTTGCTGAGTATGGCGCACACGTTATTGTGTCAAGTCGAAGAATTGAAGGCTGTCAGTCAGTTGCGGATAAAATTATTGCCAATGGTGGCAGCGCTGAAGCGCTCACTTGTAATGTGGGTAATATGGACGATATTACCGCGACATTTCAACACATTAAGCAACAGCATAATGGCAAGTTAGATATCCTTATCAATAATGGTGCGGCCAACCCGTATTTTGGTCACATTTTAGATACTGATATTGCTGCATTTAATAAAACGGTTGATGTTAACATTCGCGGCTATTTCTTTATGTCGATAGAGGCGGGTAAGCTGATGCGTGAACAAGGTGGCGGGTCAATTGTTAATACGGCTTCGGTAAATGCCATTCAGCCAGGTGATATGCAAGGTATTTATTCAATCACCAAAGCTGCCGTAGTGAACATGACTAAATCATTCGCCAAAGAATGTGCGCCGTTTGGTATTCGTTGTAATGCATTATTACCAGGCTTTACTAAAACTAAATTTGCCGGAGCATTGTTTACCAATGATGAAATCTACAAAAAAGCGGTAGCAAATATTCCGATGAGTCGACATGCTGAGCCAAATGAAATGGCGGGTGCGGTGTTGTATTTAGCCTCCAATGCGAGTAGTTATACTAATGGTGAATGCATTGTTGTTGATGGCGGTTTGACCATCTAGCCTAACTTGAGTCGTATGACAGCATGAGCTGGAGGCTAAATGCTTCCAGCTACTTAATTATGAGTTCTTGTGTGAAATTTGAATGGTCAAATAAATGACTACTGAGTTAAAGACAAAGATAACAAGACTTTCAACAATGTTTGGTTCGATGAAACTACTGAAAATATTTGCTAAAATGCTAGTAGTTATCACACTAACTCCTCCACCAAATAACGAAAAAATAATTCGAGAGTAGCTCTTAAAAAAGTCTATGTGTTTAAACCGGGTTACCAACAAAGTGGTAATAATTAATGCAGCAATGTTTAAACCAACTTCAGGTGTAATATTAAAAAAAGAATTAATAAAAACACCAGTAAATGTAAAAGTAAGATAACTTATTATAAATAAACCGTAAGCCTTAATGTAATTCATAGAAAGACCTAATTTAAGACTTTTCTTCGTTCTAATTCACTACTATACTTCTGGGTCTCATTATATGAAAACTCATGTAAACCGATAAGCATAAGTGATGCTGTTAAAACAGCTATATTTCCTCTTGATGCTCCTTGTTTAGCAATACTCCAAATAGAGCCGCCAACACCATATGCACCAGGATTGGCGCCTAACAAACTAGACCACCTATTTAACTGGTTATGAAAAGATAAGACTTCTTTTAATTCTTCATTAGTTAATGACCACTCAGCCCATTGCGGATTAATAAGTGGCTCTAAACACTTAATTCTAAGCTCATTTTGTAATTGTGGATGGGATAAATCTTGAACCATTTGCATTACTGACATTTTATCTAGACGGTTCAAATGCCGATATAGAATGATTCCACTCATAGCAACTACAATTTTTTCTTTATTGCCAACTAACTTGTGGGTAGGTACCTTTAATATAAGGGCTAGATTTTTCATAGCCTCAGCAGAATTAGTAGGTAAAGAATAGCGTAAATTCACTTTTTGTTTGTTCATCAATAGTTCCTTTTGATATCTGAAGACATAAGAATATACCACGGTTGTGTTTTTATAAAGCCATTTTTAGATAACAATAATCCTTTTTCAAACCATGACAATTTGTAAGCGTGTGTGTCTAAACTTGATTTTATCGCAAAATAACTGTCGTTGACCCCATTCATTGTAAATTTTTTGCAAACGCTATATATACTCATTAACAAACCAAAACATTTATAAGAGTAGGATAATGAACTTAACCCGAGCCGCTTTGAAAAATCCTGCTGCCATAATTGTTATTGTTGCTTTGGTTTTGGTGTTTGGCATCATGAGTGTGTTCAAGTTACCTATCCAACTTACCCCCGACATCGAACAGCCACAAATTAATATTGCTACTGGCTGGCGCAGTGCCGCCCCTGCTGAAATGGAATCAGTAATTATTGAACCCATTGAGAATGTAGTTAAAAATACTCAAGGAGTCACTAAAGTAACGACTAATATTCAGCGAGGCTTTGGCAATATTACCCTAACATTTGATGTGGGTGCTGATATGCAAAAGGCAATGTTGGATGTTATCAATAATCTTAACCAAGCGCCTCCTATTCCGCTAGATGCTATGGACCCTATTGTTTCAGCAGGCGGAGGACGTGGAGGGCCTAATACCGCATCATTGATGATTAAAACCTTACCTGATAATCCCACTCATGATTTAGGTCAATATCAAAAATTAATAGAAGATGTTGTACGTCCGCGTTTTTCTCGTATTCCAGGTATGGGGCAAGTGAACTTGCAAAGTCATCGTCCTAGAGAACTTAGAATAACCTTTGATCCATTAAAGACTGCAGCGTTAGGGTTGTCACTGTCTAGTATTAGTTCAACTATTGCACGCGCCAACGATGTGTCAGCCGGTGTTGCTAATGTTGGTCGACGACAATATACCGTGCGTTTTTCGGGTCAATATGATGTAACAAATTTAGCTGAAATGATCATTGCTTATAGTGATGAACGTCCAATATATTTAAAAGATGTTGCTCGAGTGGAAAACACCCTAGTTGATCGCTTTGGTTTTAATATGAGAAGTGGTCAACCTTCTTACTATTTTACTTTGAAACGTCAAAATGATGCCAATACTGTGGCACTGTTGGATGAAATTAACCTCGCAGTTAAAGAGCTTAATGATGGACCAATGAAAGCTGCTGGGTTAGTAATAGAACTGAGTTTTGACTCTTCAGTTCACATTCGAAATGCTTTAAAGCTAGTGCAAAACAACCTTGGCTTAGGCATTGTTTTGGCATTGGTTATCTTATGGTTATTTCTTCGGGGTTGGCGCAATATTTTGATTATCGCTCTGACGATTCCTATTTCGTTAATGGTCGCTTTTGTAGCGTTAAGTGTGTTTGAACGCAGTCTTAATGTGATCTCGTTAGCCGGTTTAGCTTTTTCTGTGGGGCTGGTGTTAGATGCTGCCATAATAGTACAAGAAAATATTGTGCGCTTACGTGGTTTAGGGATGGCAACCAATAAAGCAGTATTGCGGGGCGCTTTGCAAGTAACAGGGGCGTTATTTGCTTCAACGGCAACCAGTGTAGCCATTTTCTTACCGATTTTGTTTATGGCGGGTATTGAAGGGCAATTATTCTCAGATTTAGCCTTGACCCTCTCTATTGCCGTGATTGCTTCACTGGTAACCGCGATCACCATTTTACCCATTGCTACCCGATATTGGCTTAAATCGAATACCGATAATGATCCCTTCGCACACTATTGGGAAAAACTCACCACCTTGGTGATGCGTTTAACAAATAGCCAAACTAAGCGCTTAAGTTGGGTTGCATTTTTATTAGGTGGCTCTGTTTTAGCGATAACCCTGTTGCTGCCAAAAACTGATTTTATGCCACGCGCGCCCATTGATGGTTTCTTTTTTAGTTTAAATATGCCGCCAGGAGGCAATGTTGAGTTTATTGAAAAAGAAATGGCAACTTTAGTTAAAGACAGGTTAGCGCCTTATTTGACCGGAGAAAAACTCCCCAAAATAAAGAGTTATAACTTCTACTCGTTTGGCTCAGGTGCAACAGGTGGTTTCATCTATGCGGCTGATCCCACACGCGTAGAGCCGTTGATGAAGGTTATTCGAGAACAAGTATTAGGCGGGCTACCCGATACCCAAGTATTTTTATTTAGAGGCTCGATGATTAATGTGTCAGGTGGGGGGAATGGCCGCACAGTAGAAATTAATGTACAAGGGCCAGATATTGAAAGCTTAATGTCAGTCGCGCAAGTAGGAATAGATGCAATTAATGACACTATGCCTGGCACAACGGCTTTCCCTAATCCGGGGTTAACCTTGTCAGAACCTGAACTCAAACTGGCTCCTAATGATCAACGTATCACTCAGGCGGGCTTAACCCGTCGAGATGTAGCCAATGCGATCCGTGCCTATACCAGTGGCTTATTTATTGGTGAGTACTTTGATGGCAATGATAGAGTGAACGTTATTTTACGTGGAGAGCAATGGCAAACACCTGATGAACTAGCTGCTTTACCTATTCACTCGCCTTTAGCTGGCATACAAACTTTAGGTGAGTTAACAACACTTTCAAGAACCGCTGGTCCAACTAGCTTACGCCGTGTTGACGGCAAAAGAACTATTAGCATACAAATTTCACCGCCGGCAACCATGTCGTTAGAAGAAGCATTAGTGATGATTAATGAAAAAGTCATTCCTAAAATGAAAGCACAGTTACCAATTGAAGCCTCGATCCAATTGAGCGGTAATGCAAATAAAATGGCGGCGGCAATAACTGATATGGTGAAAAACTTTATCTTAGCGTTAGTTATTTTATTTTTATTAATGACCGCATTATTTAAATCAGCTAAAGATAGCCTATTAGTGCTGCTGGTGATGCCATTAGCAGTTGCCGGTGGTGTTGTGGGCTTAAATTTATTAAATCTAGTGACTTATCAATCGTTAGATTTGTTGACGATGATCGGCTTTATTATTTTACTGGGGTTAGTGGTTAATAATGCCATATTAATTGTTGACCAAACTAGGCAGGCGGAAAAAGAAGGTTTCTCAAGAAGACGTGCAGTTGCACAGGCCATTCGCATTCGTGCCAGACCTGTATACATGAGTACATTGACCAGCTTGTTTGGCATGTTGCCTTTGATGGTTATGCCTGGGGTTGGTAGTGAAATATATCGTGGTCTTGCCACTGTAATTGTTGGCGGCATGTTAATTAGCGCAATTTTTACGCTAGTATTGTTTCCAAGCTTGTTACGCTTGGGTGAAAAGACATCACCAAAACAAGGCAATAAAAGAAGTCCTATTAAAGATTTATACCCGGTCAGCCATGCCAGATTACCACAACAAGACAAGATTATTAGCTAGAGCAAGCTAGGAGCGATTTATGTTATCAAAATTTACCTTAAAAAACCTTTTCAGCAGCGCGCTAGTATGTGTTTTATTGAATAGCCAGTTTTCTTATGCAGCCAATGCACCGTTAAGCCCAGTAAAAGTTGATACGGTTACTGAAATATCTCTGGCTGCCACAGCTG
Organism: Colwellia sp. KU-HH00111; assembly: GCF_040362745.1. Lineage (NCBI taxonomy): Bacteria > Pseudomonadati > Pseudomonadota > Gammaproteobacteria > Alteromonadales > Colwelliaceae > Colwellia > Colwellia sp. KU-HH00111. Next base: position 163,575 of record NZ_BAABWO010000005.1, on the reverse strand, counting down.
ATTTAATGGCAACACTACACAGTCGTTCTTATGTTGATATTACTGCGGGCGTTAGTGGCCGATTAGCTTGGTTACAAGAACCTGGTGTTATGGTGCAACAAGGTCAAGTGTTAGCGAAAATGGATTTATTACCATTACAATTAAAGCAAGCAGAGCAACAAGCGCAAATAAAGCGTGCCAGTATCAATGCGCGTTATTTTAATAATGAACTACAACGACTCCATAAATTAAAGCAAACGAACTCAACTTCACAGTTTCAATTAGATCAAACAAAATCACAATTTGAATTAGCACAATCAGATATAGAAATTGCCAAGTTAAAATTAGCCCAAATTGAAGATGAACTCGATAGAGCCACGGTTAAAGCGCCATTTAGCGGTGTTGTCACTGAGCGTATTGTGAGGGCTGGTAGTGACATTAACCGCAGTGATATTTTATTAAAGTTATTAGATACAGAACATCTAGAGGCTAGGTTGTTTGTCCCCGTTAAATATTTAGCTTTTGTTAGTAAGGGCCTAACGCTAAATATGCAAGCAATTGGGCAAACGATTTCAACACCAGTAACGTCAATAATTCCTCGAACAGATCCCTTGTCGCAGACCTTTGAAGTAAGAATACAAATACCCGAGCATTTAAATGAATTTTGGACAGCAGGGCAGTTAGTTAAAGTGTCACTACCAATTCAGGCGACTAAGCCAAGTTTGACAGTGCATCGAGATGCCCTAATTCTGCGTAAAGAAGGCACTTTTGTGGTCAAGGTAGATAATGAGAATAAAGCGCACCGTTTACTCGTTACTGTCGGTAAGGGCACACTTGATCGGGTCAGTATTTATGGTGAAGTAAGTCCAGGGGATAAAATAGCTATTCGTGGTGCAGAACGTTTAAAAGAAGGACAAGCGGTGGTGGTGCAATAATCGCTTAGCTGTAAGTTACTATCGAATTACTTTTTTAAAACAATATAGCGCTAAACAAATAAGGTAAAAAATGTTATAAAAATAGTGCGTTATTATAATAAGTTAATATCAAGATGACAGTGTCCTTACCTATTTCAATTCATGTTTGTGATGATTTAATCGCACAATTTGCAAAAATCACTTCGGTTAGCAACAAACTTGAAGCACAGCTAAATTTTCAAACTATGACGGCTGATTGGTATGGTGATGAAGCGCATATTGTGTTGGTGCGCCTATGTCTTGAAACACCGGACAGTTTTCTACTCACTCAGCAAGAAACGCAGCAAACTAAACAACAATCAATGCAATTTCATATGTATTCGGATGATGCTTTTAGTTATCAAGCTTACGATGCTAAGCAGCAAATATTAATTTGCCATATTGCAATCACTGAATCAGAGCTTGTGCTGTTAACTCAGCAAAATAAAATAATAGCTGCGTTACTTCGAGTTAAACTGCAAAAGGTACTTAACCTTATTGCAAAGCAATTGCAGTTACCTCCTATTTTACCGTGAACCCTATTCAGCTTAATTATGTCAATTAGTCGCGCCCGTCTTGATCGCTTCATCAGTGAAAAGTGTCAGATTAACCGAAAAAACGTGCGGTTATTATTGGCGCAAAAACGTGTCACTGTCGATGGAGTAATTGCCGCAGATGTGGCTCAAGCAATAGATAAGTTTTCTGTAATCTCAGTAGATAATCAGGTTGTTCAGCAAAATAAAGCGTTATATATTATGATGCATAAACCCGTTGGCGTTGTTTGTGCTACAAAAGATCTACAACACAAAACAGTCATTGATTTATTAGACGCAGGGTTAAGTACAGAAGAAAAAGCCAGCTTACATATTGTCGGACGATTAGATTTAAACACGTCAGGTTTAGTGCTATTAACGAATGACAGTCGTTGGTCTGAGCAGCTTACTTCGCCAAATAATAAAGTGACTAAACACTACCGTGTAACCCTAAAAAATCCATTAAGCCAGGCATACATCAAAGCGTTTGCTGAAGGAATGTACTTTGCCTATGAAAATATCACTACCTTGCCCGCCACATTAACTATTATTTCACCCCACCAAGCAGAAGTGATTTTGATGGAAGGAAAATACCATCAAATCAAAAGAATGTTTGGCCGCTTTAGTAACCCTGTTATTGGTTTACACCGAACGTCTATTGGTGAGTATGTATTATCTGACAGCTTACAGCCCGGAGAAAGTCAACCAATAACACTTGATGGTCAGACCTTAAAGGTTAACGTCTGACCTATGTTGCTAATTACTTATTTAACGCCTAACTCGCGTAAACGTTCAAGTAAGTAACTGGCTTGGGTATGTTGTGCGGATAGTTGCACCTCACCGCGAGGATGCAAGAAAAGTGGCAATGAAATACGTGATTTATTGTTAGCTTGTCCACTGGGGTTGATAACCCTGTGCGTGGTAGATGGAAAATAGCCTGCAGAGGCTTCTTGTAACATATCTCCAATATTGATGATTAAGTTACCAAAATCACTAGGTACATCGAGCCAGCTGCCGTCTTGGTTTTGTACTTGTAAGCCCGGCTCGTTCGCAGCCGGCAATATGGTCAGCAAGTTTATATCTTCATGAGCAGCAGCTCTAATTGCGCCGACCTCTTCATTACCGGTTAACGGCGGATAATGCAATATACGCAGCAAAGTATTAGGTGTGTTTTTAATCATATGAGATAGTGGCTCTGAATAATGCTTTGAAATGCTTTCAGGGCTATATGCTTCTACCCAGTCTAATAATTCACCGGCTAAATCTGAGGCTAATTGATAATAGTTTAATATTTCTTCTTTTAATGCCGCTGGAATACGTCCCCACGGATAGACATGAAAGTATTCTTTTATATCTTTTTGGGTGTGCCCTTTAGCTGTTTCTGATATTTCAGTGGCAAAATAACCATCTTGCTTTTCCGGATCAAAGGCGAAATTTTGCTTCTCTTGGCCATTAAAAAACGCCTGCCAGTTGTTATAGATAGATTCAACCATTGATTGTTGTATTGGATGATTTGTTAATACACCGAATCCTGTTTCTCGTAGGCTTTTTACAAATTTTTCAGGGGCATCTTTGGCGGTGTAATCAACGATAGGCAATGACATGTGCTTCTCTCTATTTAGCAATAATTCAGTGATTGTAGCCTGATTATTGCTTGTGAACAAAATAAAACGTTTGAGCCGTTTTTTAAAGGAGTAAAGGATGGGATTATGCTCTATTGAGCCGTGTTGAAACTCGCATCTTGAAGTAGTATAGGTATATACTGTTACTAAGAGATAATATTATTAAAATAATTAAGCGATTAACATGAACTCTACTTTTTTCTTAGCGGGAAGCTTTGCCATGCTATTAGCAGGTTGTGCTAGCAATGAAGCTTGTGAAGATATCACCTTGGCCTCAGAACAAATTCAACAATGCCAAGCGTTGCACCGACAAATAGTGAATGCTAAAGGGAAACCATTAATTCGTACCGAGCTTGAACGAAGATACCAAGAAGACTGTATTGATATTCGGTATTATCGTGATGAGAAACAAATGGCTATTTGCGGTAATAAGCATAAAACGGAACAGATAAGACAAAATATGACTAAGGAATCAAGTAATCAATAACTGACGGTCAAAATCAAAATTTAGTATGGTTTACCTACAATAGTGGATCTTTTTTTAATAAAAGTTCATTATGCTGGTTCTATTTTTTTGTTATTAGTGTATGGGTAAGTAATTGATACTAATGATTATGGTTGTTTTTTATTGGTGGTAACTACTGCGATGGAAGAAAAAGAAAATACTCCTCCCCAAGATGCATTAGCTAGCGAACTGCTTATGTTGCAACAGCAACATCAACAGTTGCAAACACGCTATAGCGCTTTGTTTAGCTTAAATCAACTATCGCAACAGTGTGACGATTTAAGCCATTTCTACCTGCAAGTTCATCGTACTATTGCCTCATTGATGACGGCGGAAAACTTCTACATTGTTAGTTATGATCAAACATTCTCGACCTTGGAGTTTGTTTATTATGTTGATGAAAAAGATGCAAGGCCTGAAGGGCTTATCGATTACAGTGATTATAAAGGTTCGTTCACAAGTCTAGTGATTGAGTCGATGCAACCATTGTTAATCACCCCAGATGTAGAAAAGCAACTTGAGCAACAAGGATTAATAAAATCTTATGGTACTTTAGGCATTGACTGGCTGGGAGTGCCTTTATTGCATAATGATTTAGTCATAGGTGTAATGGTAGTACAGAGCTATAGCGAAAAAACGCGTTACACGGAACAAGATGTTGAGATGCTCACATTTGCAGGTCAACATGTGGTTGGGGCTATGACGCGTTTGCAAGACAAAGAACGTTTAACCAATGCGGTTAACGCTCGTACTCAGGAGTTGATGGCGCAAATTCGCGAACGTGAAAAATCTGAGCTATTGCAAGAATCCCTATATCGTATTTCAGAATTAGCTAATGATGCTAGTTTTGATATCAATGTTTTTTACTCAAAAGTACATAATATTGTCGGCCAGTTGATCAACGCGACCAACTTTTTTATTGCAAAATATGATCAAGAGCAAGACACCATAGAATATGTCTATGTTGTTGACGAAGATTCCAATTTACCTGAAAACTTTTTTGAAACAAGAAAGCTATCTAACCACCATTCTGAGCTTGTCATTCGTCAACAAAAAACAGTTTTGTTGACCAAAACGGATATGGATGAACTATATAAACGAGGAGAAACGCAAGAGCCAGCGGCTAATGAACATTCTTGGCTAGGAGTTCCGCTTATATATGCGGGTAAGCTATTAGGGGTCATGGTCATTCAAAGCTATACCAACAAAACCATTTATACTCAACAAGATGCGGAATTGCTCAATTTTGTATCAAATCATGTTTCTGCTGCAATTAAACGAAGAGAAATTTCAGATATTGAAAGGCAAAGCCATGAACTATTAGAGCAACAAGTTAAATTAAGAACACTGGCGCTAGAAGAGGAAATTGCCCAACGTAAACAGGCAGAGACAAAATTAAAACATACCGCCTCTCACGACAGCTTAACTGGCTTGCCCAATAGAGCCGTATTTATTGATTTATTAAACCATGCTATAGCCTGCAATAAACGTAAGCCTGACTTTAGCTTTGCGATATTATTTTTAGACCTAGATCGTTTTAAAGTGGTAAACGACAGTTTAGGCCATCAAGCAGGTGATACGCTGTTACAAATGATTGCCAGAGAGCTTTCTGCCATTGTCCGTAATATGGATACTGTTGCGAGGTTAGGCGGTGATGAATTTGTTATTTTAATTGAGGATCTTAAGTCAAATGATAAAGCATTTGATATAGCTAAACGTATAACTAAATTTTTAGAAGAGCCGTTTACCATCAATAACCAATTAGTGTTTACCGGCACGAGTATTGGTATTTTGTTCAGTGATGACCGTTATGATAATGCTGACACCATGTTAAGAGATGCCGACACGGCTATGTATCATGCAAAAGATAGCGGTAAGGGCCGTTATGAAGTTTTTGATGCCAGTATGCATCAAAGAGTACAAAATGCGCTATCACTTGAAGCTGACATTAGAGAAGCGATTGAATGGCAAGAGTTTATCCCGTACTACCAGCCTATTATTAAATTAGATAATGGTGAAATACAAGGGTTTGAAGCGTTAGCGCGTTGGCAAAGTACTAAGCGAGGTTTTGTTTTTCCTGATGACTTTATCCCATTGGCTGAAGAAACAAATTTAGTTCAAGCCATTGATTTACAAATTTTGAAAAAGTCCTGTCAACAGCTAAAAATATGGCAACAAACATTATCTTGTGATGAACTTTACGTCAGTTGTAACTTATTTTGTAATCAATTCTTTAATCCCTCGTTACCAGAAGAAATAGAACATATTTTAACTGAAACAGCGCTAAAACCTGAAAGTTTAAGGGTAGAGTTAACTGAACGAGCGCTGTTAGAAAACACCGATATAGTGTTGTCAAATATGAAAGCATTAAAACGGTTAGGGGTAAAAATATTATTGGATGATTTTGGCACCGGTTATTCTAGTCTTAGTTATTTACACCGTTTTCCTATTGATGTGTTAAAAATTGATAAGTCGTTTATTAATAATGTTCATGAACACCAAAACAATAGAGCCATTATTAAAACCATTGTTGATCTCGCCACTAACCTTCGTATGGCAACAGTGGGTGAAGGCATAGAAAACATTGAAGATGCGCAACTACTACAAAAAATGGAATGTTTATATGGTCAAGGTTACTACTTTGCTAAACCAATGGATGCCATTACTATGGAGCAATACATCCTCAAAAATAACGCCTAGTTTACAAATAACGCAACAAAATAGTTGAGTAAAGTAGTTAATTAAACTTGACCTTGGAGCATCGTCATTATTTACCAAATTCAGCTATGGTGACACTGGCTTCTACAGGCTTACCTTGTCGATAAAGTTTAAATATCAAAGCCGTGTTAGGCGGGGTTTCTGCAACTATATCTAACGCTTGGGTAATGCTACTAATTGGGTGTTGACCAATTTGGTAGATAATATCGCCAGGTAGAATGCCTCCTGAAAAAGCAGGGCTGTTTGGACTAACCGCTTCTACAACAAAACCTTTTACATCAGCTAAATAGCGTTCAGCAGAAATACCAAGCCAGCCACGGACTACACGCCCATTCTCTATAATTTTTCGCATTATTTTAGCCGCTAACTGATAGGGCACTGCAAAGAAAATACCTTGAATGTTCAGCTGAGGATTCGACTCAGTGAATTGTCGAGAGTTAATCCCGACCAATACGCCATTGCTATTAATTAAGGCGCCGCCCGAGTTACCGTTATTAATTGCCGCATCCATTTGTAAAAAGTTGAGGTAATTGGTATTACTTAAGCCACTGCGACCAGTGGCGCTGATTATGCCTTGTGTGACTGTTTGACCTAAATTTAATGGATTACCAATAGCAAGTACAATGTCTCCGGCAAAAGATTGTAAATTGGCTTGTTGAGGAATGGTGGGCAAATTACTTGCGTTTACTTTGAGTACAGCGAGATCAGTAATTTGATCAAAGCCGATTAATTCAGCCGGAAACTGTTGACCGCTTTGTAAAACAACATGAATTAAATCAGCATTTTGAATAACATGCAGATTAGTTAACAAGTAGCCATTACTATCCATAATAACACCAGAGCCTAAAGTGGTGGTTTTCCTCGCCTGTCGTCCATAACCACCACTAGAGACTATATCTTCTGAATATATATTGACCACGGCAGGGCTAGCTATGCTCACGGCTTTAGCATAAGAAAGCGGCTGAAGTGTGGTTTTTTTGGTATTCAACATTCGTTGTATAAACGGATTATCATTTAAATTGGGCACTAATAATAACAAAGCAACCCCAAACAGAACCCCGTAACTAATTGAATTTATGATGTATTTTAATGTGGATTTTAGTTTCAAAGGAGAGTTCTCAAGGCAAAAATATTCTGATTTTTATTATAGTCATGAGTTTAACACAAAATATTATCAGCGCAGAAAATAAAAAAGGTTAGTTTTCACTAACCTTTTTAAATAAAGCACTCACCCTCACTTTGTTTGAAGATAAGCGTTATCAAACCTTCAAGTGATTTGAGTCGGTATTAGCGAATCATTAAATATTGTGAGTAGTTATCACGAATAATATTTAATGCAAACACACCTTTTCTGTCTTTTAGGTAACTGCGTAATTCAGCTACATTTTTGATACGAGTTCGGTTAATTCCGGTAATTAAATCACCCGATTGCAAGCCAACTAACTCAGCCGGAGAGCCTTCTTTAACCTCTTTAATAACAACACCATTGTTAGTGTTGTTATTTTCTAGTTTTGCTCCTTCAAACATTCTATGTATAGTTGCAGCAGCGACGTTATTGGCTTGAGATTGTTTCAACTTAACGGTAAATTGTTTTTCACTGCCATTGCGCACTATGGTTAATTTGACATTTTTTCCCGCACCAATAGAGCCAATTTTGCCACGCAATTCATTAAAGGTTTTTATAGACTTGCCATTCACCTTAGTTATAACATCTCCAGGCTTTAAGCCAGCTTCATCTGCTGCTGAGTCAGGTATTACTTGCTCAACAAAGCCGCCTTGGTTAGTTTCTAACTCCATCGCACTGGCAATGTCACTGTTAACACTTCTGCCAGAAACGCCAAGTACACCACGATTTACTTCACCAAATTCAATAATTTGTTTGGCTAAGTTGTGCATCATATTGCTCGGAATAGCAAAGCCAATACCAACATTGCCGCCATTGGGCCCTAAAATAGCTGTGTTAATTCCTATGAGTTCACCACGTAAATTGACTAACGCTCCGCCAGAGTTGCCACTATTAATCGCGGCATCTGTTTGTATAAAGTCTTCATAATCTTCAATGTTTAATCCGCTACGGCCTAATGCACTGACAATACCTGAGGTAACGGTTTGTCCCAAGCCAAAAGGGCTACCAATAGCAATAGCAAAATCGCCTACACGTAACTTATCGGAATCGGCAATTTTTATAGCGGTTAAATCGTCAGCATCAATTTGTAATAATGCAATATCGCTATCTGCATCAGAGCCAATTTTTTTCGCTTCAATTTGGCGGCCATCCTTAAGGGTTATCATTATTTCATCTGCTTTTTCAATAACGTGATTATTAGTGACGATGTAACCTTCGTCAGCATCAATAATCACGCCAGAGCCTAAACCGCGAAAAGGACGTTGTTGTGCCTGATTTGGGTGTTGGTTGGGGTTACCAAAAAAGCGAAAAATATTGGGCACATTTTGTTTAACTTCATGGGTCCCTTTGACAGCAATACTGACAACAGCCGGTGTCGATTTTTCAAGCATTGGCGCTAAACTAGGCATGCTTTGCCCTTCAACACTGCTTGGCCATATAGAGCCAGCAGCATCAGCGCTGAGTGGAATTAAAGTACTTGAGAGTAAAGCGGCGCTTAAAATAGCCGATATTGGTAAGATAGATAATTTTTTCATGGGAAAGATTCTCCTAAAACATAATTTAATCAACTTTATACAAAGCTGTTGCACCTCAAAATAGACTTAGTGAAAGAATTTTAGTTCACAAATGCCTGCGCGGCATTTGTAACATTTTATTATATATTTACGCTTAAATTAGCCGGCTTTAATTGGATCGTTTGGTCCTTGATCACTAAACAAGCCACTGGCTTTGCCAGAATAATCTAAAGGCGCTTCTGTGTTGAAATCTGTGCTTAATCCTGCCTTTTCATCCATGCGTTTTGCATGTCGTAATGCCGCAGTTTGCGCCAGTTGTTCTTGCGTTTCTTGAGAGAAAAAAGGCATGCCATCGCTATCACTGGCAGTAGCTCTTTGCAATAGCTGAGTGCTTTCTTCCATTTGTTTCATCGCAGTTTGGCAGGTGCTATTCATTTCATTAAGCAATTTAGCTGAGCATTCAAGGTGATCTGCAACATCAATTTTATATTGTGATAATGCCGCCTCTGTTTTATTGACTTGCTCCGCAAGTTTACGTTGTTCTTGATTGGTCGATGAAATTAAATAATTAGCAAAAAAGCCAACAACAGCACCAACAACGAAAACAATTAATGCGATTACTACGGTCATAAGGGTACCTTTAAATAGATTGAAAATAAATTTTGTGATTAATTACTACTGTTATGGTTTACAATAATATAGTGATAGCGTAAATATTTGTAGTGTTAACTCGCTTATAAATAATATATGTTGGCAATTTTTCTTTTTTCAAGTAACTAATGACAAGTTCAACGTGGTTAATTCATGATAAAACTTTCTCCAATCCAAAAGTATCAACAAGACCTGACACAGGATGATTTTTTGTTTGATGCGGCCCAAGAAGATGCAGTAAAGCATTTGCAACGACTTTATGAAGACTTACAAACTAAACCTGTTGAAGTGTCTAGCTTTAAAAAGGTTTTAAATCGTTGGACAAAAGTTTACAAAAAACAAACAGATAAGCCAATAAAAGGCCTTTATTTTTGGGGAGGCGTTGGACGAGGAAAAACGTATTTAGTTGATACTTTTTACGATTGCCTGCCCTTTAAAAATAAAATGCGCGTGCACTTTCATCGTTTTATGCATCGAGTACACCAAGAACTAAAAGCCCTAACGGGTCAGTCAGATCCCTTAAAAATTATTGCCAAAAAGTTTGCTAGTGAAACGCGAATTATTTGTTTTGATGAATTCTTTGTTTCTGATATTACCGATGCCATGATTTTAGGAGCGCTATTTGAAGAGCTATTTGCACACCAAGTTATTTTAGTGGCAACATCTAATATTATCCCCGATGAGCTTTACCGCAACGGTTTACAGCGAGAACGCTTTTTGCCAGCAATTAAATTAATTAATGAACATACCGAAATAGTTAACGTTGATAGTGGGGTTGATTATCGCTTGCGGACATTAGAGCAAGCAGAGATTTATCATTATCCGCTTGATCAGCAAGCCAATGACAATTTGCATCATTATTTTAAGCAACTTGCTTGTGAAGCAGGTCAACAAAATGTCGATATTGAAATAAACAATCGCCAGTTATCTACTATTAGGGTTGCCGATGGTATTGTCTATTTTGACTATACAGTCCTATGTGAAAGTGCTCGCTCTCAGGGCGATTACATGGAAATTAGCCAGTTGTATCACACTGTTTTAATGGCGAATGTTAAACAAATGGGACAAGAAAGTGATGACAGTACGAGACGTTTTATCGCGTTAGTCGATGAATTTTATGAACGCAATGTGAAACTGATTATGTCAGCTGAAATGCCATTAGAGCAGTTGTACACAGGTGGCAATTTAGCGTTTGAATTTAAACGTTGTTTGAGTCGTTTACAAGAAATGCAGTCGCATGATTATTTAGCCAGCCAGCACCTACCATAGTGTTCAGTAATGATTAAGTATACTTAATCAACTTGGTATTAAAAAAAACAGCACAAAAACACAATGATCCTAAACGGATCAATTAAAGCTTCCAATTAATAGTATAAGATTTAGTCTTTATACTATTAATTGAGAAGTAACCATGACCATTGACCTAAATAGCCGTTACGGCTTAAATCCTGCCCATAGTGAAGTCGTTGCCGCAAGCAAAATTATTGCACCTTGTGACACGTTAGATATGGGATGCTCAAATGGCCGAAATGCAATATATCTTGGACAGCTTGGTTTTAACGTTACTGGGGTAGACACTAACCCGGGCGCCATTGATATGCTGCAAAGCATTAGTATCGAACAAGACATGCAGAACGTTAAGGCGCAAGTCTATGATATTAATACCGCTAACCTTGGCCAAGATTATGGTTTTATTAGCTGCACTGTTACCTTGATGTTTGCAGACCCAACACGGGTAGCAAGCATTATTGCTGATATGCAACAGTGTACGCTTGCTGGTGGTTATAATCTGATTGTTTGCGCAATGAACACAGAAGTGCATCCCTGCCCAGTTCCTTTTCCTTATACGCTAAAAGCAGGGCAGTTAAGTGACGCTTATCAAGGTTGGGAGCTTATTAAATACAATGAAGATGTAGGTACTATGCATAATGGCGCTAAATTGCAGTTTGCGACTTTATTGGCTAGAAAACCTGCTTAGTCTCTAATATTTTGTTGTTACATCAATATAATACCAAGTCACTGCAATATTTAGGGTTCAACATATTGAGAGGCTTGGTGCCTAACAGATAAATCACCATATGCTTTATTGTAAGAGTTTGTTACCTTTAATTAATTTACCCCTATAGCGCTCATTATGAAATTATCGATGGCTTTCAGCGCTTTCATGCGGTTACCCCCTTTACTTAAATGGTGATCACCTTTCTCTAGCGTTATAAACTCAACAGGCTTGCCAGCATCTTTTAATTCTTCATACATATTTTCAGACTGGCGAATTGGAACCACCTCATCATATTCGCCATGGATGAGTAATATCGGAATTTTGATATTGTTAATATGAGTTATCGGTGATATTTTTTTTAAGTGGTTGTTGGCTGTTGTTCCATTTATGATGCTTTCTTGCCAGTAAGCAAGTACCCAATGATCAGAACCATATTCGTTCTTTTCATCTTTTAGCATTCGTTTAACATCAGCTACACCATTAATAGAAACCGCACATTGATAGAGCTCAGGAGTAAAGGCTGCTCCAGCTAATGCGGCATAGCCACCATAACTAGCGCCGACAATGCACACTTTGTTAGGGTTAACATAGTCCGATTTTATTAAGGTTTTTACTGCATCTGTCAGGTCGTGTTGCATCTTTTGACCCCACTCTCCTCGTCCTTTTAGAATAAAATCAGAGCCAAAACCGTCTGAGCCTCGAAATTGTGGCTGAATTACCAAGAAGCCTCGACTCGCAAAAAATTGTGCCATCCAATCAAAACCCACTCTATCGTATGATTCTGGGCCGCCATGAGGCATTAAAATAGCGGGTAAAGCTTTTAGTTCAATGTTTGGTAATGTTAATAATAGAGGGATTTTTAGACCATCTCTTGCTTTAAACTCAGTTTCATAGACCTGATGAACTTGAGTTGGGGCAATTCTTGAACGTTGGCTACCCACTGATGAAAACTTACCATTGGCATAAATGAAGTAGTCGCCTTTTGCATGCTCACCTTCGATTAAAAAAATCATCTTGCTCCAATCAGGCGTATGATTGACTAACCTTAAGCTATTATTTGGCATGGATTGTATAATTGATGCGACCAAATTATGCGTTTTTTGGTTAAAAAGTTCATAACTTGGCTTGAAGCCTGCGTATCTCACGCCATAAACCACACGATTTATATCTGTTAAAACTGATTCCACGCTTTTGTTTGACTTACTGAAAATCGCATTGCTTATTTTGCCATCTTTTAAGCGCATGGTGTAATAGGCAATATGGCCCGTATTAGCGTTTTTGTCTAACATAATTAAGTGCTTAAAATCAGGTGTTAACCCCACAAAGGATTTTGTAGGAAAAATAGTTTTTTCACTAAAAATTTGATGCCATTTTCCATCTGTCAGCGCCTCAATACTGTGTAAATCAAGCTTATTGTTATAAAGCACTCTAGCCAATATTGTATCCTGATCGTTTACAAAGTAATCTATTACATCTCGATTGCCTCGTTTAAATTGTTTAACTTTTCTCCTTTCTAATGATGCCCTCATCAAACTGAAAGAGGTTGCATTGGCCCATGCGGGCATATAGACACTATCCCCATCAGCCGAAAGCCCTACTATATTGCCTAATTGGGTTTGACCATCATGTATTCCAGAGCCTAAGGTCAGTAATTGCACCATCTTATTTTTTTCTAGATCATAAGCATATGCGGAACTGATCTCATGTCGACCACGGTAACCCCATAATCTATTGTTCCTCTTAACTACGATAATTAATTTTTTTTCATCAATAAAATAGACGTCACTAGGTTTAATGTTTGATAAGTCCATGGCGCCAAGTAACTTGTTATCAGCAAGGTTGTAGATCACCATGTAATCTTTTTCTTGTTCTGTTCGACGGTAAGCAATTTTCTCTCCACTAGGTGAAATCACCATCATACTGACTTCGGGCAAGGCACCATAAATTTCTATAGGTAGCGTTTCGTTTGCAGAAGACAATGCTGTAATGGATAGAGATAAAAATAATATAATAAAGCGATAAATGGACATAACATTCCTTGTTGAAAGATTAAAATAGATATATTTGATGGTTCAGGTTTTAATTGAGATATAACCTTTCGTTATTGAGCATCTGTTTAGCATAAAAAAAATACTCAATACAATTAATAAGCAGGCTGTAAATTGTCATCCCATCTTGACCTAAGTTGTCATTCCTATGATATTTCAGGTTGGAATCCATACTAACGATAGAGGGTTTTGTTGATGATATTGATCTATTCTAGAAAACCTGCTTAGCCTCAATTATTTTAATACATTAGCGTATAAAGTTTTCGGCGATATTTGCTGGCAATAGGATCACCATCAGGTAGTGCTTTAAGAATATCTAAAAAAAGTGTCTTACTGTGATCTTTTGTATCGGCATCACCAGCTTGAACTAAGCGAAATAATAGCGTTAAGGCATCTTCATGGCGGTTTACTTGGCTGTATTGCGCGGCAAGTTGGTGTTGAATTTCAATGTCGTTCGGCTGACTTGCAAGTTTAGCTTCTAGTGCTTGAATTTCTGGGGAGTTGGCTGCTTGGTTGGCTAACTCTAGTTTAGCCACTAAAGCTTGGTAATAACTGTCTTGATCGACCATTGTTATGGTATCAAGTAACGTTTGTGCGTCTGCAGTTTTTCCTAGTTGAATATACACATCGATTAGCACTAATTTTATGTCTGCTCGCTGTGCATCCAGTTGATGCGCTTGGCTGATTTCAGTTAACGCATCGTTAAGTTTGTTCTCAGCAAGAGCCGCTTGAGCCTTAGTGAGCAGCATATCTTGTGCTTTTGGTAAGTGTTTATCTAAAAAGGCGGCAATGGTTTCATCGGTTTGTGGCCCAGATAGCCCATCAAGAGGTTGACCATCCTTCACTAAAATAGCTGTTGGCAAGCCTTGAATACCAAACTGCTGAGCGATTTGTTGCTGTGTTTGACAATCAACGGTTGCCATCAGCATTTGCTCGCTAAAAGGAGCGACTTTAGCAGCTAACTTGTCTCTTAACTCAACACTTTCAGTGATTTGATCAGCCCAAAAAGCCACTAACACTAATGTTGTTTTTGATTCTTCTAAAACGATTTGCTCAAAATTTTCCAGGGTAATTGCAGTCATATTTTTATTCACTATTAGTTCTGTTGATAAAGGTTATTTGGACATCAAGTTTCGTATCATGAGTGTGTCACTAGGCCAATACAAACCATAAAAGGCCGGTCCCTAAAATTAAACGATATATTACAAAAGGCATCATACCTAATTTATTTAATAAAATAAGAAAGTAATGAATACAAGTATAGGCGCTGACAAAAGCGATTAAACTACCAAGGCCAATGGCTTGCCAGTTTACTGCTTCGGTTGATAATACCAATTTAAGGGTTAAGTAGCTGCCTGCCATGGCAATAGCTGGGATAGAAAGTAAAAATGAAAATCTGGCTGCATTGTCTCGTGATAGTCCTAACAATAAACCGATAGTCATGGTGATGCCAGAACGCGACGTCCCAGGAATCAAGGCCACAGCTTGGGCAACGCCAATCAGCATGGCACCTTTTAAGCCGAGTTTTTCCATCGGTTTATGGGTTTTTCTGTGTCCAGCTTTACTATCAGCAAAACCAAGTAAGAAGCCAAATAGCAGCGTTGTTGCTGCAATGACCAGTGCAGAGCGTAAATGTGCTTCAATAAAGTCTTTGCCCAATAAGCCAAATAAGCCAGCAGGTATGGTGGCAAAGATAATCCACCACGCAAGCTTACCATCAAAAGCGTTGCTATTTTTATCAGGGCCGATATTAATTGTTCCTAACCAAGCGACAGACATAACGCCTAACTCTTTGCGAAAATACAACATAACAGCCAACAAAGTCCCTACATGCACGGCTACATCAAAACCCAGCCCTTGATCCTCCCAGCCTAAAATTTGCGAGGGCAGTATTAAATGAGCAGAGCTAGAAATAGGTAAGAACTCGGTTAACCCCTGTAAGAGTGCTAATATCATTATTTCTAAAGTACTCATAAAATCTCTTTATTCCTTTATGTAAAATCGTTACCAACAATTGTTGACAACATTAAGTTGTTGGCTGGTTTTATTATAGTTTTGCCATAGTGTTTGATAATTTTGCTTTAATATCGGGTGTACTAGTGTTGGGGCTATTTCACTTAATGGCCAAAGCACAAAAGCATTTTTATCTATTTCATCTCGGGGTAATTGTGCTGGCGTGTCTGTGATAATGTCATCGTAAAGCAATAAGTCGAGATCTAACGTTCTAGGGCTAAACTTTTTTGCATCGACAGCGCGGCCATACTGTACTTCAATATCACGGAGTATGTGAGCGACTTGCTCAACTGTTAAAGAGGTTTTTATACCAACTACCATGTTATAAAAAGCTTTACCATTAAAGCCAATGGCTTCACTTTCAAACAGCGATGATAACACTAACTGTTCAAATGCTAGGTTGAAACGGTTAGCTAAGGCGTTCAATCCGTGTTGAACATGGTATTCACGTTCAACATTGCTCCCTAAGGAAATATAAATCATCGCCATTAGTTTACTGATGTCTCAATAGCTGTCTGTGAGGATTGACTTCGCTCAATTTCAACACCTACAGTATCAGCGTTGTGCACGGCACCAGGCTTTCCTATGGTGAGTTTTAACCAAGGAATATGGTAAGTAGTCATTAAAAAAGCAGCTAACCGTTCAGCTAATGTTTCTAATAAATCAACGGGGTTTTCATTGGCAAAGGTTTCAATGGCGGTAGATATTTGTGCATAATCTAACGTTTTTGCGAGTTCATCATTTAGTGCTGCACCGGCGGTATTCCAGCCCATTGCTACATCAATCACTAGGGTTTGTTTGATTTCTTTTTCCCACTGAAAAAAGCCAATGGTGGTTTGAATATGCAAACCTTTAATGAAAACCTTATCCATTTTCTACCTATTATGATAATTCTTACAAAATAAAAGCGAGTTTACCTGCCAAGGTGTAGAAAAACTAGCACAGAACAAGCTAGAATGAATAATATTGTTATTTTTCTGACCAATTTCTATTGTGATGCTGTTTTTAACGCTTACTATGATCATTATTGCGTATTTAATAGGCTCGATTTCGAGTGCTATTTTAATATGCAAACTGCTCGGCTTTCCAGATCCTCGAACCACAGGGTCGAAAAATCCCGGTGCAACCAATGTGTTAAGAATCAGTAATAAATTAACGGCAGCAACGGTACTCTTTTTAGATGTATTAAAAGGGACAGTTCCCGTATGGGGCGCTTATTTTTTGCAAATAGAGCCGATTTATCTGGGCATTATTGGCGTTGCGGCTTGTTTGGGGCATATGTACCCAGTATTTTTTAACTTTCAAGGCGGCAAAGCGGTTGCTACGGCATTAGGCACTTTATTGCCCATTGGTTTAGGGCTAGGTGCTTTACTGATTATTACTTGGGTATTTGTAGCTAAAGTCACAAAATATTCAAGTTTAGCAGCGATAGTTACCGTATCAATGGCACCACTGTATGTGTTTCTATTAAAACCGCTGTATGTTTACCCTACTTTAATGTTGAGTGCGCTTATTATCTTTCGTCACAAAGACAATATTGTACGTTTACTTAAAGGCACAGAGAATAAAATTACCACCAAAATATCTTAGCCTCATACTTATTTAGGAGCACTATGAAATATCAACATACCCATAAACTGCTGTGTTTTATTGCGCTTTTTGCCATAACAAATGTTGCTCAGTCAATGAACTTTCCGCCTGCTAATGTCAATGTAGTACCCGCAAAAATGATGGCGCTTTCGCCGGTAGTTTGGGTGTCAGGTACTGTGGTGAGCCAAAATGATGCTAAAATAGCATCTGAAATATCGGGTCGTTTGATCAGTTTAGCTGCTATTGGTCAGTTAGTCGCGCGCGGTGATATTATTGCCCAAATTGATGATAAGCAATTAAAAATAGAACACAGTGAAGCACAAGCGAATGTGCTTAACAGTAAAGCTCGTTTGCACTTTCTTGAAGCGGAAGTAAAACGAAAAACACAGTTGGTCAAGCAAAAGCTATCACCGAGTACCGAATTAGATAAAACCATTTCTGAACGTGATATTGCTAAGGGTGATGTCATTGTCGCTCAAGCACAATTAAATAAAACAGAACAAGCACTAGACTACAGCATAGTGAAAGCGCCATTCAGTGGCATTGTTGCTCAACGCCTTGCCAGTTTAGGGGAGTTTGTTAATGATGGTAAAGCGATTATACGCTTGGTACAAACCCAACACAGCGAGGCGACTATTTTTGCCCCTATTGTTGCTTATCAATTTCTAAAAACAGCAACAGAATTAGCGGTTCAATCACCTCTGGGGGAGGGAAAAGCTAGAATTAAAACCCTAGTGCCAGTTGCTGATGCTCGTTCTCATTTAATGGAAGTACGTTTAGATATGTCAACCTTTGATTGGCCAATAGGTTTAAACATTAAGGCGAAAGTGGCTAATGGTCCTAGTGAAATGTCGTTAGCTGTACCTCGCGATGCATTAGTCTTGCGTCGTGATGGTGCTAGTGTGTTTCGGGTGAATCAAAATGAGCAAGGCGCTCAAGCTGAGCAAATAGCGGTGACAGTCGGTGTTGGTATGGATGGTTTGGTTGCAGTGACTAGCGCAAGTGAACAACAACCAATTAATGTTGGCGATTTGATCGTTATTCGTGGCGCCGAGCGCTTACAATCGGGTCAAGGTGTTGCCATAAAAAGCAACAATAAAGACCTAGTGCTTGGTGGGAAAACTGCAGAAAATGAGACCAACACAACTCAGTCTGTGAACAAAGGAAGCGTGCGATGAATTTAACATCATCTGCATTAAAAAACCCAACTGCTGTTATTGTTGCAATTTTATTGGTGGCACTGTTTGGTTTTATCAGCTTATTTAAATTACCTATTCAGTTAACGCCTGATATTAGCAAACCCGAAATTGTTATTGCAACGGGATGGCGCTCTGCAGCACCTGAAGAAATAGAAGCGGAAATTATTGAACGACAAGAAGATGTGCTCAAAGGGCTACAAGGGCTTGAGTCGTTAATTTCTTCTTCAGATCAAGGTAGCGGCAGCATTACCTTGCGTTATCAGTCAGGCATCAACTTAGAACGCGCCTTAATTGATGTGATGAGTGCGTTAAATCAAGTGCCTAATTATCCTGCTGATGCGACTGAGCCGGTGATTTCTGTTGGTGGTAATAATACCTTTACTGCAATTGCTTGGTTTGCGTTAAAACCTCTTGAGGGCAATACCCGTGATATTGTCAGTTATCAGGATTACGTAGAAGAAGTCATTCAAACGCGAATAGAGCGTGTTGCCGGTATTTCAAAATCGAATGCATTCGGTGGTTTATCAACAGAATTACGTATAACCTTTGATCCCTATAAAGCCGCTGCACTTGGCTTAAACATTCCTGAAATCGCAGCAGCCTTGGCTAATAATAGCGATAGCTCAGGTGGTTTTAATGAAGTTGGCCGCCGAAAATACACCCTACGGTTTGCCGGGAAATATGGTGAAGAGCAACTCGGTGAGATGATCCTAGACTGGCGTGATGGTCAGCCAATTCTTCTTCGTGATGTTGCTACTGTCGCTGTTGCCTTGCAAGATAGAACCGGTATTTTAACCTTAGACGGTGACCAAGCCATTGCTATGAATGCTCAAGCAGAGCAGGGCGTTAATGTGATTGAAGTCATGGAAGGCTTGCAAAGCGCGATGCGTGAACTTAATGAAGGGCCATTAAAACGTGTTGGCCTTGAAATGATCCAAATGTCAGATGAAACCATTTATATTAATCGCTCAATGGACTTGGTTCGTAATAACTTACTGATGGGTATTGCTCTGGCCATCATTGTATTGTGGTGGTTTTTGCGGAAGTTTCGTGCCACGTTAATTGTTGCCTTAGCCATACCTATTTCTTTAGTGATTACACTCATTGTAATGTATAGCGCTGGGCGAACCTTGAACATTATCTCGATGGCGGGTCTAGCTTTTGCTGTCGGTATGGTGCTTGATGCCGCTATTGTCGTGTTAGAAAACATTGTTCGATTACGAGAGAAAGGCGAAGCGCCAGAAAAGGCAGCTTTACACGGGGCTACCCAAGTTTGGGGAGCGTTAATTGCGTCAACGATTACCACTGTCGCTATTTTCTTACCCATCGCCTTTTTAGATGCAGTTTCGGGGCAGCTTTTTGCTGATTTAGCCATAACCATTGCGGTGGCCATAGTTGCTTCGTTAATTGTGGCAGTAACAGTATTACCCACAGCCGCTCGTAAGTTATTAGCAGACAAGAGTGAGGCTGATCCTCATAGCCACTGGTGGCGAAGTATCACTAAAGGGGTTATGCATATTACCAGTACCCCAAGTAAACGCTACGCTTGGGTTTTTGGCTTAATGTTGTTTGCATTTGCGGGCAGCTGGGCTTTATTTCCTAAAATAGACTATTTGCCAAAGGGTAATCAGAACCAGTTTCAAGCGTTTATTTTACCTCCACCGGGCTTAAGTTATCCGGCGGCGCGTTTTGAAATGAGCGATGAAATAAATCGCCGTATCGCGCCTTATTTAACGGGCGAAAAGCAGCCGCAAATTGCCCATACTTGGATGGGTTTTTTTGGTTCATTTGGCTTTATGGGCGGACATGTTAAAAACGTCGATGATATTGGTGAAATTATAGCGGTGATTAACCGTGAGTTTTTACAAGGCTTTCCCGATACAATGGCTTTTGCCTCGCAGTCACAAATATTTAGCAGTTTAGGTGGTGGTCGGCGAATTGACGTGGATATTCAGGGCAATAATGTTAATACCTTACTTAATGCCGCACAAGCTGGCTATGGCGCTATTAGCCAAGCTTTGCCCGGCGCACAAATTCAGCCGCAACCGGGCTTAACCCTAGCAGAGCCAGAATTACAAATGTTACCCAATGAAAGACGTTTAGCTGAAGCAGGCTGGAGCCGATCGCAAATGTCAGCTATTTCAAGAGCGTTAGGTACAGGTTTGTATGTCGGAGACTTCTTTAATGGTCAAAAGCGTTTAGATGTTTTTCTAAGGGCTACTGACTGGCAATCACCAGAAGAGCTTGCCGCGATTCCTTTATACACGCCTAATGCTGATGTTCAACCCGTTGGTGAATTAGTCGACATTGTGAGAACTGCAGGACCAAGCTCGATTAGACGGGTTAATAGACAAAGGACAATCACCTTGCAAGTAAGCCCACCCGATGGAATTAGTTTAGAAGAGGCAATAGCGCAAATTAAAACACAGGCAGAGCCCGCCATTTTAGCGGTGTTATCAGAAGATGAGGTCAATGAAAGCGGTAGTGTTGCAAGCATAAGTTATCGTGGTACTGCTGAAGCACTTACCCAAGCATTAACTAATATGAGCCAAAGTTTTATCTTGGCACTGATCATTCTGTATTTACTTATGGCGGCACTATTTCGCTCATTCAAAGACAGTATTTTAGTCGTGCTAACGATCCCGTTAGCCACCATTGGTGGTATTGGCTTTTTGCAATTAACCAATTTAGTGATATTTCAACCGTTAGATTTATTAACCATGATCGGCTTTATTATTTTATTAGGCTTAGTGGTCAATAATGCCATTTTATTAGTGTACCAAACACGCATGGGCGAAAACGAAGGCTTGTCTCGACATGACGCAGTTGAACAAGCGGTAAGGCTTAGACTAAGACCTATTCTTATGAGTACTCTCACCAGTATTTGCGGTATGTTACCGCTGTTGTTAATACCTGGTGCTGGCGCCGAGCTTTACCGAGGTATTGCCGCGGTAATTGTCGGAGGAATGGGGGTCAGCACGATTTTCACTTTGATCTTTTTACCTAGCTTATTGCAGATGGGCAAGAAAGGGTAGGTTGGCATTAATTCCAACCTACAGCACATTCCAACCTGAAAATTAAACAGCGGGAAGCGAATCTAGTGACCAACGAGGATTTGCTTTAAAAGTTAAATCAGCATGAGTGTTCGCTTTTAACCGCTGTAAACCAGCATAGGCAATCATAGCACCGTTATCGGTACAAAATTCTGGCCTAGGATAAAAGACACTACCACCTAATTTACTGGTTGTGTCTGCGAGCTTTTCACGTAGCGCGGTATTAGCACTCACACCACCAGCAATAACCAAACGCTTTAAGTTTTCTTGTTTTAATGCACGTTTGCACTTTATTGCAAGTGTCTCAATAACGGCTTGCTGAAACGCATGAGCAATATCTGCATGGGTTTGCTTAAGTTCAGCTTCGTCTATTGTTGTACCATCACTGGCAATACATTCTTTACGAACTAAAGTGCCTGCAGCTGTTTTTAAACCACTAAAGCTAAAGTCTAAGCCAGGTCTGTCGGTCATAGGGCGAGGTAATTTAAAACGTCCAGCGATACCCGATTCCGCCATTTTTGATAATGCGGGGCCGCCCGGATAATCTAACCCTAATAATTTGGCGGTTTTATCAAAGGCTTCACCTGCGGCATCATCAACAGATTCACCGAGTAACTTATATTGACCAATGCCATCAACTCGCACTAGCATAGTATGGCCGCCAGAAACGAGCAAAGCTACAAACGGAAATTCAGGCACATCATCTTCTAACATCGGAGCCAGCAAATGACCTTCCATGTGATGAACGGGCACAGCGGGTAAATTCCACCCATATGCTAAGCTTCGCCCGATTGAGCAGCCAACTAATAAAGCACCTACAAGCCCAGGACCTGCAGTATAAGCAACACCGTCTAGATCTTGTGGTGTTAAATTGGCGTCTTTTAATACGGCTTTAATCAACGGGATTGTTTTTCGAACATGGTCTCTGGACGCCAATTCGGGCACAACCCCACCGTAATCGGCATGTACAGCGATTTGACTATAAAGCCGATGCGCTAAAATACCTTGTGGACGATCACCTTGTCCATCATCATAAATAGCAATACCGGTTTCATCACACGAGGTTTCAATACCTAAAATTCGCATACAAGGTTCTCTAAAAAGCGGGAATAAAATATTATGAGGCGGATTTTACCTAGCATTACTCACTTTCGCTAGTTTATTTCCCTTGATAGTGAAAATAGCCTTTACATCATGGCTTACTTAGCAGTAGAATACGGCACCCATTTTTGATAGAGCGGGTGTAGACAAGGTTTAATAACGTAATAAGTGCGTTGCAAACTGAAGTTAAACACCAATTTATATAGATATATTCTAAGGTAAAATAGTACATGCCAGTAATTAAAGTAAGAGAAAACGAACCATTTGACGTAGCACTACGTCGTTTTAAACGTTCATGTGAAAAAGCAGGAATCCTTTCTGAAGTTCGTCGTCGCGAATGTTATGAAAAGCCAACTTGGGAACGTAAACGTAAAAAAGCAGCGGCAGTAAAACGTGCAGCGAAAAAAGTTTCTCGTGAGAACGCTCGTCACGTTCGCATGTACTAAGCTCTGATAAAGAACCCTTAGTAATCTTTCCCAATCGAAAGAGTGAGCTGATTTAGATGTCACTACTAATACAACTCAAAGATGAAATGAAAAATGCCATGCGTGCCAAAGACAAATTACGTCTTGGGGTTATTCGTATGGCTTTATCTGCTGTTAAGCAAGCAGAAATTGACAACAACACCGAAGCAACCGATGACAATATTATTGCTATTTTAACCAAAATGGTTAAACAGCGTAAAGAGTCTATCAAAATGTTTAACGACGGTGGTCGAGAAGAGCTTGCAGCAAAAGAAGCCGAGGAAGTTGAAGCATTAACTTATTTTCTTCCTCAGCCATTAACAACGGCAGAAATTGACCAATTAATTAGCAATGCAATTACAGAAACCGGTGCAGCTTCAATGGCTGACATGGGTAAAGTTATGGCCATGTTAAAGCCGTTAATGCAAGGTAGAGCGGATATGGGCGCTGTTAGCGGCCAAATAAGATCAGCCTTAAATTAGCTCAGGCAAAATATTTAATAAAACCGTAATGACTCACGTTATTACGGTTTTTTTCTGTCAATCCCTTAAATTATCACAACGTAGTCATTTTAATTTGTGTACAATAAGTGCTACCCAGTTTCTAACAAATAAGCATTATGGCCGGACGAATTACTCGACAATTTATTGATGATTTATTAGCACGTGCTGATATTGTTGATGTAGTAGAGTCACGCGTACCATTAAAAAAAGCAGGTAAAAACTATCAAGCCTGTTGCCCTTTTCACAATGAAAAATCCCCCTCTTTTACTGTCAGCCATGATAAACAGTTTTATCACTGTTTTGGTTGTGGAGAACACGGTAATGCCATCTCATTTTTAATGGAATTTGACCGTTTAGAGTTTGTTGATGCCATTGAAGAGCTTGCCAGTTATTGTGGCATGGAAGTCATTCGTGAAGAAAACCATGCTAGCCCCGCCGAGCAGCGACAACAGCAAAAAAATCAACAGCAAAAGCAAGATGACTATGAATTATTAGCTCAAATTAGCCGGTTTTACCAACAACAATTGAAGGTTGCTACAGATAAAGACATCGCAATTACTTATTTAAAAGGCCGTGGTTTAAGTGGAGAAGTAGTCAAACGCTTTGGTATCGGCTACATCAGTGATGGCTGGGATGGCATGATGAAAGTCTTTTCGCCACAAGGTAAAGCAAATCAGCAGTTAGTTGATTTAGGTATGGCAATATCAGGGGATAAAAACCGCCCATATGATAGATTTCGTGGCCGTATTATGTTTCCAATTCATGATAAGCGAGGCCGTGTAATTGGCTTTGGTGGAAGAGTACTTGGTGATGAAAAGCCAAAATACTTAAACTCACCAGAAACGCGAATTTATCATAAAGGGCAAGAATTATATGGCTTATATGAAGCTAAACAAGCGAATAAAAACTTACAACGACTTGTAGTTGTTGAAGGCTATATGGATGTGGTGGCACTAGCACAACATGGTGTTGATTACGCTGTTGCTTCATTGGGTACGGCAACCACATCAGAGCAATTGCAAACCATGTTTCGCACCGTAAAAGAGGTCATTTGTTGCTACGATGGCGATAGAGCTGGGCGAGATGCGGCTTGGCGTGCCATGGAAAATGCCTTACCGCTTATTCGAGATGGCTTTGCACTTAAATTTGTTTTTGTACCCGATGGCGAAGACCCTGATTCATTTATTCGAGAAAAAGGGCAACAGGCGTTTGAGCAGTTTTTAGATCAGGCTATGCCTTTGTCTAAATTTTTGTTTGAACAGCTGATGAGTCAAGTTGACATGAATTCCTTAGAAGGTCGCGCAGCTTTAGCCGAATCTTTTCAACCGCACTTAACCAAGTTACCTGAAAGCTTGTTAAAAGATGCCATTATCAATGAAATTGCCAATAATTTTGGCACCGGTAGTGAACAGTTTTTAGCCAAAATCAATAAAAACACTCATGTCGAAAGCCAGCATAAAAAAGCGAAACCGAGTACTAAAATTACCCCGGTTAGATTAGCTATTGCATTATTATTAGAACATCCCCATATAGTTAATGAACTCAATGATATTGGTGTGTTAGCGCCACTAAATGTACCCGGTGTCGATTTACTGATTCAATTGTTGACGCTTTGCCAGCAAAAACCCGGTATCAAGACGGCGCAACTATTAGAGTATTTTCGCGATACTGCTCAAGGCAAACAGTTGGCAAAATTAATGTGTTGGGAGCATCATATTACTGCTGATGCAGCAGCAGATGTATTTCTTGATAGTATTGAAAAACTACTTAATGATTTTGTTGCTCAACGTACTGAGTTTTTATTACAAAAAGCCAGAATAAAACAAATATCACCACAGGAAAGGCAAGAGTTACAAGCAATACTTAACGCATAACCACGCAATGTTGATATTAGTGACTATACTTGAGTAACATAAAATAGCGACTTTAGGTAGTCAGTTTTAAATTCATGGGTGGAAATAGTGCGAAAAACTCGCTATAATTTCCCGCTTTATTTATTTGTGCAGCATTTGCGACCTCATTTTTAGAGTATTGTTTTACAAAACCATATTTACCAGACATAGGTGGACACTCGTCAATGGAAAAAGCCCCTCAATCTAGATTGAAAGATTTAATAACCAAAGGTAAAGAGCAAGGTTATTTAACGTTTGCGCAAGTTAACGATCATCTTCCTCAAGATATTATCGACTCAGATCAAGTAGAAGATATTGTTAGCATGATCAATGATATGGGGATTCAGGTGTTTGAAAATGCCCCTGATGCCGATACATTGATGATGAGTGAAGCTAACACCGATGAAGATGCAGCTGAGGCTGCAGCACAAGCTTTAGCTACTGTTGAAAGCGAAATTGGCCGAACAACTGATCCAGTTCGCATGTATATGCGCGAAATGGGTACTGTAGAGTTGTTGACCCGCAAAGGCGAAATCGTCATTGCAAAGCGGATTGAAGAAGGCATTAAAGAAGTACAACGTAGTGTGTCAGAATACCCGCCTGCAATTAATTACTTGCTGGATATGTGGGATAACTTTGAAGCAGAAGAAGTACGCTTAACTGATATTATTTCTGGTTTTTTAGACCCAGATGCAGAAGATGAAGAAGTACCCGCAGCTGCAACTCATGTAGGCTCTGAATTATCTAAAGAAGAATTGGATGACGAAGATAAAGATGACGTTGATTCTGATGATGAAGAAAGCGAAGATGATGAAGAAGAGGACACAGGTCCTGATCCTGAATTAGCTCGTGAAAAATTTGCGTCATTACGTGATGCTTATGAAAATGCTAACAAGGTTATCGATGCTAAAGGCCGTGGTCATAAAGATGCCCAAGCTGCAATTGATGTCGTTGCCGAGGTTTTTAAAGAGTTTCGTTTAATTCCTAAGTTATTTGATAAGTTAGTGAAAAATATGCGTAGTGTGATGGACAGATTACGTGTGCAAGAACGTTTGATCATGAAACACTGTGTTATGGGCGCGGGTATGCCTAAAACCACTTTCATTAAAATTTTCCCAGGTAATGAAACGTCAAAAGAGTGGTTTGAAGCGGAAAAAGCCGCAGGACATAGTTATTCAGCTAAGCTTGCTGATATCGAGCTAGACGTAGAACGTTGTATCTACAAGTTGAACCAAATTGAAGAAGAAACCCATTTAAATATTCATGGCATTAAAGACATTAACCGTCGTATGTCAATTGGTGAAGCAAAAGCCCGCCGCGCGAAAAAAGAAATGGTTGAAGCCAACCTACGTTTGGTTATTTCTATTGCGAAAAAATATACTAACCGTGGCTTACAATTCTTAGATTTGATTCAAGAAGGTAATATCGGTTTAATGAAAGCGGTAGATAAGTTTGAATATCGCCGTGGTTATAAGTTCTCTACTTATGCAACTTGGTGGATACGCCAAGCAATCACGCGTTCTATTGCTGACCAAGCCCGTACTATTCGTATTCCGGTACATATGATTGAAACCATCAATAAGTTGAATCGTGTTTCTCGTCAAATGTTGCAAGAAATGGGACGCGAGCCAACGCCTGAAGAATTGGCTGAACGCATGATTATGCCAGAAGATAAAATTCGTAAGGTATTAAAAATAGCGAAAGAGCCGATTTCGATGGAAACACCGATTGGTGATGATGAAGATTCGCACTTAGGTGACTTTATAGAAGATGGCAGCGGTGAACTACCGGTAGACTCAGCAACCTCTGAAAATCTTAAAGGGGCAACCCATGAAGTCCTTGCAGGTTTAACCGCCCGTGAAGCCAAAGTATTGAGAATGCGTTTTGGTATTGATATGAATACTGATCATACATTAGAAGAAGTGGGCAAGCAGTTTGATGTGACTCGAGAACGTATACGTCAAATTGAAGCCAAAGCATTACGTAAATTACGTCATCCTTCTCGCTCAGAACAGCTTAAAAGTTTCTTAGATGGCGAGTAAATAGCCCTGATCGCAACTTAGTGCACAACAAAATATAAGAGCATGTTAGTTTAACTAACATGCTCTTTTTTATTGCATAGCAAAAACTACACAGATAAAGCCCTACAGAAAGTAAGTATTTAAACCTTTACGCTTTAGTGATAGTATTTTGTAAGCTACTAATGTTTGTTTTGTTAGCGCAGCTGATAGTTTACCGGGTCAAAGGTTGACTATAAGCTAATTTAAGATGGATTTTTGTCGAGGTGTTTCCTCAATCACTATAGTGGATATAATAATGGCTCATCAAAGAACTCAGTTGAATATAGTTTTATTGATTATTGCTTTGCTAAGCTCATTTTCTTGTTTTGCTGCTGATAATGCCGTGTTTTCTCTGATTAACACCAAAGCTTTTTTGCTTGGACTGAGTTTACCACTATTGGTTTGCTTTATTTGGAAACTGCTGTGCAAGCCTAAGAGTAATAATACCGCACCACAAGACATTAATTCTGTGTCCTCAGAAGAGTTGTTTAGCTATACCCATGATTTAGTGACCAACTTACCCACAGCACAACATGCGTTGAAAAAGTTTAACCAAGTGCTGAAAATATCACCGAGCAATAAGTATGCAGCTATCGTCTTTAAACCGGTAAATTTTCAACAAGTCAATAAAGTATTAGGTCACCATAATTCAGATATTTTATTGTTACAGCTAGCCTTTTGTTTGAAAAAAAATGTTGAACAAAACCCGAGTTTACTTAGTTTTGAATGCGCGCCAGAAGTGGTTAAGGTAGCAAGGTTGCAAGGGTTAGACTTTTTAGTTGTTTATGATGTCTCTAGCAGTAAGCATGCTCCGACCGATATGATTAGTAGCTTATGTCAGCAGCTCGCGCAAGCTGTGCCAAATGCCATGAGCTTTAAAAGTTTTTCATTAAATTTTGAGCTAGCGTTTGGTGTCGCTATCACAGGTGAGCATGGTTGTGGGGTTAACGAAACCGTAGCACATGCAACGGATGCTTTATTAAAAGCGACTATGTCTAACCAGTCCATTGAATATTTTGACAACAGCGCTGTGTTATATACTGAAAAGCAATTAAGGCTGATGGAGCGGTTGCGACAAGATATTATATCTGAGAACTTGCGCTGGCAATTACAACCACAAGTGGATATCAAAGAGCACGCGCTAGTTGGGTTTGAGTTAACCGTAAATTGGCTGGCAAATGAAAATGAACCCCTTGAATTAACGGACTTTATCGATTTAGCTGAACACAGTGGCGAACTTTATTTATTAACCAAACAAATGTTTAAGCAGGCCTTCAAAGCTCTTTTTTCTTTGCACAAATTAGGGGTATACCAGCGCGTATCGGTTAACTTAGCGAACAAAAATGTGCTTGAACCTGACTTAGTTGATTATATTGAACAACAAATGACCAATTATAACATTGCTGGTAAATATGTGATGATTGAGCTCAACGAAAAAATCATGCTCTCAGCCTGTCAGCAAGCCAAAAATATTATAGATCAATTAAAATCATTAGATATTGGTATTGCCATTAATAACTTTTCAGGAAGTTATGAATCATTAAGGTATTTGAGAAAGATGGCTGTTCACCAAGTGAAAATTGATTGTCAGGAATTAGAATCTAGTGCGGATAATCAAGCAGATCAAGCCATTGTTAATACCTTGATAACGCTCACCGGTAATATGAAATTACCTTTAATCGGCACGCATATAGATAATCAAGAAACCGCGCATCGCTATACCTCAATGGGCGGTAACTTACTGCAAGGTAGCTATATTGATGTTGGTATAGCGCCAGATGCAATTGAAGCGTGGCTTAGTGCTTGGTTTGCTAAACATCCGGCATCTAAACCACAGTCTATATAAGACCCTACTCAATATCTAACGGCTCAGGAGATAAAATTATACCTGTATTGTCTACGTAAATATGATCGTCAGGCAGTATAGTAACCCCGCCAAAATTAATGGCGATATCAGTTTCACCAAATTCATTATCATTAGCGCCAACAGGAATAGAGACTAAGCCTTGAATACCTAATTCAATATCTTCTAGCGCATCAACGTCACGAACACTGCCGTAGCAAACGATGCCTTCCCAACCATTATTAGCAGCAATTTGTGCGATGTTACTGTCTATCAATGCCCGTCTGGTTGAACCACCACCATCAATCACCAGTACTTTACTGGTGCCATCGGCCTCGACAATTTTTTCGATTAAGCCCGTACCTTCAAAACATTTGATAGTAACAACTTTGCCACCAAATGAATGTCGCCCGCCATAATTACTAAAAATAGGGTCAACAACATCAACGAGATCTGCATAGGTGTCACATAACTGTGAGGTATCATATTCCATAAGAGTAACCTTCAATAAAGGGCAATTGTTAATGCCAGTATAACTGGTTGCAATGAAAATAAAATAGAGACTTGTATTTTACGGTAAAAATCTCTCTAATAGCATTAGTACTTTTTTATCTACAATAGAATAGAGATAATGTTTGCCAGTGTAGACCCAGTAGCTTTTTTATTTGCCACACAAGCTATAGTGTTTGCTGTTTTGTCGTTTGTGTTTTTTATGTATGCTCGCGCATATCACCGCGAATATGCTAAATATTGGTTGTTATCTTTAACTGCATTAAGTGGCTATTTTGCCAGTGGTGCAATGCTTCCTAGTACTACCATATCAAGCGTTAGCAGTTATTTTCAGTTATTTTATCTGCAATTTCAGCAGGTGTCTTTTTATCTGTTTTTAGTGTTTTTCTTATTTGGCTTATACTGCGCTAAAAGCGGTAAGCATCCTAAAAGCAAAATAATGGTGGTCACTATCACGTTTGCTGCTTTACTTGGTTTAAGTACTCCATTGGTTTATGCCTTTGATCAATTTAATGTTTTCAATCGTTTCTTCCTCCAACACGGTCTACAAAGCTTTATTTTTGCTGGTGGTTTTTTACTGGCCAGCGTGTATCTTTTGCGTGATCAAAAGCCGCACTTTTCCAGTAAAATATTGTTGGTTTTTTGTTTTATCCTTGTTATTCGCTATGTATTTTACGCATTTGTCTCAATGCTTTCAGTTCAAGAACTATGGTTTAGTGCGTTTACCTTATCTTTATTATACTTTGATATTGCCGCGTTCAGTGTTTTAGGGTTTATTTTACTCATTTGGTTGCAAGGCGATGAGCGCAGTATGGTGGTACATGCTCTCAATAGAGCACAATACTTAGGACATCATGATTCTTTAACTGGCGCATTAAATCGTGTTCAAGTGATAGAAAAGTTATCTGAAGTGATGATCACTGCTCGCCAGCAATCTCATCAGCTCGCAATCTTTTTAATAGACATTAAGCAATTTAAATTTGTTAATGATACCTATGGGTTAAAAGCTGGTGACTTTATTCTTGGAGAAATAGCCAAGCGATTAAATCATAGTATATTACAGCCTAAAGCTGTAGGGCGTTTAAGTGGCGATTCGTTTATGTTTGTTATTGAATATCAACGCTTGCCCACGATTGCTAGAGTGCCTGAACACTTGCATCAACTTATTAATCGATCATACCTCTGCGACAACCAAAAAGTAACAATTCAAGCCAGTATTGGTTTTTGTACGTTTCCTGATGATGGCGATCACGCAGAAACCTTGTTGCAGCGTGCAAACCTTGCATTACACCATGCCGAAACGAATAACATGCCAACCGTTGCGTTTGAGCCAGGGATGCAAGCCGAAGGGCGGCGATTATTATTGAAAGAGAAAGAACTAAAAGCGGCGATTAGTAATGATGAGTTTGTGTTACATTTTCAGCCGCAGTTAAACTTATTAACCAACCGACTAGAAGGTGTGGAAGCATTAGCTCGTTGGCAGCATCCAGAAAAAGGTTTGTTATCACCGGCGCACTTTCTTTATGATATTGATGCGTTAAACATGAACAGCGAGTTTGACAATTATATTTTAAATAAGGCTTGTTGTGCTAATGCAAGGTGGTATAAAGCATTCAAGCGTCGTGTGGTGATCGCTGTGAATATTACCGCGGTAGAGTTTCAAGACCCTAATTTGGTCACCAATATTCAGCACCTGTTGTTAGCAAATAATTTACCGTCAAAATATTTAGAATTAGAGATCACTGAAAATGTTGTTATGACCGATATTGACACCGCAATGGATACGATTACAAAGCTCCAAAGCATGGGGATTAGAGTGTCAATTGATGATTTTGGTACCGGCTATTCTTCATTGGCTTATTTGCGTAAACTGCCCATAGATAAAATTAAAATCGATCGAGGCTTTATTACAGAAGTTGCAACTAATGACTCTGATATGACCATTGTTGACTCTATGATCAAACTTTCTCATGGCTTGGGCAAACGAGTGCTTGCTGAAGGGGTAGAAAACAAAAATCAACTTAATATACTGCGAAATTTAGGCTGTGACGCAGTACAGGGCTTTTTTATTGATAAACCTTTATCGGAAGAAAAAATAGCGACCTACCTTGCTAAGAAGGTTTAAATTAGCCGGTTTTTACTTCTTGTGCGTATTATAAGGTTAAGGTTTTGCGTGTTCAGGGTTGGTTAAAAACGCCTCATCGGTAAGCGTATGTAAAAAACTAATAAGATCTATTTTGTCTTGCTCACTCATACTAAAACCCTTAATAAATGGGCTTTTAAGTGAGTTTAGCCGGCCATCCCCTTGGTGTTCGCCTGAGGTGATATGTCTGCCACCTGCGGCGTAAAAGTCTAGCACTTGCGCAAGTGTTGCTATACTACCATCATGCATATAAGGAGCTGATACTGCTATGTTTCTTAGTGTTGGCGCCCGAAATCTTCCATTATCTGCTGTAATGGTACTTATTTCAGCTAAACCGATATCATCGCTTGGATAACCAAGGTGACCTGTGACTTTATCTAAAGTTTGATATAAGCCGGTGTTATGAAAAGGTCGTCGGTCAATGAGTTGCTTCTCATGACTGGTTGATTGAGTAAAATTAAAGCCTCCATGGCAGTGATGACATTCTAATTTTTCAGAGAAGAATAATGTCATTCCTCGCAGTGCCGATGCTGAAATAGCCTCATCTTTATTATAATAAGCGTATTGATCAAATGGTGACTGTAAAGAAATTAAACTTCGGACAAAGCTAGCAAGCGCTTTGGTGATTAAATCATAAGTGATGTGTTGACCATTGTGCTCGGGAAATGCTTGTTGAAAAAGCGCTTTATATTGAGCTGTATTGAAACGTGCAAGTACTGTAGCTTCATGGTTAGTTATGCCTAGTTCTACTGGGTTTTCACTGAACATGGGCAGTAATAATTGTTGTTCAATAGACGTTAAACCATCATGCGCCCACGTCAGGGTTTTATTGTAAGCAATGTTTACTAATGCTGGCGAATTGCGACGATGCTTATGCCCTGTAGAGCCGATAGAGGTTGGCAGTGGCTCAGCAAATGCGTGCTCTTGAATATGGCAGCTAGCACAGGCTTGGGTTTGATTAGCGGATAAATTAACATCATAAAAAAGCTGTTTACCCAAAGTCACTTTGGCTAGTGACATAGGATTATTTGCAGGCACCTGTGGCTTTGGAAACCCTTCAATAATAGGCCATTGGTAGCTGCTAGGTGGTTTTTTTATCTCGGAGCATGATAACACTGAGATTACCAATAAAAACAAAACACTAAAGCGTAAGTACTTACTCATGTGGCCTCGTTTGTTGGTTATTTTGAAATACCGCTAGTGCGCCTTGTTGCTGTAAATTAGTGACTAATATTTGACAACTTGGCTTATTAGGCGATGATTGACAATGATTTTGCTCTGATATCATGATGTTTTTGAGTAATGCCGATAGCTCAAATATAACGACAGGGTTTGCCTTACTTAGGGGTAACTCAAACGTATAACGGTTAGGATAACGACATTCCTTAATTGGTGCTCGCAAAGGACTGGCTGATTGGCAAGCAACAGAGCCTAAATGAAATAGCCAGTCATGCTTGCTAGATGACATTTCTAAGCGTAAAAATTTGTGGCCTTGCTGCCAGCCCCAAAACATAGTTGGAACATTTAACGGGCTTTGTTGTGTTAACGGATTTAAGTGATTAACGGCAAAAGGCAGCCCTAAAGTGAAACGTATATGGCTGCTGTTGATAAGTCTAGCCTGTTTGGTCAGTATTACTGACCAATTGGCCTTGCTGTTTTCTTTTCCTAAATTGCAATTTTCACCAAGTAAAGCAACATTGGACGTTTGATAGGGGGATGGTATTAAAGGGGCTTTTTGCCACTTACCCATACTATCTTTTAGTGAAATGTCGCTAATATAAAACTGTAACTGGGTGTAGTGCCAGCGATCATCTGAGTGAGTAATAACGCTATCACAGCCTATTGACTCACCGTTATAGCTAGGAATAAATGCTACCTCATCAGGGGTTTCTCTAGCTGACATACCTAAGTTATCACAACTCATGATAAGAAATAGGTTAATCAAAAAAATCAATATAAGCGGTTTAAAATTGATCATGTCTGTCCTTTTAACGCGATGATTAGCTAAACTTAGATAGATGCGGTATATTTTTAACAAGATTATAACATGCTAACAGTTATTATTAATGGATGATTATGTTTAAGCCAATGGTTGCCTTACCTTTAACCCTATTACTGTTGAGTTTTTTTTCGACACCCGTATTTGCCCATTCTGAGCATGACAAGGCGCGCTTTGTTTCACCTTCAGGTAACGACAAAGGCAAATGCGACATTGTATTACGACCATGTAAGTCAATTGCCTATGCGGTTCAACAAGCCAACAAAGGCGATAAAGTACTGGTGTCATCCGGTCAATATGCTATTAACTCAAGTGAAGAGTTATTTTATCTTAAAAGTGAAATAGTGCCAGTGTTTGGCGGATACAATCGGTTTGATCATTATCAAAGCCAAAGCCCAGACAGTAATTTAACCACAT
This sequence comes from Colwellia sp. KU-HH00111, assembly GCF_040362745.1. Lineage (NCBI taxonomy): Bacteria > Pseudomonadati > Pseudomonadota > Gammaproteobacteria > Alteromonadales > Colwelliaceae > Colwellia > Colwellia sp. KU-HH00111. The sequence goes on along the minus strand of NZ_BAABWO010000005.1, from coordinate 129,140 downwards.
TACTTGGCGTACCCAGCGAATTGGTGGCTAGCCTACGTATGAAAGGTTTTGCCGTTATTGCAGATGGCAAGGCGCAAATGCGCGATAAAAAGCTGCAAAAAAAATTAGCCGCATATAATTTGTTGTCTGAAAAACAAACTGATCAAGCATGCATAAATAACTTAGCCGGTGACTTTGATTGTAATAATATTGATTTGCTTGCACATATGCCGCTGCAGGAATTCTCGTCAACACCGCGTGCGGCCAATGATATTTGGGGACATGTAGATTTAAATAATGGCGACGAGTATGCGATTATCGGTTTAGACAATGGCGTGGCTGTCGTCAATGTTACTGAGCCTAACAACCCCGTTGAAGTGGGAACCATCAGAGGAAAAACAAACATATGGCGAGACATTAAAGTTTACCAATATTTTGATAAAACACTTAATTTATGGCGCGCTTATGCCTATGCCACGCTTGATGGCTCTGTTGATTATATAACGGTGATAGATTTAAACCATTTACCCAATTCAATAAGTTTAGTGCAAAAAAATAAAGCGGTATCCAAAGCCCATAATGTTTACATTTCAAATATAGATCATAGTTTAAATATTGCCCTATCAGGCGTGACACCCACCTTACAAATAACTGGTGCAAATACTTTTGCAGGTGCATTTCATAGTTATTCGTTAACTGATCCTGAAAATATTGCATTGTTAACGGCCCAATCTGCAGGCAGTGGCTATACCCATGACGGTGCCTCGTTATTAATTTCGGATGATCGTGCATCAACTGGCTGTCAAAGTGCTAGCGAGACCTGTAGTGTATTTATCGACTTTAACGAAAAAGAAATGAAACTATGGGACATTAGCGATGCCAGCAGCTCAAAACTTTTAGGCGCTGCTGAATACAGCGATGTGAGCAAAGCAAACATGTATGTTCATTCAGGGTGGGGCAGTGAAGACCAACAGTATGTTTTTGTGCATGATGAATTTGATGAATACAAAGGTGGTTTAAACTCTACGTTACGGATTTTCTCTATAAAAGACTTAAATAACCCAGCCCAAGTTGGACAATGGACAGGACCGACAAGAGCCATCGATCATAATGGTTTTGTTCGTGGTAATCGCTATTACATGTCAAATTACGAACGTGGTTTAACCGTGTTAGATATTAGTAACCCTGCTGCGCCCACTGAAATTGGTTTTTTCGATACTTTTACCCCATCAAACAATGCAAGTTTTAATGGTGCATGGGGTACTTACCCTTTTTTACCCTCAGGCAATATTTTAGTGAGTGATATTAATAGCGGCCTATATGTTTTAAAGGATAATACCCTCGCATCAAGCCAAGGTCAGCTTTCATTTTCACAAACGAGTATACAAGCTGCTCAAGGTGAAGTTGTCGAGATATCAGTAAACCGCCTCGAAAACAGCAATAGTGCAACGTCAGTTAGCGTAGCTTATGAAATGTTTGACGGAAGTGCAGAACAAGCAAACGATTACCTTGTTTCTTCAGGCATATTAACTTGGCAAGGTAATGATAATACCGCTAAAACCATTGCGGTTTCGATTAATGACGACGCAAGTGGTCAAGAGTATCAAGAAAGCTTTTACCTGCGTTTATATAACCCGAGTAATGGCGCTACGCTTACAGCGCCCACTTATCTTACGGTAAATATCGATGGTCAAAAAGATCACGGCTCAGCCAGTTTTATTCAAAGAGAATTGTTGCTAGCTGAAAATCAGCAGAACATTTTTATAGAGGTCTCCCGAGATGGTAAATCTTCAGGAGAGTTATCCGTTAATTACTCACTACAAAGTGGAACAGCTTTGGTGGGTCAGGATGTAGAGGCTAGCTCAGGTACTTTAACATGGCAAGATGGAGATGCAGCGAATAAGCAAGTTGCAATCACCTTAATTAATGATGATGTTGAGGAACCAGCAGAAAACTTTAGTTTAGTGCTAGAGGCCCTCACTAGCACTAATTTAGGAGCTAATACATCTATGGCGATTACTATTTCTGATGATGATAGTAATACCGCCCCTGTAGTAACGGTAACTGAAGATTTTCAAGCAAATACAGGGCAAACAGTCACGTTAACCGCGACTGTAAATGATGCTGAGAATGATGAGCTAAACTACCTTTGGCAACAGGTTTCAGGAGAAACAGTCATTTTAAAAGATACCGATAAATTATCAGCAAACTTTGTTGCACCCTCTACAGCAGGATCATTAAGCTTTACTTTAACGGCAACTGATAGCAAAACTAAAGCAGCAAGCGATACTGTGATTGTGAGTATTATTGCGCCCGTTGAGGTTATACCAACATTAGTTGACTCCTCCGCTAAAAAATCAAGTGGTGGCGGTCAGCATGTTTTAGTTTTATTGCTCATGGGAGCGCTGTTTAGAAAACGTTTTTCTAATAACTAGCAAGGATCAACCCATAGTCACACACTTGAGACTGCATATGGTTTGATTATTGTTTATTAATGAAGCAACTGAACTGAATTTTATCTGTTTTTTTAAATTCAGATGGTGACAATAAAATAAAAAATGCTTATACTGCTCGCGCTTTCGTAAGCTGTTTATTTTAAATTCTTACTTTAGTATATACAATTCTATGTATATGGCCCCTTAGCTCAGTTGGTTAGAGCATCCGACTCATAATCGGCAGGTCCCCTGTTCAAGTCAGGGAGGGGCCACCATCTCCACATAATACGTGGGCTAGATAGTAATTAAACACTCACATTTCTTAGTTTTACCAAATAAGTCGCCAATTCCAACCATGGTCAGCTTGGACCACTTAGATTTTCCTAATCTTTATGGCGATATTAAAAGAAGCTAACAAAAATAAATTATCAACCTTGAAAGTAGACTCAAATACAGAAGATGCGATCAATGAGTCAACACCACAAGAGCAGTTATATAGCTCTTTTGAAAATATTAGACTTTCTGTATATAACGAAATTTTAGACACAATTATTAGCAAGTCCTCCTATGATTTAGAACACCTTGTAGTTAACTTACTCGATAAAATGGGTTACAAAGGGCAAGTTAAAGATGCTGGTTCGGTAACTCAAGCATCTAATGATGGTGGCTTGACGGTAATATTAAAGAAGATATTCTTGGGTTAGGTAGGATTCATATACAGGCCAAGAAGGTACGGTAAAGATAATAAAATTGGTCGTGAAGAAATTCAAAAGTTTGTAGGAGCATTAGCCGTAGCCCAGTCAAATAACGGAATATTCATAGCAACATCTTCTTATACAAAGTCGGCATACGAATATGCAAACAATCTGAACAATTCAGCAACTCTTGTTTTAATTGATGGTCTTTAGTTAGCCAAATACATTTACGATTACAATCTTGGTATGCAAGTAGAACAAGTGATTGAGCTTAAAACATGGGATAGCGATTATCGGGATGCTTTGAAAACACTTTAAATACAAAGGGTTAGTTTAGCTGATCAGGTAGCTATTAGGGATTTTGTTAGCTCTTCAGCAAGCTGCTGAAGTCTACTATCTATTTGCGATAATCTTTCTGGCAGTGAGTTAGACAAATTGATTACTCGAAAGCTGTTGCTAGGTTTTCAGATCTTAATATTCGCATAATATCAACACAGTCGTTCGAAACTATGTAATAAATAGCGTGTTTGCCATAAACACTGCGCCGATATCCTGAACGTATATAGTCTACGGCTTGATAATGAAGTGGATTTTCAGCAATGGTCTGGAATTTAATGATTAAGCCATCAACATATGATTTGGCTGTTGATAAACCAAAGTTATCAATACCATATTCAAAAAGCTGCTCGAAATCCTTATCAGCAGCGCTACTTAATTTATAGTTCGCCATTAGCCTGCTTTCGTGCAATTACTGCATTAACAATATCCTCTGTTGAACGAGAACTAAAGCCACTTTGTTCGGCTTTAATAAGCTCTTTCCTAATAACATCAATTTCATTAGAACGTGCTTGTTCTTTTCTAATCAAATCACGTAACAACTCACTATCACTTGCATAGTTTCCTGTAGCAAGTTGAGATTGCAACCACAACTCTTGCTGATCAGTTACAGTGATACTTTTCTTTACCATAGCCATAATAGACACCTCGTAAGGATATATTCCTACTTTATACTACCATATATAAGTTTAGTACGGAATGTTGGAAATTCAATCTAGACGTTACTATTCAAATGCAGGGTGATAAGGATATCGCTAAGGAAGTGGTCATAACCACCTTTAAGCTGCAAAATAGGTGGGGTGACAATCTCGCTAATGGGGCCTGATAACAGCCGGCCATAACAGCCATAAAAATTTCGCTCCGGTTTTGTCAGACCGCTTCTATCGAAAGCTGATGTTTTATCATTGTTGATATAGCAATTTAAAAGCTATGGCCAATGTCACTAGTACAATAACCGGTTTGATCAAGGCTGTGCCGCGGTCAATCACTAGGTTCGAGCCTAAACGGGCACCTATCACTTGGGCAATGGCCATGGTAATGGCTAAGCTCCATACAATGTACCCGCCCCACAAAAATACAACCATAGAGGTGGTATTAACAGTTAGCACTAAGGGTTTAGTGTATGCTGTGGCTTTGCGCATATTGAAGCCTCTTAAAGAAGCAAAGGCTATAGCAAAGAACGAACCCATACCGGGGCCAAAAAAACCACCATATACTCCAATTCCTCCACCAATCAAAGGTGCGAAGGTGTTATCAGTTAGTTTCTCAGGTAAATCTTTATCAGAAAGTGTCGGTGACACTAGCATATAAAGTGCTAATAGAATGAGCAGATAAGGCATTAATTGTGATAAATACTCTGTAGATATTTGTTGAACAAAATAGGTGCCCAAGACAGAGCCAACAAAGGCATAGCAAAGGGCTGGCAGTATAGCTCGAAAATCTATATAGCCCTTGCCTAAAAAGTTAATGGTTGATGATAAAGTACCAAAAACACTTTGAAATTTATTGGTAGCTAATGCATTAAGTGGAGGCAAACCAACCCATAACAATATAGGTAATACAATAGCACCACCAGCGCCAGCAATTGAACTAATAAAGCCAGCAATAAAGGCGACCATAATCAGGATGAGGAAAATATGAGAGGATAGTTCGATTTTAATGCACCGCAAGCAGCAGTGGCTGCTGAAGTAATATAAAAAGTTACTATTGTTTATACACCTTTAGCTAGCTAATATCCAAGAAATATTTGTCAAGGAAGATCAGTTAAGAAGTATCAGCTAGCTAAAAGCTTGTTGGGCTATCAAAGTTAGGGGTTCACCATTTGCAAAAAGCTATCTCCAGAAAGCGGGCTGCCATTTTTTTCAATTGGGTTATGCAATTGACAATTTAAATAGTTAGCGGCGTCAACAATAGAATAAATAAAACGCATGGCATCACTGATAAAATCTTGACACAATTGCGTATCGGATAGCTCACTAGCACTTACCTGAAAAGGATCAGATGAGTCGTTGCTAACCCATAAGGTGTTTTTAATTTTTTGCTGGATAAGGCGTACTTCTTCATTGCTAGTTGCTTTGGTATTGCTCCATTTAATGACATTCGAAAGTTCTTGGTGTAAATGCTGGGCATACTGATTGAGTTGTTGTGAAGACTCTAGTTTCTCTATTGAAATTTTCATTAAGGGCTTTTGTAGTAATGAATGATAAACAGAAGGCTTATAGCAGCTGGTTCTAAAGTCGAATTGTTGCCCGAGTAGAATAATTTCCCCCATAGTTGATGCAGTATTACCGCCAGTTTTAAATAACAGCGAATATTGGTTAGCTATTTGCGATATTTGAGCATATTCATTTATTTCGGTAATATTATTTGGGTAACCCGTGCCATCAAGTTTTTCTTCATGCTGCAAAATAGCATCTAAAATCATTGGGTTAGTAATCCCAGCATATTCCACAATTTCTTTACTTATTATAGGATGAACCTTGTAAGCATTTTTCATGGCAGGGTCTAATCGAGCAAAACCAATGTCTTCATAAAATAAAACACACATTAAATCGTGTAATTCTGAGGGGGAATAATTTTTTGCTTTTCCAATATGTGTGCCAAATACTAGATTAAAAAGCGTATGCTCAAATTCTTTAGGGTTAAACTGAGAAAATACGGTTAAATGCTCAACAATTTTCTCAGGCATTGTTTCGTTATTCACATAGTCGGTAATGGTTGCTAATGTTTCGGTTAATTCGAAATTCGTGAGTACAGGATCAGCTTGTACTGAACCAATGATGGATGTGAGTAATTCATCTTTTTTAGTAGGGTTAGTAATTTTAATAGCATCATCAGGGGCATAGGCTGCTATAACACCAGCCTGTTTGAGTTCTCTGATTTTGCTGCTTATTTTTTCTGTAATGGGCGTGTTAGCTTTAAGGAATATTTTGCTTTTATCTTTACTGGTGATATCTATACCAAGAGAGCATTGAATATTAGCGGAATCAATATTTTTCTGATAGGAAGAAAATGAGTCATTAATTATGCTGTTTACCATTTGAATATCCTTATAATTATAGGCCAATTTACTGGCCGTCTAATTTTATGTTGAGTTTATTACATATCTGTTTTTGTAACAGGGGTAAACTTTAACCTTAGCCTAAAAATGAGTTATTGCTAATTTTTAGGCTAAAATATTTGTGGTTGTGTCTTTTATGGAAATATGTGAATGCTAGTCAAAAGTGATTGATAGTGACTATATCTTCAGGTGTTTGGTAAAAAACATACTGTATGGATCAAGTGTATAATGAGCAAAGGGCTTGCAGGGAATAAAGCCAAATTTTTGATATAATTTTTGTGCGGGTATAAACGCATCTGCTGTGCCGGTTTCTAGGCTTACTTTTTTGTAAGACTGTTGTTGCGCAACAGTTAATATATGGGCTAGTAACTTAGCGGCCACACCTTGTCTTAAATGCTTGGCTGATGTTCGCATTGATTTAATTTCAGCATGGTTATCATTAAGTTTTTTCAACGCGCCACACCCTGCTAATGATTGACCATCCCAGATAGTCCAAAAAGTGACATCATCTGCTTTTAATGAAGATAGATCGAGGGCATGAACACTTTCTGTAGGCGAATGATTTAGCATGTCGCTATGATGTTGTTGCAGTAAAGACTTTACAGCTGAACTGTCTAAGTCACCAAGTTGTATTTCCATTTTTATCTCTTCGTTCTCATTAATAGTTGAGCTTAATACCATCACTAGGCTAAAGGTTTGAGGCCAGCAGTAAAACTCATACTATTATGCACATAATGTTGTGCTGCAGCTGATAGTTTAGCTTGAGTTGCTGCATCGAGTGGTTTTATTACTTTAACTGGCGATCCAAGCGCCATATGACCATCAGGAATTTCCATTTTTTCAGTCACTAAGGCATTAGCACCAATAATGCAGTTTTTACCAATTTTAGCGCCACCTAATACCACGGCATTCATGCCAATTAAACTTCCGTCGCCAATAGTGCAGTCATGTAACATTACCTTATGGCCTACGGTCACATTTTTGCCGATGTGCATAGGCTTATCTTCATCAACATGTAAAACGCAACCATCTTGAATATTGGTATTTTCATCAATAGTAATTTTAGCAAAATCTGCTCGGATCACGGTATTAAACCAAACACTGGTATTTTGTTTCAGTGTTACTTTACCTATGACGTCAGCGCTTGGGGCAATAAAGCTGGCTTGGGCAATGTCTGGTATATCATTATGTAATTGATAGATCATAATTTCTCTTTTGAGTTGGTATCGATATCAATACTGATAACTCGTTCTAAGAAGGAATGCAATGCTTTTGATGGGATTTATTTGATTTCATAGCGTTGGTATATGTTAGCGAGTGTGCCATTTTGGGTCAGTTTTTGTATTTCATCATTAACTGCATCTCTGAGAGTTTTATCTTTAAATGCCATGTGTGAATAAACGTTTGGCCATAAATAATGGATATTATAGTTATCAATGTCAGTGTGTTCACTGTCTTTATAGAATGGATGTTTTAAATCATGATAAAAAATATGAATATCTCCAATTCGAACATCTTTAAGATCTGAGAGTAACAAGTGCGTGGTTTCTTTTGGGTGAGGGTGCTCAGCATAGCTTGGATTAGACAAGGCCATTTTTTTAAACTCTTCTCCTAATAAATCACTCGCACCTTGGTATGCCGCAATTGATAAACCGTTTAAATCTGATGTGGAATTAAGGATTAAATTTTTTGATTTTTTTGAAATGGCAACATCGCTATAGCGAAAAACAGGTGTAGATAAATGAGCCTTTACTGCTGAATTTTTAATTATATTACAAGCCACATCAATACGTTTGCCGCTATTGATTTCATGTAATAATCGATCATTACTCATAAATACAAAGCGAATTTGATATTCAGGTAGGTTATGAAAAATTGCTTTGGTAATATCAAGAAATAAGCCACTCTCATTTTGTTTAATAAAAAACGGAGGGAAATTACCTACGCCAATAGTTAACAATTGTTTAGCCTGAATAACACACGGCAGGGTAACTAACAAAATGAAAATGAAGTAACGAAATAACGTGCGCATATACACTTGATAAAAAAGGGTTCTAAAATTAGTATAGACTAGTTATTAGCAAACAGAGAATATAAATAAAATAATTTTAAAACAGTGGTTTATGATTTTTTTTGCCGTCAATCGGTAAACGCGATTAAGTCATTATAGTATTTTTTTCTGCTCATACTAATCATTCAGTTTGCTTAATTGGTATTGTCTTTTAATTTATTAAACTAAATTTATCTATAGTTTTTTGTTTTTATAGCAGCAAGTTCTATAAAAAAATGATTGCAATTTGCTAATGATTTGTTTTATTTGAAAGAAGTTTGTTGCTCAAAAAATCAGCGAAAAAGATCAGTGTTATTATAATTTTTATTGCTATTCATATATTATTTTTGCACTTGCATCGTCTGCGTAAATCCTTTTAAATAAATCGTCAAATTACGGTCTAGCTAAAATGTTTAGCACGATATATTTGGCCACAACGTAGTTTTATTATCGGGTACTTGTTACCCAAGGTAATAATTTAAAAGGTATTTTAAGATATAGTTACGAGGTGTTAAAAATGAGAAGACAAAAAAGAGATAAGTTAGGTAGAGCACATTCAAACGGTTATCAAGCAGGTCTTAGCGGCAAGTCAAAAGAGCATTGTCCTTATCAAAGTATAGATGCAAAATCGCAATGGCTAGGGGGATGGCGTGAAGCGGTAACCGATAGAAATATGGGGCTGTTTAAATAACTCTTTTTACCAAAACTACCTGTAGGTGAGCATTTCATACGGCACATTTCAATGCCGAAGCCTCACCTACCATTACCTACCAAGTACACTATTTCCCGCAAACACTGCAATTTTTTTGTTTTTTCATGGTAAATTGTTGCCATTGATTTGATAAGCCATCAAATAAATTTAATTGGTTTATTTGTACATTATTTGGCATCTTATTGGCTGCATCTGAAGAGTCACTTTCATGATGGTTCCCGATGATAAGCTTTATTGCTTGTAAAGCTTGCATACCTGCAATAATGGCTAACACAGGGCCTAAAATACCGATAGTTTGACAATTATTGGCAGGCGCTTTTTCTGAGGAAGGAAATAAACAATGGTAACAAGCGCTATGTTCGTTTCGTGGGTCAACCACTAATTGCTGTCCATCAAACCCTGTGGCAGCACCTATGACTAAAGGTACTTGATGTGTTACACAGGCTTGGTTGATTAAATAGCGCGTTTGGATGTTGTCAGAGCAATCTAAAACTAAATCTACTTGGGGTAAATAATAGTCACAGAGTTCTTGATCTAACATTTCATCAATAGCTTCAATTTCACTGTCTGGAAATTGTGCATTGAGCTTTTCAGCGGCAACATCGGCTTTATTGTGCGCAATGTCTTGCTCACTAAATTGAATTTGCCTAGGTAAATTACTCAGCTCAATGTTATCGCCATCAGCTAAATACAGTGTGCCAACACCAGCGGCTGCTAAATATAAGCTCACCGGGTTACCTAAACCGCCAACCCCAACAATTAACACTCTAGCATTTCGTAAGGCTAATTGGCCTTGTTCGCCAACCTTAGTCATCATGATTTGTCGAGAATATTTAAGTTGTTCTTGCGTTGTTAACACGTTAAATCCTGTATGTAATTATGGTTATCATTGTTTAGTAAAGATAGGTACGAACTGCACTAGCTTTGAATTGCAAATAGACATTCTGGTCTTTACAAAGCGCTAATTTTTGCTGAGAAAAGGCGCTTATATTGACAAAGAACTCTTGTAGTTCATTTTCATTTTCGCCACATACTGCCGTGATCAGCACATGATGCCCTTGAATGTTAATGGTCTTTATTTTAGCAAAAAGATGATTAACAATAGAAGAATTTAGCGGCTCAGTTAAGGAAATACTAATATCCCGGGCTAAAATAAAGCAACGTAACAATTTATTGGTTGTTTCATTCTCAAGGGTGGGTAAATATATTTCTTGTGCTGCTCCTAGCGATAATACTGCCAAGCCATGGCCGTTATCATAGGTTTTTATCGGCAACGATAAACTGGTTTGTTTGGGAATAAAGTTATTATCTTGAGTCTGGTTTAATTGATGAATCATCGAATGTATATTGCCATAACCCATGACCTTGCCTTGCGATAAAACTAAAAGCTTATCGCAAACTTGCTGCAACTCGTCCATAGAGTGGCTAACATACAGCATAGGTAGTTGCAGCTGCTGCTGTATTTTAAGCATTAACTTAAGTAGGCTGGTTTTTGCTTGTCTATCTAAAGCACTTAATGGCTCGTCCAGTAACAGCAATTGCGGCTCAGCAATAATGGCTCTAGCAAGAGCTACTCGTTGCTTTTGTCCCCCTGAAAGTTGATCTACGGCTTTAGTCAGTAGGGGGGTTAACTCAGTTAAAGTGATTATTTCATTAAAATTCAAGCGTGGGCTTTTGCAGCGCTTAGCAGCGAACTTAAGGTTTTCTAAAACGGTTAAATGCGGAAATAAACGTGAATCTTGAAACACCAGGCCTATGTGTCGATGCTCGGTTTTAACAAAATGTTTAGTGTGGCTGTTAATTAGCGAGCAGTCATTAAGCGAGATACTACCATCGAGATTTTTTTCTAAACCAGAAATTGCCCGTAAAAGCGTAGATTTACCAGAGCCTGAGTGCCCGAAAATACCAGTAATACCCTGCAAAGAAAGCGCTTGGTCAATATTGAAACTAAAGGTAGGGAAGTCAAGTTTAAAGCTAAGGTTAAGCTTCATTATTGAAGTCCTTAGCGGTGTTTGTTTTTGGGCGATTCAACAAATAAATAGCAGCTAACAACACCATTGAGCCTATTAATAAGCTAATAGCTAACATATGAGCCTTGGCATAGTCAAAAGCTTCCACATGATCAAATAATGCAATTGACAACACTCTGGTTTCACCGGGAATGTTGCCACCAATCATTAATATTACGCCAAACTCACCAACAGTATGTGCAAAGCCCAAGCTCGCCGCAGTAATAAAGCTTGCTTTAGTGATGGGTAACACAATGGTAAAAAAACGGTCTAAGGGACCAGCACCTAACATAGCACCTGCTTCAAGTAATGGTTCACCGAGTTGTTCAAAAGCTTTTTGTAATGGCTGTACTACAAAAGGCATAGAGTAGAGTACAGAGCCAATGACAATAGCAGAAAAGCTAAAGGCGAGTTGTTGACCTGTTGCTTGTTGCCAAAGCTGTCCCGGTAAATACTGGGGTGAAAATGCTATCAGCAAATAAAAACCTAATACTGTTGGCGGAAGCACTAAAGGTAAGGCAACCATTGCTTCGATGATCACTTTGAAGCGGCTTTGCATTTTGGCAAGATACCACGCCAACGGGGTACCAATAAACAATAAAATTACCGTGGTTAAGGCGGCCATTTTTAAGGTGGTAAATAAGGCGAGTAAATCAGGATTTATCATCTACTGTTCCAATTTTATCTTGGGCAAAATTAGCGTAACCGTAACCGATGATTTTTTGTTGAATTAGTGGCGAAAGTAAGTAATTACTTAGTTTTTTTGCCTTGTCTATATTAGTACTTGTTTTAATAATAACTAATTGTTGTGCAATAGGCTGGTGATATTCTGGCGGAATAATAACACCGGTTAATTTATTGAGCACCAGTTGGCTGTTGGCGACTAAACCACTGCTTACTGCTTGGCTGCGAATTTGGGCAAAGGTTTGGTTAACGTTAATGCCTTGAATTAATTTAGTTTGGTACTGCGACCATAAGCCTAGATGTTGTAGGGTTTGCTTGGCTGCTTTTCCATACGGGGCGGTATCAGGGTTCGCGATTGCAAAGTAGTTAGGAATACGGTGTAAATCACTTAATTGTGCGCTTGAGGTCATTGAAAACAAAGCTAACTGGCCTAACGCATAGGTTTTTCTACTGTGCGCAACAATTAAGTTGTCTTGCTCTAACTGTGCAGGTCTGTTGCTGTCAGCAGCAATAAAAATATCAAAAGGAGCACCATGTTGGATTTGCAAAAATAGTGCGCCAGTTGCGCCACTGATAATTTGACTATCAATATTGGTTTGCTGGTTAAAATCCTTCAATAATTCTTTTAATATCGGGGTAAAGTTAGCAGCAACAGCTATGCGCAACGGGTTTTGGTTGATGTCAGTAGCACTTAATGCGTGTTTACTAAAAAAGCAGCTAACACTAAGAAGACTTAACGTGCAAATAAAACTGAGTAACTTAGCAAGATACGCCATCGTCTAAGGTTACCACTTGGCCGCTTTATTTTCGTCGGTTGTTTTGGCGTCTAACCAGTTTGCTCCATCAGTACTGGCTTCTTTTTTCCAAAACGGGGCTTGTACTTTTAAGTAGTCCATAATGAACTCGTTAGCAGCAAATGCATCTTGGCGGTGCTTGCTGGTGACGCCAACAAAGACAATTTGGTCGCCAATAAAAAGTTCACCCACACGGTGGATTACTTTAACTCGACCAATTCGCCACCGCTCTTTTGCTTGAGCGATTATTTTTGCTAACGATTTTTCGGTCATCCCCGGGTAATGTTCAAGAGTTAAACTCGTTACTGCTTTACCTTCATTTTGGTTGCGTACTCTTCCGGTAAAAGTGACGACTGCACCATCGATAGCATTATCGCGCTCAAGTAAAGCAACTTCATCAGCTAAACTAAAATCTGCGGTTTGAATTGATATTTCTGTGTTCGCTGCTGCGGTATTACTTACTTTGGTCATATTAACCGCCAGTTACCGGTGGGAAAAAAGCGACTTCATCACCTGCTTTAATGGCTTGTTCACTGCTAACCATGTCGTGATTAACGGCAGACAATAATGCGCTGTTAGCAAAAACTTGTTGCCAATTTTCATCTTTACTCGCAAGGTGATTTTTTAAATCGGCGACAGTGGCAAGATTATCACTATTGATTGATAACTCGCTGCAATTTAATTGTTCGCGTAGTGCAGCAAAAAAAACAACTTTGATCATGGTATTCTCTCTTTCAATCTCTTTTAATTATGCTCGAAATATCATTAATTCGCGTGCCATTGACCTGATTTGCCACCTGCTTTGGTAAGCACTTTAATGCCATGAATCTCCATGGCTGGATCGGCCGCTTTACACATATCAAACAAAGTTAAACAAGCCACAGATACTGCTGTTAATGCTTCCATTTCAACACCCGTTTGCCCTGTTAATCGACAAAGGCTGGTAACTATGACGTGCGAATTTTCATTATCAAGGGTGAAATCAACCTGCACCTTGCTTAGCATTAGCGGATGACACAACGGGATTAAATCACTGCATTTTTTTGCTGCTTGTATGCCGGCAATGCGGGCAACAGCAAACACATCACCTTTTTTGTGTTTACCTGTGGTGATCAGATCAAAGGTTGCACGATTCATTTTAATGAAGCCTTGTGCAGTTGCAGTTCGTGAGGTCATCGCTTTTTCGGTGACATCAACCATGTTCGCTTCACCTTGTTGGTTCAGGTGGCTTAGTGCGACTTGGTCGGTTACGGTTGAATCAGTCATTAGCCTCTAGTCTCACATTGTTGAGCACTAATATTAAGGTGCGGCACAAAATTACATGGGCGGTGGCTGGCGTCTAACTGCTCTTTAATAACCTTGTCCCAAGCGGTTTTACAAGCATTAGTTGAACCAGGAACGCATAAAATAACGGTTTTATTGGCTATGCCACCAAATGCGCGTGATTGAATGGTTGAAGTGCCAATTTCGCTTAAGGATACATGACGAAATACTTCACCAAAGCCTTCAACATTTTTGTCAAATAATGCCATCAATGCCTCTGGGGTATTGTCTCGTTCTGTAAAACCTGTGCCACCGGTTGAAATAATGGCATTGATACTGTCGTCTGCAATCCACTTAGAAACTTGAGCACGCAGTTGATAAACATCATCAATCACAATCGCTCTATCGGCTAAGTTGTGACCGGCATCAGTAAGACGATCAACTAACGCCTGACCAGACGTATCATTTGCTGCGGTACGGGTGTCTGACACTGTTAATACTGCAATGTTTAGAGGGATAAATGTTGTGCCGCCGTGTGCTGACATAGGTTGTTCCTTTTTACTAGATAAAGAGGCTAAATTAGCATGCTAACCTAGCTAAAAATTAAAATTGTTGTATTGCCTGTTGCCATTGCTCAGGCGTATTCGTATTAAACAAGGTGTTTGCATTTTGACATTTAATGGCTTGATGCGGCACTTGTGTTAACAAGGCTTTTATCGATGGCCCTTTAGCCTTGAAGCGAGAATGCGTGGCTTTTATGTTTTTGTTGTCGTTGCTCACTTGATTGCTAAACGCTTGCGCCATAAATAGTTCAAGATAACCGTTATTAGGTAAATACAACGGAATATTATGATCTTCAAAGTGGGTTGCTTTTTGTGCTAACTCGCCTTTAACTCGCAATTCAGCTAACGCTTTTGCGGTGATAAAAGGTAAATCAACCGGTAATATTAATAGTGATTTAGCTTGAGGATAACGAGCTAGGACACTTAAGATTCCGCCAACAGGCCCGCTTTTCTTAACAGTGTCTGGCACATCATAATTGTCGCCACTAACGATAATATTCTTTATGCCTGAATCGCTTAGCATTTGTTTGGAAAACGCTAACATCGAAAGCGCAGCCTGATCACTTCTTAGTAATTGTGCTTTGTCTTGCCCCATGCGGGAAGAAAGCCCTCCAGCAAGTACCACACCTAAACACTCAGTATTTAGATTAACAATATCTAAATCAGCATTTATAAAAGAGGACATGTTAACCGCCTAGCATCGCTAAATGTTTAGTGCCACCCGTGAGTTTATCATGTAAGAAATGAGCAGCCTTTTTATCGCCTAACAAAGATAAAATTTGTGCTTGCAATGGCTCAATATCATCACTTTGCATTTGCTCGCGTAATGACAAACCATTTTCGCCAAATAAACACAAATGCAGTTTGCCTGAGGAGCTAACTCTAAGGCGATTACAGCTATCACAAAAATCTTTTGAATAGGGCATGATCAACCCAATGCGGCCTTTATAGTCAGGATGATAAAACTCTTGTGCAGGGCCAGCCGCTTTATCCTGTAATACAGGTAACCAGCCATCTAAAATTAAGTTTTGTTTAATCCGTGAACCTTGCACATGTTGCGCGTCAAAAAAAGCTTGGTTATCGCCTGTTTGCATTAGCTCAATAAAACGTAATGTGACGGGCGTATCTTTTAACCAATCTAAATAACTTTGAATATCACTTCCGCTATATTCACGCATCAATACTGTATTTACTTTTACTGAAGGGCGACCATCAGCGAGTGCCATATCAATACCTTTTAAAATAGTATCGAGTTTATTATGGCCGGTAATCGCAAGAAATTGACGAGGGTCTAAACTGTCAATACTGATGTTAATAGCGTCAATGCCGGCATCTAACCATTGAGGTAAATGCTCAGGCAATTTAAAACCATTGCTAGTGATCGCCACTTTTTTAATGCCTTGCGTTTGCTTGCAGCTAGCAATAATGTCAGGAAGATCTTTACGAAGGGCCGGCTCTCCGCCAGTAATGCGAATTTTTTCCGTACCTAAGCCAGCAAAAGCAGACGTTAAGCGCTTAATTTCAGGCAGCGTCATAAAATCACGAGGCTGGTCGCATTGATAACCGTCAGGCAGGCAGTAATTGCATTTAAAATTACATACGTCGGTAATAGATAGGCGAAGGTAATAAAACCTACGGCCAAAATTGTCTGTTAACATCTCACCTTTCCAAATGTCGGGAGGCTAACGCGTTTCCTTGTTAACCCTGGCAGTAAACTATTTTTTATCAAGTAGTTACTACGGCTTAAAATAACATGGCCGGGTGTTTATACCATGGCGTTAGTTATATCAGCTCGGTGTAAAGTAGTGGTTCTTAGTCAAATGACTTAGATAGAGTATATCATTTAATAACAAATATAATAATATTTATTGATACTAGGCTTTTTGATTGGTATCAATAAATCGCTAATTTAAGCAATATAAAAGCTGAAAGCACTATTAATGTTAAGACGAAGTAAGTGATAATAGCGTAATTGAATCTTTGAATTTTTTACATTAAGTGAGTTAAGCATGTCTGATTGTTGTTCCGCCCCAGGGTTATTGCCATTTGATTGTGCGTTGGAAAATATGTTGTCACAAATCGCTCCCGTGACACAAACACTAACCTTGCCGATAACCCAAGCGCTAAATTATGTGTTAGCCCAAGATATTGCTAGCCCACTGAATGTTCCCAATCATGATAACTCTGCAATGGATGGCTATGCGTTTGCTATTGAAAGTTTAGCTCAAGGTAATACCTTAAAGTTGGTTGGCCGCTCTATGGCCGGTGCGCCTTTCCAAGGTGAATGCAAACTAGGCGAGTGTATTCGTATTATGACAGGCGCTAAAATGCCTGCTTGTTGTGACAGTGTAGAAATGCAAGAGAATGTGCACGTTGAAGCAGAGCAAATTACCTTTTTGCAAGACAAGCAGCTAGGCTCTCATGTTCGAAAAGCAGGTGAAGATATTCAATTAGGCCAACATGTGCTGAGCCAAGGACATAAAATTTCGGCGGTTGATGTCGGTATTTTAGCATCGCTCGGTGTTAGTGACGTCACTGTGTATCGTAAGTTAAAAGTGGCGTTAATAGCCACGGGTGATGAGTTGAAATTACCGGGTCAAGCGCTAAGTTCAGGCGATATTTATGAGAGTAACAGTTTTGTGCTACGTGGCATGCTAGAAAAATTACATGTTGATGTTATCGATTTTGGTATTATCGAAGATGACTTTGACGCCATAAAAGCTGCTTTTGTTAGTGCTGATAGCCAAGCCGATGCGGTTATATCATCGGGTGGTGTTTCGGTTGGTGATGCCGACTATACTAAAACGGTACTAGATGACTTAGGCGAAATTGGCTTTTGGAAAATAGCTATGAAGCCGGGTAAGCCATTTGCTTTTGGTAAGTTACCTCATAGTTTCTTTTTTGGCTTGCCGGGCAATCCGGTCTCAGCCTTAGTTACTTTTCATCAACTGGCACTGGTTGCCTTAACTAAAATGCAAAATGCTGATGCGCTTAAACGTACCAGTATTCAAGTGAAATGTATCAGTGACTTAAAAAAATCACCCGGGCGCATGGATTTTCAACGCGGTGTGTTAAGCGTTAATGAGCAAGGGGAAAACGTGGTTGAGTCAACTGGCTCACAAGGCTCAGGCATTTTATCAAGTTTGGCACGGGCAAATTGTTTTATTGTTTTACCAAGTGAACAGGGCAAGGTAGCAGCCGGTGAAATGGTGACTGTGCAGTTGTTTGATCAGTTTATTTGTTGATATTCAGTATTAAGAAGAAGCGCTATTGGGTCATAACGCTTCTTTGATTGTTTTTTAAGGAGTCTATAATTGTGCGAAACACTTAGCCGCGGCTTCTAGGGTTTGTTCAATAATTTCATCGGTGTGAGACAAAGATACAAAGCCTGTTTCAAAAGCCGATGGTGCTAGATAAACCCCATGCTCAAGCATTAAGTGGAAAAAACGTTTAAATTTTTCACCATCACACGCCATGACTTGTTCATAAGTCGTAATTGGGGTTTCATCATCAGTAAAGAAAAAACCAAACATAGCGCCGACATAGTTAATATTTAAACTGACACCCTGTCTATCTGCTGCTGCTTTTAAGCCCATGGCTAATTTTTCAGTGGCAGCACTGAGTTGCTGATGCTTATCACCTTGGGCTAATTCTGTTAAGGACGCTAGACCTG
The DNA here is from genome assembly GCF_040362745.1 of Colwellia sp. KU-HH00111. Taxonomy (NCBI): domain Bacteria; kingdom Pseudomonadati; phylum Pseudomonadota; class Gammaproteobacteria; order Alteromonadales; family Colwelliaceae; genus Colwellia; species Colwellia sp. KU-HH00111. The sequence continues at coordinate 110,886 of NZ_BAABWO010000005.1, read as the reverse complement.
CTGCCATCGCGATAGGGTTGCCTGATAAAGTACCCGCCTGATAAACAGGGCCAACAGGGGCAATATGATCCATAATTATTTGTTTACCGCCAAAGGCGCCAACAGGCATACCGCCACCAATGACTTTTCCTAAAGTAGTTAAATCAGGTTTGATATCATAATGGGCTTGGGCTCCACCTAAGGCAACTCGAAATCCAGTCATAACTTCATCAAAAATAAGTACTGAGCTGTACTCATCACATACCTCGCGCAGTCCCTCAAGAAAACCTTCAACCGGCGGAATACAATTCATATTTCCAGCGACGGGCTCAACAATAATACAGGCAATTTGATCGGGATATTGGGCGAAAATTTCTTTTACCTGTTCAAGGTTGTTGTAGCTTACGGTTAGGGTGTGTTTGGCAAAGTCAGCAGGAATACCCGGGGAGTTAGGTACGCCTAAAGTCAGCGCACCAGAGCCAGCTTTTACCAGCAGCGAGTCCGCGTGTCCATGGTAACAGCCTTCAAATTTTAAAATTTTGTCACGACCAGTAAATCCACGCGCTAAACGAATAGCACTCATGGTCGCTTCAGTGCCAGAGCTTACCATGCGTAATGATTCCATTGACGGTACTAACTCACGTACTTTTTTAGCCATGGTAATTTCTAATTCAGTTGGGGCACCAAAGCTTAAGCCGTTTTTTGCGGTATTAAGTACAGCTTCTAGAATTGCTGGATGGTTATGGCCTAATATCATAGGTCCCCATGAGCCAACATAATCAACATAAGCATTATCGTCAACATCATAAATGTAAGCGCCTTCAGCGCGCTTGATAAAAGAAGGTACGCCACCAACACTGTTAAATGCTCGAACAGGTGAGTTTACACCACCAGGAATAACCTCTTTTGCTTGAGAAAATAGTTGCTCTGAATTGCTGGTAGAAAGATTAGTTGATCCATTCATAATAAAAACTCTTTTGGGTTCATTCGCTACTTGCTTAACCTAATGTAGGTAAGATTTCACATTGAAGGTTATAAATTAAATAAAGTATTAACGCTTATTTGTGTGCCAGTTTACATCTTTTTCGTATTGAGTTAATTGATCTTCAACACCTAAAGTTAAGGCAAATAATGCCATTCTAACTAACACGCCATTTTGCGCTTGTCTGAAAATAGCCAAGCTGTCTAAGTCATTTAAATCGATATCAAGTTCATTGGCTTCGGGACGAGAATCCCGAGGCAATGGGTGCATAATGACTGTGTTTTCTCGGCAATATTGCTGATAAACGCTTTTGTTTAAACTGAAATGGCCACGGTATAAGTCAGCCTCATCTTTACTAGCAAAGCGTTCTTGTTGAATACGTGTTTGATAAATCACATCACAAGATAAATTACCCGCCATGCTATCGGTTACTATCACTTGGTGGCCAGCATTTTCTAGTGTGGAAATAACGCTATCAGGCATTCTTAAAGCTTCGGGAGAAACCATGGTTACCTTGACGTTATTATACAAACTAAGCAATTTTGACAAGGAATGCACGGTACGACCGTGTTTTAAATCTCCCATCAAAACAATATCTAGGTTATCTAAGCCTTTTTGATAATGCATCATTTCAGATTGTATGGTGAATAAATCTAGCAATGCTTGTGTTGGATGTTCATTGGCGCCGTCACCACCATTAATCACTGGTACAGTACTGCCTTTTGCAAATTGTTCAACAGAATGCATTTGCGGATGACGCATGGCAATAACATCACTGTAACCACTGATCACCTGTGCGGTGTCAAATAAAGATTCGCCTTTGCTTAATGATGAATTTTCTTGGCCAACAGTTTCTCGGACAAAACCGCCGAGTAAGTTAAAGGCTGTGCCAAAGCTAACCCGGGTTCGAGTACTTGGTTCAAAAAAAAGATTACTTAGAATTGCGCCTTCAAGCACGGTACAACGTTTCTGACGGGCGGCATAAGGCGCCATTTGTGCGGAAACATCTAATATCTTTGCAATAGCATCGCGATCAAATTGTGATACTGACAGGATATGACTGCCTTGGAATTTCATCATTTTGAGAAGCTCTGTCGCTTATAAAGCGCGAAAAAATTTGCAGAAATATAGCACAAAATCATGATTTTTAGAATGGTAAAACTAAATAAAGCACTTATTTAGTTACTTTTTATAGAAACAAAAAGGCCAATAAAAATTGACCTTTCTAGTTGTTCGTTTGATAGGATTAGTTTACCCGTAATCAGTTATTGCTTAAAAGTTTCTAATTTCCACATTGTTACTATTGAAGTCGAACTTATTAATTTTTCCGCATTGGGCAAAGTGGTTGTTAGAAGTGTAAGGTGTATTGGCTTGAATTATATCACCTTCCCAGCCTTGACCATTTTTGATGAAAGCTTTGATTTCAAATGCACCATTAACAGCTTTACTACAGTCCATATCTACATCTAACATCCAGTGATGCTGCCCCCAACTATTGAAGGGATCTTCGCCATAACCATCTGTAGTAGTGGTACGTATTGCCCCCCAACTGCTTGGCCAAACATTGGTTGTCCAATCAAGCGGTGTTCCTTGTGCTTGATTGCTTTGCCCAACTTCACTGCCATACCAATCTAAGTAGTTTTCGTTAACCTTCCAAGGTGAAGTGGTGCTATTGCGTAAATTGTTATGCTTAATAGGCATGGCACAGTCAAAGTTAGTGGTTTGACAGTTTTTTCCTAAGGTGTTGTTTGCGTAATTGTGATCAATTCCACCTCGAATAAACATGTCTTGGCCACTTTGAGTTTGTGCTTGAATAAATATAACGGTACGTTGCCAGTCACCTTCGGGAGGAATAATATCACTATTAATTTTAGCACCTTGATGAATAGCAAATGCATCCCATGCACCTACATTAGCGTTAATAGTGCCATCACTATTGACCGTAATGGTTTCACCACTACAAGATTGCCCATCGATAGATAATTCACCCTTAAGTACATTACAGTAACTGCCTGCTGTCATGCCCGTTGGTAGAGCTGCAGTTAAATTAGTATTTTCTTTGTTAATAGCAACAAAACCTGAGCCGCCACGGCCAAAGGCAATTTGATTATTACCGTTGTCCCACCAGTTGGTAGTACTCCAGTTGTCAGCGGTGTTGTTTCTAAAATCTACTGCTCCTGAGATGTATGACCACCTGTGTTCACACTGCCAATTATCATTAAAGCACTCTAAGTTGCCGTTGTTATGCACTGGCACCGAAGGCGCACCTGCATCTGTATCTCCGTGGTAATCATAACTGGACATTACTTTTGGGTAACCATATGGATAAGCTAGCATAAATACGTTAGCTAAATCATATAAGCGGCCGTCTTCGAAGGTAATGACACTACCGCCACCACCATGCCCTCTTTGGTTGTCATGGTTGTCAACAAAAACTACCGCAGAGCTACTTGGCATAAAGCCCCAGCCTTCGCCAAAATTACTTAACCATGAGAGTTTTCCATTTTTAAAGGTATCTCCTAATTTGGTGGTGTATTTGAATTCTGTCACTAACCCTGCACTGGTGTACTCAGATGAACTAATGGTCTCGCCGCCTTGATCAATAACTTCTTGAAATACTAATGGTGAGCCATTAACTTTTGACAAAACCCCTTGAATATCTTCTACTGCCATATGTTTTGAAGCATCAAATCGAAAGCCTGCCACACCGATATCGGTCAAATCATTTAGGTATCCAGCAACCGTGTCTTGCACATATGAAGCGCTAGTATTTAAATCAGGTAAACCTACTAACTCACAATTTTGTACCTCAAACCTATTGTTGTAACTGGTTATTGCACACGTATTATGAAAGTCTTGCGTGCTATAAATAGGATAGTTTTTATTACCATAATTACTGCCGGCTACGCCTGTACCACTGCCGTTAGCCATATGATTAATAACGGCATCGACATAAATATCTACTCCTACAGCCTTACAACGATTGACCATATCAATAAATTGTCCACGATTTCCGCCGCGACTTTCTAATTGATAACTTACCGGTTGATAACGAGTCCACCAAGGTGAACCCTGAATATGCTCATTGGGAGGAGAGACTTGTACTGCGGCATAGCCTTTTGGTCCTAGGTAGTCTTCACACTCTTGCGCAATATCTTGCCAATTCCATTCGAATAGATGCACAAAAGTAGTACGTTGCTCAGCGGCTTGTACGTGAGAGCTGGCTATTAAAGGTAACGCTATAGCTAAGCCAGTTGATATAAGGTTTTTCGTCATTTTTAGTTTCATTTTTGATCCTGTTATTATTGGTATTATTAGGTTTTCTAAATATGCGGGGGGATATTATAATTGCTCAAAATAACAACAAATTCACACAAAAAAGCGTTGAATACGTATGCACTAAATCTCTATTGATTGTTATTTTATATGTCGTTATTGTGAAGGGTTTTGATGTTTAAATTTTGGGCATTTAATTTATTGCCACTTACATTGAGTAGGTACGACCACCCATTTGATAAGGTGTAAATCAACGCCATTGATCCTATTGACATATTTATACGCAAATAAGCAAAACCTTTGGGAAACTGAGGTTTGAAATCATAACAAATGAGAACAACTCTCAAGCGTCATTGATAATCATATAGGGATCTCCCTCCGCATCACGGTACAGTAGTGGTTCCAACAACACTCACTGACTCCACGGGGGAGATACAAATGAAACTATATGGTGGATTAGATTTGCATTCAAATAATTCCGTAATAAATATTATTGATGAAAATGCTAATACTGTTTTTAAGAAACGTATCGCAAATGATCTTACTCAAATCAAAGCTTACCTTAAGCCTTATTTCAATGAGCTAACGGGTTTAGTGGTTGAATCTACATACAACTGGTATTGGCTAGTTGATGGCTTAATGGAAGCGGGATATAAACTTCATTTAGCGAATACTGCCGCGATACAACAATACAGCGGTTTAAAGTATGGGGATGATGATAGTGATGCAAAATGGTTAGCCACGATGCTACGTCTTAATATTTTACCCGAAGGTTATATTTACCCCAAAGAGCAACGGATGATCAGGGATTTGTTACGTAAGCGTGGCCAATTAGTACAACAAAGAACGAAAAACCTTCTTTCAATCCAGGGTTTATATGATAGACATATCAACGGTAGGATCAGCGCTAATAATGTAAAGCAACTAACAAAAGAGAAAATCGAAAAACACTTTAGTGACTCCAATGTTTGTTTATCAATCGAGAGTAATTTAATTGCACTTAACTGTGTAAGTCAGCAAGTGAAAATCATTGAAAAATCACTCAGCAAACAAGTTCAACTAAGCGATGAGTTTATTAACTTAACGAGTATCGATGGCATTGGCCTAATACTGGGGTTAACTATCATGTTAGAAACGGGAGATATTTCTCGTTTTGATAAAGTTGGACAATATGCCTCCTATTGCCGTTGTGTAAATGGTGCTAGATATAGTAATGGCAAGAAGAAGTCTAAAACTAATACGAAAAACGGTAATAAATATTTAGCATGGGCATTTGTCGAAGCGGCTAATTACGCAATTCGCTATAACGACAGCATAAAAAAATATTACCAACGAAAGTTAGCAAAAACACATATCATGATAGCCAAAGGAGCCGTCGCACATAAACTAGCAAGAGCATGTTATTACATTCTACGAGACGGTGTTGTTTTTGATGTTAACAAAGCGTTTGGCGCTCATCCTTAAGAGAAATAATATGAAATATTGATAGTTTTGGTTAAGCGAACGAGATTCTGTAAAGGGGTTTGGTAAAACCATGTCACTGATTGAACCGTTCGTTTAACCAACTTATGTTTTTTGTAAAAGCTAATATGCCTGCGCTTTGAGCCATAAGGGGCTGGACATACCGAAGGTATGAGCCATTTCACTGTCATCGCGAATAAATAATTATTCCAACGACTTGGACAAAGTGCGGCACTAAATGATTTCTGAGACGATAAGTCAAGGGCTGTTGATATCGATTTATTGCTATCAACAAATTGCCTTAATTCAGATGGGTGACGGGTGCATATTAGTTGACACCAAACCATGAGATTTTTAGGTGCATAGCTAGCTAACAAATAAGCAATAACATGTATATTTGCCACTTAATGAAAAAGGTTAAGAGAAACTGCTTTACCTACTTGACGGGAGATCCCTAATGGGTGACCCCTTTGATTTAGCCATTTCACTGTCATCGCGAATAAATAATTATTCCAACGACTTGGACAAAGTGCGGCACTAAATGATTTCTGAGACGATAAGTCAAGGGCTGTTGATATCGATTTATTGCTATCAACAAATTGCCTTAATTCAGATGGGTGACGGGTGCATATTAGTTGACACCAAACCATGAGATTTTTAGGCGCATAGCTAGCCAACAAATAAGCAATAACATGTATATTTGTCACTTAATGAAAAAGGTTAAGAGAAACTGCTTTGCCTACTTGACGGGAGATCCCTAATGGGTGACCCCTTTGATTATTCTGACATATTATTTGGTCGGCAACACAAAGTTCAAAGTAATAACATCTCCTATGAGTTTTCTAATTATTGTTGGCTTATATTGTTTGAAACTTCTTTCTAACTTTTGTATCTGTTTTGCACTATTCGCTGATTCAGAGCCACACCAGTATCTACTACTATCACCAAAAGGTTCCAAAATGATCAATTCACTATCAAAATACTTAAATTTCACTTGCACATCAGGTGACTTACTCATTGAATCTCTTTTTCTGATATCACTGACCCCATCTATACCCTTTAACAACGAACATAGAGAATTTAATGATAAATAAATTGAATCAAATTCAAAAGCAATTTGTTGGCCGCTTTCTGTACAAATTTTGTATGTTTTCATTAAATTTCCTACCAATCACCCGGTTGTGTTACCACACCAACAGCATATGCATTAACGCCCACATTACTTCTACCTGCTGCTGATCTAAGCAAGGCATCTGTAGGATATTTGGACAAATCTACAGGTCGCCAATTTTTACCAGTACCAAACCTAAACAATGATTTCATATTACTTCTAAATGCTGAAGCGGCCAAGCCTGACGGGGCCAAATATGAATACCCTTTAATAAGTCCAGAATAACTTAATCTTGCTCCACCTAATGCATAACTAGAGTATTCCCCATAAGAATATGCATCCGAATTAATATTTACACTTGTTATATCAAGCATACCTCTTAATTCATCTCCATATCCAAATAACAACGCATCTCCTAAGCCTGCAGAAAAGTTTACTATCTCTTGTGGAAATGAAGGCCAATTCGATGCCAACAAACCTTTCCCATCAACCAACATTGCCAAATCTTGGGCAGTCTCATCCTGATGATATGCCTCTTCTCTCGCTTCCCACTCTGGGCTCTCTTCTTTCAAAGGTGTTGCTTTACCCCAATCCTGCGCCAAAGCAGCACTAAATGCCCATGTTTGCGCGCCATTAGCAAATTTCCCGCCCGTCAGTTTCGAAATTGTTCCTCCGACAACAGCAGAAGCGATAACATTGACATACGCATTGCCTAGTTTAATTTGTCCTCCTAGTGCAGCACCTAAGCCAGCAGCCCAGAATCCATGACCAAAATTACCGCCTTGTGCTTTACTTGCAAGACCACCTATCAATCCTGCAGTCAAGAATCCTTGACTTCCTCCTATACCTGCAGTGATCGCACCAATAATCGCGCCTTTTAAACTGCCAGTAACAGCATAAGTCGAAATGGCAGCATATGCGGCACATCCTGCAGGCCCACCATAGGCACAAGCAGCAAACTGTAACGCAGCATTCAAAATTGGAATTTCCGCAATATCAGTAAATACTTTTTTCCCGAACTGCGCAGCCTGTCGAAACGCTTTACCTGAGCCTTTTGCAATTTTTCCTGCAATTCTAGCCACTTTTGAGAAAAAATAACCACTGGGGTCAGTATAGCTCATCGGGTTATTCATCACATAACTGTAACGGTTAAAACTTTGGGTGTTGTTCGGTGCTTGAACAGCAATATCTGCTTGTAAGAATCGTCCCATTTTAGCGTCATAGATGCGACCACCCATTTGAATAATATTGAGGTGGTTTACCATTTCATGGCCAGTATAGCCACGTGCCATGTTACTGGCGAGTAATCCACCCGAGATGACTTTTTGTTCACCAAAAGGGGTATAAATGTATTGTTTTAACACCGTCGCATTGTCATCGGTTACTGTGATAGTTGACCCTTGAAAATCTTGATGTAGGTATGTGGTTCGCTCAGTGTTAGTTGCTTCATATTGCGTGACTTTTATACCACCAACAAAATAGTGATGTTCAACTTTATCTGCTTGGCTGCCATCATCATAATGGGTATTAACACGTTGATAGCTACCGCCAACATAGTGGGTTGATTTAGTCAGCCATTTATTCTCTTCTTGAACATGGTCAGTGCGGTAAATAACTTGACGTTTATGACCATATTGGTAACTGGTTGAATGTCCCGCCGTGTTGCTAATATTACTGGCTTTATCAAACGCAGTATAAGTGAAGGTACGGTCGCCATCAGTTAACACGTTACCATTGTCGTCATAGCTTAAGGTTTGTCCATCCCAACGGGTTAATCGATTGGGTTTTGCTGAATTACTGTATTCATAACTACTATCACCGGCTTTATCGGTAAAGTTACCAAAGCCATCATAGGTATAACTAAAGTTTGTTGCTAAAGCCGGCTGGCTTGGTAATTGCCCACTAAAACTGCGGTTGGTTAGTCTGTTTAATCTATCATAGGTAAACACTTCACTATAACTTGAGCTAGCTACGTTGCCATAAGTGGTCGACCTATTGGTTAAATTGCCTGATTTATCAAAACCATCATAAGAAATTTGATGCAGGCTATTATTGGCACCATCAGTTAAACTAAGGCTACTAATATGTCCGGTTTCAGCTCTGAAAATTCGCGTTGTTTCTGTGCCATTACCAAAACGCTCATCGGTCACATTGCCATAAGCATCCGTTGCCTTCACTTCTTTTAAAAGCGCATTCGTTCGGCCATTGGTTTGTTTATAAGGGTAGTGATTGGCATTGTATTCATTGATAATAGAAAATGCTTGAAAGCCAGTAGGGTAGTTAACTTCTTGCACACGGCTATATTGGTCATAGGTTAAGCTCGATGTAAAATTAACCCCCTGATTTAAGGTGTCGGTTTGAGATAAACGGCCTAGGCTATCAAAGTAATAATGTTCTGAATACGTTGGTGTGCTACAAGTGTTTCCAGTGCCTTGGCTCACTGATTTTAGTTTGCCAACGGCCTTAATACCGGCATCAGCAACTGAGCCGTAGTTCCAGCAAGTTTCGCCATCAGCATCGGTTCGATGTATTACGCGACCTAAAATATCATAGCTGTTAGTCAATGTTTGGTTGTTAGCATTTAACACTGAAATTTGCTCACCAAAGGCGTTATAATCAAAAGTCCATGCGCCTTTGTCGGGGTCATCCATGGAAATTTTTTGACCATAACTGTCATAACCATTCACGATGACCGATTGCTTACCTGGCATTGAGGAATCAGAGGTTGTCGCTTGTGTTAACTGCCCATAGGGGTTGTAACTATAATCGATAGTTTGTTGGTGACCAGCGCCGCTTAGATTGGTTTTTTGCTCAAGTTTGCCATCAGGGGCTCTCAATTCAGTGTGTTGATTGTTGCGCGGGTCTGTAATGACCGTTGTTAGCCCTTTATATTGGCGAGATATCTCAGAGAAGCTATTATTAACATCTGGTGTTTTTTCGTTAACAACACGACCTAAATCATCATAGGTTTGCTCACTATAATAGGGTGTACTGCCATCAAAGTGAGGCTGAGATACACGCGCCGGCCTGCTAAAGTCATCAAATTCTGTCTTAACCACAACCCAACGACCGTCAAAGCCTTTGGTGCGTTTTTCGATTTTTTGGCCGAAGTGATTATAAAATGCTTTTGAGGAGGGTTTTCCGGGTGCATCGATTATTTCAACGTAATAAGCTTGTGTATTTTCACAATAGGTGGTTGAGCAAAATTCTCGACTTAGCAAACTCTCATTGCCATCTGAATGGGCAATTTTAACGGTTTCACCCGCATAGCCAAAATGTGTTGTTGAGGATAAGCTATTGGCATCTGTTGTTTTCATTTGCCAAATTCGCCCGGTCACTGAATCACCAGAATAACCGTTGTAGGTGTAGTTCACTCTTTCGCCTAGGGCGTTTTCTTTCCATAGAGCATATCGCCCGTTGCTTGAATAGCCAATTTCAGCGCTGCGCGTTTGCATTGTACCAAAAGCATCAACCGCCCCTGTTTTACTTACTAGGGTTTTATTGCCGTGATTATCATACTGTGTTGTTGTCGTTAGGCCATTAATAGAAGAGGATTGTAGTAATCCATCACTGTAATAGCTATAAGAGGAGGCTCTGCTCGTTGATTGACCATTACGCGTTTTAGTTACCACTGCCTGACTAATACGACCCAAACGTTTTGCCATGACGGCATCAAAACCGCTTGGCGAGTATGTATTGTTTGTATCGGTTGTAGCAGCATTGCTGCCATTGTGAGCTGATAAGGTTATATTGCTTGACGTGAGGTTTCCCCAATCATCAAATGTCTGGGTTGCAAGTGACTTAGTTAATTCATATTGGATAGGTGTACCCGTATGTAAATCAACAGACCATTGGTATGCCTCAGTAGTGCTAACATAAGGGAAAACGCCGCTATTGGCTGATGTTAGCACATCGTAACTGTTGGTTGTGTGCGCTAACAGGTAGTTATTTTTATAGAATTGTAATGTTTCTTTGGGTTTTCCGGCCAGAGGGAACACTTGGTGATAACGCGTTTGTGTTGTTACCTTATTTTGAGGGCTATTAGTTTACAGTACTTCAAACCCTAAAAAGCCACGTCCTTTTTTATGTACCAGTGCGCCGCCGTATGCATAAGATACTTTATTGGTGGTATTGCTGGTTGCAGAGTTTTCGGTTTCTACTTGACGAACCACATAAACACCTGAAGTTATATCAGCGTAGTCTGCACTGGTGTTATTTGTTGATGGTGTTGAAATAGCAACACTTGGGTCATTGATTAACGCATAATCTAGGGTTGTTTTGGGGGCAAAACCATTGTTAACGCCTGTGATCACCGCAAATGGCGTTTTGTTTGGTAAAGCGTCGTACTTCTCCCATGCATCACCAGCGTTTTGCCTAGACATTATATCTAAGGTGCCATCACCATTAATATCAGCAAAGCTCAAGTTACCTCTAAATGCCAACTGCTGAGTACCGCGTTGAACAAACTGCACTTGACCATTGGTATCAATATAAGAAATAGAATAATCATAGTAGCTTTGAGGGTATTGCTCACGATAGGCAATAACGTCTGTCTTACCATCGCCATTGATATCAGCAAAGCGGTGTTGATTATAAAAGTCAGCATAATCACCGTTGATGTCAATTGATGGCGTACTCCCCATTGAAGGAGCAATTTTGAGCTGTACTTGCTCTGTTAACCCTGTGCCCGTTGATAAGCGATAATGCCATTTATTGTTATAGATATAAGCAAAGTCTGTTAGGCCATCACCATTAAAGTCAACGGGGGTAAAACCATAGAGTTCGCTTCCGCCACGAGAGCTAAAAGAGGCATATTCTTCGAAACCAGTGCCAGTGCCAACCAATATAATTTTAGTCGTTCCGCCACTCCATGTATCAATCACTAAATCAGGAATACCATCACCATTGATATCGACAGATGTTGCTTTATCTAAGAGTGAAAGTGATGCAGAGTTTAGTGAGGTAGTTGATGAAATCGTTAAGGTTTGCTCAGCAGCAAAGCCATTAGTGCCACCTAAATTTTTGTGGTATTTAATTGTGTTGTATTTTGAAAAGACAATATCGTGAAAGCCATCACCCTCAATGTCCATAATCATTGATTTTTCTTTGTTATACGAATCAAGATTTAAATCAACCGTTTCAAAGGTAAAAGTTTGTGTTTGATTTGTACAAAGTTGTTGGCTACCCATTTGATTACAGGCATCGGATATTATACCAGCCTTAGCCGTAATAACTGCCCATTGGTTATTACTACGAATGAACAAAAAATCATTGCGTCCATCACCATTGTAGTCAATAACTCGGCTGTGTTGCATTTTACTATTTGATGTATGGCTATTTGCAACCTCAACAGTTGAATAGTTGCCGTTTGCATCTGCGCCATAAATTGACCAGCCACTATAATTGTTGGGGTAAATAAGTTCAGGTTTTCCATCACCGGTCAAGTCAACAAAACTGCCGCCTTCTCTCATGTAAGAACTGCCATGCGTTGATGGCGAAGTATTCACAAGTTCAAAAGTTGAACTAGATGTTTGTTTTTGCCAATCAAACTTCATTGGTGCTAAACAGTGCGATGTGGTGCCATCTAAACATTCTTGAATTGCGGTTAAGTATTTTTTGTCTTCAACGTGTGCGGGTAGCTCATAGGTTAAATGGTAATTACGGTAGACGTCATTATCTTGCTTTACTTCAATACGTGATAAGTGAACGTCACTGCCCACTAAATTACCTGCAATGTAACCTGTTTTATTATCAAAAGTTGGGTTATTAGCATAATGAAAATTAACCGAATGGCTGTTATTGATCACTTGGCTAACACTGTTAGTGCGATAACCGCCATAAGTGATTTGACTTAATTGATGGCGCCCTTTGGTTACATCTTCCGTGTAGTTAAATAGAATAATGTTATTTTTTACATCTTCAATGGCTTTTATCGACCAGTACCTTGCGATAGCAGCATTTTGCTGTGTTTGTACAAACGCATCAGCGGAATTTGGGTGACCAGAGTTACCAAAGTAATGGGTTTCACCTGATTTTGTTTCAACAGTGAAGTACTGAGGGCCAGTCGAGGTAGAGCCACCAACACCTGTGATAATTGAAAAATTATCAATTTCAGTATGGTAGCTTGTTCCAGGTGTATAGTAATTGCTTTGGCTATTATTGGGGATTAGGCGTTGTCCGCCATAACAAAATCTATCTTCTGTAGAATAATCTACACCTAAATTTTTACCATCGTTAACAAAGTTTTGTCCACATCGCACAATGGCAGAGCCTGCTGAAAGACTCCAACCCACACCAAGGCTACCGTCACCGCCTTGGCTATTGTAAGAGAGCGCGACTTGAGGTTTAACACCTGCAACACCAGAAGGTAAGGATATTGGTACATGGTATTGGGCTGCGCCACTTTCAGAGACTTGCAACTGGCCACTGGAAAAGCCAACTTCATTTGTTTGATATTCAGTTGATGATACAAAGAGGGATAATAAAACTGTGCTGATAAAGGCGCAAGCAATCACTGCTTTTAGCATTTTAAGTCCTTTTAATGTGTAAAGATATTATATTTGCGCGAATTATAACTAACTATGTATAAAAAACAATACTCTATTCTATCTTCAGTACTTAGTTATTTTAAAATGCTTTTTAGAGTAGGGTAGCAAGAACCATGTGTTTTCAAAGGTCTCGGCACATTAGCTAAATACTGGCTTCACATATGCTAAAATAATAACAATAAATAATATAAACACAGGGATTTCATTGAAGATGCGATAAAATTTACCTGAGCGTGTATTGTTGTCTTGTTGGAATACCTTTACCAATTTAAAACAGTAGCCATGATAAAACAGTAATAAAATAACTAAAGTCACTTTAATATGCAGCCATTTGGCGGCAATAAACCAATCATTGCCATAGGTATAAATAAGTAATAAACCTAAGACAACAGTAAACACTGCAAACGGTGTTATAAAGTACAGTAAGCGTTTTTCCATGCCTTTTAATTGTTGAGCAACTTTGTCAGATTGTGTTTCGGCATGGTTAACAAATAAACGTGGTAGATAAAAAATACCGGCAAACCAAGCAACCATAAAAATCACGTGGAAGGCTTTAAACCACAAAATATTATTCATTAAAAAGTCATTCATTAATTTTATTTTCCTTCAACTACGCATGCTCTCGCTAATGCTTGTGTGGGTATGACATTCTTGATCAGTTTACCCGTGACTAGGTATTGTCTTATTTGCTCAAAAGTAACAATGCCAATAATATCATCAATACTATTTTGATAGATATACACACCACCGCAACGATCATTAACCAGTGCAAGATAGGCTTCGGCTAACGTTGCTTGATGAGATAAAGGTATCAATTTATGCACCTTTAATTTTTCAGTAATTTGGTAGTTTGATGATTCAATATTAGGCGTTTTTGATTGTGGGTTAGTCGCTAAGGGAGCCTCCTCATTAAATACTGCCCAATAATAGCTAACTTGCTCGGTAACTGTATTATGCCGCATTACTTTTTTGCTCGCTCTGTTGAGTACAGGGATGGTCGAGTCAGTGGTGACAATCAGTCCAGCTAGTGCTTCTCTAGAAGCTTGTTCAACTAACTCAAACTTAGTGATCATTAAGCTTAAAATGCCCACTTTTTGCAGGGTTTTTTCAATGGGAGGCTTGCGATAAGCCAAACCTTGCACATCGAGCTGCATAATAAAAACAGAGCGATTATTAAATAGCTGACCAGAAATAATACTGGCCACTGTGATCACAATCATTGCTGGCAATATGATTTCTAATTGGCCAGATAACTCTACCACGGCTAGTAAAGCGGCAAGCGGTGCATTTAACGTTGCAGCCATAAAGCCAGCCATGCCCATTAAAATAAAATCATTACCTATATGTTCACCAGGAATGAATTGCATTGCTAAAGCGCCACCCAAACCACCAGCAATAGCGCCAATGCCTATGATAGGGCCAACGATACCACCAGGAATCCCCAAGCCTAAAGCAAAGGTAGTCATTAAAAATTTGGCTAACAGTAAACTTATTAATAATCCGATATGCCAACTACTGGCAAGCGATACATCAATTGCGCCGCTACCTACACCCATAGCACCAGGCACAAGATAACCAAGGCTACCGGTAATCATAGCGGCTAACATCAACCGAGGAACAATATGAAGTTTGTCACTTTGTTTGATGACTGAAACTAAGGTTTTATTAAAAGCGGCGGCGAGGCTTCCTAACAGAATGCCTAATATTACCAAAGGAATATAATGTTGAGGAATAAGCTCTATTTTATCAAAGTATTCAAAGTTATGAGAGACGTCAAAAACACTGCGGGTAACCAAAGAACCTACTAAGGCCGCTAACATCACAGGAATAAATATATGAATTTTATATTCGCGCATAATAACTTCCATCACAAATAATACAGCGGCAATGGGAGTATTAAAGGTTGCTGCTATGCCTGCAGCTATACCACATGCACATAAAGTGCGAATACTGTTATATGGGAGTTTAAATATACTGCCAATAAAGCTGCTTGCTGCGGCTCCTAAATGAACCGCAGGGCCTTCTCGGCCTACTGAAAACCCAGAGGCGAGGGCAACAGCGCTGCCAAAAAATTGATTAAAGGTATTTTTAAACGGGATTACACCATGAGCAACTTTTAATCGGTGTAACACAAAAGGAATGCCGGTTCTAAGGTATTTATACCCAGTAAGCCAAGCAAATAATAAGATGATCAGTGAGCCAATTATGGGTAAATCAAAACGACTTACACCATCTAAGGTGTTATAGTTGTCGCGTTCAACTAAGTAGAGTTGTTGCAACTCTTCAATCAACAGGGTAAATAAGATCACTAATAATGCCGATGCGAACCCCCCAACAATCGCAAGTAAACATATTTGCCATGAAGTTTTAGGTAACGATAAATGTTTTCTTGTTGTGCTAAAATAGCTCATTGTTAGTGACTAGTTGCTTATTATATATAGTTAAGTGTCATGATGTTTTTTACTGATTATAAGGTTATTGTACGTTACAAATGAATTGGTTAGCAAAAATAAATCTTACCGTAGTAACCGAGCGTTTAGGGCCCTTTAAATCGGCACTTATTCTAATGATTTTAATCGTGCTTTGTTTATTTATAGGTTATAGATTCGGCAATTACTATCATAATTATCAATCAGTGACTCTAGGGCAACAAAAAAGTCGACTTGATCAGCTTTATCAACAACAGGCTGATCACGTAGAACGTATTCATACTTTAGAAGTGGAATTAGCGGTAGAGCAGCTTGCTAGCCAGAACGCACAAGCGATGTTAAAGGAAATGTCGCAAGCACATTATCAGGTTAAAAAAGAACTCGCCTTTTATGAAAAAGTTATGGCGCCGGAAAAAGACGCTAATGGTTTAGTGATTGATAATATCAAGATAACGCCAAGTCAAAGCCCTAATCATTACAATTTTCAAATTGTCTTAGTGCAACAAAAATTAAAAAAACGTTATGTTAAAGGTTTTGTCGATTTGGTTATAACAGGTAGTTTGGCGGATCAGCCAAGCCAATTATCCTTAGCCGATATTTCTTCAACCACCAAAAAATCGCTTTCATTCAGCTTTAAGTATTTTCAAGTCATTGAGGGAAGTTTTACCCTACCAAGCAATTTTATTGCTGAAAAAGTGCAGTTTTCTGCGATTTTAACCAAAAATAAATGGCAAAAATACCAAAAGCTTAATAAAACAATTCCTTGGTCTATTGAATAATTTCGTAATAATACTTGATTAAATTAGTCAGGTTTAAGATAATTGTCGCGATTTAAAGCATATTTCCTAATACAGTAAAGTAGAGTTCAATGTCAGATCCTATCGAAACCCCAGAATTACCGATTAAATTTACCGATGCCGCGGCAAAAAAAGTGTTGTCGTTAATTACTGAAGAAGAGAATCCTGAGTTAAAGCTTAGAGTATACGTTACGGGCGGGGGATGCTCTGGTTTTCAGTATGGCTTTACTTTTGATGAAAAAATCAATGACGGTGATATGACGATAGAAAAACAAGGCGTTATTATGGTGATTGATCCTATGAGTTTGCAGTATTTAGTTGATGGCGAAGTAGATTATCTAGAAAGTTTAGAAGGTAGTCGTTTTGTGGTTAATAATCCTAATGCCACCACTACTTGTGGCTGTGGGTCTTCGTTTTCAATGTAGTCATCTTGATTATACTGAAACTATTTTGATAAACCTGCTATCACGCAGGTTTTTTTTGCGCTCAATTTTATTAAAGACGACAGGCATTAATGTGTAGCCTCCGCTTTTTTGTGTAAATATAGTTGTTCATCTGCTTCTTTTAAAAGTTCTTCCATGGTTTTGTTACCATCACTCGCCGCAGCACCGCAACTAATAGTGATGGGGAGGTAAGAGTTTTGATAGGGCATGGGGTTTTTAATAAAAAATTCTGTTAAGCGTTTACAGGCTAGTTGAGCTTCTTGGTAGGTTTGGCTCGCTAAGGTGATAACAAATTCATCGCCGGCATAGCGGAAACATTTATCGTTTTCACGAATTAGCTCTTGTAGTTGAGAGGCAACATAAGTGAGTACCTTATCACCACAATCATGTCCATAAGTGTCGTTAATTTGCTTAAACTTATTACAATCAATGAACAATACTGAAAAAGGCACCTGATAGCGTCGTTGCCGAATGAGCTCTTCATTGATGGATGCTTCCATAAGACGGCGGTTAGCGACACCGGTTAATCGATCATAATGGGCCATATATTCAAGCTGTTCTCTGATCAGCGCATTAGACAAACATAAACTCACCTTCACCGCGAGCTGCTCTAAATGTAGGGTACCTAAGTCGGGTTGAAAGCGGTTTTTATTGTTATCGGTAAATAGCAAACTGCCAAAAAGCTTATCTTCAATCACTAAAGGCACAAAGGCTGCTGACTGTGTGTGCTCAATTAAATTTTTTGGCAGTATGCTGCTAATATCTGCAATAGTATTAGTTAGTAAGGGTTTTCTGTTGGGGTGAAGTTGTTGCAATAATGTAAAGGCGATATTTTTGCTATGTCTAGAATGCCAGTTTGATTGCATATTACCGCTAAGCAAATAACTGATCGGGGTCGGATCTGCTAATAATAAATATATGCCAGATAAGTTAAATTTATCTTTAATTAAGGTTAGCAGTTGTTGCAGTAATTCTTGACTGGTTTTACAACGTAAAATTTGCGTTTCAATTTCAAAAAGTTTTTCGGTGATATCAGCATTGGCGCGAGAGTTTTCAATGAGCGTAGCTAATTTGTTTTCTAATTCTATTGTGTATTCAGACATAAGAAGAAACACCTGCTAGTGAATTAGGGGCGGTTGGTTTTTATTCCAGTTAACAAATACTAACCTTCCGTTAATAACATTTCAATAATTGCATTCATATCAAGATCGAATTCTTCAGCTCTGACTGCTTTAACAATAAAGTCGTCAGTTTCAGATAAATCAACATCTTGGGTATTGAGATACTGATTAAGTTTAACGCTATAGAAGGAACGGACTTGTGGGTTAGTAGGATCCTCATTATTACGTTGTTCTACCACCGCCAGTTTTTTAGACTCTAACTGCACCAATGAACCAATAGGAAAAACGCCAAGACACTGAATGAACTGGTCAACAAGCTTGGCATCTAAATGATTATTTTTTGCCAGTTCTCGTAAAATTGAGAATGCTTTATTATGAGGGAATCCTTCTTTGTAACAACGATTTGCCGTTAAGGCATCAAAAATATCACAAATGGCAATCATGCGGCCATATTTATGGATGTCCTTGCCTTTAATTTGAAAAGGGTAACCTTCACCATTAAGTTTTTCATGATGTAATGCCGCCACTTCTAAGCTTAGTTTACTAATGCCTGGTGTTTTTTTAATAATATCAATAGAGTGATTTGCATGAGTTTTCATAATAGTAAACTCTTCATCAGTGAGTTTTCCTGGCTTATTGAGTATTTCGTCCGGAATTTTGATTTTACCTATATCATGCAAAAAAGCGCCAACGCTAAGGTGTTGCACTACCTGCTTACTCATTTTTAAAAAGTGTGCGAAAATGGTTATGTACACAGATACGGCAACCGAATGTTCGAGTAAATATTCATCTTTTTTTCGAATATTGACCATGCAGGCTAAGGAGTCAGGGCTATTAAATATAGCATCAACGGTTTGGTTGGTTACCTCTACTACCGGTGTTAAATCAATAGTAGCGCCACTTAAAGCCTTAGAAAATAAATCTTTTTGAACATTTTTTGATTGATGAAAAATGGCTTTTGCTTGTTTTACTTCTGCGGCAATCTCTGCTTTAGTTTTGTTAAGCTTTATTTGTTCTAGGGTTTTACTAGTATCGATAAAAACAGAAGTAACCTGTTTGTTTTTTAGTTTGCTAATGACCTTATTACTCTTAATATGCCCTGGAGCACTTAATACAAAGTCACCGTCTTGTTTGGCAATATCAGTCACGTAATGACCTACTTTTAATTCACAAAGTTGCTTTTCTATAATCATTGAATTGATGACCATGTAATATATGACAAAAAAACCAAGGCACTATTTAGGTGTTAACCCTATATTGATACTAGTCATATTATTAAAATTACACAATGAAATGTGATTATAAAACTGTGAGTTTGACAGTAAACTGGCCTCTTAATTGCTTAATTAAGCCTACAAGTATTCAGTTTTATCATTTACTGCCGATAGCAGTAATATATCAATGATTACAAGCAGCAATTTTTATATTGGAATATTTATGCGTACGTTAATACTTTTCATGTTTGTTGGTTTTATCTCGTCTGTGCAAGGACAAAATTTAACCGCAGTGCAAATATACACAGACAATCAGTTGCTTAACTTAATTAAAGAAAACAAACATTTAAGCCAGGTTGTTATAGATGATTGCCAACTAGTGCAAGATATTGAAGCGCGCGCAATAAAGGCTAAAATGCCGTCTTATCAATTTTTGTGGGGCGATATGTTAGCTTACGGTGTCTGTGTAAAAAAAGATATTGCCTTAGGGTTACACTATATGCGTTTAGCAGCTGATCAGGGCTTAATTGAAGGTCTTGAACAAATGGGGCGTTATTATCATATTGGCAAGTTTGTCCAAGTGGACATAGCGCAAGCTATCGTGTTTCTAAAAGCTGCCGCTGCTATGAATAATCTTGCCGCTCAAATGCGCTTAGCAACACTATATCAACAGGGGCATGGCAGTCCTCTGGACTACCCTGCACTATATTCACAGCTCCATCATGCCATCACAGATAATAAAAGCACCCATAAAAAAATTAATCAGTTAAAGCAGCAATTAGCGAAAAAAATGCCAGCAAAGGTTGTGAATGCAGCTAAAAAAAGTGACTACACTAATTAGGGGCAGTACGACACGGCAGTTAACTTTCTAACTATGGTCTAATAAGTTTGTGATATACTTGCAATAGCATGATTGAACTCGGTTTCGACGGGTTCAGACATAATTTATTTTTTCAACTTATAACAAGTACCCAATTATTGTGACCCTAAACGATCCTCACGCTAAACGTGAAGCTAAAAAATATGAAAAGCCCGTTGCTTCTCGTGAGCTATTACTTTCGATTATCGAAAAATGCGCTCCTCCCCCTACCTTTAACACCCTAGTTAAAACGCTAAACTACCAAGAAGAGCATTTGTTGGTGGGTTTAAAACGTCGTCTACGCGCTATGGAAAATAGCGGTCAACTCTATTTTAATAAGTTCAAGCAATATGCGATACCAGCTAAAAGTAACTTGTTAACCGGTACTGTGCTTGGTCATCGAGATGGTTTTGGTTTTTTCTCGCCGGATGATGCAAGTGTTAAAGATAAGCGCGGCAAAGATTTTTATATCTCATCACATGAAATGAAGCGAGTGTTTCATGGTGATGTGGTGCAAGCTATATTAGTTGATCGTACCGATCGTAAAGGCCGAAAAGAAGTTAAAATTTTAGAGGTTATTGAACCTAGAAAAGCACCGATTGTTGGGCGTTTTTATGTTGATCACCATGTGTGCTCGGTCGTATCAGAAGACAGTAAAATAAAGCAAGAAATACTGATTGACCCGAAAGCAAAATTGGGGGCGCGTCATGGGCAAATGGTGGTGGTTAACTTGGTACAAAGACCTACTAAACGCTCACATGCCATTGGTGAGGTAATTGAGGTATTAGGTGATCATTTAGCACCGGGTATGGAAATAGAAATAGCCTTGCGCGCCCATGATTTACCGCATCAATTCCCTCACACCGTGCAAGCCGAAGTTGCTAGTATAGCTGATGAAGTTGAAGAATCAGCAAAATTACCCCGTAAAGATTTACGTGATTTACCGCTAGTGACTATTGATGGTGAAGATGCTCGAGATTTTGATGATGCAGTGTATTGCCAACCAGACGCGTCAGGTGGCTGGCGTTTGTGGGTTGCGATTGCTGATGTTAGCTATTATGTTCGTCACGGCAGCGCCTTAGACGATGAAGCAATTTCACGTGGAAACTCTGTATATTTTCCTAGTCAGGTTATTCCGATGTTACCGGAAAAACTGTCTAATGGTTTATGTTCATTAAACCCCGATGTCGATAGACTTTGTATGGTATGTGAAATGACCGTTAGCCCGACAGGGCATTTATCAAAGAGTCAGTTTTACCCTGCGGTGATGCGTTCACATGCCCGTTTTACTTATAGCAAAGTTGCAACTATGCTTGACGGGCAAGACACTGAAGCAGGTGAAAACCTTAGAAATCAATATTCAGCATTAGTACCAGATTTAGAAAACCTAAAATCAATGTACCTAGCGTTAAGCGATGCACGAGCTAAACGAGGGGCTATTGCCTTCGAAACCCAAGAGTCATTATTCTTATTTAATGACGATAAAAAAATTGAAAGTGTGATCCCCCTTATCCGCAATGATGCCCATAAAATTATCGAAGAGTGCATGATTTTGGCGAATGTGGCGACCGCTCAATTTATAGAAAAGCACAATAAACCAGGGTTATTTCGAGTTCACGATAAGCCCAGCGAAGACAAATATAATAATTTTGTTAGTTATCTGGCTGAATTAGGTATAACAATCCCTAGTAGAGATGAACCTGAGCCTAGTGACTATTGTGATATTTTAACTAAGATTGCGGATCGCCCCGATCAAGAGCTGATTCAAACCATGTTATTGCGCTCAATGCGACAAGCCGTCTATCAAAGTGATAATTTAGGGCATTTTGGCTTAGCGCTGGAGTCTTATAGCCATTTTACCTCACCTATTCGACGTTACCCTGATTTGGTTGTTCATCGCGTTATTAAACGTATTTTGCTTGAACAGACGAAAGAGCAAGCTCAACAAGAAGCTAATGTGGGTGCTTATGATTATAACCTTGAGCAAGTGATTGAATTGGGTGAACATTGTTCAATGACTGAGCGAAGAGCTGATGAGGCAACACGGGATGTCAGCGACTGGTTAAAATGTGAGTTTATGCAAGATCATGTGGGTGATAGTTTCAGTGGCGTTATTAGTACTGTTACTAATTTTGGCTTGTTTATTAGACTGCAAGATTTACACATAGAAGGTTTAGTGCATATTACTTCGCTAAGCAGCGATTATTATCATTATGATGATGTTCGGATGTGTTTAACAGGTGAAAATTCGGGTGTTAAATATCGGGTTGGCGATGTTGTGACCGTGAAGGTGGCTGCGGTCAATTTAGATGAAAAGAAAATTGACTTGGCGATGGTGGAGCAAAGTCAGGCCAATAGCAGTAAAACTAAGCGCTCAAATAAGCGTCAACATAAACACAGCGACACGTCAAAATCAGGACAAAGTAAAGCACAGCATAAAGCGAAAGGTAATGCTAAAACTAAAGACAAAACTAAAACGAAAACTAAAGAGAAGTCTAAAGTTAAAAAGCGTAGTGCACGAAAAAAACGTCCGGGAAAAAACGCTAGAAAAAAAGCAAAGTAAATATGCTCCCTGAGTAAAAAATAAAAGAGAAAAAAGAAAATGGCAAAAAATGAAGAGTTAGTGTTTGGTATTCATGCAGTTAACGCGTTATTAGCAAAGGCTCCTGAGCGTTTTATTGAACTGTGGTTATTAAAGGGACGAGAAGATGAACGTTTTCTACCCATTACTAACTTAGCCCGAAAATATGGTATACCAGCTCAAATGGTGCAGAGACGGGTATTAGATGACAAAAGCGAAGGCGAACAGCACCAAGGTGTTGTTGCACGGGTGAAACCTGGAAAAGTACTGACAGAAAATGATTTAGACGATATTATCAAGTTAGCAGAACAACGTGATATCCCTCCTTTTCTACTTATTTTAGATGGTGTGACCGACCCACATAATTTAGGAGCATGTCTGAGAAATGCTGATGCTGCAGGTGTACAGGCAATTATTGTCCCTAAAGATAATGCGGCAAAGTTAACGGCAACGGTACGTAAAGTTGCTGTAGGCGCAGCTGAGTCAGTGCCATTAATACAAGTGACTAACCTCTCACGAACAATGAAACAGCTCCAACAGCAAGGCGTTTGGATAATTGGCACAGCAGGAGAAACCGATACATGTCTGTATGATGTTCAATTGTCGGGCCCTATGGCTTTGGTAATGGGAGCTGAAGGCAAAGGTATGCGCCGGCTCACGCGTGAAAATTGTGATCAATTGGTGAAATTGCCTATGGCTGGCAGTGTGTCAAGTTTGAATGTTTCAGTAGCTACAGGCATTTGTTTATTTGAAATGGTGAGACAACGCTTAGCAAATCGCTAACGTTTAGCCAACGGAAATTGACTTTTGTCGATGAATGGCTTTGCAACGAAGCCATTTTACTTTATAGTCACGGGCAATATTTATACCCTATTGGTATTAACCCCCCCATAAAAAATGGAATTAGTTCAAGGACGAGATCATGAAAAGAATACTCTTTACAGTTATTATTATTGTTGCGGCAGGTTTGATTGCGCCAAAATTTATTGGCAGCATTGTTAAAACAGAATATAGCTCAGCTTTTGATAAACTCAATGCAAACCCTAATATCATCGTAAATTCAACTCAATATACCCATCATTGGTTTGAAGGAAAATCAGTGACCGAGATGACTATTAATATTGGCTCTCCAGATGTTGATGATATTACCTTTACCGTTGAAGAAAACTTGTTATTTGGCCCCGTTATTTTGACCGAACAAGGAATTAAATTTGCGCTAAGTTATTCACAAGCGAATATAAACTTTAAATCCTTAGACGTTGATCAAGAAATTGCGACCTTTATTAATGATAAACTTCATTTGAGTAGCTTAATAACATTTACAAAAGATATCGTCACCGCCATTGAAATAGATGAAATTTCAAAAACTATTGATGGTAATAAGCTTGTTTCGGCTAAAGCCATTGCCAACTTTACCATAGAAGATAGTAAACGCGTGGTGGGACGTTTCAATTGGGCTGGGTTATCGACCACAACCCAAGATAAAAGCTTTTCACTTTCCGGCGTTGAGTTTTCACTGGATCAAACGCTAATTGCCGGTGATTATTATCAAGGTAATGCCATTTCAACGGGCGATTTTGATTTTACTATCGCATCATTGAATATGGAAGATTCAGCCGGCAATGCAGTGATCACACTTGAAAACGTATTTATTAATGCGGTATCTGCAGTTACCAATAAGTTAATGAAAGCTGAAGTTACTTATCATGTCGATAAAATGCTGTCTGCAGGTCAACAGCTTGAAAATGCAAATGTCGCAATTGTGCTCGATCGTTTTAATATTAATGTATTACAAGAAATTAACACATTAATGGCAACGCTTCCCCCTGAAAGCGAGGCCATATTTGCACCAGAAAACCAAACAAAAATAGCGGTATTAATTGAAAAATTATTAGTCGATGATCCGATATTAAAAATACAAGACTTAAGTGTACAAACCCCTGAAGGAAAAATTGAATCTAAAATGCAAGTGAGCATTGATAAAAAACGTTTCGATGCTGCTAACATGATGTCAATTATGCCTGCAGTACAAGCCAGTGCTGATGGTAGAGCGCCTAAGCCATTCTTTAGCAAATTAGGATTAGCGCCTATGATTGACATGTACGTTGAGCAAGGGTTTATTGTACAAAACGCGCAAGATTTAAGTGTTAAGCTTAACTTTGCCCAAGGACAATTAAACCTTAACGGAAATGTGCTGGCACTTTAAAGCAGCCGCCATTTACCTTCGCGAAACACCGTTACGGCAAGCAATCAAAAAATCAAACTTTTGTTGCTTGCTTTCTCCGCTTATTTTCCCTACAATACGCGTCCTTAATTCAGCCTGAACTTTTTTGTTCCTTGCTTCAACTGGTGTCGGCTGAGCCAGAAAATGAGGCTACAACCCATAAGGAGCTCGTAATGCGTCATTACGAAATCGTATTTATGGTTCACCCTGATCAGAGTGAACAAGTGACTGGTATGATCCAGCGCTACACAGACTTGATCAATGCTGCTGAAGGCAAAATCCACCGTCTAGAAGACTGGGGCCGTCGTCAATTAGCATACCCAATCAATAAATTACACAAAGCACACTATGTTCTTATGAACATTGAAGCGCCACAGTCTGTTATTGATGAACTTGAAACTTCTTTCCGTTATAACGATGTTATTATTCGTAATATGATCATGCGTACTAAAGACGCGGTAACTGAAGCATCGCCAATGGCTGCTGCTAAAGATGACCGTCGTGACGATCGCCGTGAAGTTAAGAAAGATGTTGCTGCTGAGCAAGTTGAAGCTACTGAAGTTTCTACAGAAGAAAAGTCAGAAGAAGCTGCTAGCGAAGAATAGTCATCTGTGATGCTCTCGAAAGAGAATTGCCTGGTGTTGGTCGGCTCGGTGGTAAAACCGCCAAAGCAATCAACAAGTCCAGCGGGTATTGTTCATAGCCAGTTTTCAATAGACCATAAGTCTATACAAAATGAAGCAGGTATGAATCGACAAGCATTTGTCAGAATACAAGTTGTAGCTACAGGTGAAATATCACACTTAACTCGTGAATTAGTTGTTGGAAGTGAAATTAAAGTGTCTGGTTTTATTAACCGACATGAATCTAGAAACGGTAATCCGTTATTAGTATTACACGCCCAACAAATTGAAATGATTAATTAGTGTTTTATTTATTACCCAGTGTAATGCGTAAAACCCAATTCGGAGAATATTATGTCTCGTTTTTTTAGACGTCGTAAGTTTTGTCGCTTCACAGCGGAAGGCGCAACATCTATCGATTATAAAGATATTGCTACTTTAAAAAACTATATCACTGAAAGTGGTAAAATTGTTCCTAGCCGTATCACAGGTACTGCTGCTAAATACCAACGCCAACTAACTCGTGCGATCAAACGCGCTCGTTACTTGTCATTGTTACCATACACTGACTTACACAAGTAAGCTAATAAGGGGTTTATTATGGAAGTAATTCTTCTAGACAAAATCGCCAAATTAGGCGGCCTTGGTGACAAGGTAACTGTTAAATCAGGTTATGCACGTAACTACTTATTACCACAAGGTAAAGCAGTTTTTGCATCTTCAGCAAACGTTGAGCACTTTGAAGCACGTCGTGCTGAAATTGAAGCTAACTTAGCTCAAGTTTTAGCAACAGCGCAAGCTCGTGCAGCTAAAATTGTTGAATTGGCTGAAATTACCATCGCATCAAAAGCTGGTGAAGAAGGTAAATTATTCGGTTCAATTGGTACACGTGATATCGCTGATGCGATCACCGAAGCTGGCGTTGAAGTAACAAAAGCTGAAATACGTTTACCATTAGGTGCAATCCGTGAAACTGGCGAGTTCGATATCGCTCTTCACTTACACCACGATGTAGATACTAGCATTAAAGTAACTGTAATCGCTGAAGCGTAATTACTAGTGTTAAACAGTTAGTTTAACATTTAAAGATAATAAAACACCGTACTCTTATTTAGGTTACGGTGTTTTTTTTTGCCCTTCTAAGCATGGCACAGACCATTGTGTTGCGGTTAATATACCACGTTCAATCAGTCCTCCTAATCCTTGTAAGCCACCTGTGTGCAATAAAACGATACGCTCACCTGCAGAAAAATAGCCCTGATCGAGTAAATCCAGTAAAGCGAGCACCATTTTTCCTGAATACACCGGCTCAAAATTAACTCCGGTAATGTGGTTAAATTTGACAATGCGGGCGATATCAAGAGCGCTGAATTTAGCATAACCTCCGCGATGATACTGGTGAAGTAATTGCCAGTGCTTATGGTCAACATCACTTGGTAATAATTGCTCTATCTCAGCTTTTAGGTATTGAGCGCCTTTTAATACCACAATGCCAAGTAGCTTATGTTGTAAAGTGTTTAGCGTGTAGTCGCCAGCAATCAGTCCGGCTATGGTGCCGCCGCTGCCAACCGGTGTTAATAAGGTATCAAACTCAAGTTGCTCCGTTAATTCAGCGATCACTTCGCTTACTCCATTTATCGCTAGTGTATTACTGCCCCCTTCAGGAACAATAAAATAATTTGGGTATTGATGCTTTAATTGTTGAAGGAAATCATCATCATGGCGACGTCGATAGGTTTTTCTATCGACAAAATGTAGTTTCATCCCCCAATGTCGAGCCCAAGTTAAAGTATAATTATTAGCATAGCTTGCTTCTCCACGAATCACTCCCACACATGGAAGATTTTGCTGGTGGCAGGCAAAAGCAAGCGCATGAATATGATTAGAATAACTACCGCCAAAGCTCAGTACACCCCGTAAATGATTATGCTGTTTTACATGAGTTAAATTATACTTAAGCTTTCGCCACTTATTGCCTGAAATAATAGGATGAATTAAATCATCACGCTTTAGGTAAACGTTTATATTATGTTGATGAAACAATGGATGTACTAGTTGTTGTAACTCAGATAGAGGGGTCATTATCGGGCAGTATGTTCTCAAGCTAGAAAAGTGAAAGGGAAAAACAAGTAAAAATACTTGCAGGTGTATGGCAATAAAGGATAATGTTAGAAGTACCGCTTTTAAATACTTGTTTAGTATTTAATTATTAAAAATAAAGTAACTATAATATAGCACTGAACCATGTCTTTATTAACTCAGGTAAGCAATATCTTTTCAAAAAAACCATCGGAACGCTTGGTTGGTATTTCGTTGCAGCAAGCATCCGTTTTCTTATGCTCTCTTCCTGCGTTAGGGGCAAGCTCATCGTCTGCTGAGGATTCAGAGCAAGCAATTGAATTTAAAAGCGTAAAAGTAAACCAAATAGATTTTTCAGCGGCTATTGCTGACTTGCAAGCAGAAATACCATTTACTGGCAAGTGCCATGTTGTTCTCAATGCTCAACAGTCACAAATAGTGCAAGTTGATAAACCTAAAGTGCCAGCAGATGAAATTAACAGTGCGCTGAAATGGCAAATAAAAGATCTGGTGACTATCGCACCTGAAAATATGGTGTTAGATTATTTTGATGGCCCGGTTTTGGCTGGTGGTCAAGAAAAAATCAATGTGGTTTGTGCCCCGATGAATGAACTTAAAAGCCTTGTTGCTGCCGTTAATGAAAGTGAGGCAGAGGTTTGTAGTATCACTATTGCTGAGTTTGCTTTTGCTAATCTTATTCCCAACCAAAAAGATGCGTGTTTGCTTGTTTGCCAACAGCCTAATGAAGAAATAGTATTGTTGATTGTCAAACAAGGTCGGTTGTTTTTTCATCGACGTTTACGCGGATTTAGCCAAATTGCCAATAAAACTGAAGATGAATTATCTATGACGGTAATAGATAATTTGGCGTTAGAGATTCAGCGTTCTTCCGACTTCTTTGAACGCCAATTAAAACAAGCCCCTATCAGAGAGATCAAAATACTATTGCCGATTAGCCATGAAGGCTTTTTTGCTCGTAAACTTGCCGAAAGCTCGCTAGTGCCAGTTACCTTGTTAGCGTTACCTGAAGGCTATCAAGCAAACCGTGAATATGCTGCAGCAATAGGCGCAACACTATATGACACAAAAGTAACCGAGCAAGATCAGGAGGTTAATAATGTCATCTAGTACAAATAAAGGCAGTGTCGTTAATAAGTATAATATTAATTTATTGCAGCCAGAGCTGCTCCCTGACAAGGTATTATTAACGTTACCTAGAGTGGTTGCACTTTGGGGTTTTGCACTGTTAATTATGGTTGGTTGGGTTGCAGCTACCCATTATAATCAGCAATCACTTCATGCTGAATTAACGGCTTTGCAGCAAGAAAACAATACCTATAGCGCTCAGCTAGAAACATTTTCTGCTCAATTGGTCGCCCGTAAAGTAGATAGTCAATTGACTGATAGATTAGCGACTATTAAGCTATTAATGGGGGTTAAACAAGCATTACATACAAAACTAACCAACCCTAATATTACCTATGTTACAGGTTTCGCTAAGGCTATGGATGAACTTGCACAGATGCATCATCAAGATATACGCTTGCAAACTATAAATATTAATAATGAAAACATGACCTTTGCGGGGTTAGCATTAACGCCTGAGGCCGTGCCTGCTTGGCTTGCTGGCTTTGAACATTCAGTGTTGTTATCAGGAAAGTCCTTCTCCCACTTTAAGTTGTCTGAAAACAAAGACAATATCACTGAGTTTATGGTTAGCTCTAAAATCAAAGAGGCAGCTACACATGATTAAACAGTGGCAAGCATACAGTGATAAATTCTTAGTACTGACTATGCGTGAGCAATACCTTATTTTGCTCACGGGCCTGGTTGCGGTTATTTTCATTAGTTTTTACCTGTTTATTGGTCCACAAATGAACCAGAACACACAGTCTTCTCAAGCTATTTCACGACTGAAGGTAAGTAATAAATCTGTTATAGCATCCGTAAAAGACATGCAGGCAGCGTTACAACAAGATCCAAATGACGATATTAGAAACAAAATTGCGCAGTATGAAGCTAAACTTGCAAAAATAGATGAAAGCTTGCTGACTTTAACGAGTGAGTTAATTAGTCCTGTGCAAATGCGTTATGCCTTACTGGATTTATTAAAACTTGAGCAAGGAGTGTCATTACTCTCTTTTGAATTACTTGGTGCTCAGCCTTTGCTAAGTAATGACTTGTTAACAGATGAACAAGATCATGCCACGGCTGAAAAATCAACGTTGCTAAATGCCAGTCAAACAAATTTAGCAGATCAAACAGCTGTAGGGGTTAATTTATACCGCCATGGCTTTAAAATTAAGCTTTCAGGTAGTTATTTTGAATTGCGTAATTACTTATCTCGTCTTGAGAAGCTGTCATGGAAGTTTTTCTGGCAAGACTTTAATTTTAAATTAATACAATACCCCAACAGTGAGCTAGAAATACAAATGTATAGTTTGGGCACTAAGAAGGAGTTTGTCGGTGTTTAAATATACGGGTGGAATTATAGTGTTTTTACTGTCATTGACAGTAAATCAGGGCGCTTTAGCTCAGGATGATCCAACACGCCCTTTTAATTATAGCGCCACTTCAATGGCAACGCCTGATGGCAAAAAATTGGTGTTAGAGTCTATTATTTCTGTTAATGATGAATATACTGTTATTGTTAGTGGTAAGGTAATGAAAATGTTTGACTATATTGGTGAATATCAACTTGCTGAGGTTAATGACCAGCAGATTGTTTTACGCAGTGACAAGCAGCGGCTTACATTAACTATTTTTAAGGATGATATTGTTAAAGCGAGTACACCTAAAGAACAGTAAAGGCGAATGAGTAATAGTACTTAACCCTTGAGTCCAAGAATGATGAAGATAAATTTAATGATGAAACAATCAAAATTGAAAATAGCCTTTTCTAGCTTACTGCTAACTTTTGCTGGCTGTCAAAGTGTTCCTGATCATCCTGTGGATATGAATGAAGGCCTAGAGCAAGCTATCAGTGAAACTAAAACGTTAAATAGCCCTAAACCTTTAACTGTTGTTCCCAATTCAGTTCAACAAGAGCTAATGTTGCAGAATATGACGCAAGCTAAACAGGGGTTGTTGTCAGAGAAGCGACTTGAAATAGCGGCTACATCAGTTGATGCGAAAGATTTTTTCACAGCGATTGTCGAGGGATCTGATTATAGTATTGCGATTCATCCTGAGGTGAGTGGCACTATTACTTTGAATTTAACTAATGTGACATTAACTGAGGCTATTGATGTAATTCAAGATATTTATGGCTTTGATATACGTATTAACGGCAATGTCATTCAAGTTTATCCAGCAGGTATCCGTACTGAAACACTGGCATTAAACTATTTGTTTTTAAAACGGTTTGGCACCTCCAGTACCAGTATTAATTCAGGAGGCGTTTCAGAAAATGATCCTAATAGTGGCAACAATAATAATGGTGGCAATAATAACAACAGAAGTAGTGGTAGTAGCAATAACCAAAATAGCCAAAATGGTCAAAGCAATGGTATTAATATCTACACTGAAAACGAAACTGATTTTTGGACTGAGTTAAAAGAAACCCTGACGGCATTTGTAGGAACAGAAGATGGTCGCTCGGTGATTGTTTCACCGCAAGCAGGGTTAGTAACCGTTCGTGGGTTGCCTGAAGAGATCACTGCGGTTAAACAGTTTATCAGCGATACTGAGTCACATTTACACCGCCAAGTGATTATTGAAGCAAAAATAATGGAAGTCACTTTAAATGATGATTACCAACAGGGTGTGCGTTGGAATGAAGTGCTGGGTAGCTTGGGCAAAACTGATTTAACCTTCAGTACCAGTGGAAATATTCAAGGCAATGCAATTTCAAGCAATATTGGTGGCGCAACCGCTTTAAGTTTTTCAGGTCCTGATTT
Organism: Colwellia sp. KU-HH00111; assembly: GCF_040362745.1. NCBI lineage: Bacteria > Pseudomonadati > Pseudomonadota > Gammaproteobacteria > Alteromonadales > Colwelliaceae > Colwellia > Colwellia sp. KU-HH00111. Next base: position 79,260 of record NZ_BAABWO010000005.1, on the reverse strand, counting down.
TAGTGGTGTCATCAATTTACTGCAAACGCAAGGCAACGTGCAAGTGCTATCAAGCCCAAGAATTACCGCCACTAATAATCAAAAAGCGGTGATAAAAGTAGGTGAAGATGAATACTTTGTTACTGACGTTTCTAGCACTACCACTACGGGGACTTCAACTACCACTACACCAGAAGTAGAGCTGACGCCGTTTTTCTCAGGTATTGCATTAGACGTAACCCCTCAGATCGATAAAGAAGGGGAGGTTATTTTACATGTTCACCCTTCAGTTACACTGACCGCAGAACAAAATAAAACCATACAACTTGGCGAGGAAACACTCCTTTTACCGTTAGCACAAAGTCGAGTGCGTGAATCAGACACCATTATTCGGGCAAAATCAGGTGAAATAGTGGTTATCGGCGGTTTAATTGAAACTTACAAAGTTGACGAAGAATCAAAAACCCCTTTATTAGGGGATATTCCGTTAGTGGGTGGTTTATTTAAAAGTGTTAGTGAGTCAACACAAAAACGAGAATTAGTTATTTTACTGAAACCCGTCGTTATTGGACAGGACACATGGAAAACTCAACTGCAGGATGCAAGAGCGCTATTAAAAAAATGGTTCCCGGAAGAACAACAAGAAAATAATGAATAAAGCAGATAAGCCCTTATGTACTTGTACCATTTTGGTTTAACAGAGTTACCCTTTACCCTGACACCCAATACGCATTTTTTTTTAGCGCTTGAGCCTCATAATGAGGCGCTTGCCGTATTAATGACGGCATTAAAAACTGGCGAGGGCTTTATTAAAGTTGTCGGTGAAGTTGGAACAGGTAAAACCTTGTTATGCCGAAAACTGCTTAACGAAATACCTGAACATTTTATAACCGCTTATATTCCCAACCCTTATTTGAACCCTGATGAACTAAGACGTGCGGTTGCACTGGAACTAGGAGTCAAACAAGCCCAGCGCATGTCAGCACAGTTATTAACACAGCGCATTCAAAATCGTTTGTTGGAATTGCATAGTAAAGGTCACTCCGTGGTACTTATACTCGATGAGGCACAAGCGCTGCCGGCTGAAAGTCTAGAAGCCTTGAGGTTGTTTACTAATTTAGAAACAGAAACACGCAAGTTATTGCAAGTCGTGTTGTTCGCTCAGCCTGAACTTGATCAACGGTTAGCCCAAACCCAATTTAGGCAATTGCGCCAACGTATTACTTTTTCGTATCAGTTAAGAGCGATGAATAGCGAAGAAGTGCAGCAATATATACAGCATAGATTACACGTTGCTGGGTATAAAGGCGCGGTACTTTTTTCAACTAATATTTGTAATAAAATCACTAAAGTTAGTAAAGGTATCCCTAGGATTGTCAACGTTTTATGCCATAAAATGCTGATGTTAAGCTATGGGCAAGGGCATTATCAAATGACAAAAAAGCAGCTTAAGGCGGCAATAAAAGATACTGAGAGTGTTGCTGGTAGTGATAGCAACATCACTAAGATAAACACAGTTGGTGTTTTGTCATTAAGTGCCATGATTGTGCTTTTAATAATATTGGCATATTTTGTTTATGCTTTTTATCAGTCAGGGGGAGCATTATGAGCGTTATAAATCAAATGCTTAAAGATTTGGATGAGCGTGCACCTGAGTCAGGGCATACGCCGATTGCCACAGTGACAGCGAAAAAGAACTCAACCTTAACCATTGTAGCAATAACGGCACTGGTATTGCTATGCATCAATGCCCTTGGTTTCTATATTTGGGATCTACAAGCGCGGGCCGATATTAACCAGAGTCAGCAAGCGCAAAGGGTAGCAAACACCCAAGAACAAAATAACATACACGTACCAACACAACAGCAGCAATTACCAACAGTGGTTACACCTGATCAGCAGCGCCAATCAACAACTGTTGCAGCACCTAATAAAGCAATAACTGAGTTTGCCAAATCCAAGCCCAATAGGGAAACTAATAGTGAAACCACTAATGAAAGCCAGTCAGAACCTGCGCAGGAAAATGTTGCCAACGTATTAAAACCGATAAAAACTCAAGCAGTAGCAAAGGAATTAACAACACAGCCCAACGAAAAAGTTAGAGTCCCCGTACTTGCTAATAATAGTAAAATAGCGATTCAACCTAAGGCTAAAATAGCTGAGTCTGATATGGTTGAACCTTCAGCAATTGTTCCTGCGAAAATGACGGTTTCTAGAAGGCAGTTAACCGCAAAAGAATTAGTGGCACAAAAGTTAGCAAAAGCTGAAAAAGCCGTTAATACTAAAGATATAACTAAAGCTGAACAGTTATTTGAAGATGTGCTTATTGTCGAGCCTGAGCATAAGCAAGCTCGTAAAAATCTTGCAGCCTTATGGTTTGGGCGAAAATCGTATCAACAAGCGTTGAATTTGTTAGCACAAGGGATCGCATTAGATAGGCAGGATGGCGAATTGCGTTTGTTAAAAGCACGAATTCATCTCACGCAAGGGCAACATCAAGCCGCTTATACCACCTTAATGCCACTTGCTGCCCTTGAACACGAACAATACCAAGTGATGTTAGCGAATATTGCCCAAAAAATTGAACAATACTCTAGTGCCATTAGCGCTTATAAGGTGTTGATTAACATGCAACCATTTAGTGGACGTTGGCACTTGGGTTTGGCCATAGTTTATGACAAAAATAGTCAGTTTGATTTGGCAAAAAACGCCTATGCGCAGGCGTTAACTAAAACCGATATATCGGCATCATCAGCTAAGTTTGCACAGCAACGCCTACAAGAGCTAGGAGAGTAAATACCATGAATGCTGCTAAATTGAAAAGGTGTTCCATTTTAGAGCATCAATTGTTACTACAATTAGGCTTGCCTGATTTCATATTACAACTTGGAGAGTAAAAATTATGGCCGCCCCTAAATTAAAAATGCGCCTTGGCGACTTGCTAGTACATGAGCATATTATTAGTAACGAACAATTAATGCAGGCGTTGAATAGTCAAAAAACCACCGGACGGAAGCTCGGGGATACCTTGATTGAGTTAAACTATTTATCAGAGCGACAATTGTTAGAGTTTTTAGCACAACAACTCGACGTGCCATTTTTAGATATTAGCCAACTTCGCATCGCGACCGAAAGTGCTAGCCTATTATCCGAAGTGCATGCCAGAAGGTTACGGGCATTAATTATTGAAGATAAAGGTGATTCTGTCCTTATTGGTATGAGTGATCCAGCGGATTTAAATGCGCTCGATCAGCTAGAGCAACTACTCTCCCCGAAAAAAATAGAGCTTGCGGTAGTCATGGACTCGCAAATGTTTGAAGCATTTGACGGAATGTATCGACGAACGGCCGATATTGAATCATTTGCAAGCCAGTTAGAAGAAGAATATGAACAATCATCAAGCTTTGATTTAACCACCTCTTTTGTTGATGAAACCGGCGACGCCACCGTAGGCAAATTGTTGCAATCAGTTTTTGAAGATGCAGTGCAAATGCGCGCTTCAGATATACATATTGAGCCAGATGAAAGCCAACTTCGTATTCGTCAGCGTATCGATGGGGTGTTACAAGAAAGTATACTAAAAGAAAGCAAAATAGCCTCAGCCATGGTATTACGTTTAAAGCTGATGGCTGGCCTAGATATTTCAGAGAAGCGTATTCCACAAGATGGCCGCTTCCATATGCAAATATCAGGACACAGTGTTGATGTTCGTATGTCAACCATGCCGATTCAATATGGCGAGTCTGTGGTTATGCGTTTACTTGATCAAACGTCTGGTGTGCTGTCATTAGATCAAACCGGTATGCCCGACGATCTAGTGAAACGGGTTCGTCATCAAATTACCCGGCCCCATGGCATGGTTTTAGTGACGGGGCCAACCGGTAGTGGTAAAACCACAACTTTATACGCGGCATTAAGCGAGTTAAATCAGTCGAGCAAGAAAATTATTACTGTTGAAGACCCGGTTGAATATCGTTTACCACGCATCAATCAAGTGCAGGTAAACGCAAAAATAGATCTCACTTTTTCATCGGTACTAAGAACCGCACTTCGACAAGATCCAGATATTATGATGGTTGGTGAGATGCGTGATCATGAAACTGTAGAAATTGGTTTGCGAGGCGCGTTAACGGGGCATTTAGTTTTATCAACCTTGCATACCAATGATGCCATTACCAGTGCGTTACGGTTATTAGATATGGGCGCCGCAGGCTTTTTGGTAGGGAGTTCATTACGGGCGATCATTGCACAACGATTGGTGCGTAAAGTTTGTGAAAATTGTCAACAAGATTACCACCCTGATGCTCAAGAGTTATTATGGCTGACCAATTTAGCCGGCGAACAAGCACAAACTGCTAAATTCACACAAGGCAAGGGGTGTCAGAGTTGTCAATATACTGGCTATAAAGGTCGTATTGGTGTGTTTGAATTACTAGAAATGAATGAACCCATGATGGGGGCGCTTAAACGCGATGATACTGAAGCGTTTACTGAACTCTCTAAAGCCAATCCAACGTTTACCCCCTTGGCTGTGGCTGCGTTTGATTATGCTATGCAAGGCATCACAACCGTAGAAGAAGTGTTACGTTTAGTTGAAACTGTTGATGTAACCTAGGCAATGACTTACTAGTGTTGAAGAAATAGACACAGAGAACAATATGGCATCATTTAAATATATCGGTCGTAATAGTAGTGGTAGTCAAGTGAAAGGCACCATAGAAGCAGGCAATACTTCTGCAGCTGCAGAGCTATTACTGAATAAAAACATTACGCCTACGTCTATTTCGGTTGGCACGGCTAAGAATAATGACAGCCTTTCAAGTAAAGATGTCACAGAACTGTTTGGCTTTGATAAAGTATCGTTAGATGAATTGATTATTTTCTCTCGGCAAATGTATGCATTGATGCGCTCTGGAGTACCTATTTTGCGCGCTATTAGTGGCATGTCTGAGTCAAGCAATTCGCCCAAGCTGAAAAAAGCACTCGCGAGTATCGGTAGTCAACTCGAAGGCGGCTATACTTTATCTTCAGCATTAAACCAACATCCTGACATATTTAGTTCGTTGTTTGTTTCTTTAATCCATGTTGGTGAAAATACCGGTCAACTTGAGGAGTCTTTCCTCAAGCTAACCACTTACCTCGAACGTGAACAAGCCACAAGAAAACGTATTAAAACCGCATTACGTTATCCAACTATGGTGTTGTTTGCTTTGTTTGGCGCGTTAGTGATATTGAATATTTTTGTTATTCCTACCTTTGCTAGTATGTTTGCCAAATTAGGGGCCGAATTACCTTTGGCCACTAAATTTTTAATTGCTAGCTCGACCTTTTTTCTTCATTACTGGCCGCATATGATTGCCTTTGGTGTTATCGCTTATGCGTTAATACGTAAATCATTAAAAACCGAAAAAGGGCGGCATCAATGGGATAAACGTAAAATAAAACTGCCTATTATCGGCAGTATTATTGAGCGCTCTATTTTAGCTAGGTTTTCACATAGTTTTGGTATTATCTTAAAGTCGGGCATTCCAATGACTACAGGGTTAACACTTGTCGCCGATGCTGTCGATAATCGCTATATGGAGCAAAAAATCATCACTATGCGTGTGGCAATTGAAAGTGGTGAAAGCCTACTACGTGCAGCAATAGCAAGTAAGTTATTTACCCCTTTGGTCATTCAAATGATTGCCGTGGGTGAAGAGACAGGGCAAGTAGACGAATTGCTGAAAGAAGTGGGCGATTATTATGAACGTGAAGTTGATTATGATCTCAGTACGTTAACCGCCAGAATAGAACCGCTGTTATTAGTGGTTGTTGCCGCTATGGTATTGGTGTTGGCATTAGGTATATTTACTCCGATGTGGAATATGGCATCTGCTATGCAGGGCAAATAAGTATTTTATTCGACTTAATTCTGACCTACATACGATATCATCAATTGTTTGTAATAGAATTTTGAGATCTATGTAGGGGATAATTTATTGCCCGTGTTTGTAAGTTTTGGCTTGAGTCCAGCCTAAGCAAGGGATAACAATTGTTAGTAATAGGGTTTTGAGATCTATGTAGGGGGTAATTTATTGCCCGTGTTTGTAAGTTTTGGCTTGAGTCCAGCCTAAGCAAGGGATAACAATTGTTAGTAATACGGTTTTGAGATCTATGTAGGGGGTAATTTATTGCCCGTGTTTGTATATTTTTGACTGAAATCTAACCAAGTTAAATGACAAGTAATAGAATTATGACGGCAATAACAGACAAAAAAGAAAAATCGTTAGCCGAATTTCTCGTTATTATTACGCTTGTTGGCTTGATGATGGCGTTTTTTATCAGATATTATATTGAAAATGAAGCCAAGTTTATGCAAGCAGGATTTGCTAACGTAGCGCAAACTTTTAATACAAAGGTTGGTGCAGTTCACGCACTGTGGATGATGGATAACCAGCCCAACATTGTTTATTTGTCGTCATTTGACCAAAATAAAGCACAAGCAATACCAGTCAATCACGCTGGTTGGATTGATGTAAACAATGGGGATTTTCCTTGTGATAAAATTTGGCAATTAGTCATGGAAGTTCCAATGAGCGCTATGAAGTTTTCGGTAAGTGCAATAGCGGTTAATCTACCTACTGGTGAGTCAACAAATACTCAAGTTAGAAAGGGTAATCATTTATGCAGATATGTGTTACCAGATGGCAGTTATTTTCAATATGATCGCGTTAAAGGCAAAGTAAGTCAGGTGATTAAATTAAATTAAGCGTTTTATTTGTTATTTTGTTCTAAACTGTAATTAATTGCTGTTAAATATGTGACTTAATAAATAAATCACTGTTACAATTAAATAAATATGAGATATATTGAGGTAGGTATGAATAATAGAAATAAATTAAAGAAATCTTCGGGTTTTACCTTGATTGAATTAGTCATAGTGGTTGTTATACTAGGATTTTTAGCGGTAACGGCAATCCCTAAATTCCTAGATTTAACCGATCAAGCTAAACAAGCCAATATTGAAGGTATGGCTGGTGGTTTTGCTACCGGTGTTTCATTGGTCAGAGCGCAATGGGAAGCTGAAGCACGACCAAATGATGGTGGCACACCGAAGCAAAATTTTACCACTTATGACGGTACGGTTGTTTATTTAACGGTTGAAGACATTACTAACAGTGTTAGGCCCGGATATATCCTTGGTACAACACCGACCTCGTTAGTGGCAAATGTAAACTGTGTAGAAGTGTGGAATGCGGTTTTTCAGCAGCCACCGAGTATCTCAACTACTGATTTAAATGTGAATAGCGACGTTGATTATTTTGCCTCAAAAGATACCAATAATATTTGCCATTTCTACTTAAGAGCTTCATTAGCCCGTAATACCACAGATACAACAAAATTTGACAATCCTGCCAATAGCACCACAATAGGTAATAGTTTTACCTATCAGCCAGCAAATAGCGAGGTTATTGTTTACGTAACTAACTAAAATAACAAAATAAATAAAATTCCATCAATTACCAAACAAATAATTACGAAAAAAAGCAGAGGAAATATTATGCAGTACATTAATTCTCAGAAAAAATCACAACAAGGCTTTACCTTGATTGAATTAGTTGTGGTCATTGTTATCTTAGGTATATTAGCGGTAACCGCTGCGCCTAAATTTATTGACTTACAAGACGATGCTCGAACGGCTACCTTACAGGCGGTGAAAGCGTCAATGCAATCTGCTTCTACCTTGATGCATAGTAAGGCATTGATTGCAGGTAGAGAAAGTGCAGCTAGTGCAGCTACAGCGTTTGTCACAGTTAACTCTAAACAAACACAAATAAATTATGGTTACCCGTTAGCTGATTATAGCGCAGCAGCTGCATCTAACCCAGGAAATTGGAATGACTTGCTTGAATTGAACACAAATGAGTTCACCTCAGCCGTTGTTGGTGGCAGCTTTGTTGTATACCCAACAGGAAAAAGTGCACCCTCGGCTATTCCTGCTTCACCCTATGCGGCAACCACAGCTTCAAACTGCTTTGCCTTTTATACTCAAGCTGCCTCTGGTGGCGTGCCAAATATTCAAGCAGTTCCATGTTTGTAAATTATTGTGTTTAGTAAAGATAAAAGGAGAGCTTAGCTCTCCTTTTTTGCCTGAAATAGATGAATAGTGTGTTATGAACTTTTTGTTATGAATTATTTGTTATGAAAAAAAGTCAGCACGGTTTTACCCTCGTTGAATTAGTCACCATCATTATTTTGATAGGTATACTGGCGGTTAACGTATTACCAACATTTGATGGTAGCGCTAGTTATGAGGCGCATAGTCACAGAGCGCAGCTGATTTCAGCGTTACGGTTAACCCAACAGCGTGCCATGCAACAAACTGATCCAGATGCAGTAGCCGCTGACCAACCCTACTGCCATCAAGTTATTTTTGACAAAGCTCTCAATGTTGCCCGCTATGGCGTCCCTAATCGATTAGATTGTTCTGTAATATCGTTTGCGGGATGGCAGCCAGATGCAACTGGCTTTGAAGTGGATAAAAAGTATCAAGTGAGTTTTGATATCGATGGTAAAGCTAACCCTAGTGCAGTAACGTTTGATAGCATGGGGCGACCCATTGCGAATGCTTCACTATCATTAGCGAATAACTGTCTTGGCGGCTGTACGATTAATGTCCATAGCAGTGTGGAAACCTTGAAAATAAGAATAGAGTCAGAAGGGTATATTCATGCCATTTAGCTTTTTTTTATTTTGCTCCCTACGTGCAAAGCGTCAAGCACCGCATCAGCTAGCAGCTAGGCAAGGTGGTTTTACCTTAATAGAAATTATTGTTGGTATGGTCGTGCTGTCAATATCCTTATCTATTGTTTCAACGCTGATTGCACCAACCGAGCAAAAAAGTGCCGATCAAATTTTACAAGTCAAAGCAGCAGAGTTAGGGCAAAGTTTTTTAAATGATATAAGCGCCCGAGCCTTTGATGAAAACTCTGATATGGCAGGGGGAAGAATTCGTTGTGATGACACCAGTGTAGGAGCTTTAGACTGTACTGATGCCGTAGATTTTGGCACAGAGGCTGGTGAAATCACTCGAGATTTATTTGATGATGTTGATGATTTTAATAATTATGAGCTGAAATTTAATGCTGATGGCCAAGGTTTACACCCAAGTTACGCTAATTTTACCATTAAAGTTGAGGTAATCTATGATGGAGCATCTTTAGGTTTGGCTGCTCGGGCAGCTAAAAAAATTACTGTTACTATTACCACGCCTTTAGATACCGAGATTAAATTTGCCAGCCATAAGGCAAATTTCTAATGCTTAATTTCCAATTAAAGCGGAGAACGACCACAAGTCAAGGTCAAATCCAAGGGGCAATCACTAAAAAAACGAGAGGATTTACCTTACTAGAGTTAATTATTGTGATTGTTATTTTAGGCGTGATGTCGTTGGGTATCGCAGGGTTTATTACTTTGAGCACGCAAACTTACCTAAATGTCAGTGAGCGTGATAAGTTGTTATCTAGTGCACGTTTTGCCGTTGAGCGGTTAAATAGAGAGCTGAGAAATGCTGTGCCTAACAGTATTCGTGTCACAAACGACACAATACGGCACTGCATTGAGTTTACCCCGATTAAAGCAAGTACCTTCTATACCGCTATTCCTGTGACACCAGATCCCAAAAAAACGAGTATAGAGGTCATTGCCTTTATTAATGCCCAAGGCGCTCCCTTTCATTGCACCACCCCTTGCACAGATTTTGTCGTAGTTTACCCACAGATTCCTGCCGATATTTACAACTTTGATATCAGCACAGGCAATGGCAAAGTTACTGCGCTGCAGCCCTTTGCTGGTTTAACCGGTGATATTTGGACCTTACCGATAGCGCCGAGCGGCGGCATGATATTTACAGAGCATTCACCAACCAATCGGCTTTATGTTTTTGATAAACCGGTATCTTACTGTGTCAATGATTCAGAGTTAAGACGTTATAATCAGTATGATTTTAACGCTACGCAGTCGCTAGACCCTTCAGGGGGGTATGTGCTTATGGCAGAAAATCTTCCTGCGGATATAAATAATGCTCCCTTTAGTTATTCATCGCCGTCTTTACGAAGGAATGCTGTGGTTCATATTTTGCTCAACTTTGATCGCGATGGAGAAGTCATTGCTTTTGATAACGATGTTCATATTGAAAACATCCCTTAGTTATTAGAGCTAAATTTAATAATATCTTGCCGATAACGTTAGCAATAATGGTCTTTTTGCCCACTTTTATTGCATAAAGGGTGACATAGCGTTACCTTTATCTTTAAGCGTGTTCTTATCTATGATGTTGGAATATTCCTCTCAAATGAAGCAAAGTAACCAAAATATCAAGCCAAGGCAAACCGGTAGTGCATTAATGATGTCACTTTTTGTGATGGTTATTCTTATTTTACTTGGCGGAGCTTTAATGAAAGCGTTGTCAAGTAGCAGCGAAGCAATCGCACAAGAGGTCATAGGCACCCGTGCTTATATGGCTGCAAACTCGGCAATGCAGGCGGAATTGCAAAAACTATTCCCATTAAATAATGGCACATCTCAGTGTAATGCATCTCCACCTCCTTATGATTTTTCTTCAACAGGCAGTAATGTTGACGGCTTATATCATTGTAAAGCAACCACTAGCTGTACGCACTATGCAACTCACCCAACCACAGGTGAAAAATTTTATCGTTTAACCAGCACAGGAAAATGCGAAAGTTCCGCATTAGCTGACGATAGTAAAGCGGTTGTGGTCAGTAGTAGAAAAATTCAAGTTGAAGCGAGGGATTTATAAATGATGCTTCGTCTTATTATCGTCCATATACTCTTGTTTTTTGTGCATGTTAACGTCCAGGCTCAGGTTGTGGCTAATTACCGCTTTGATGACTGTAAATACACAGGTGCCAGCGCTGAAGTGCTGGATCAAACAGGCACATATTCGGCAACCAGTTACGGCTCAATGAGCACCTTCACACCAGGTAAGATTGCCCTAGCAGCAAATATTTCCAGTGAATTTCATCATATTGAAACAGCTATTCCATTATCTAATCAGTTTAGTGTCAGTACTTGGTTTAAAAAACCAACCAGTACTAGCGACAGTCCCTATTTTGTTTTAGGTGCGATGCAAGCAGGAGGAGATCTACTTTATTTAGATCGTGGTAATGGCTGGCGATGGGGGGTGTACAATGCTAGTACTGGCGCGATTAATGGCACTTACTCCTTTGCGGGGCTAAATAATGATTGGCACCACATGACGTTAGTGTACAACGCCGGACAGACGCAATTATACATTGACGGTACACTACAAGATACAGTCAATAGAGCACCCTCCGGCACGCTAAAATATATCGGCACTTCTTACGATGGCGTTAGCAGCAGCAACCCCCAAGGCTTTCGGGCACCGTTAGATGAATTTATTGTGTTTGATAATGCCCTTACGCCAGCTGAAGTGGCAGATATTTATAGCTATCAATTTATTGAGAAAAATTATGATGGCAGTAGTCGTGCTGCCGTGAGCTGTTCAAACATTATTGCAGAATATCGTTTTGATGAAACTGAATATTCAGACACCCCAAATGAAATTATTGATAGCGTTGGTGGTTTTAATGGTCAAGCCCGGTTTAGTCAGCCAATTGAAGGCGGAGTGGTGTGTAATGCCCTTGATCTCAGTGCCAGTGGTACTTCAGATTATGCTATTATCGATAGCAGTTTAGTTGACGGAAAAACCGATTTTACTGTGTCGTTGTGGGTACAAAGCGGAAAAACCGCGAATCAAAGTATTTTATCCGGTGCAGGCAGCAATAATAATGAAATGTTGATGTGGTTTATTGATCATGACACCTTTAGACCTTATCTTAAAAACAGCGCTAATGGCGATATGAGTACAGCGACTATTGCCGATAACTTATGGCACCATCTCGTCTGGACACGGCAAGGCTCGCAAAGTTGTTTATATCAAGATAATGCATTGAAAGGTTGTGTTACTCAATCGGCTCAGGCATTAAGTGTGCAAAGCCTTGTGCTAGGGCAAGAACAGGACAATGTTGGTGGCGGATTTGATAGCTCGCAAGCATTTGAGGGATTGATTGACGAGGTATTGATCTTTGATGGCGCTATTTCAAGTGCTGAAATAGACGTAATTTACGACAATCAGTCTAACGGTTTTGGTTATGATGGCAGTTCAAGAACCTGTCCTCCACCGCCTCCCATCACCCCACCAATACTCGATTTACATTTCGATGAAAACGATTGGTCTGGAGCTGATTCTGTTCTTGACAGTAGTGGCAATGATTTTCATGCTAATTCTACTAATGTTGCTCCCGCACTCGGCAAAGTATGTAACGCTGCAGATTTGACAGTTGCTGGGGTAAATGATTATATCACCTTGGATAAACGCGCATTAGATGGTCGCAATAAATTTTCAATCTCCTTGTGGTATAAAACCCCAAAAACAGGCAATCAAAGTATTATTTCAGGCTCAAACCCTAGTAGCTTTAATGAGCTGATTATGTGGTTTACCAGTAATACCCGTTTTAGCCCTTTTCTACATGAAGGGACCAAAAGTATTACCACTGGGACTATCGGTGATGATGAGTGGCATCACTTGGTGTGGACACGCTCTGGAAGCACTAACCTTTTTTATCGTGATGGGGTTTTGCAACCTGGCAGCGCGGCCTTATCATCACAAACACTAGATATTAGCAGTTTAATTTTAGGACAAGAGCAAGATAACCTAGGTGGCGGTTTTGATAGTTCGCAAGCTGTAGAAGGCTTAGTAGATGAACTACTTATTTATGATAGAGTGATTTCCGGCACTGAAGTGAATGAGATCTTCGGCTTTCAAAAAAATGGTTTTAATTATGACGGTAGCGATAGAGTGTGTCCGCCACCGCCCCCTATTACACCGCCAATAGCCGATATTAGATTTGATGAAGATGATTGGTCATTACCTAATTCTGTGCTAGATAGTAGCGGTAATGACTTTCATGCTACAGCTACCAATGTTTCTCCCGTAGTAGGAAAAGTATGTAATGCGGCAGATATGACAGCATCAGGTATTGGTGACTACATTACCTTAGATAGTAGCGTACTAGATACCCGTAGTAATTTTACTATCTCCTTGTGGCTAAAATCACCTAAAACTACTAACCAAAGTTTACTTTCAGGCTCGAATGCCAGTAGCTTTAATGAGCTAATTATGTGGTTTACTAATAGCACTCGATTTAGCCCATTTTTGCACGAATCAACAAAAAGCATCACCACATTAACCATTGGTGATGATGAATGGCATCATTTGGTTTGGACCCGTGCTGGCACACTCAATAAATTTTATCGCGATGGTGTATTACAAACAGGAAGCGCGGCACTATCAGCAGAGGCGCTGAGTATTACCAGCTTAATTTTAGGACAAGAGCAAGATAACCTTGGGGGCGGTTTTGCTAGCTCACAAGCGGTAGAAGGGATTATTGACGAACTATTAGTGTTTGATAGAGCCATACCTGCCAGTGAAGTTGATGCTATTTTTAAATTCCAAACTGACGGTTTTAACTATGATGGCACCGTTAGAAACTGTGAAGCACAAATAGTATTAGATATGCATTTTGATGAAATTGCATGGACGGGAGCTGCCGGTGAAGTAATTGACCAAACAGGAAACTTTAATGGCCAAGCCAAAGGTGGGGTAACTACAGCGAATAGTTCGCCGGCACTATCAGGTAACCCAGGTACTTGCCGTTATGGTGAGTTTGACGGTATTGATGATTATGTGGAAATTGGTGATGCGCCAGAGTTAGATTTATTAACAGAGTTGTCAGTAGCCACATGGATTAAGCCCGAAAGCATTCCTTCATCAGGTCTTAAAACTATACTATCTAAAGATGAAAATTATGAATTTCATCTCAACTCCTCAGGTGAAATTTTCTGGTGGTGGGGTACCAACTCTTTTAGTACGGTTGGCGCCGGTATTAGTGCAGGAAATTGGTATCATGTGGCGATTACCTATAAAAGTGGTAAGCAGTCAATTTATGTAAATGGTGTTGAAAAAGGCAGCAGAGCTTTTACAGGTAATTTACCGTTAAATAATGACCCTTTACAAATAGGGCAAGACCAAGGTTATGCTGGGCGTTATTTTCACGGTTTGATTGATGAAGTCAGCCTTTATTCCAATGCACTGAGTGCCACTGACGTTAATGATATTTATCTAAAAACCCACCCCTGTATCAGTTATTTAGATCATTTTGAAATTACTCATGATGGTCAAGGGCTTACTTGTGAAGAAGAAACGATTACCATCAAAGCCTGTGAAGATGCCGCTTGTACGACTTTAAATACTGATACTCGCATAGTACAACTAGCAGTTAATGGTACACCCAATAAATCAGTTACAGTCACAGGTGGAACAGTTACTACCCAGTTTGCTTACACCAATGTTGGTATTGCAGCGCTCAGTTTAGATCAAAGCTATCAATGTAAAGATGATAGCTCTACCGCCAGCTGCGACGTTTTGTTTGCTAGTGCTGCTTTTAGGTTTTTATACGGTGCTACAGAAAGTAGCACCATAGACCATCAAGTCAGCGGCAATAACTTTAATGAAACAGTAAAACTGCAAGCCGTTGAAGATGTTAACGGTGTTTGTACCGGTTTATTTACTGGCAATAAAGACGTTGAGTTATCTCAACAGAATATTAACCCTGGCAGCAGCACGGGTCTTAATTTTAAAATTAATGGCGCCGCTACAGGTACGGCCATTGGTAAGTATCCATTGTATACGCCCAATATCACCCTTAATTTTGGTAGTGATAGCAAAGCAGTCATTCCTGCGCCAGTCTATTTAGATGCTGGTGAAATTCGTTTACGCGTTAAATATGATGATGGTGTGGTTAATTTAGAGGGTAAGAGTAATGATTTTTGGGTAAGCCCTGCTAAGTTACTGGTAAGCGCAAAATCAGCATTGGGTAGTGTCATTAATGGTAATAGCAATACATCAGCAACTATACATAAAGCTGGGCAAGCATTTGACTTCACCGTGACCGCAGTTAATGCTCAAAACAATGCAACCCTTAATTATTTACCTAATGATATTCAGTTATTGTTAACCAGAACTGCACCTACTGGTGGTATTAATGGTAACTTTAACTATGGAAATGGTGTTGTTGCTAGCAGCCTTACTCCCGTATATCAAAGTGTGTCATTAACGCCTTTCAACTCAGGTGTTTTTTCTACTAATAGCGCCATGTATTCAGAAGTAGGTTTACTCAATCTAGACCTACAAGATGTAAATTACGGTTTTGCTGGTAATACAATTGTTGGCGATGCCATTAACATTGGTCGCTTTACGCCGGCTTATTTTGAACAAAGCGTAGTTGCACCGGGTAGCCTTGATGCGGTTTGTAATCAAAATACCCCGTTTGTTTATACCGGGCAAACAGTAGTAGGTAATAATAGCAAAGGCGCCATATCATATTTAGTAAGCCCTGTGGTTGAGCTTACCGCTAAAAATGCACAAGGTGTTCCGACACAAAATTACACCCAACCAGGTTTTATGAAGCTAGTTGCTGCGGCGAATTTTATCGTTAAGCCAACTACCGATTCGCTTATAACCGGTAATGATGGTAATTTGTTACCCTTGACCAGCAATATCAATACTGGCACGGTCAGCCTTAATGGTCTAGTTAATGGTTTACCAAGCTATGGCATGGCCCTTGATCCCGGAGTGTTGCATTATGAGCTATCCACAGCAGATAATTTTTACTACCCGCGTAATGCTAATTCAGAAATTATTGCCCAAGACAACGATATCAATTTTTTAATAGACCAAACAAACTTCATTGATAGTGATGGTGTAGGGATTACCACGCCTGTTGATATAACTAATACAGCAGGGATTAATCTGCGCTTTGGTCGCGCCTACCTTGCTAATAGTTTTGGTCCTGAAACTGCTGATTTACCACAGCCATTTACGACCCAATATTTAAATACTAGTGGTCATTTTGTCACCAATGATCAAGATGATTGTACCAGTTTTGATAGCACTAAGATGACTTTGACCTCAGGCACTTTAAATAAAAGCTTTACAGGTGTTGACCCAAATTCAGGACAATTTGACAAGGGTAAAACTAACGTCATGTTCTTAACGGCACCAGGAGCAGGAAATCAAGGTTCTATCGATCTTGAATATGATATTGACGCTTGGCTGAAATATGACTGGTTTTGGGATGGTGTTAGCCCCAAAGTTTATACCGATAACCCAACCGCTACCGCAACCTTTGGTCAATTTCGCGGTAATGATCGAATTATTTATCAACGAGAAGTCAATAATTAGTTTATAAACCAAAATAAATGCTTGAATAAACCATGAAAAATAACCACCACAATAGAATTGGTTTCAATACTCAGGTATGATTGTTCGATCAATGATAGGCACTATATACAAGCTACTAATTAACTCGCATTTTCACAGGACATTTCGAGCTTATGTTTAAAAAATTACGCGGTATGTTTTCTAACGATTTATCTATCGATTTAGGCACAGCCAACACCCTTATTTACGTTAAAGATCAAGGTATCGTATTAAACGAACCTTCTGTGGTAGCTATTCGTCAAGACCGTTCGGGTGGCTCAAAAAGTGTGGCTGCTGTTGGTACAGCGGCGAAACAAATGTTGGGTCGTACCCCGGGTAATATTGAAGCCATTCGTCCGATGAAAGACGGGGTTATTGCTAACTTTTTTGTCGCTGAAAAAATGCTACAACATTTTATTAAACAAGTGCATAGCAATAATTTTTTACGCCCTAGTCCGCGTGTTTTGGTGTGTGTACCTTGTGGTTCAACTCAAGTAGAACGCCGTGCTATTCGTGAATCAGCGATGGGCGCAGGTGCACGCGAAGTGTATTTAATTGACGAGCCTATGGCGGCGGCTATTGGTGCAGGTATGCCTGTATCTGAAGCAACAGGCTCTATGGTTGTTGATATTGGTGGTGGTACCACCGAAGTAGGTATTATTTCTTTAAATGGTGTGGTGTATTCATCGTCAGTGCGCACTGGTGGTGATAAGTTTGATGATGCGATCATCAATTATGTTCGTCGCAACTTTGGTAGCTTAATTGGTGAAGCAACGGCTGAGCGCATCAAGCATGAAATTGGCTCAGCCTATCCAGGTGATGAGCTCATTGAAATTGAGGTTCGGGGTCGTAACCTAGCCGAGGGTGTACCACGTAGCTTTACCTTAAACAGCAATGAAATATTAGAAGCCTTGCAAGAGCCATTAACAGGCATTGTTAGTGCCATTATGGTGGCGTTAGAACAATCTCCACCAGAGCTTGCATCAGACATTTCTGAACGTGGTATGGTACTAACTGGCGGTGGCGCATTGCTGAGAGATTTAGATCGTTTGTTAATGGAAAAAACCGGTATTCCAGTTGTAGTTGCTGATGATCCACTGACTTGTGTTGCTAGAGGCGGTGGTAAAGCCCTTGAAATGATTGATATGCATGGGGGCGACTTATTCTCTTACGAATAAAATTGCTGCATCTTCTTTGTTATTTAGCTTGATTACGGCGTCAAAAGTACTCATTGACTAACGTCAACTCCGTGCTTTTTCCTTGTACTAAAGTTAAATTCCTTCGAAGATTCTATCAATTTGTTAAAAGAGAATAGATGAATATAATTCGTAATTAAAAGCTCGTAACTGGTTTTCTATGAACCCAATTTTTAAACAAGGTACATCGCCACTGCACCGACTTGTTTTGGTGCTGTTTTGCTCGGCCTTATTAATTTTTTTCGACCATAAGATGGCAAGCTTTGAGACATTTCGAGGCTATCTTCAATCCTTGGTTAGTCCTTTGCAATATCTGGCAAATACACCTAAGCAGGCGATGACTTGGGCATCGGAAAATATCACCACGCATCGACGGCTATTGGCAGAAAATCAGCAGTATCGTTTAAATGAGCTTCAGTTTCATGAACAAACCATGCAACTAGAGATAATTAAACAAGAGAATGACCGATTACGCTCTTTACTTGCCTCACCCCTTCGCAGTGAATTAAAAAAAATGGTGGCAGAGACTTTATCTGTTGATAGTGATCCCTATAGTCACCAAATTGTGATTAACCGAGGGGCTGGTGATGGCGTGTACGAAGGACAACCCGTGATTGATGCTTTGGGCGTGGTCGGACAGATATTACATGTAGGACAAACCTCATCAAGGGTTATTTTAATAACTGATATTTCCCATGCAGTGCCTGTGAGGGTTAAACGTAACGGGCTTAGATTACTTGCTGCTGGCAGTGGACACATCGATCGCTTAAATCATAACTTTGTCTCGCAAAGTGCAGACATAAAAGTGGGTGATGTCCTCGTTACTTCTGGTTTGGGAGGCAAATATCCAGAAGGGTACCCTGTTTCAACTGTGTCTTACGTTAGCAATGATGAATCAAGAGAATTCGCTCGGGTATACAGCACCCCCATAGCATTAATTGATAGGTTACGGTATTTGTTACTGTTATCAAATGAAGAGCCAATGAGTATCTTTGCTCCTAAAAGCCAAAAAGTAGCGGATGATCCAATGAGAGAAGTCCCGAACAGCACTAACAAAGCAGCGGAGCGTCATTAATGCTGTCTCATAATGGTATTATTATTTTATTTACATTACTGATTGCAGTAATGGCGAGCATTATGCCGCTACCGTTGAGTGTTGATGTATTTAGACCCGATTGGGTGTTAATTGTGTTAATGTATTGGTGTATGGCTTTACCGGGCAGGGTCAACATTATCACGGCTTGGGTGATGGGTTTTTTATTAGACGTACTACTTGGCTCAGTGTTAGGGGTTCATGCTGCGGCAATGGCGATAGCCATTTATATTGTGGCAGAGAATTTTCAAAAAATTCGTAATTTTTCTATTTGGCAACAAGCGCTTATTACTGGAGTGTTAGCTGCTTTATATCATTTAGTGGTGTTTTGGTTACAGCGATTTTTAATTGATGCAACGTTTCTTTCGAGCTACTTATACCCAGTAATTAGCACTATTATCTTGTGGCCTTGGGTATTTTATTTATTACGCAAAGTACGTCGACATTTTTCAATTAAGTAGTAAATGTATAAAATTTACATGGATAACTATGAAACAACTTATTCTCGCTTCACAATCGCCTCGTCGAAAAGATTTGCTAACACAATTAGGTTATCAATTTACCGCTCAAAGCCCCGATATAGATGAAACTTTAGCTGACAATGAAAGTGCAAAACACTACGTGTTAAGGCTGGCGCAGCAAAAAGCCCAAACCATTTATTCAACATTGACGCCGTCGCAACAAGCACAAGCAGTTGTCCTTGGCTCAGATACAAGTGTAGTGATCGCCGGTGAGGTTTTGGGAAAGCCTCAAAATGAAGCTGACTGTATTCAAATGCTGATGCGCCTTGAAAATAAGCAGCATCAAGTTATGACAGCAATTGCTGCTGTATGCCAAGATCATCTTAATAAAACCGAACTAGTGAGTAAGTTAGTGGTCACACAAGTTAACTTTAAAGCCCTAACGCATGATGAAATAAAACGTTATTGGCAAACAGGAGAACCGTGTGATAAAGCAGGCTCTTACGCCATTCAGGGGATAGGTGGTCAATTTGTGACTACAATTAAAGGGAGTTACTCGGCAGTTGTTGGCTTACCCTTATATGAGACCGCGCAATTGCTGGAGCAATTCGGTTTACCAACTAGTATCAACCAAGGATTAATATAATATGAGTAGTGAGTTATTAATCAATGTTACACCAAGTGAAACGCGCGTAGCGTTAATTGAACATGGCTCTTTGCAAGAAGTGCATATTGAGCGTGAATCAAAGCGCGGTATTGTTTCCAATATTTATTTGGGGAAAGTCATTCGGGTATTGCCGGGGATGCAAGCGGCTTTTGTTGATATTGGCTTAGATAAAGCTGCTTTTCTGCATGCCTCAGACATTAACTCAAAACTAATTTTAAAAGAAGAAGTGGATCAAGTACCGGATATTCGTGCATTAGTGCATGAAGGGCAATTGTTAATGGTGCAAGTGGTGAAAGACCCACTTGGTACAAAGGGGGCGCGTTTAACAACAGATATTACTATTGCTTCTCGATATTTGGTATTAATGCCTAATGCTAGTCATGCTGGTATTTCACAGCGAATTGAAGACGTGAAAGAACGCAAACGGTTAAAAGATATTGTTAGTCCGTATTGTGATGATGAACAAGGTTTTATTGTACGAACGGCAGGTGAAGGTGCTGGTGAAAAAGAGCTAAAGCATGATGCAGAGTTTTTACGGCGCGTATGGAAAAAGGTGCAAGAACGTAAACAGCGCAAGCAAGTTAATATGCCTCTCTATCAAGATTTGTCGTTATCGTTACGGGTGTTAAGAGATTTTGTTGGTGTTGAGTTTGAGCGTATTCGCATTGATTCAAAACTGACTTTCGAACAGTTAGTCGAATTTACCGAAGAATTTGTTCCAGAATTAACGCACGTCATGGAATATTACCCAGGTGAGCGACCTATTTTTGATTTATTTTCCGTTGAAGTTGAGATACAACGAGCCTTGCAACGTAAAATTGAATTAAAATCAGGCGGTCACTTGGTGATAGATCAAACCGAAGCTATGACCACTATTGACATCAATACTGGGGCGTTTGTTGGTCACCGTAACCTTGAAGATACTATTTTTAGTACAAATATTGAAGCCACTCAAGCCATTGCTAGGCAGCTAAGGTTAAGAAATTTAGGCGGCATTATCATTGTAGATTTTATTGATATGCACAATGAAGATCATAAGCGTCGCGTACTCAGTAGCTTAGAAATGGCAATGTCAAAAGACAATGTTAAATTTAGTGTTCATGGCTTTTCTTCATTAGGTTTAGTTGAAATGACACGTAAACGTACTCGTGAGAGCCTAGAGCATGTGTTATGTGATGAATGTCCAATTTGCACTGGTCGTGGTAACCTAAAGACTGTAGATACAGTGTGTTTTGAAATATTGCGTGAAATTGTTCGGGTAAATCGAGCTCACGATGCCGATAAGTTTATTGTTTATGCGTCTTCTGCGGTGAGTGATTTTTTAGTCAATGATGAATTTGATAGTTTAGCTGAAGTTGAAGTCTTTATTGGTAAATCAATCAAGGTGCAAACCGAGCCGATGTATTCACAAGAACAATTTGATGTCGTAATGATGTAGATTAACGCTATACCTTTGCAGGAAAGAACAGATTAATGACCATTGCAAGTGTCTCTAACCGTTGGCTGAACCGCCTTTATAAAATACTCGCGATTATGCTGGTATTGTTGGCGGTGTTGATCAGTGCGTTTCGTTTGCTGTTACCTTATGTTGAAAATTACCGGCAAGACTTTCAACAATATATCAATAATAGCAATCAAACCAATATCGTTATTGGTGGCTTAGGTATGAGCTGGCAGCGCTCTGGCCCCACATTAATAGCCAAGCGAGTGACGTTAATTGACACCCAAGATGCTTATGTTTATATCGACCATTTGGAGGTCCAAGTTGATTTTTGGGCAACCTTATCAACCCAGCAATTAATTTCGAGTAATTTGCTACTTGAAGGGGCGGTAGTTACTTTAGAACAAGGTGTTTGGCATGGGGTAAATGATAATAACAAGGGCGATCCAAGTGCTCAATCCTCTGATTCGCAGCTTGATGGTTTTCAACGAATTACTGATATCTTCTTAAATCGTATAAATCGCTTTTCTTTGATCAATAGCCAAGTTTCAATAGAAAACAAAGCACTCGAGCGAAAATTCCGGATTAACAGCTTAAACTGGCTTAATACCAATAAGCGCCATCAAGCACAAGGTGATATCACCGTTGATGAAATAAGCTCGAATAACCTCAGTTTAAAAATAGATATGGCTGGTGAGTCAATTGATGAACTCATCGGCATGATGTATATCGAAGCTAACCACCTCGATATTACCCCTTGGTTAGATAGCGTATTAGCCATTGATAACAATAAAACCAAAACGGATATCGGCTTTTCAACCTGGTTGACCATAAATAATGGCGGTATCGAACGTTTACAACTTGCTTTGCATGATAATTTTATTAGTTGGCAAGGTAAAAGTAATATGAAAAGCAAATTGAGCGGTGAGCCACATAGCCTAAACTCAAGTGCAGCTCAGGTATTAATGGTTAAAGGGAAAGAACCGTCAAGTTTCAAGTTATATACCACACCACTTAAATTACAATTTGACCAACAAAAAGAGCAAGAATACATTGTTCAGATGAATAAAACCTCTGCAGCGCTGTCACTCTATTTATCAAGATTTGACCTTGCCTTAATCAGCCAAGTCTCTCCTTTATTTAAGGGGGCGAATAGCACACACAAACTGCTTTCTGAACTAGATATTAGCGGCCAAGCGGATGGAATTTACGTTAAAAAAACGGCAACAGACATTCAAGCTTTAGCGAGTTTTACTGAAACGTCAAGCCATTATAGTCAAGGCATTCCCGGCATTGATAACTTGTCAGGCACCATAAGTTTTGCTGACAATAACTTGCAGGTAAACTTAACTGCAACGCAAGGAGCATTAGATTTTAATAAGCACTTTAGTGCACCTATCGCTTATCAATCACTCGCGGCATCAATCGGTTTATCTGTTGCTGAACACGGATGGCAGCTGCAAGTAAACGATTTGAACTTGACCTCTGAAGAGTTAACACTTGATGCTGATTTTGCAATTGAGTCAGCTAAAGATCAACAAGCAACAATAGCGCTGTTGGCTAATATTACAAAGGGTGATGCCAGTAAAGCAGGGCACTACTATCCACTTACTACCATGAGTGGTGATCTAGTGGAGTATTTAAATGGCGCTTTATTAGGCGGCACCATAAGCCAAGCGCAAGTGTTACTTAATGGCCCATTAGCTAACTTTCCGTTTAAGGATAACTCTGGTGTGTTTGTGGTTGATGCCGAACTTGTTAATTCAAGGTTTAAATTTAGCAATGAATGGCCTGTCATTGAAGATTTTTCCGCTAATTTGAATTTTACTAACAACAGCATGTTAATTACCGGACGGGCCGGCCAGTTGAGTCAGCTTAATGTCAGTGGTGTGCAAGCGGCAATTGATGATTTAGCTACTGAGGCAGTACTTACGGTTGATACCTTGATAGAGCCGTCGTCAGCAAAAAATGTTGCTCGGTTAATGGCACAAAGTCCACTGAAAAAAAGTGTCGGCCAAGTATTAGAGCAATTACAAATTAACGGTGATGTTCGTGGTGAGTTTCATTTAACCTTACCGTTAAAAGCGAAAGAAAAAACGCTGGCTCGTGGTTTAATTCACTTTAACGATAACCATATGTCGTTGCAAACGCCTCGAATGAATTTTGCGCAAGTTACCGGACAATTACGTTTTGAAAATGATAAAATTTCAACAAAAAACTTATCATTATCTTGGCAAGGTTTGCCGTTAACTTTGGACGTCACAGGTCAAGATTTTACTGATTACTATGGCACGAATATCGAGTTAGCCGCTGATTGGCAAAAGGATATGTGGTTGCCACATATCTCTTCTGAGTTAAAGCAGTATGTTGACGGCCCACTTCAGTTGCAAGGCAAGTTGGCAATGTTTCAACATCATAGTGGTGGATTTTCCTATCAATTTACAGTGGACTCTGATTTAGCCCAAGTCGAACTAAAATTGCCAACACCCTATAATAAGCTGCCACAATCCAAGGTGCCACTGACTATTGAAGTCAATGGCCAACTTGAACAATCAACCTTTAATGCCACTTATGGCGAGCAGTTAAGCTTTTTCGGTGTTTTAGCGCACGATACTAGTCATTTCTCCCGTGTTCATGTTGTCCTTGGTAATGAAAAAATGCTGTTACCTATGGATGGTTTTCATATAACGACCAATCTTGAACAGGCGGATGTCAGTGTATGGCAACCTTTAATCTCTGATATCATTAGTAGTGTTGCTGTTGATGAACAATCTGCGTCCAATAGCAATAGTGTGCAACAACCTATATTTTCGAAACCTGAACGTATTCGTGGCACGATTGGTCAATTAGAATTATTCGGGCAAAATTTACATAATGTATCATTTAATTTGTTAGACAAAAAAAATTGGTGGTTATTAGAGTTAAATGCCAAAGAAACCCGTAGTCAAATTAAGTTTTACCCAGATTGGCTTGAGCAAGGGCTAGACATTAATGCAGATTTTATCCAGTTAACTAGAGCAGAGCTTGACGAGGTTAAAAATCAATCGGCACAATCAATAAATGAACAAAGCGCTTTATTGCTAAACGACGATCAAGTGTTTGCTAATATGCCGAAAATGAATTTTCTTTGTGAACGCTGCCAAATTGATAATATCAATTTAGGAAAAGTCGCTTTTTCCTTACTGCACAGTGATGAAAACACCATCAAAATAGAACAATTTACAGCCAAACGTGAGCAAGCCGAATTGAATTTATCTGGTGTATGGAAAAAGACTGGGGCGGCATCAACCACAAGTGTTAATGGCAGGTTAGCTTTAAACAATATTGAATACGAATTAGAGCAGCTAGGCTACGGCTCGATCATTCGCGATAGTGGTGGCAAACTTGCTTTTGATCTGAATTGGCAAGGTGGGCCGCACGAGTTTGATTTTAGCGCTTTAAATGGTGAGATCAATGCAAAAATAGATGATGGGTATTTAGCCGAAGTTAGTGATAAAGCGCGGATATTTTCGGTGTTAAGTCTACAATCAATAGTTAGAAAGCTAGCGCTAGATTTTCGAGATATTTTTAGTGACGGCATGTTTTATAAAGATATCAAGGGTGATTATCATATAAAGGAAGGGGTGTTATATACTGATAATACCCGAATGAAAGGCTCCGCTGGTGATTTATTCATCCAAGGTAACACCAGTTTTGTAACCAATATGCTTGATTATAAGATGTCTTATAAACCTAATTTAACGTCAAGCCTACCAGTATTAGCTTGGATCGCAACTTTAAATCCTGTGGTGTTTTTAGCGGGGGTGGCAATCGATCAAGTGATCACCTCTAAAGTGGTTTCAGAGCTTAATTTTGAGTTAACGGGCAGTGTTAGCGAGCCAAACTTTAAAGAGGTCAACCGTAAAAGCCGTGATGTCAGTGTTGGACGTTCTAAGCCACCTGAGTTTGTCGACACTAGTGATAACTCAACGTTATTGCAACCAGATACACCAAAAAACAAATCATTTAAAGAGTTCAACGAATGATAAAACTTAGCGCTATTCAACTAAATTCCAAAGCAAATGTTGAACATAACCTATCTGTTATCGCAGCACAGTTAGCAAGATTAACCAGTGAAGTTAGTGCTGACACTATTGAGCACCTGGTGGTTTTGCCTGAGTGTTGTTTGTTTTTTGGTGCTAATGATAAGGCGCAATTGCAACTGGCAACTCAGTCGCAAGCGAATAATCAATTACAGCGTTCATTAAGTCAACTCGCTAAACAATACCAAGTAACCTTGATTGCGGGCACCATTCCTATATTGGCAGAAAGCGAGGAGAAGTTTACTAATAGCAGTTGCGCCTTTAGCCCAAAGGGTGAATTAATAGGTCGGTATGATAAAATCCACCTATTTGATGTTAATGTAGATGATAATTCAAAAAATTATTGTGAATCACGCTTTACCCAAGCAGGACAAAGCCCTCGAGTGATAAATACGTCATTCGCCAATGTTGGCTTAACCGTGTGTTTTGATGTACGCTTTGCGCATTTATACCAAACATTGACACGTATGGGAGCTGATATTATTACCGTACCTAGTGCTTTTACCCGAGTCACTGGAAAAGCGCATTGGCAAACACTACTGCAAGCTAGAGCGATAGAAAATCAAGTGTATATCATTGCTGCTGGGCAAGAAGGTGTCCATGAAAATGGCCGCGAAACATGGGGGCATTCTATGATTATTAGCCCTTGGGGAGAAATCTTAGCTTGCCTTGAACAAGGTGAAGGCAGCATTAGCGCTGACTTTATCCCAGAAGAAATTAACCGAATTCGAACAAGTATGCCTTTAAAGCATACCGCTGATACCTAACCTTAAGTTGAGTGATAAATGAATATTGTTGAACAAGCCTTATTAATCGATAGCCACATTGATGATGCTATTTTGTCTAACACGTTATCAAGTATCATGGGACATCAAGTTGATTTTGCTGATCTGTATTTTCAATCAAGCCAACATGAGTCATGGATGCTTGAAGATGGCATAGTCAAAGAAGGCTCTTATAATATTGAACGAGGTGTAGGCGTACGTGCTATTTCGGGCGAAAAAACAGGTTTTGCTTATTCAGATGATATTTCGCCACTGGCATTACAACAAGCCGCCGATGCAGCTAAAGGTATTGCTCATTCAGGGCAGGGTGGGCAAGTGCAAGCATTTAAGCGCCAATCACCCATCAAAATTTATCAAGCGGTTGAACCACTTGGCAGTTTAACTCAAGAGAAAAAAATTGAGCTGTTACATCAAGTAGAAGCACATGCACGGCAAATAGATAGCCGAGTAAGCCAAGTTATCGTTAGCTTATCGGGTGTCTATGAAAAAGTATTAGTCGCGGCAAGCGATGGCACCTATGGCACTGATATTCGGCCATTGGTTCGTTTGAATTGCTCGGTTTTAGTCGAAGAAAACGGTAAGCGTGAACGTGCTAGTGCAGGTGGTGGAGCCCGAACTGATTATAGTTATTTTTTCGAGTTAGAAAACAATGGTGCCGGTCAGAACAAACCACGTTATTTAGCCTACGCAGAAGAAGCGGTTAGACAAGCATTAGTTAATTTAGTGGCAGTTGATGCCCCTGCTGGAACCTTTCCAGTGGTACTAGGTGCTGGTTGGCCAGGAGTATTACTACATGAAGCTGTAGGTCATGGTTTAGAAGGTGATTTCAATCGCAAGGGGTCTTCAACCTTCTCAGGAAAAATTGGCACAAAAGTTTGCTCTGAACTATGTACTATAGTTGATGACGGAACCATTGCAGATCGTCGTGGCTCACTTAGTATGGATGATGAAGGGGTTGCGGGACAATACAATGTACTGATTGAAAAGGGTATTTTGAAAGGTTATATGCAAGACAAACACAATGCGTCATTGATGGGAGTAAAACCTACAGGAAATGGCCGGCGTGAATCGTATGCACATCTACCTATGCCACGTATGACCAATACCTATATGTTGGCCGGCGAGTCTAAACCAGAAGATATTATTAGATCGGTTAAAAAAGGCATCTATGCTCCCAATTTTGCTGGTGGGCAGGTTGATATTACCTCTGGTAAATTTGTCTTTACCAGTTCTGAAGCGTATTTAATTGAAAATGGTGAAATTACTACCCCAATTAAAGGGGCAACGTTAATTGGCAGTGGCCCTGAAGCAATGAAGAATGTGTCTATGGTAGGCAATGATCTTAAGCTTGATGCTGGTGTTGGTGTGTGTGGCAAAGATGGACAAAGCGTACCTGTGGGTGTTGGCCAGCCAACCTTGAAAATTGATGGTATGACGATTGGTGGTACGCAATAATCTCGGTTGTATTTTAATCAGAATAGGCGGAATAAATTCCGCATTATCTTGTTAGCTATTTTCTTTCAGGTAGGTAAATAAATTACGATAATGCTTACCTAATTTTTCTGCTTTTTTCTCTTTGGCTGCATGGCGAACCAGTTGTTTTAATTTTTGTCGATCTAGCGATTGAAATTCACTGAGTAGGGCTTCAACAGCGTCATTGCCTTGTTCAATCAACTCATCGCGTATACTTTCTAAGCGTTCAAATTTTGCCGTTGCTTGCTGATGTTTATTTTGCATTACATCAATGGCTTGATGAATGGGTGCTAAATCAGTTTCCAGTAATATTTTCGCAATATGGCGAATATGGCGACGCAAGGCTTCATGTTTGTTCTTTATTTTATCGGCAACAACCATGGCATCTTTTAAATCGTCACTTAATGGCAGCAGGGAGCGCTGATGCTTTGACATTTCCACCAAGGATTGCGCGAAGTCTTGCAATTGATGCATTTCTCGCTTTATTTCCGTTTTACTTTTTAATTCTTCTATTTCTGGTGTTAAGTCGTCGATATCGTTGGCTGACTGGGGCATAATAGTTGCTAATGTAAATGATATAAATATTACCTTTATTATAGCTTGAATTTAAATATGCAAAAACAGCTAAAGTTGATATTTTCAAACTAAAGTAAAAATAAGTAGATAAAATACTATGACAGCACAAAAGCAAGCCACGGATCCATTATTAACGCAACTTGAGCAAGTAAAAGATCGAGTGGCCAAAGTACTTGAATTAGCCAAATCATTAGGTGCAGATGGTGCAGAAGTTGCGATGAGCCGTCAACAAGGGCTTAGCGTGGGTACACGCCTTGGCGAAGTTGAAAATGTAGAATTTACCAATGACGGCGCTTTGGGGATCACTGTGTATCAACAAGGTCGTAAGGGAAGTGCATCAACCGCCGATTTATCTGAAAAAGCGTTAGCACAAGCAGTTGAAGCAGCGGTTAATATTGCAAAATACACCTCAGTGGATGATTGCTCTGGCTTGGCCGATAAAGGGCTGTTAGCGATGCAGGCGCAAGATTTAGACCTATATCATCCCGTAGCACTTAGTACCGAACAGGCAATAGAAATAGCTAAAGCCTGTGAAGTGAGTGCGTTAGAAAGCGATCAGCGCATAACTAATTCTGATGGTGCGAACTTAGATTGTTACTCTGGTTTTAAAGTTTATGGCAATAGCCATGGTCAATTGGTTGGCTATCCAAGCTCTCGACACAGCTTAAGTTGTGTGGTTATTGCAGGAAGTGATGATGATATGCAGCGTGATTATGCCTATGATGTTAATCGTGATTTCTCGTTACTTGAAAGCGGTACAAGCATAGGTAAAAAAGCGGCAACAGAAGTCATATCACGTCTAAATCCACAAAAATTATCAACAATGAAAGTGCCGGTACTATTTCGTGCCGATATTGCCAATACAATTTGGGGGCATTTTGTTGCTGCTATTAGTGGCGGAAATTTATATCGTAAATCCTCATTTTTACTTGATGCTATTGGTAAAGACATTTTTCCTGAGTTTTTATCTATCCAAGAGCGCCCACACATTCTTAAAGCGCTAGCTAGCAGTGCTTTTGACAGTGAAGGTGTGCTGACTCAGGATCGTGACATTATTACCCAAGGAGCTTTGCAAACTTACCTATTAACCAGTTACTCAGCACGTAAGTTAGGGCTTACTACAACAGGACATGCTGGAGGCATTCATAACTGGCAGGTTAATGATAAAAACATCACCAGTAAAGGTAATAAGGACGCTGATTTTGATGCGATGTTAAAAACACTAGGTACAGGTTTATTAGTTACAGAGTTAATGGGTCAAGGCGTTAATATCGTTAATGGTGATTACTCTCGTGGCGCTGCGGGTTTTTGGGTTGAGAATGGCGAGATTATGTACCCCGTCAGCGAAATTACCATTGCCGGTAATTTAGCTAAAATGTTTAAGGGTATTATTGCTGTTGGTACTGACGTTGATACCCATGGCAGTATTCGTACTGGCTCGATATTAATTGACGAGATGCAAGTTGCAGGGCAATAGATCTCTTCCTATAGTGTAGGGCGCAATTGAGTCAGATAAGGGGTAATAAATTACCCCCTACATTTATGTCAAAAACAGTGTCGCTGTACCTAAAAAGGCAAAAATTCCGACCACATCGGTAACGGTAGTGATGATAACACTACCGGCCAACGCCGGATCAATGTCAAGACGCTTTAATAATAATGGAATGGCCACGCCAGCTAAACCTGCAGCGGTCATATTCATTAACATAGCAAATGCAATTACTGCACCTAGCATTAAATCTTGTTTCCAAACACTGACGACTGTAGCGATCAGCAATGCCCAAATTAGGCCGTTGAGAAAGCCAATAGCGACTTCTTTATTTAATAATGCACTGGCATTTCTGTCACCAACATGCCCCAGTGCCATACCACGAATCACCAATGTTAACGTTTGATTACCCGCAACCCCGCCCATACTAGGTACTAACGAGTTGAGCACGGCGAGAATGGCCAATTGTTGAAAGATCCCTTCAAACATACTGGTGACGGCAACAGCAAGTAATGCGGTAATTAAGTTAACGCCTAGCCATAAAGAGCGTTGTTTGGTACTTTGAATAACTGGGGCAAAAGTATCGGCTTCATCGCCTAAACCCGCCATACTCATCATAGAGTGCTCGGCATCTTCACGAATAATATCAATGACATCATCAATGGTAATACGCCCTAACAAATGTCCGCCGCTATCGATAACGGGAGCCGAGAACCAATCGTGTTTTTCAAACAGTTGTGCAACTTCATGTTCGTCCAGATCTGCTTGAACCGCTTCAATTTCAGCATTGATCAAATTAGAGATAATTACTTGAGGATTAGCGGTAATAATGGCAGCTAGTGATACCGCCCCTATAAAGCGATTATTACGGTCTACTACATAGAAGGAGTCAGTGGCTTCGGGGAGTTGACCTTTAAGGCGTAAATAACGTAAAACAACATCAACACTGACCTCTGGGCGCAGAGTGATGGTATCCGTATTCATGATACCGCCAGCGGTATCTTCACCGTAAGATAAAGCGGCTTCTACGCGGCTTCGATCTTGCGAGTCCATTGACTTAAGTACTTTTCTATAAGCACTATCGGGCAGTGTACGCAATACTTCAGCAAGATCATCAACATCCATGCCTTCGGCAACAGCGGCCAGTTTTTCAGGCTCTATGCCTTGCAAAATGCCTTTTCGAACTTCTTCATTTAGCTCTTCAAGTACATCACCATGGTATTCAGCATCGATCAGTTGCCATAATACCGGACGGCTTTTGGCGGGCGAGGATTCTAGAAAAAGTGCTAAGTCATAAGCCGACATGTCTTGGAGTAATTTACGCACATAGACGAACATGCCGCTTTCAAGGGCTTCGTTAACTTGATGCAGTCTTTGCTGAATATTGTCTTGTTCTATCATTTCAGGCATAAGAATATCACTTGAAAGTTGGCGTAAGAATTTTCTGAAATAGTACTAAGTCATTATAGACTATAGTAAGTTTATCGTAACTTTGAATTTAAATCAGTTTTTTTGCGGCGCAGAGAAGAATTATTCATCTTCATCAAATTTATCAGAAATCAGCTGACTTATTGCTTGTAAAGCTGCGTTGGCATCTGGGCCTGTTGCGGTTACTTTAACCACTTTTCCTTGTCCTCCGGCTAATAGCATGATTGCCATAATACTGGCAGCATCTGCTTGTTTATCTTCTAGAGTTAAGGTGATTTTAGCGGAAAATTGTTGGCATAGTTGTGCCAGTTTAGTTGCTGCACGAGCATGCAGACCTAATTTGTTCACTATAGTTAATTCGCTGCTAACAGTTGTTGAATTGGCGTTTTGTATTAAAGTCATTATTTACTCAGGCGTTAAGTAGCTACTGTTTGAGGTTACCCGTTGCTTTTGTCAATATCTCTGTGGTGTATTTGTACATCTTTTTGTTCTTTGCGAAAGTTGCTGGCTAATAGCTCTGCAATATATACCGAGCGATGTTTACCACCAGTGCAGCCTATAGCAATAGTGACATAACTTCGGTTGTTACGCTCTAAATGAGGTAACCAAGTCATCATAAAGCTGTTAATTTGCCAGATGAACTTAGTGACTATCGGTTGACTAGCAAGAAAATCTTGTACTGGTTGCTCTAACCCTGTGTGAGGTTTCAATTGTTTATCCCAGTGCGGATTAGGTAGAAATCTAGCATCGAAAACATAATCAGCATCGGTTGGAATACCATGTTTAAAGCCAAAAGATTCAAAAACCAGTACCATTGAGCCTGTTTTTTTTCCTAAAATCCGCTCTCTTACTAAATCAGCTAACTGATGAGGACTTAATTGACTGGTATTAATATATAAGTCGGCCTTGGTAGAAATAGGGGTAAGCAGTTTTTTTTCTAAAGCAATAGCTTGATCTAAAGGAATATTCTTTTTAATTAATGGGTGTAAACGTCGAGTTTCGCTAAAACGGCGAATTAAATCATCATCATTGGCATCTAAAAACAATGTGGTCACTTCAACCGCATTAGGTAAATAGGCGATGATATCTAAAATATCGCGCGGATCTTTAGGCAGGTTACGCACATCTAAACTTACCGCAACATTTTCGTAATCATGAATAACTGTGTGGGTTAATGCAGGTAGTAAATTTACTGGAATATTATCTACACAATAATAACCTAAATCCTCTAACACCCTTAAAGCGACAGATTTTCCTGAACCTGAGCGGCCACTAACAATAATTAGTTTCATAGTGGTGAGATCCCAGAGTTGAGTTTATTCACTGAAAATATTGGTGTTTGTGCTCTAGGTAAAGTCATGTATTGCTAACTTATATTGTTTGTTGGATAAGGTTAAACATCTCTTGTTTGTTAGTACATTTGCGTACTTTCTTTGCCGTTTTACGTTCACTAAATAGTTTAGCAATACTTTGTAAGGTTTCTAAATGTTCTTGGGTGTTATCTTGAGGAACAAACAGACAAACGAAGATATCAACCGGCTTGTTATCTATGGCATCAAAATCAATAGCGTGCTCAGTCGTTATGAAAACTGCAATTGCCTTGCTGGTATTGTTTAAGCGGCCATGAGGAATGGCAATGCCATTGCCAATACCGGTACTCCCCATTTTTTCTCGATTAAGTAAACTGTCAAGCAAATCACCGGGGCTACTATCGCCTAATTCATTGGCTGCAAGTTGGCAAATTTGTTCGAGCAGTCGCTTTTTACTGCTTGCTGGAACTGCACATTGAGTACAGTCCAGCGTTAAGATATCTTGTAATGTCATAATTAAATAAGAAGAAAACTAATGTTGGGTTATTTTGCCTTTGTATTTGAGTACTTGGCGATCTAATTTGTCAACGAGGGTGTCGATAGAATTATACATGTCTGTGTTGATGGCTGAAGCATGAATTTCAGTGCCTTTTAGGTGAATAGTTGCTTCGGCTTTTTGATCTAATTTTTCAACGGTTAAGACAACATGCACATTGTTAATATGGTCGAAATGTCGCTCTAATTTGGTCAACTTGGTATTCACGTATTCGCGTAACGATGAAGTGATTTCTACATGGTGTCCGGTAAGGTTAATTTGCATAATATTGATCCTTATTTACGTAAATTTAGAAAATATAAACACAGTTTATAATAAACTCTTACGTTGATTTGACGGTGGTATAGACAAAGATTCTCTATATTTGGCTATGGTTCGCCTAGCAACGTTAATTCCCTGCTCGGCCAATAATTCGGCCATTTTACTATCACTTAGCGGTTTAGCAGGTATTTCCGCTAAAATGAGTTTCTTAATTAAAGAGCGAATAGCCGTCGATGAACACTCGCCACCATTTTCAGTGCCAACATGACTAGAAAAGAAGTATTTTAATTCAAAAATTCCTCTGGGCGTATGCATGTATTTTTGGGTAGTCACCCTAGAAATAGTTGACTCGTGCATTTCTACAGCTTCGGCTATATCATTTAGCACCATAGGTCGCATAGCTTCTGCACCATGCTCTAAAAACCCTTGCTGTCGTTGTACAATACAATTAGACACTTTTAATAAGGTGTCGTTGCGCGATTCTAAACTTTTAATAAACCACTTGGCTTCTTGTAAATTGGCGCGAATAAATTGGCCATCGTCACTGGAAGACTTAGTTGTTTTGGTCATCGCTGCATATTGCTGGTTTACCGATAATTTAGGTGCAGTATCAGCATTTAATTCGACAACCCATCGGCCATTTTTTTTCTCAACCGTGACATCAGGTATCACATATTGATCGTCACTTTTAATGACAGTATCACCAGGGCGCGGGTTCAAACTCTGAATTAAGCGCATGACTTCTCGTAATTGCTCTTCTTTTAATTTAGTTTTGCGCATTAATTGACGGTAGTCACGGTTGCCTAATAAATCAATATGCTCACTGATGATTAGCTTACTTTCGGCTAAATAAGGCGTGTTTGGTTCAAATTGATTCAATTGAATGAGTAAACAATCGGCAATAGATCGAGCGGCTACGCCAATGGGATCGAATACATTAATACGCTTTAAAACCGCTTCAACTTCATCAAGTTCAAGGTCTTCTATACCAACGCTATCTAAAATATCTTCGCTGGAAACGGTTAAATAGCCCGCGTCATCTACGGCTTCAATAATGGCGATAGCGACAGCACGGTCTGTTTCTGAAAAAGGTGTAAGCTCCATTTGCCATAACAGGTGATCTTGAATTGAATCAGTGGTTTCGCCTTGGTATGTGTAATCTTCTCCGGGGCTACTGACGGCGCCGGTATTTGACACACCAGCACTGTAACTTTCTTCCCAGGTAGTATCAATGTTTAGCTCTTCAGGAATATCATTTTTTTCCATTGCTTCGGTGGTGCTGATTTCATCAATGGTGGCACTAGCCTCTTCACTGCCGTCATTGGTATTTTTGTCGGCGGTTGAAACCGTTGCAGAATAAGCTTCTTCTAGATTATCAGTATTATTATCGGCATCATTATCTGATGCTTGCTGATCATTAACCTCAAGCAAAGGGTTATTTTCAAGCACTTCTTGAATTTCTTGTTGAAGCTCTAACGTTGATAACTGCAACAGCTTAATAGCTTGTTGCAGTTGTGGCGTCATGGTGAGTTGTTGTCCTATACGGAGCTGCAGAGTTGGGCGCATCTACCTTATATACATCCTATTCATATTGTTTCTTTTATTAACTATGCTCGCTTAATAGTAAGCATAGCCTAAGTTTGTAGTGTATGTGTTAACTATAACGTGAATT
This sequence comes from Colwellia sp. KU-HH00111, assembly GCF_040362745.1. Lineage (NCBI taxonomy): Bacteria > Pseudomonadati > Pseudomonadota > Gammaproteobacteria > Alteromonadales > Colwelliaceae > Colwellia > Colwellia sp. KU-HH00111. Next base: position 44,443 of record NZ_BAABWO010000005.1, on the reverse strand, counting down.
GTTCACCAAGGTATACATCTCTCACCTGCTGATTTGCAAGAATTTGATCTGCATTGCCTTGTGCAATAATTTCACCATGGCTAACGATATAAGCATGTTCACAAACATCGAGCGTTTCACGAACATTATGGTCGGTTATTAAAATACCGATACCACGCTCTTTAAGGTGAATGATAATTTTTTTTATATCGCCAACCGAAATGGGGTCAACCCCAGCAAAAGGTTCATCAAGTAGAATGAATTCAGGCTCTGCGGCAAGTGCGCGAGCTATCTCTACTCGCCTTCTTTCACCACCCGACAAACTCATGCCTAAATTATCTTTAATATGGCTGATATTAAACTCTTCTAATAAATGTTCCAAATGTTCTTGTCTGTCTTGTTCGCTAAGGCCTTTTTGCGTTTGTAAAATGGCCATAATATTGTCAGTAACGGTCAGCTTTCTAAAGATTGAAGCTTCTTGAGGTAAGTAACCAATGCCACGACGAGCGCGTTCATGCATTGGAGCAAGGGTAACATTCTCATCATTGAGAATGATTTGACCGTCATCGTTGGGCACTAAACCAACTATCATATAAAAAGAGGTGGTTTTACCTGCTCCATTGGGGCCTAACAGCCCGACAATTTGTCCGGCATTAACCGCTAGACTGACATCTTTCACCACGGTTTTACTTTTATATGATTTTGATAATCCTTGGGCAATTAAGGTCGACTGCTTATCATTACGCTCAGTATTATTTGTTATCGTCATTGCTTTTTCTTGCTTTGTTGCGCTTTTATTTGGGCGGGTTGCAAAATGGTAGTTACCGATTCGTTATCACTACTAATGGCTTCTAGCTTTTCACTAGATGTATTGTACGTTATGGTTTCACCAGTAACTTGACTACCCGCTTGCTTAACGAGGGCATTACCAGAGACCGTAATGATATGCAGTTCTGGCTGATATTTTATTTCATTGGCTTGTAAGCTAATTAAACTTCCATCTTCTAGTTGTTGTTTGAAGAGTGCAGGTTTGCCTTTAGCAAGGTAAGTATCTGACTTTTCTTTAGTAGTCTTGTTGGTTTGACTGTATACCTGAACTAGATCAGCCTCAATAGAAATTGATCCTTGATTGATACTCACCTCGTCTAAATAGCTGGCTATCTTGTTTTTAAGATCCGCAGATTGGCGTTTAGATTTGATAGTGATTTCTTGAGTGAGATCTTTCTTTGCCGCATTGGCAGGGGCAGCTAGGGTGAAAAGGAGAGAGCTTAGTAGTGCGCCCCTGATTACATTTTTAATTAATATCATAGGGCTAGCTATTGTTTTTTTTGTAAATAGTACGTACATGTTCGGTTAGTGTCATCTGTTTGGTGTTTAAGTCAATTATCAAACCAGAGCCATACATAGTGAAGTCCCTCCCTTGTACCATCACTGTTTGGTCTGAGCTGATAATATTAGTATTTAAATCAAGCTCTAAATATTTGCAATGTATTTCTTGTATCAAACTATTTGCATCGGTTGCGCTTAAGTGTACGCGATGATTTAAGATAACCCTATTGTTTTTGTAAAGTGTCGCCTCTTTTGCACTAAGTTTCCACGGATAACTGACTTTTTCTGTTTGATTATTGATCTCAGCGCTATTATTAGCCAATTTGTCTGCGCTGGAACGGTTACTGGCATTTGATTTGGGATATAAGGTGTAATTTGGTAATTCAAAGTGGGTGACTTCCAATTTAGCATAATGTTCCATTCTATCGGCAATGATAGCATGTGATAATTGACCCGATTTTGTATAGATATCACTTTTAAGGGCTTCAGCAATAAAATCTGGGCTGAGTTCACGGTCAACGCTTTCTTCAGGCATGATTTGAGAGTCGCGCCACTCAATAATGCCATAAGTTAGGCCGCCTAATAGTAACACTAATAACGCTAGGAAGTTGGTACGTGTCATACACTTGCGCCTGTTGCATTATCTAGCGTACCCTGACATTGCATAATTAAATCGCAGACTTCTCTAACTGCACCAAATCCGCCACGAATAAAGGTGGTGTAATCGGCCTGTGCTATCACGCTAGGATGGGCATCATGCACTGAAATTCCTAAACCAACCTGTAAAATACAAGCTAAATCTGGAATATCATCACCAATATAGGCAATTTCATCGGGCGTTATATTAAGCTCACTGGCCAAAGTAAGGAGCGCGGGTAATTTATCTTCTTGTCCTTGTATTATGTGCTTTACATTTAAAGCAGACATACGATTAGCGACAATTGCTGATTGCCTACCAGTAATTATTGCAACCTCAACACCACTGCTACCCAGTGCTTTTATGCCAAAGCCATCTTTAGTATGAAAAGCTTTCAGCTCTTCTCCGGCATTCCCTAAGTAAATTCTACCATCAGAAAAAACCCCGTCGACATCACACACCAATAATTTAATTTTTTTAGCGAGCGCTAGCACGTTGGGACTAACATTACCGTATAGGGTGTTAGGCTTGTGTATAGTATTCATCACAGTACTCCTGATCTGAGTAAATCGTGCATATTCATTGCCCCTATGGGGACTTGTTGCTCATTGACAATCACTAAGCCGTTTATTTTTTTCTCTTCCATAATGTTAAGTGCTTGGGCTGCTAGCATATTAGCATGTGCTACGGTTGGTGATTTTGTCATTACTGTCGCGATATTATCTTGGTGTATATCAATTTTTAAATCAAGAATTCTACGCAAATCACCATCAGTAAACAAACCAACCAGTTGTTGATTGTTATCAACAACTGTCGTCATACCTAAGCCTTTAAGAGACATTTCTACTAAGGCGTCTTTGATCAATGCACTGTTATTAACCACGGGTAAGCGTTCGCCTTGGTGCATGATATCACTTAAACGCAATAGCAAGCGTTTTCCTAAACTGCCACCTGGATGCGATAAGGCAAAATCATCGGCGGTAAAGCCACGGGCATTCAGTAAGGCAACCGCAAGTGCATCGCCCATTACTAAGGTGGCTGTTGTACTTGAAGTAGGCGCTAAGCCAAGTGGGCATGCTTCAATCGATACTTTGATACAAATATGGGTGTCAGCCAGTTTTGCTAATGTTGAGGTGGTGTTACCTGTCATAGAGATAAGTTTAGCGCCAATACGTTTTATCACCGGAATAATAGCTAATACTTCACCAGTTTCTCCAGAGTTTGAAATGGTTAATACCACATCATCTTTAGTGATCATGCCTAAATCACCATGACTGGCTTCGCCGGGGTGAACAAAAAAAGCAGGGGTGCCTGTGCTCGCTAATGTTGCTGCAATTTTACCACCAATATGACCTGACTTTCCCATACCTATAACAATAACGCGACCTTGACAATTAAACATTAATTGGCAAGCGCATTCAAAACTGTCATCAATATACTGAAGTAACTCAGTTATTGCTTGTTGCTCAATATTGATAACATTTTTAGCAAGTTCTTTAAAATTCTTCATGGCTATAATTATTCTCGTTAGGGTGTGATGCTAACTATACGTTTAATGAATGCTGGTTTGACTAAAAAGTAATACTTGGTAGGCGATAAAGCATATTAGTAATAATGCGCCTTTTAACCTCGTTAGTCTAAAGCTGCCAGACTTTCGGCTAAAACATAAGAGAAAAAGCAAGACAGTGATACCCAACATAATTGGCGTATCTCGAAGTGAAGCTTCAGCATTAACGGTCCCAGGAGCAATAATGCCAGCAAAAGGTAATACCGCTAATAAATTGAATATATTTGAGCCGACAATATTGCCCATGGCTAGATCGTCTTCTTTTTTCAATATACTGGCAATGCTAGCGGCGAGCTCTGGCAAGCTGGTGCCAATAGCAATAATAGTTAACCCAATCACCAGATCGCTGATACCGTAAGCTTTGGCAATAAATACGGCTGAGTCTACCAAAAAGTGTGCGCTGACTATTAAAAGAGTAATACCACAAACTAGCCAAAAAAAAGCGTTAAGAGTATTGGTAGACTCCGGAATTTCTAGTTCGGCTTCTAACAACATAGGATCATCAATGGGGCTGTTTTTACGTTGCCTTATAGCTCTAAAGAGAAGTACTGAAATAAAACAGATAAAGCCAATCATTAAGCCAATGCCTTCAGCAAAGCTAAAATAATCATCAGAAAAAATCCAATACGCCAACACAGTGATTACTAGCAAAAGGGGGAGTTCTTGTTTGATGGTCGTTGATGAAACCACTAACGGCTTTATTAACACAGTAAAACCGAGTACAAGGGCAATATTGATAATGTTAGAGCCAATCGCATTACCGATAGCGGTATCAGGAGAGCCTTGGATGGATGCCGCTGCAGCTACCATCATTTCTGGTGCAGATGAGCCCATAGCAACAATTGTTAGGCCAATGATCATGGGGGAAACGCCTAAGTTTTTTGCTAATGATGAGGCACCCAAAACAAATTTATCGGCACTCCAAACGAGTACGCTAAGGGCAACTAGTAATATACCAACGTGTTCTAACATTCATGACTCCATATTTTTGATGCTAAATTGTCGCCCGTTGTGAGCTAAATAAAAAGTAAATTATGCAATCGAAGGCAAAAAAGTTTGAGTTTGTCCTGTTTTACCTCAGCAATTGAAATGAAATGGCACGCTTTTACATTTTCTGACAATTTTTATCGGTTAAATGTTTAATTTTTAGTGAACAATCATAGGCGCTCAGGTAAAATTGCTGGTAACTTTTGACATGTAATAGCGCTAAATGACACCAAATCAAACCACATCCCCCTTAGTTGAAATAAAAAACCTGACCTTTAAACGAGGAGAGCGGGTTATTTATGATGACATCAGCTTGTCTATTCCTAAAGGAAAAGTTACGGCGATTATGGGACCCAGTGGCATTGGTAAAACAACTTTATTACGTTTGATTGGTGGTCAAATTCGTCCGCAAGCTGGGCAAATATTATTTAAAGGCAATGATATACCACAATTATCACGTAATGACTTATATGAAACACGTAAAAGCATGAGTATGCTTTTTCAAAGTGGTGCCCTTTTTACTGATATGAGTGTATATGAAAATATCGCTTTTCCTATTCGAGAGCACACCAAGTTACCTGAAGCCATTGTTGAAAAAATAGTATTGATGAAGCTAGAAGCGGTAGGCTTGCGTGGAGCGCGTGATTTACATCCAAGTGAATTATCTGGCGGCATGGCGAGACGTGTTGCTTTGGCTCGAGCCATCGCACTTGACCCTGAGTTAATTCTTTACGATGAACCTTTTGCAGGTCAAGACCCTATTTCTATGGGGGTAATTGTGCGTTTAATTAGTGCATTAAATGATGCGTTAGGACTGACATCTGTAGTGGTTTCTCATGATGTGCCGGAAGTCATCAGTATTGCTGATTATATTTATATTATTGCTGAGCAGAAAATTATTGGTCAGGGCACGCCTGAGCAAATTCGTGTTGATGACTCGCCGTTAGTGAAACAATTTGTACAAGGTGAAGCCGATGGTCCCGTACCTTTTCATTTTAAGGCACCTGATTATCAAGGTGAATTAATTAAACGTTCAGTTGCGTTAACTGGCAAAGGTAGAAGTTAATGGAGCAGATTCAATTATTGGGCAGGAAAACCATCGCAATGATTGCAGGCTTAGGTCGAGCGGTTATTGTATTGCTTTCTGCTTTACTGCACATTCCTAGCATAGGTAAAGGTACGCCATTATTATTGCAACAATTATATAATGTCGGTGTAATGTCGCTGATAATTATTGTGGTTTCAGGTGGCTTTATTGGGATGGTGCTAGCACTACAAGGCTATACTATTTTAGTTGCCTATGGCGCTGAAGCTAGTTTAGGCCCTATGGTCGCTTTGTCATTGTTGCGTGAGTTAGGGCCTGTTGTTGCAGCCTTATTATTTGCTGGCCGAGCAGGCTCGGCATTAACCGCAGAAATTGGTTTAATGAAAGCAACAGAGCAGTTATCCAGTTTAGAAATGATGGCCGTTGATCCATTACGACGAGTTATCGCGCCGCGTTTTTGGGCTGGCTTTATTAGCCTACCGTTATTAGCGGCTATTTTTTCTATGGTCGGAATATTAGGTGCGCATCTGGTAGGTGTTGATTGGCTAGGTGTAGATGGCGGAACATTCTGGTCCGTGATGCAAGATCAAGTCGATTTTAGTAAAGATATTGTCAATGGTATTATCAAAAGTATCGTTTTTGCTTTTGTGGTGACTTGGATTGCGGTTTACAAGGGCTATGATTGTGAACCCACTTCTGAGGGGATTTCAAGAGCGACCACATCGACCGTGGTTCAATCATCATTGTTGGTACTGGCATTAGATTTTATTTTGACTGCATTGATGTTTGCAAGATAATCGCAATGTAATGTAGGTGAGCATTTATAAACTCTCCATAATGGTAAGCGAAGGTTTACCTAAATTGTAATAAGGCGTTGGGTGAATGACATGATGTCAAAAAAAGTAGAAATATTAGTGGGTTTTTTTGTTGCTTTGGGTATTGCTGCATTACTGATGTTGTCGCTAAAAGTTGCTGATAGCGGTGTTTCCGGCAATGGGGCTAGTTATAACTTATTTGCTAAATTTGATAATATAGGTGGCTTAAAAGTGCGCTCACCTATCAAGGTAGGTGGTGTAGTTGTCGGTCGAGTGAGTGATATATCACTCGATCAAGATGACTTCACACCAGTGGTAACTATGGAAATAAATGCACAATATAACCAGTTTTCTGAAGCAACCTCTGTAGCCATTTTAACTGCAGGTTTGTTAGGCGAGCAATACATTGGTTTACAACCAGGTTTTATCGACGAATCAGTCGAAATACTGCAGCCAAATGATTATATTGAAGATACCAAGCCAGCTTTAGTGTTAGAAGAGTTAATTGGACAATTTTTATTTAGCCAAGGAAGTGGAGATTAATAATGGAAGATAGGACGATTAAAATGAATAGTAATTTAAAAGCCATCATGCTTATAACGGCCATGCTTTTGAGTGTGTTAATGCCAGCAGCATATGCTGTAGAGCCAGAAGCCACAGTAGATAAAACCGATCCTTATAATATGATTAAAGTGGTTGCGGGCAAAACTTTTGAGCGTTTTGCAAATGAGCAATTAGCAATTCAGGCAGATCCTAACCTTCTTAAGGTTATTGTGCGTGAAGAATTGATGCCTTATATTAATTATAAATACTCTGCATTTAAAGTAATAGGCCCTCACTTAAAGAACACTACCGCTCAAGAGCGAGAAGATTTTGTACCTGTTTTTAGAGAGTATTTAGTTACTTCTTATGCGCAAGTATTCACTTTGTATGACAAACAACCGGTTGAATTTGCGCCGGCAGAAAATTTTGATGATAAGAAAATAGTAGCCGTAGATACACGGGTTATTATGGCTGGCAGAGATAATATTGATGTGTCTTTTAAAGTAAGAAAAGACCGTCGAACTAATCAATGGAAGGCCTTTGATATGATTGCTGAAGGTGTTAGCTTGTTAGACAGTAAACAAGCTGAACTTAATAGCATTATTCGTCAAAAAGGCCTGCCTTACGTCACTGAGTTATTAAAAACAAAAGCTGAACGCGATATTGTTTTCAAAAATAAAGCACAGCAAAATGACTCTGCTGAAAAGAAAGCAGGTTAACACGTGACAGAATCTGCTAGACGTATAACGATTGAAACAAACCACGACAGCAACCAGTTAGTGGGTGAGTTAACAAGGCATACTATTATGCAAATAACAAAAAAAGAGCTTAAACAGTTAGTAGCTAAAGAGCGCTCGATTGTTAATTTGCAACAACTGACGCGCATTGATACCGCAGGGCTAGCTTGGCTGTTTTATTTATTTGAGCATGCCAATCATGTTAATTGTCAGCTTACGTTTAGCCATTTTCCTGCTAAGCTAGATAAATTAATTCGTTTAAGTGGTGTAGCAGGCTTTTTGCCAGAACAAAGATAAATTAATCGAGATATTGATAGTTATCACAAACAATTCGTAATAGTTAAGGAATTCCCCTTGGAAGTACAAGATATAGAAAAACTCATAAATGACGCGCTAACCCTTGATGAATTGCACGTTAAATTTGATGGCTCACAATGTAGCGTTGTAGCCGTGGCCGATATGTTTGAGGATCTCTCTCGCGTTAAACGCCAGCAAGTGGTTTTTGCAGCCCTTGCTGATGCCATTAAAGATGGCAGTATACATGCAGTGACGGTAAAAACATTTTCTAAAGCGCAATGGCAACGTGATAAATTGTTTAATATGTAATTTAGTTAGCAATATGAGTGCTTGTTTAGCATTCATAAAGAAAAAAGCTGCTCATTGAACCAATTAATGTAATACTGTTTTCAATTAAATATACACAGGGCACTGACGAGCAGTCTCCTCCTTATCAATCAACATTAAGAAAGTAAGTTATTTTGGACGCATTTAAAGTAATTGGTGGCAAGCCACTACGTGGCGAAGTCACTATCTCTGGGGCTAAAAATGCCGCACTCCCTATTTTAATGTCAGCACTGTTATCAAAAACACCCATTGTTTTTAGTAATGTTCCGCAGCTGAATGACATTTTAACCACAGTGAAACTATTAGGTCAGTTGGGTGCTAAAACACAATGGTTAAGTGATAGTAAACTCTCCATTGATGCGAGTAATATTACCCAATGTTGTGCGCCCTATGATCTTGTTAAAACTATGCGTGCGTCAATTTTGGTATTGGGCCCTTTGCTTGCACGTATGGGGCATGCTGAAGTGTCTTTACCTGGTGGTTGCGCCATTGGTGCTCGACCAGTGAATCTTCATATTCAAGGCTTAAAAGCAATGGCTGCGGATATTGATGTTGAAAATGGTTATATTATTGCCAAAAAAGCAGGCCGACTTGAAGGTGCCAATATCTTCATGGATGTTGTCAGTGTTACCGGTACAGAAAACCTAATGATGGCTGCTGCATTGGCTCAAGGTACTACGGTTATTGAAAATGCGGCACGAGAGCCTGAAATTGTCGATTTGGCCAACTGTTTAATTAGCATGGGCGCTAAAATTAATGGTGCTGGTACTGATACGCTAACTATTGAAGGTGTTAGTGAGCTGCGAGGCAGCGAGTATAGCGTGATGCCAGATAGAATTGAAACCGGTACATTCTTAGTCGCCGCCGCAGTGACTCAAGGACAAGTGAAGTGTTTGAATACTGATCCAAGTGCGTTAGAAGCTGTTATTTCAAAGTTAACGGAAGCTGGGGCAGATATTACCACTGGCACCAGTAGCGAGGGTGAAGGGTGGATTGAGTTATCAATGCCACATAGGCCAAAGGCTGTTAGCGTAAAAACTGCGCCACATCCGGCTTTTCCAACGGATATGCAAGCACAGTTAATGACGATGAATGTTCTGGCTAAAGGCACAGCAACTGTTATTGAAACTATTTTTGAAAACCGTTTTATGCATGTGCCTGAATTACAACGCATGGGTGCAGACATAACGCTTGAAGGTAATACTGCTATTGTTAAAGGGGTTGACTCTTTAAATGGCGCTCAAGTTATGGCGACCGATTTACGTGCATCAGCCAGCTTAGTAATAGCAGGTTTAGTGGCAAAATCACCGACACAAATAGATCGTATTTACCATATTGATCGCGGGTATTTGAAGATAGAAGATAAACTACAAGCACTAGGTGCAGATATTACTCGTATTAGCATGTAAATAATAACCTGCAAAGATCGTTAGGCTCTTTTAAATTTAAACAGCTCACTGGGTTTTCTGCGCCGGAGAGCTGTTTAAATGTTGATATAGCCGCTGATTTCCAAATCAAAGATGTTGACTATTTCATTCCCCCTTCATTTAAGAAAACGATTGCCACTATAAATAAACATTATAAGCTTAACTGATAAATTGAGCGCTATAGTGATAAATATCAAAATAATTCTATTTTTACAGTGCTTAGATGGCTTTTTACCTTGTAAAAAATAGCCTACTTCTTTATGATCATAAAAATTTTTTGTCGATATACCGCTTGGTATTAATTTAATCAAACAAAACACTTACTATTTAAGTGCAAAGAGGGAGATGCTTTGTGCTATTTTTTAGAGGGTAGTGACTGATGTTGTTTGGTAGTCAATGTGAATTGGAGAGTGTGAATGAGCAATGTGCCTGAAAATAACGGCCGCCGACGCTTCTTGACTGCGGCAACTGCCGTTGTTGGTGGAGCTGGAGTGGTTGGTGTGGCTGTGCCTTTCATTGGTTCCTGGAATCCAAGTGCTCGCGCGAAAGCGGCGGGTGCTCCAGTAGAAGTCAATGTAGGTAAATTACAGCCGGGTCAATTAATCCGTGCAGAATGGCGTGGTAAACCTGTTTATGTAGTGCGCCGTACAAAAGAAACCCTGGAAGGGTTAGCGAAACACGATGATCAGTTACGCGATCCTGCTTCTGAAAAAGCACAACAGCCTGCTTATGCCACCAATGCTTATCGCTCTATTAAACCTGAATTTTTAGTAGCATTAGGTGTTTGTACGCATCTAGGTTGTGCTCCTACTCACCATGTTGGCGACTTCGACCAGTTTGTTGATGGTGTACCTAATGGCTTCTTCTGTCCATGTCATGGTAGTAAGTTTGATATGGCTGGTCGTGTTTTCCAAGGCGTTCCAGCACCATTAAATTTAATGGTACCCGAGCATTCATTCACCAGTGAAGACACATTATTAATTGGTGTTGGACCTGACTCAAATGAAGGAGCTGCATAATGTTAACTAATTTTATGGCATGGATGGATAAACGCTTGCCTTTAACTGATGCTTGGAATAAGCATTTGGCACAATATCCAGCACCTAAAAACTTTAACTTTTGGTACTTTTTTGGCTCGTTAGCCATGTTAGTACTTGTTAACCAAATCTTAACGGGTGTGTGGTTGACCATGAGTTATGAACCTTCAGGTGATGGCGCATTCGCATCTGTTGAATACATCATGCGTGATGTAGATTACGGTTGGCTATTACGCTATATGCATTCAACCGGTGCTTCAGCATTTTTCATTGTAGTTTACTTACATATGATGCGCGGTTTGATGTATGGCTCGTATCAAAAACCACGTGAGTTATTGTGGATCTTCGGGATGTTGATTTTCTTGGTATTAATGGCTGAAGCGTTTATGGGCTATTTATTACCTTGGGGTAATATGTCGTATTGGGGAGCACAGGTTATCATCTCGCTCTTTGGTGCTATTCCGATTGTTGGTGATGATTTAACCCAATGGATTCGAGGTGACTATGTTATCTCAGGTGCTACTTTAAATCGTTTCTTCGCATTACACGTAGTTGCAATGCCGCTAGTGTTAGTTATTTTGGTGTTTTTACATATTTTAGCATTACACGAAGTAGGCTCTAATAACCCTGAAGGGGTTGAGGTCAAGAAGAAAAAAGGCTCAATAAAACCAGAAGAACAAAGTAAATTTAAATTCCATAAACAATATACGGATAAGTACGATATTGTTGATGCTATACCGTTCCATCCGTATTACTCGGTTAAAGATATTATGGGTGTTGCAGGGTTCTTAATTGTTTTCTGTTGGGTCATGTTTTTTGCACCAGAAGGCGGTGGTTACTTTATTGAGGCGCCAAACTTTGAGCCAGCAAATGGTTTGAAAACACCTGAACATATTGTACCTGTTTGGTATTTTGGCCCATTTTACACGATTTTGCGTGTTGTGCCTGATAAGTTACTTGGTGCGGTTGCTATGTTTGGTGCAATTATTATGTTGTTTGCCTTACCTTGGTTCGACCGTGGTACCGTTAAATCAATGAAATATCGTTGTACTTTACACACAGTTAACTTAATCCAGTTTGCTATTTCTTTCTTAGTTTTGGGTTATTTAGGCACTAAAGCAGCAACACCATTAAATAACATGATAGGAACAGTAGCAAGTTTTGGTTATTTTGGTTTCTTCATCGCGTTATGGTTTTACAGTAAGAACGAAAAAACTAAGCCAGTACCTGAGAGGATTTCTAAATAATGAAAAAGTTACTTTTAGCAATTTGTGCACTTGTTCCATTATTTGCTTTCGCCGCTGGCCCAAGTATGCACTTAGACAAAGCCAATAATGATTTAACCGATAAAGAATCATTAAAAAATGGTTTTAAAACCTATATCAACTATTGTTTAGGCTGTCACCAGTTACAATACCAACGCTATAATCGCACTTTTACCGATTTAGGTATTGATGAAGCAGATGGTATTGAAAATTACATGTATACTGGTGAAAAAGTCGGTGATCATATTACTAACACTATGCCGAGCAAAGAAGCGGCTAACTGGTTTGGTACTGCGCCACCGGATCTAACCCTTGAAGCTCGTTTACGTAGCCCTGATTGGATATACACTTATTTGCGTTCTTTTTATATGGACGATAAACGCCCATTTGGCGTTAATAACAAAGTATTCAAAGATGTGGGTATGCCACACGTGTTACAAGACCTACAAGGTGTTAGTTCACTGGACGAGCAGGGGAATGTGACGCCAGCGATGGGCGGTAGTTTAACTGCTGAAGAATATGATGTTGTGGTTCGTGATTTAACTAACTTTTTAGAGTATGTTGGCGAGCCAAGTAAACTTGAACGTGAAAGTATGGGTTACAAGGTATTAATCTTCTTGTTTATCTTCTTTATTATTTCTTATTTCCTTAAGAAAGAGTATTGGAGAGACGTTCATTAATAATAAAAAAACGGGATGAATTATCTCGTTATTTTACAATGATATTTATAGCGCGAACGAGTTCCTACCTTTAGGAGTTTAATCGCGCTTTTGCTTTATAATGAATAGGAGGCCCTATGGCCGTAGCAGCAAATAAACGTTCAGTAATGACGTTATTCTCGCATGCTGATGATATGTATAGTCATCAAACACGTATAGTATTGGCAGAAAAAGGCGTTGGGGTTGATATCAATTATGTTGATTTAGCCGATTTGCCAGAAGATTTAATCGACTTAAATCCTTATGGCACGGTACCGACTTTAATTGACCGCGAGTTAGCCTTATATGAAGCTAAAATCATTATTGAATATTTAGATGAGCGTTTCCCGCATCCACCACTCATGCCGGTATACCCTGTATCACGTGGTCGTAGCCGATTAATGATGCACAGAATTGAACATGATTGGTACAGTTTAGCCAACGACATTTTAACAGGTAGTGCTGAAGAAGCGCAAAAAGCCCGTGTTGAACTAAAAGAGAGCTTATTAAGTGTGGCACCTATTCTAAATGAAGCGCCATATTTTATGAGTGAAGAATACAGTTTAGTTGACTGTTATTTAGCACCATTATTATGGCGTTTACCTGCTTTTGGTATCGAACTAGAAGGTCAAGGTGCTAAAGAACTTAAAACTTATATGTTGCGTTTGTTTGAACGTGAGTCATTCCAAGCATCATTAACTGAAGCTGAGCGTGAATTAAGATTTGGTGATACAGATTAATGGATGACTCGTCTTCTATGAAAATGAGTTCAAATAAGCCCTATATTGTTGGGGCTTATTATGACTGGATTTCAGATAATGATTTAACGCCTTACATAGTGGTAGATGTCAGTGTGTATGGTGTATTAGTGCCAATGTCTTATGTAAACGATGGTCAAATTGTTTTAAATATAGCATCTTCTGCGATAGGCTCAATTGCTTTAGGTGCAGATGGTATTGAGTTTAGTGCGCGTTTTGGCGGTAAACTTGAGCACTTATTTGTGCCTTACGGCGCAATTGCTGCTATTTACGCTAAAGAAAATGGTGCTGGTACTTCATTACCCATAGAACACCCTAGTGAAGAGCAAGACCTAGACGTGGTAAAAGATGAGCCTGAAGCTAAAACTAGCAAGCATAAGCCGAGTTTAAGTACTGTTGCTTCGACCACTAAAGCGAGTACTGAACCGAAAAAATCGGCCAAGGGTAAACCTAGCTTAAAGGTGATCAAGTAAGCAACTATGTCGCTATTATGGGCAGACAACCTTGTTTAATAAAATTTCAGGTTGGAATGCCGGCAATAGCGACATGTGCTTTGTTGAATTGGCGTTGAGCTATATATAACAGATTCAACGTGTTATAAATATTCGAAAGCCTTATAAACGCGGTTAACACCACTGATATTACGGGTAACCTTTACCGCGATATCCGCCTCTTTTTTAGAGACGATTCCCATTAAAAACACTTCCCCATTTTCTGTTACCACCTTGATATTTTTACCGTTAACGCCATCACTTGAAAACAACGCGGTTTTAACTTTTGACGTCAACCAGACATCATTAGTTTGGGTGGTAACTGAGGTTTTGTTGCCAATACGGATTTGGTCATGAATTCGTACCACATTATTAATATTATTTAGAATTTTTATCGCTTGGGCTTTTAAATGTTGAGTGGGTGCTTGACCGACAATTAATACCGAGCCATTAACACTGACAACGTGTAAATTAGTATTATTGTATATGGCTTTATTTTTAGTGATTTCATTATAAGCTTCTACTTCAATACTTTGGTCGTCAATTTGATTACCAATACTGCGGCGGTCTGTGGCCATACTCGCGCCAGCGGTAATGGCGACAACTGTAGCAACAGTACAACTTTGTAATGTTGTAATACATAATAAAACAACTAATACTTTGGTTAGCTGCTGGCGAGTAAAGGAAACATAATTCATCATGGCTATTAAGACTCCGATTGAGGAAATAAAGTGGTGTCGATGATCTCACATAAACAATGTAAGACAATTAAATGCACCTCATTGATACGGGAAGTGCGTGAGGATGGAACTCTAATTTCCACATCGCCATCACCTAATAAACCCGCTATATCGCCACCATCATGGCCGGTAAGGGCAATAATCGGCATATCACGTGATACCGCACTTTCAACTGCTTTAATCACGTTGCGTGAGTTACCACTGGTTGAAATGGCAACTAAAATATCACCACTATTTCCAAGAGCGCGAATTTGTTTAGAAAATAATTCATCATATTGAGCATCATTTGCGATGGACGTTATGGTTGTGCTGCCTGCTACTAGTGAAATAGCTGGTAAGCTTGGACGCTCAGTTTCAAAACGATTTAATAATTGTGAGCAGAAATGTTGGGTATGCCCCGCAGAGCCGCCATTACCGCAAGCTAGCATTTTATTATCGGATAACAAACACTGTACCATCATCATGCCAGCCTGCTCTATAGCGGAAGAAATCGCTTCGGTGGCAGCAATTTGAGTTTGAATACTTTCGGTAAAATTATTCTGGATCTGTTCTAACATGGGTGATAGCTAACTCCGGTTTTAAACTAATCAGACTAAAATGCATTTTTTAGCCAAGTAACCTGTGGTTGATTGATATCACCTTCTAAAGCAATAACATCAACACGACAAGGGGTATTATATTCATTTAATTTGGCTTTATGGAGAAAAAATGCAACACAATGTTTAATCTTTGCTTGTTTGGATAAGGAAACAGCTGAAATTGCGCCACCAAAATTACTATTCTTACGGTATTTAACTTCTACAAACACATAAGTTGAACCATCTTGCATTATCAAGTCAATTTCACCCTGACGACAATGGAAGTTGGAATCGATATAGGCTAGACCTTTTTCTATTAGGTACTGTCTTGCAAACGATTCTGTAGCGACCCCTCGACTATGGCTGGTTTGCTTTTTATTCCAAAACAACCTGCATCACCTTATCATCCTGATAGCGCCCCCAGATAAGACTACGGGTAAGAATATTATTGTTGTTCAGTGATAATGTCCCTGTTTGGCCGAAATGGCGAATATAAGGAAGCTCTTTCATGCTAAAAGCTGTGCTAAGTAAGTTGTAGCTGTCATAGCCCATTGCAAAGATACGGGATAAGCTGTCGGTTCGTTTAGGCCATAATTTATCACTTAACTTGACTAGCGCTTTGTTCTGTTGTGAGGACTGCAACAGCCAAGGTATTTGCGTGAAGGTTAAGTTTTGCAGATCATTGGTGCTATTGGTGTGATGTTTATCATTAAAGCTACTATGACTTCTTGAACTCGCATAAACGGGAATAATGTCAGCAAACGGGCTGGTATTTACGTCAATGTAAGGTTTAATTAACCGAGTTTGTGCATCGCTGCCAATTAAATAAATCATATCGATGTCACGGCGGTTTCTTGGTTCAGATTTAATATTATGCTTCAAGCGGCCATTTAACTGAGCAATTCGCATTTCGCTAGTGTTGATATCGAGACTAGACTTTAAGCTTGTTTGCATTTGTTTGCCTTGATTGAAATAGACAATATCAACCGGTTGTCCTGATGATTTTTGCCACTGTTGGGTAAAAGCTTTGGCGATTCTCGAAGATATATTGTCTTGGTGACTTAAAACAATAGGGTTTTTGTAGTGTCTCAAACTCAGTGTTTCAGCGGCTTGTTCAGCTTCGTCTTCGGGTCGCATCGATAATGCTACTTGATAGGATGCTAATTGATAATCAGCGGATAAGTTAAGTAACAAGGTTGGTACTTGTAATGCAACTTCATGCTGACTTAACATGAGAAACTCATCAACATTATCCCGTAACAAGGGGCCAATAATATGATCAATATTAAGTTCGCTAACACGCGTTGCCAGAGTTTGCCAATCCAACAGATGAGTATCGATAAAATGTAGCTGCGTAGTGGAATTATCATTATATGCCGCTAAAACACCTTGCTGGGCTGCTAAACCAGCCATTTTCTGGTTACCACTCAACGGCAATAATATCGCAACTTGTTCTACTGGTTTCTCAACACTATGTACAATGGCGTTAGTTGATTGCAATTGGGCAATAATACTATTGGCTGGGTGTGTTGAATTTTGCTGTTGCCATAACTGTAAATAGTGAGAAAACTGCGCTGTATTGGCACCAAACTTTTGGCTGTAAAGCAATAACTGCTGCCAACCTTTGATAAAAGGAGGTTGAGATTCAACAAGTTGTGCTAATTGCCATGGCGCAAGTATTTGTAATTCATGCCAAATTGCAAAGGCATCTTCGGTAGATGCTTCCGGGTTTAAGGCAAATGCCTGTAATTGTGCCGCGATAGCTAATACCGGTTTATTTTGTGCTGATAATATTTTACTCAGTAATAAATAATAGTCTAAGGTTAACTCAAGTGCCTGGAAGGAAATATTAGTTTGAGTTAAAGCGACCAACTGTTCAGTCAGTGCTAATTGCTGTTGTGCTTGTTTATTGTAATTAAGTGCATATAAGCTTGACGCTTTTACTAGTAATAAACGATAGGAGTTTTCAACATCACCTGTTACCAATTCGGCGGTTTGGCTGGCTAACCAAAGTGCCTCAGTATAATTGTGTTGTTGTAAATATAACTCACTAGCTTCAATTAACAGCGTTATGATCTTGGTTTGCTGTAATAGAATTTGTGGGGAACTAGACGCAAGTTTGCTATTAATTGATTGTGCTAATCCCAATATTTCTTTCGCGTTTTTGGTGGTGATGATGTTTTTTTCAGCAGGAGTGATCGTTATTTCTTTAGTTGTTATTTTGGGGGGAGTGCTACAAGCAGACAGGATGACAGCCGTAATTAACAACAAGCTGATACAAAACCCTGAACGTATATTTTTAGCTGGTTTTACTAAAACGGCATCCATGTAATTAGATACTGGAAAATAAG
The DNA here is from genome assembly GCF_040362745.1 of Colwellia sp. KU-HH00111. NCBI lineage: Bacteria > Pseudomonadati > Pseudomonadota > Gammaproteobacteria > Alteromonadales > Colwelliaceae > Colwellia > Colwellia sp. KU-HH00111. Next base: position 26,835 of record NZ_BAABWO010000005.1, on the reverse strand, counting down.
TTTGATTCAAGTGGAGAAATCCGTGCATTTTTATCTCAGTGTAAGGTTATAATAAACGCCATTGCAGTGAGTCACAACTATTCAATTAAGTAATTTAACATGAGTGAAAATAAGATCAATCCAAGTACTTTATACATAATCGCCACGCCGATTGGAAATTTAGGTGATATTAGTGCAAGAGCCTTAGCTACCTTAGAGCAGGTTGATATTATTGCCTGTGAAGATACGCGTCATACGCAAAAATTACTTTCGGCTTTTGCTATTAAAAATAAAACCATATCAATGCATGATCATAATGAACGGCAACGTCAAGATTATATTGCTAGCTTGCTACAAGAAGGTAAAAGTATTGCTTTAGTTTCTGATGCAGGCACTCCGTTAATCAGTGACCCTGGTTTTCATTTAGTGCGACATTGTCGGAGTTTAGGTTTAGCTGTATCGCCTATACCCGGTGCGTGCGCCGCTATCTCAGCATTAAGTGTGGCTGGTTTACCAACAGATAGGTTTTCCTTTGAAGGCTTTTTGCCATCGAAATCTGGCGCACGCCAAAGTGTATTAAAAGGGTTAGCAGCTGAGCCTAGAACTATGGTGTTTTATGATGCCCCAAGGCGGGCTATTGACACGATAAAAGATATTGTCGAGACCCTAGGTCCACAACGCTATGTTGTTATTGCCCGAGAGTTAACCAAAACGTTTGAAACAGTGCACTCTGATCATGCCGAAAACTTACTCGCTTGGCTTGAGCAAGACCCGAATCAGTTAAAAGGAGAAATGGTATTAGTGATTGAAGGTTATCAAGCTGATCGCAATGATATTTCAAGTGAAGTAGTCAAAACACTGAAACTGTTATTAGCTGAAATGAAACCGAAAAAAGCTTGTGCCATTACGGCTGAAATTCATGGTGTGAAAAAAAACGCTTTATATGACTTAGCATTAAGCTTTAAAGCCTAACCCCAACCATTTTTATACCGGTTTTGGGGGTAAATGGCTGGCCTTTTGCGTTCAAAAATGTAAATGGTAGGGTTACATTTTTTAGGCCCGAATTTTTTGAAATAGAAAAGTGTAGATGCGGCCCTGTCGAAAAGCCGGAAGAGCCAGAGCGTGCTAATCGTTGACCTAAAACTATTTTATCACCTTCTTTGACTAATGCTGTATCCATTAGCACATGGGCATAAGATGAAAAAGTACCATCATCATGCAGCACTTTTATTACATTGGCTTTATCTAAAAAGTATTGGCTGGTGCCACTCATATGGTAGTCATCTTTTACCCACACTACGGTACCAGCTCTTGCCGCGGTTAAGTACGTGCCTATCTCCATAGCAATATCTACAGCATATTTATTATATTCTTTATTGTGGGAAAATTGACCATTAAACGCCTGGGTGATTTTATGGCCTTTATGTGAAGAAAAAGGCGCATGATAGCTGTATGCTTGTGCAACACTATTTGGATCACCTAGCGCCCATTGATAATTTAAATTAGACGCCTTAGTGGTACCTTCTAATATGGCTTCAGTTGCGCGTGCTGGAATTACTTTGCGAATTAAGACTTGAGTATAAGGAGAAATGAACGCTATTTCGATGGGCGCGTAAAAGTTATTCTTGGCATACACGGTGTAACCAGACTTCATTTTAACGTTATGCAGTTCAATTTTACTGATAGGCTTATTCTTTTGTTTATATTCGAACGTTTCGAAGCTTAGATCTTTCTGCGGAGGCTGATCGCTAAATACCCAATGACCATTGGCGTCTTTATATTTATATAGTTCTTTTGCATAACAAGTGCTGGAACTACTGAATAGTAAAAATAGAACAATAAAGATAAATAATCGCTTTTGCATTGATAACTTCCTTGCTTAAACAAACCTCACCAACGAATTCATCATAACAGCCTGTCATTTATGAATAAAGTTATGCTAAGGTATATTGCACAGAACATTGTTAATTATATGCATCACCTCTAATTTATTAATAAAGGAATATTATGAAAAAGCGTCAACAGTTATCTTTAGTGATACTTATTGCAGGCATTACATTCACAGGCAATGCCTTATCAAAAATTTATACTTGGACTGACGAAAACGGCAAGGTGCATTTTAGTGACAAACCTGTCATTAATCAAAAAGCCGCCACGATTAAACCTAAAGTTAATACTAATATTGCCAAAACCGTAACTTCAGATAGCCAATGGCAACAAAATTATTTGAAAACTAAAGCAGAAAAAGCTGAAAAAGCGAAAGAAAATGCTGAGCAAAAAAGAAAAAAACAAATCTTTTGTAATGTATTAAAGAGCAAATTAGCAACGCTTGAACACGGTGGTCGCTTTTATTCAATGTCACCTGAAGGTGAGCAGAGTTACTATAGCGATGAACAATTGAAAGCAAAGCACCAAAAACTGACTAAAGCCTATAAAAAGAGTTGTCGTTAGTGAAACTGCGCGAGTGTCAGCACACATTTTGTTAGTTTTCGGTTATGTTATTTAAGCCGCGAGTTATGTCATTTAAGCCGCGATGCGTTTTATAAAGAATATTCATCAGTTTACTAAAACACCTCCCTTATAAGATAAGGCACTTTATATCAATGGCTTAACTTGCCTTTCCTATATGTTAACTATACGGGTGTCAACTTTTTTTACAAATAGCTTGCTGTTTGCTGTTAGTTCAATTGATGATTTTTTAACAGTTTTCATCTGTCATTACAGGCTGAAATTCTAAGTTTTTTGATTTTTCCAAATATTCAACATTAAAATGGTGTTTATATAATTATTAATGGCTGGCAAAGATTAAATTAATGTAAAATATATTTACATTTTATTTACTTTGTCTAATTAAATTTAACTAAGAAGGCCGCTTTAACCTACCTAGAATACAGTCTGTTAACACCCCTATAACAAAGGCACTATTTTTGCTTAATAGTAAGGATCGCGATTTTCATGAATATTGATGAGAATATAAAAGCAAAAACAATGCTTAGCGAAATATAACAATAAACTGGAGATAAAAATGCATTTTAAAAAATCCATACTGGGGAGTTTGATTACACTAGCAATTACGGCAGGTACTTCTGCAACAGTCATTGCTAATGAAGTCACTGGTGATATCAGTAAATTTAAAGACACAAGTAGTACAGCTATCAATAAGAAGCAAAATGTTAATGGCTTCATTGTGCAATTAAAAGGTAAAACAGCCATAGCACAAGCACAAGATATTGGAGAATTGTTACCATCGAACCAACTAGTGGCTAATACGGGTAATCGTTACAATGCCTATACCCCAGCCATGATGGCTTATACAGCCGCACTTGAGAATAAACAAAATAAAGTTGCTGGTAGCATTGGCTCGATCAATATACTTCATTCTTTTAAACATACTTATAATGGTTTTTCGGCTAAGTTAACACCTGAGCAAAAAGCTAAATTAGAATCGCACCCAGATGTTATTGGTGTTTGGGAAGATCAACTAGAAATTGTAAATACTGCAAATACACCGGCTTTTTTAGGTTTAACAAGCCCTCAAGGACAGCATAGTTTAAATATTAAAGGTGAAGATGTCATAATCGGTATTATTGATACTGGTATCTGGCCTGAAAACCCAAGTTTTGCTGACGACAATTCTTACTCTGATCCAGTGAGCTTAGGTTGGCAAGGTGTTTGTGATACAGGAACTGATGCAGAATTTGCTTGTAACAATAAGCTTATTGGTGCCCGTTATTTTGATGCAAGCTTTAAAAGCCAGTACGATATCCAGTACGCTTTAGGTGAATTTGATTCACCTCGTGATGCCGATGGTCATGGTAGCCATACCGCCGGCACCGCTGGTGGTAATGAAAATGTTGATGCAGCCCTCTCAGGTTTAGCTGTGGGCACTGTATCAGGTATAGCTCCTAGAGCGCGTATTGCTGCATATAAAGCGTGTTGGAATAGTGATTATGAGAGCCCTGAAGGCAATAAAGAACGCGGGTGTTTTTACGGTGATACCATGGCAGCTATTGATGCCGCTGTAACCGATGGTGTTGATGTTATCAATTATTCTATTGGCGGCAGCCGAACTGATTTAACTATCCCATCAACTGCTGCTATGTTAAATGCTGCAGCTGCGGGTGTTTTTGTTTCAGTATCTGCGGGTAATGATGGTCCTGATGCTGAAACAATTGGCACTCCTGCTCCTTGGGTAACGAGTGTTGCAGCTTCGACGTATGATGGTATTTCTAAAGTAATTGGTAAAGCACTTGAGGTGACTACAGGCTCCCTTGCTGGCTCTTCATTAATGTCTGTTCCTGCTAGTTTTGCTCCAGCTGCAGCTGAGCTTGCGGGTGAACTGACAATAGCACAGCCTGTTGAGGCGTGTAATGCCGATCCGTTAACTAATGCCGCTGATTTAGCAGGTAAAATAGCACTTATCGCACGTGGTAGTTGTGCTTTTACTGAAAAGTTTATCAATGCACAAAATGCCGGTGCGCTTGGTGTTGTTGTTTATACCTATGATGGCACTTCAGCATTTGCTATGGGTGGTACCGATCCAGCGGTGGCTATTCCTGGCTCTATGATTTCATTTGCCGATGGTCAAGCTTTAACTGCAAGTGTTGCTGCTGAAAGTACTTCCGTGATGTTTACCGAAAATGCAGCTTCAGAAGACGCGGTTGAAGTGGGTAATACCATGGCGTCATTCTCGTCTCGTGGCCCGAACTTAAATACCTATGATATTATTAAGCCTGATATTACCGCACCAGGTGTGAAAATATTAGCAGCAACTACCTCTGCTCCTATGTTTGAAGCACATGGTGAAACATTCAAGTATCTACAAGGTACTTCAATGTCCAGCCCGCATATTGCTGGTATGGCTGCACTATTTAAAGAGTCAAACAGCGCTTGGAGTCCTGCACAAATTAAATCTGCATTAATGACTACAGCACGTCAAGATTTGACTAAAGAAGATGGTACAACGCAAGCCGACCCATATGATTTTGGCTCAGGGCATGCTGACCCAGTTTCTGCCTTAGATCCAGGCTTGTTATTTGATACTAACCTTGGTGATTATTTGGCATTCCTTTGCGGTCAAGATAAAGGGAGCTTTGTCGAAGGTTACGGCCAAACATGTGCCGATTTAGCGGCTAGTGGTTTTAGTACTGACGCCAGTCAATTAAATTTACCTTCAATTGCTATTGCTGAGCTTATTGAGCCAGAAACTATTTACAGAACGGTCACTAATGCAACCAGTGCAGCATCTGTATATACAGCGAATGTTCAAGCACCAGCAGGCTTTGAAGTAAGCGTTAAAACGTTTGATGGCGATGGTAATGAAACACCAGCATCCACACTAGAGATTGATGCTGATGGCACTGCAAGCTTTGCTGTAACCTTTACCAAAACAGAAGCAAGTGAAATTGGTGCTTGGAAATTTGGTGCGATTACTTGGACAGATACTGCAGATCATTCAGTCCGACTGCCGCTTGCAATTAAAGCTAGCCCAACGGTTAAAATTGAAGTGCCAGAGTTAATTTCAGGTACCATGAAGCGCGGTCGCTTTAGATTCCCTGTTAAAATGCTTTACTCAGGCAACACCAGTATCGATTACACAGGTTTAGTTGCACCGTTTGGCACAGATGGCAATGTAGCAGCTGATCCTGCTCAGACATTTGAATTTTTAGGCGCAGGTACTGACTATCATATGTTCGAAATACCTGCTGAATCAAAAGTTGTTCGCTTTAGCTTAGCAGATGCATTTGTAACAGAAGATGGTGCAGATTTAGATCTATACGTTTATCGCTGTATTGAGTGGAGTTGTGCACAGGTTGATAGCTCATTAAATGCAGGCTCTAATGAAGATGTTGTGCTAACTAACCCTGAGCCAGCTGCTGATGTAAGTGTTGGTAATGTTTATGTAACTATGATTCACGGCTACTCTACTGGCGCTGCAGAGTCCACTGATTACACCATGATTGGTTGGATTGCCGATAAAGCTGAAACTAGTACTCGTGTAAGTGCAAGTCGTAGAGCGATTGAAGGTCGATTTAACTACACCACTATCATGACTAGAGGGTTACCAACAGGCTCTACCTATATGGGTGCGGTAACTTACTATAATGATGAAGGTGAAGCTGAAGGCACTACTGTTGTTGAGTTACAGAACTAGTTTTTTATCAATATGCGCTTGAATTAAGCGCCCTTAAAAAAACATAATTCAAAGCCCTCTTAGTATAACTTAGGGGGCTTTTTTTGTGTCTAAACACCAAGAGCACTTTATTAATATTGTGCAAAAGAGCTTATCATGGCGAAAACGCTCGAAGTGTCAGAGGGTATTGCGCGCTATCGCTGAATATTCATACTTGGCTAAATAAGTGCACTACAGGCGGATTGATTAACGTACATAAGTTATCTTGTTATTGATTGAAATCGAGCCAAGAAAAAAGCTAGGTAAGTTGATAGCTGTCATATGAGTGAATAACTTCACGGCATGTTACGGCACATAAAAACGGTCGATAGAGGGGGATTATCGTTTTAAGGGCTAGTCTGTTATCTCTAGCGGGCTCATTAGACAGAAAGTATTGCTTCGATAGACGTGATATTGGGATATACCATGGGTTGTATTAGCGTTGATTTATATAGTTCTTACAGGCACAAAAAAGCTCTAACGAAGTAGAGCTTTTTGAGTATTTATATCGATTTTTTAACTGTTTTTTTGACGAACTACTAGTCCCATCAAAGCAGTTAAAAATAATACTAATGTTGCTGGTGCAGGTACATCGACCGTTGCTTGTCCAAGTGTAACGTCATTAGCGAAGTATAAAATATTATTTGGACCGTCAAAAACATCAACAGTATTTTCATTAACTAACGGATCATTCCAAAATGAAGAATCCCAAATTTCTCCAGCCCATGCGAAGAATCCTAATACGTCATCTATATCAAAGCTTAAAGCATGGATTCCAGCGAGCAAATCATTAGGGTTAAAATAAGCATTAAAATATATGTTATTTAAACCAGCATCTGATAAATCAAGCATGTCTATGCCAAACATTTGAAATTGCTCGAAATTTTCAACGTATGACTCATTTATGTCCCATACTTGTGCATTATCAATATTAATTGAAATGTTACCAATAACACCATCTACTTCTGAGATGATATCCTGTGTAATTAACGTTGCGTTGGCTGCACCAGCAAAGCTAAAGGCTAATGCCAGCGATAAAAAAACGTGTAAAACTAACTTATTCAACATGTTACTTCCTATTTTATTTTATATTCTTATATGTTTATTGATTGTAAATGCCTTACTAGATAACCCATTTACATTTAACCCGTCCATGATTATGCAAAAGTTATTCCTATATGGTTATAGTCTTTATTATCAGTGGTTTGCGATTTATTTAACAGCTGTTTTACTTTTCGTTAACAAGAGGGGGAGCTTGTGTAAAGAAAGCTGACACTGAAGCTTTCTTTGTGTTTAAAGCGGTAACAATTATTTAAGATTATCAGATCGTGTTGTTATCAACCCTTAACGTGCGCTTTATCATGGACATTTTGATTAAAACAAGTAGAATGCTCCCCCGAGTTGACGAGACAATCGCTGCTTACTAATTTATTTAGTGGGGGGAGGAAAGTCCGGGCTCCAATGAGCAGGGTGCCAGGTAACGCCTGGGCGGCGTAAGCCGACGACAAGTGCAGCAGAGAGAAGACCGCCGATGGCTAGCAATAGCACAGGTAAGGCTGAAAGGGTGCGGTAAGAGCGCACCGGATTGCTGGTAACAGTAATTGCAGGGTAAACTCCACCTGGAGCAAGACCAAATAGGGTTTCATGACAAAGTTAATGAAAGTTAATTTTGTATAAGCGTGGCTCGCGTGGAAACCGGGTAGGTTGCTTGAGCCTTAGAGCGATTTAAGGCCTAGACGAATGATTGTCACTTTTCTTTGAAAAGATACAAAACCCGGCTTATGTGTTGACTCACAAATTTTAGTAACCGCTTGATCTATAATTTAGATCTAGCGGTTTGCTAAGATCAGGTTATCCCATCCTTATATTTCTTTTCTTGATTTTCAAGTTTCTAGCATAATCTTACTTAGTTTATATTGCGCTATCAAAAAAAATAGCTGTATATAGAGCGTGCTGAGTCATAATTAATTATATTTTGTTCCATGATCAAGCACACAAGCACTTCAGCTAAACTACCAAGTGAGAAAACTTAGATCTCATAATACTCCTGCGGTAATGTGCTATAATACCTAACATAATTACGAGCGTTATTGTTAATTAGCGTTCAAGTTGTTGTCGAGGGTCTATGAAATTCCATCAAAATGTTTATCTTTCTGGGGCTTGGCAACAACGCTTAGAAAGTATTGAAAATGCAGATCTAGTGTTATTGTTTGGTAACCGAGATTACATTCATAACCAAGCTATTATGGCACAAATTAGTCTCTGTTACCCAAAAGCAGAAATAGTGGGTTGTACCACCTCGGGAGAAGTAGTAGACACGAACATTTACGATGATAGTTTGTGTTTAACGGCTATCGAGTTTGCTCATACTTGCATCGCAGTTAAAAGTGCTCCATTTAATGGTGGTTCAACCAAAGCAGTTGCTCAGAGCTTGGCCGAAGACTTATTTCAAGATGGTCTTAAATATGTCATGGTTTTGTCCAATGGTCATGAGATCAACGGGACTGATTTAGTGAATGGCTTACAAGCATCATTACCGGAGGGAGTATTAATAACTGGTGGCTTAGCAGGTGATGGAATCAATTTTACAGAAACACTGGTTTGGCACAATGATGCCGTTGAATTAGGGCAAATTGTGCTAGTAGGTTTCTATGGTGATAAATTATCATTAGGTCACGGTTGTATTGGCGGTTGGGATGCCTTTGGGCCGGACAGAGCTATTACCAAGTCAGCAAGTAATGTGTTATATGAATTAGATAATGTGCCGGCGTTAACTTTATACAAAAAATATTTAGGCCCACATGCAGCTGATTTGCCTTCGTCTGCTTTACTCTTTCCTTTAGTGTTAAAAATTGATGGTAAACGCATGACAAGAACCATACTTAATATTAATGAGCAGGATGGCTCAATGATTTTTGCGGGTGATGTGCCAGAAGGAGCGGTTGTACAGCTAATGCGCGCTAATACCAGTAAGCTTATTGATGGCGCTGAAATTGCTGCAGAGCATGCATTAAAAAATATTAACCCTTGCCAAACTAATGGTCTAGCTTTGCTCATTAGCTGCGTGGGTCGAAGGATTGTCTTAGCTGATTACTGTGAAGAGGAGCTGGCAGTAGTTAAAGATACCTTAGGTGAACAATGGACCTATACCGGTTTTTATTCTTATGGTGAATTATCGCCAATGGTAGATAGTAACTCTTGTGCGCTACACAACCAAACGATGACAATTACAACAATATGTGAAATCGATGAATAGAGTACTAAAGCGTCTTACAAAAAGGCATTTAGACAAATTTAAAAATGATCAAAGTGTTAATGACTTTATTGGTGAAATTACCAAAATATTTGCGCAACAAGAAGAAGAGCGAATATTTATGGAGCGAACGCTAACCTTGTCATCAGATGAACTTAATGAAATCAATAACAGTTTAAAAGATAATTTAGAAAAAAATAACAAAAATCAACGATATTTAGAAAAATTAATCGCTAAAAAAAATGCATTATTTAATGCAACTACCGAAGCAATCTTTAGTTTTAGTCGTGATAACGTCATTGAAGCACTTAATCAAGCAGCAATTGAGTTTTTAGCGTTAGATGCAAATCAAATCAATCAAGACGAGGTTATGACCTGTGATTTATTTATGGACCGGCTTGCTGATAGGGAAAAATTTTCGAACGATATAACGCCGATAAGAGAAAATGAACTCGCGATTCTTCATGGCTTTTTCCCAACCATAGATCAACGCTATCATGAGTTTTACACGGTTCCTGAGGTAGTTGATGGGGTACTGATTGGCCGAGTTTGGTGTTGTCGAGATATTACCGAAGTACGAAGGAATGAACAGCTCTTGCAACACCAAGCAAACCATGATGCGCTCACCGGCTTACCAAACCGATCATTAATTTTAGATGTGCTAAACCATACCATTAAGATGGCTAATCGTCATCACACTAAAGTAGGTTTGCTTTTTATTGATTTAGATGACTTTAAAAAGATTAATGATACTGCAGGACATCATGAAGGTGATAGATATCTCATTGAGTTTGCAAATCGAGTTCAAGCCTCGTTAAAAGCAGAGGATATTCTCGGGCGCCTTGGCGGAGATGAATTTGTTGTTATTTTAGAAGATATAATGGATGTATCAGATATTGTTAAAATCAATGAGCGAATTCTTGAATTATGCAAAGAGCCTTTTTATATTCAAGATAAAAAGTACTATATGTCTTGCAGCATTGGTATTAGCCTGTCACCTGATGACTCATTAGACTCTGCTGAACTTATTCGCAAGGCTGATATGGCAATGTATCAAGCAAAAGAATTAGGAAAAAACTCCTATCATTTTTTTGATGAAAAACTAGAAAAAATTGCCTTTAATAGCGTACTGATTGACAACCAATTACGCGAAGCCATTCAAAAAGAAAATTTTGTTTTACATTATCAACCGAAAATCTCTTTGTTAGATAATAGCATTTGCGGTGTTGAGGCACTTATCCGTTGGCAAAAAACACCCTCGGAGCTCATCTATCCAGATGAATTTATCCATGTAGCAGAAAAAAGCGGTCTAATTAAAGACATTACTCATTGGCTGTTAAAAAAGGCGTGTCAAACGCTGAGAAAATGGCAAGGGACTGAATTAGCGAATCTGTCAATTGCGCTAAATATTTCAGCTATAGACTTTGCTGACCCTTTATTTGCAGAGCAAGTACTTGAAATTATTAGAGAAAATAAAATTAACCCGGCACTTATTGAACTAGAGTTAACAGAGTCAATTTTATTTACTGATATCAAAAATGTACAAGAAAAAATAGCAAAGTTAAGATCACATGGCATTAAGCTAGCAATTGATGATTTTGGCACAGGCTTTTCATCATTTGCTTACTTGCGAGATATGGAGTTAGACTTTTTAAAAATAGATAAAAGTTTTGTACAAAACATTCATGAAGATCTCAAGTCGAAAGCGATTGTCAAAAGTATTATCGATATTGGCATTAACCTAGGTTTTAAAGTTATTGCTGAAGGCATTGAGTCAGATAGTATTATGGCCATGCTGACAACACAAAAATGTCACGTTGGTCAAGGTTATCATATTAGTCGGCCTGTTTCTGAGCAATTACTGCTCCAATATGTCAAAAGCATGCCTATTGAGCGGTAACTACGCCTTAAAACAGGCGGTTTGCTATGTAAATTTGTATTGATTCGTATTTTCCTACCTCATGAAACAGTTGAAAAGTGTTTTTTTTATAAAAACTTGGTGGTTTGTTGTTTTATTGTTCGTTTTAGTGATAAAAATCAAATATAATTGCAGAAAACTTAATAAGGATTTATTCATGAACACATTTAAAATTACACTGTTAGCCGCCTTGATCAGCTCCCCATTAGCAGCAGAAACTTTTGACGAAACATGGGAAGCGGGTATTTTTGTAGACTATATAAAAACAAGTACTAACAAAGAAGGCCTTAGTGAATGGGAAAATATCGATGCAGGTAAGGGCTACGGTCTTGATTTGCATAAAATTATCAACGAAAAGTGGAATGTTCGTTTTGAATTAGCCACTACCTATTACGATATTCCTCGTGCCCATGATATTGATTTTGGCACACGCTTTGGCCTAGATGCCGTATATAAGCTTGAAGATAGTAATTTTTACGTTTTTACCGGTGTTAAGCGTTTTGATAATGCACAAGATTACAATGCGTTAAATGTCGGGGCAGGTTATAACTATCAAATAAATGATCGCTACACTGTTTATAGTGAAGCTGCGGTGTATCGTGATATTAATAATGGTTTTACAGACCAAGGTATTAAATTAGGTGTAAAATATGCCTTTGGTGACGTAAAGAAAACGTCAGCTAAGAAAAGAGCCAAACAGCCAGTGAGCACTGGGCCAGCTTTACAAACAGCAATGTTAGCTAATGGCGATATGGATAATGATGGTGTGCTGGATACCCAAGATAACTGTAATAACACGCCAGCAAATATCAAAGTTGATGCGCAAGGCTGCACTTTATACACAGAAAAGCAGATTTCTGTGAATTTAAACGTGTTGTTTGACAATGATAGTTCAAACGTTACCAACGCTTTGGTTAATGATGTTGCGCGTCTAGCGGACTTTATGAATGAATATAAAAGTATTAATGTTGTTATTGAAGGGCATAGTTCGTCAGTAGGTAGTGAACAATATAACTTGTCGCTATCACAAAAACGAGCCGATGCGGTAAAAACAATTTTAGTTAAACAGTTTAATGTTGAACCAAGTCGTTTAACCACTATTGGTTTTGGCGAGTCACGCTTGCTCACTACTGGCACTACAGCAGCAGATCATAAATTAAACCGTCGAGTTGTTGCTACTATTGAAACAACTGTAAAAGCGGTTGTAAGCAAAGACTAAATATTTAGAGGTCTCCGTAGAAGGGCGAGACTAACCGTCTCGTCCTAACGTGTATAAATTAGAAGCAAGGAATGCCATTGAAAAGTAAAATTGCGATAGTGCTATTCACTACTTTTACTTTTGTTTGTAGTTTTTTTCTGGCTGATTATCTCAGCGATAATCGACTTGATGTAACCGCTCAATATATTTCAGCCAAACAGTGGTTAAAGTCTATATTGGAAGGTGATTTAGAGACTAACAACGTAACCAAGCTCCCCGTTCAAATAACCAACACTTTTGAAAATTCCACAGCCACTACTTTAAACCAACATTTTGAATATACTGATCAACCTCGCTGCAAAGACACTTCCCTTGGTAAGGTAAACCGCAAGAAAGCAACGCAGGTGTACACTTGGGTTGATAAACAAGGGATCTCTCATTTTAGTGATAACCCTCCGCAAATAGGTAACTTTAGTTCGTTAAGCTTTGCTGGAGAAAAAGTGTTTGATTATTTCTCGTTAACATTGAATACACAAAAGCTCGCTTATGATTTTAACCAAAAACTTAAGGTTAAATTATATAAATTATTTACTTTGTATGGTGATCTTCTGCCATTATCCTCATTAAAAAAAGTTAACATTGATTTGAAAGTGTACGAGTCAAAAACTGACTTTAATCGAATTAAAGCTAACCATAACATCTCGTTAAGTGATAATACCCGAGGTTTTTATAATCACAATGATAATAAAGCTCACCTTCTTTATACAAGCAATGACGATACATTAAGGGTTGCTACGCATGAAGCAACACATGCTATTAACCGTGCTGTGATCGGCTATACTCCTCGATGGTTAAATGAAGGATTGGCTGAGGTAAGCGAATCAATTGAAGTGAAGGCCAAAGTAGGACGACTATTTTCAAGCAAAGACTGGACGGAAGAGCGTCTCTTTAAGGTGCAAAAAATATCGTTAAACACATTGTTTTCTGCAACGGCTGACGATTGGAATGGTCCGTTAACGATCCGATTATATGCGAACAGCTGGGCATTTATTTATTTCATGCTTGAACAGCAGCAGCGAAAAGCTATGCTAGCGAAACTAATTCAATATGAGCAACAAAATTTATGTGATAAAACCTCTGCAAACGACATTGAACAGATTTTTGGCATGTCACTGAGTAAATTACAAATTCAGTTTACTCGTTGGTTGGACAGAAAGATAAAGCCGCAGCAAATATAAGATAACTGACCGATGATTTATTGTGTTTAACTTTTTCAATTCCCTAATTGTTAACCGGCATTTCAGTTGTTATTGCAAATGCCGGAATGTGCTTTCAATTCAAACCAAATCATTGTTGTTAATTATATGAACTTAATTACCTTAAAGAAAATAAGCCAATCCTTAATATTAATGACGTAGAGCAGAATGCTATGGTTAGGGTTTCAGCCTATCTGAGGTAAGTTATTAGATTTATCTAGATGCACTAAGAGGATAATAATTTTTACGATACATTAAAAATCAAAAACAGAGCTCCACGTTTATTTATTACTCAATGTTTTCTGTTGCAAAAATCATTTGATTTTATTAGTGTTATCTTTCGTGGGAATAAACTACTTTACAAAGGAATGGCTAATGTCAACATATGCTCATCGTGAGGCTGCTCAGCAGCAACGCCAACAACAAATTCAAGCAGTACTAAAAAATAATCAGCATACTTTGGTTCAAATGAATTCTGATGAGTTCATAGACTTTATGTTTCATATTCAGCTACTTAAGGGAAAGAACCGAGAACAAGTTGTTGAATGGGTGGATGATGTTTTCGCAAAAAAAACTGTAGTTTCAAAGGAATGGGAACAATATAAAACATCTATTAAAACAACGACAGGCATGATTCCTTTAGGTTTAGATGCATTGGCTTTAGGTGCTCTTGCATTGGAGATGCAAAGAGGTGGTAATGTTTTTGAAAAATATCAGATTAAAACATATAACGGAAAGCCTAATGTTATTTTTAAAGGCTATTCAGGTTTAAGATCTCACTTAACGGGCACAAAATATTTAGCTAATAATCCCAAAGTTGTGTCATTTGGCATTGGTAAGCTAGGAGCTGCTAAAGCAATTAAAGGAGGCTTTATCACAACAGTAATTATTTCTGCTACGTTCCATTCTTTCGAACAAATGTTAAATGATAAATCGACTTGGCATGACTTTGTTGGCGGACTTACCGTGGATGTTGGAATTGCGGCGGTTGCATCAGGCATTGCTTGGGGAGCCGTTTCTACTTATGTTGGTGGAGCCGCAGCTATGGTTGCTGTTGGACCTTTGTTAGCTGTAGTAGTAGTGGGTGCTGCATTAACTGTGCTAGCAGCTGCTTTTATTGATTCTGATGCGCTATCAAAGAGAATTTCTGATGGTTTAAGAGAAGCAGAACAAAGACTAAAAGAAGGTTTGCTAGAAATTGAATACAAGATTAATCGCTTAGAAAGAATTTACGATGCAGATCCAATTGGATTCATGCATCGTTTATTTGGTATTCCATATTATGGAAATCGTTACTAATTATGGATAAACAATTAGAAAAAAAAAGTTTAATAAATCCTTATAAAGCAGTTTTTTTTATCGTACTACTGGTGCTCATCATCGTTGGTTACTTTTATACACTTTTTGCTGAAATAGCTATGCTCAAACGCGTTTACGAGCAAAGTGTTTTGTTAAAAATTCGAACAGTGGTAGTTCCACTCATAGTGATGATGCCAGCTTTTGTAGTGTTGATTTGTGGTGTTGTCAGTAGGCTAAAAAATCAAGCTTCAGCGAAGAATCAAAAAGCGGGGCTGTTTATCATAATAGGTTGTTTCCCTTTGTTTTTAATTGGATGGATGATTTATAGCTGGCAGTTAACAGCCTGGTTACACGATAATGGGTACAAGGAATGTGGTTGGTATGCAGGGGCTAGTTTGGGCGCTCCTAAAGTTATGGTTAATAATCAAGGGCTGTGTATTGAAGAAGGATACCAAGTTAGAATTGATTTATTGGACTGGTTTGAAGTGCAATACCAGCAAGGGATTACTCCGACTGTCGAGATGGTAACAACGAAACAGCAGCAATTATTATCAGATTATCATGAGCGTTTTGATTTACTCTAATTTGCTATATTAATTTTCGAAAATATTGCATGTTACTTCCACAGTAATAACTCTATTAATACTCATACATTTTACGGTAAATGTTATTGCAGTTAATGTTGATATTTATATCAAAAAATCACTAAGTTTTTGCTCAATGGCTGCGATTTATATTTTATTATAAGTAAAATAGTTGTTTGTTTATATCCTTAACTATTTATGACGAAATATGGGATGAGTCCTTTAAATTTATCCCTTATTTCAATTGATAACCTCTGTTGATAAATGATAATACGATGATGGTTTAGCTCCTATATTGAATCAACCTCCCGTCACGTTTCTCATCTTTAAAGTCACAACTTGAAATGGTTAAAGATGCACAAGCTTTTTATGAAAAAATGACCGGTTGGAAGCAAGCAAATCTAAAAGCTAAAATTGTCATTATTCCTGGAGCTAATCATCAGCTTTTCCGTTTACCGCAATTCAAGGATTGCATCGGATTTATAAAAAATAATAAGTATTCTAGACAATTAGTATATGCCACATTTGTTTATTATGGGTTATTCAAACGCGACAGAAAAATAATCACTGTTTGGAGGACGTTAAGCCTGATCTGCTGGTTATTTGCTTTTATCAATATTCCTGACTACATTTAAAATATTAACCAATCAGGGATGGTGAAAATGAATAAAAAGAGCTTTGAACGTTTAAATTTTCTTTCTGAAAAATCTCTCAACTATACAATATCTTATAGAGAAAGAAAGGAATTTAAGACGTTGCTCAATGAGTGGAATACTGCGTTCGAGTTAGATCAATTGAGTGATTTGTACTCCACTGAAGTTCGCGAGCAGATAACTCATTAGCGACTAATTTGCTTTGTTTAACACCGGTAAATCAATTATAATTTAGCGAATACATCAGTGGCAACTTGTTGTCACTGAATCATCTATACCTCTAATTTTTTATTATAACCTTATGATTTCTCACAAACTCTCTGTTGCTCCAATGCTTGATTGGACTTACTGGTAATAAAAGTGATTTTAATTCAGGTGTTTATGTTTTTTAGTGTTTTTATTGGGTATAAAAGGGTATGAAAATATTGTGTGGGGGGTAAAGGTAGAATATGTTTATTTTTCATAGCTCGGATGATAATGTTATTGGAATAGAGCATACCCATTAGAATTTAAAATTAGCTTAATTTCTTGATGTTTATTTAATCGCTATGCTACACTTATTGAGTATTATGTTTATTTCGCGTTTATGAGTGATTTACAAATAGATGCTTTCAATTTTAGATTGAAAATAAAACAGAATATGAATTAGTTATTTTTACGCCCCATGGCGAGGATATTATGAAAAACAAAGTTATCAATTTAAGTGATGTAAGAAAAGAAAAACAAGCTGAAAAGCAGTTTTTAACTTTACTTGCGGATGATATTGACTCTGGAAATGTAAAAGCTATTCCAAGTTCTGTTTTTGATCGTATTGCTGCTATAAAACACAAGGCACTTGTTGCAAGACAAAACAATGAATTAATTGAGATGTAATTAATGCATTGGGAAAAGCTTTGGCACCCTATTTTTGAAGAAAAATATCTAGCACTATTAACATTAGTAGAACGCGAAATAGAAAATAATCCAGATCATTTCTATGATTCAAAAATTTATAAATTTTTTGAATGTGTAACTGATTGTATTGAAAATAGAATCTTCATTGACCCTAAATCAGCTGAATTTGTTCTTGGTAATACTCTTGGTAAAGAAAATCGAGATTGGCGTAGAGCTAAAAAAGGTATGCCTAATCGTTATAGGTTGTTTTTTAAGTATTCAACTTCTAATAAATCTATAGTATTGGCATGGTTTAATGATGAAAAAACATTAAGAAAAGCCAATAGTAAAACAGATGTTTATGAGGTATTTAAAAAAATGCTTTCACAAGGAGTTGTACCTAGTAATATGCAGGATTTAATTAATGCTTCTTCTGAAGCAGAAGTTCAAAACATACAATAGTATATAGAAATATAGTCTCAGCATTTTTTCTTGTCTAGCTCCTCCTTATTATGACGTTACAGAAGCGTTATGATTATAAAATTTTAAATATTTATAAGTCACTAGAAAGAAATCTACTTTAATGCTACCCTCTATACATGCTAACGAGTTAGCATGTATAGACCCTTAAATCTATAATTAAATAATTAATTTCTTGTTTTTCAATATCTTACTGCTATCTTTTGCCTGTTTAACTATAGAGTCCTTTCAGTGGGACACTTTACTTCGTATCTATCAAGAAAAGCTTTTCTAGCCTCTATGTTATTAGTATTAGAGGGGGGAACTATTTTTATCGTGAAGGCCATGATGATATGAATTTTAATGGTAGGGGATCATTGCAGGCTTTATAATAAAAAATAAGGGGACAATTTCTTGTCCCCTTAATGTTACACATCTTAAAAATCATGAATCTTCGTCCATTCAATTCTAGCTAACGTACACCGATCTTCGATATAAGTAGCTAGGTCTTGAATATTGACCAGATAAGGAGCTTTCTGACTTTCATTCAACTTAACGGTAGGAAAGGGCAATTCGCAGCTCTTAGCTCTACGTTTAGCTGTATTAATACTCATTCCAAGAACTGATTGAGCAAGTTCTTCGAGAGGTATCATCATTCTAGAGCCAAATTCAGCCATCAAAAGATACATAGTCGTTGAGGTGCCTTTTTTCTGATTAGTCATAAAACCGTTCCTATTCTATTAATACGGTCTTAGTACCCACAATTCCATTGCTTGCTTCTGCATATATTATTTCACCAATATGCTTCTCCATGCGTGCAGAAAGTCCATTTCCTACATGACAATCAATTGAATAATATCAGTATTTAATGTTTTTCAAAACCAATATTATTTTTAAAAAGGATGCTCATTCTCCCAATCAAATATTTGCTCAAAATACGTTGGTTTTGCAACTTCAGGAGGAATAGGAACAATCTTACCTATAGATTCATTATGATCATCTATAAGCTTTTTATTTTTTTCTAAACGATCAAAGTTTTCTTGAATCTTTTCTTTATTACGGTCAAGGGTATCGAAATCAAAAGATTCTTTATCTCGATAGATTTTACAGAGAGGGTTATTTTCGTTTTGTGATTTATATCGCAAGTACTCATAAATCATTCCTTTAGCTTTAAGTCTTTCTAGTGCTTTCTTTAAGCTAGAATTTTTGTCGGCATTACGGTTTATATTTTTACAGAACCTTTCTTTAAATTGGGTATCTTCATTAAAACTTACCCAACGTTGGTTTTTGAATTTCATTGTTTCTAAATATAAATATAGAGCTTTTGCATGGCCATTTTTTAATGATTTAAATTTATCAGCATAAATGCGCTCATATTGAAATTCTTCTATGAAAAATTCTAAAAAAATATTATCCATTTGGAACATGAAACATTCAGCATCACTATCCCAATCAAAATCTATAATTAAGCTTGTACTGTATGACTTTATTACTTCGCCATTTTTATTTGTTTCCATAATTGTTACTTCTGAATTTTTAAGTTTCTTAAAATTATTTTCGTCAAAATCCTTAGATATTATTTTTTCTCTTTTTATATCTAGTGCTTTGTATATTTCAAATTCTGTCAATATAAATGAAGATGTTTTTTCTCTTTGGAACTTACTAACAACTATAGAAAATAATGGAAAATCTCTAGCAGTATCTAGAGGCGGAGTAATGTATGAAATTCTTTCAAAATCGGTTCTCTTATGAAAACCATTCACGATTACATTCGTGCCATAACCTTTGGTTCTCGGTATAAACATATCCGAAGCTAAGATTAGTGACAGATGGATTGATTCGTTATAACTATTCGTTTTTATTCTATTTTTACTTTCAATGTTTTTTTGTTGACTTTTATTGTTATTGTAGATACTATCCATTTTCACCTCATATTAATTTGGGGTATTTCTAGCATGTATGGATTGTCTTGTCAATAACTACTTAATAGTTTTGATCTTTTTGGCTGTGTATATTAAAAATATTTTGATGATGTTTTCAAATTATAACTTACGATTTTAGTCACATTTCTGCGTTTTCAGTCACTTTTTTCTTTTGCTTTTTAGGTCACATTTTTTCTATTTCAAACACCATTTTACATTTTGGACAACTAATTCAAGGTGAACGAAAACATATTTAGGCTTTTAGTCACACAATTACGGTGATCGAAAATTCAATTTGTCTATACTAGCTGTCATAGCTTAATTTTTAAGAACTCTAACTCTCTTTAAACCCACTTATAGCTTAATATTAAACCTACTATTAATACCTGCATGTTTTCGAGACGATATGTTTCTGTTGTTAAAGAAAAGTGACTTTAGGAAATGAAAAAAGTATTAATTACTGTGTAATATTTTTATGATCAATATCTGATTGAATAATCTGAATGATGAGAATAACTAAAACTGTTAAATGAAAGTTTTATAAATTATTTGTTTTTAAATTTTGCTTTAATATTTTTTAATGATGCATCAATAGTATTTTCTTCGTAGTTATTTTGTAAATACTCACTTATTGAAAATGAAATTCTTGAAGTAAATTTATAAGTTTCTGTTTCAATATAATCACAACTTTTCATTCCAACAGGAAAATCAATAATATTATCGCTTTTAGAATAAAAGTAGAGCTTTACATTATCTGCTTTGTTTTCGGAAACTAATAAAAACAAAATAGTTAATAATAAACCTTTTGCTGATATTAATTTTGTATCTGAATTAACATCGAAGCATATGCTTAGACTTTCATTTTCTTCTTGAAATTCTGTTAATTCAAAATGTTTGAGTATTTCTGCTAATTTAGAAAGAAGTAAGCTTAATGACATATCCTCGTAATTAAGGAACTTTAATATAGGGTATTGATTGATTAATGCTTCTATTTGATAAATTGTTGCATCATCTGTGAAATACTTTTCAATTCCGTATTTCTCTCTACTTTTTGCTTTTAATTTTTCTACTGTTAATTCTGAATGTGTACTTTTACTCATGATTTTCTCTGTTGTTATATTTAATAAATATCACTTTTAAATAAATTTTCAATTTTTATTTAAAAAGTAAAAAAATTAACAAAGAAAATAAAATTTTCATATTTTTTAAAATAACGTACCCCACCACACAAAATCTAATTTTATGCATGTAGTAAACGGTATTTTTATATAAATTATTATTTATTGTCTAATCCCACAAGCAGATTGCATTTAAATTCCCTCAAGACGATCTTGCCAATATTGAAAAATTACGGTGACTTTGTACAGGTCAAAATGTGCAAGTGCCATCAATCCCTAAAATAGTCAAATTCAGAATAATATTAAAATACAAAGTAATTATATAATCATATCTTACTTGTCAAATTTGATAACAATATAAAAATATAAAGTATATTTATAATGATATAAACACTTAAATAACAATGGATTACCCTAAGTTAACTAATTTGTCAAATACGCTTGTATTATCAAATTTAATCGTTATTGTTGAATTAAGAAATCGATAAGTAAGGATTGACAGTGAAAGATACAAATACACATTTAAGTACATTGAAAGCTATGTATGAAGCAAATTTAACAAGAGCCGAATTAAAAGTTCTTTTGCACTTATTAGAGCATTACGAGAAAGATATTACAGATAAATCAGTTGTTATAGCTTCAGCGTTAATCATGGATACAACTAACCTTTCTAGAACGCTTAAATCGTTAAAAAACAAAAATGTAATTGCAGAAAGAAAGCACACAAAATTTATGTATGTGCAGCATTATTTCAAGTGGGGGAAATAATGCTGCACCGAAACTAGCTAATTAATATGATTTAGAAAAACTAAAATATAAAAAATAACTACTAAAAATAATAAGAAAGGTTAAAAGAATGACAAAAATATTTGAAAGCATTGAAGTGTATGAATGTATTTCATGCGGTAAAAAAGAAGATGAAAATTCAGCTCTAGATGGTCATTTAGAGATGAAAGAAATTTTAAATGGTGTGTATGGTAAAAATAAATTTAAATGCTCTAATTGTTGCAACGATGAACAATTATCATTTGAAAATGAACAGTTTAAAAAAGTTAATTATTCAAATCAAAAAACAGGAATTACTGTTTTATTATGTCAATTATTAGAAAGTGGTTTATCTAAAAACGATATAGCAATTTATAGTAATTTATGGATTCTAAAAAAAGGTGGTGAGAATATCATTTTTGATATTAATCAAGCTGAATTATCAAAGGATTTAGGTATTCAAAAGCCAAATACTTCACGTTCTATAAAGAAATTAACTGATACTGGTATATTAGAAAAAATCTCTTCAAAACAGTATAGATTTACAATTTTCAAAGATTTACATGATGAAGATGAATTTAAATAATATCAAAAATTATAACTATTAAAACTAAAAACAATAATAAAGGTACTTAAATGATAGAAAGACAAGTAAAAATAGTAGAAACAGAAACAGAAACAGAAACAGAAATTGGTGAGAAAAATTATTGTCCTGAATGCGATGAAAAAACAGATTTAAAAGTTGAATGTTATTCAGAATATAAACCTAAAAATTTTCCTTCTGATTACTCATATAGACTCATAACATATTCATGTTTTAAATGTAATTATGCTCATCACTATGATCAACAAGATTATCGAGATGATGGTGAAAACGATTATATTACGAATGAAGATAATTAAAGTATCATTTTTGATACTTCTTATTTTATAAATAAGCAAATACATATATCAATTAGTAATCACATGTTTTTTGACGTTTTCTTTGTATTTAAATTATTCGTTTTTTGATTCATAAAAATGTAAAGAATATTAAATAACTCAATAAATAATATCTTTTAAAAGCCGTCTCGTAGAACGCTATTTTAAAATTAAATAATTATGTGAAAGTGAAGAGTAGTTAACAAACAAACCATTTTGTTACTAACCACTTTCACTACGTGTAAAGATGTTTAAGTTTAAACAAATGGCTCTACGAGGTCAGAATACATGGAGAAAAGTACATTACTATACAAACAGATAAGAGTTGCTAAATTTAATGTTAACCAAGCTTTAGCTTTAGTTAAACATGACATTCTTTTACAGAGTGATGAACAGCTAAAACAAAACAGAATCACTTCAAAATCACATCTAAATATTTATAAATTTAAAGATAAAATAATCAGTTCAAAATCAGATAGAGAAAAAGCACTATTGTATGTTGAGTCGTTATTTATGAACGATAACGCTAATTTTGAAAATATTAAATTCAGCAAAGTTAAAAGTAAATTTAAAAAATGGATTAAAGCAACAAAAACGACTTCAGCAGAAGTAAAGTTGTTTAAGAAATTGTTAAAAATTGCTGATGAATTTTCAGACAGAAAAGTTAACTCAAAATCATTGATAAATAAATTTTCTAGCATAAGTGAGCAAGTAACAAGATTTAATGATAAAAAACGAGCATTAGAAACATTTGCAGATCTGCATAATCAAAAAATTGGTTTAAATATTGATTCATCATCTCAATTGAACACCAGAATAATTTCACTGTTATTTAAAATTCCTGAGCATAACGCAATAAAACTCGATGCTGAAATTCAGGAAGAGATCTTATTAAGTTATTACAAAGAAAATTTTTCAAATTATGAAGTGATTTTGTCATCGATTCATAAAGATGAAGCCACTAGGGATCATGTTCACGTAATAATTGATGGAATGAACAAGCAAACAAAAAAATGTGATTTCGTACAAAAACAATATGAATACATAAAAAATAAATGTGGGCTTTTAGATTTTCCTGACAACTATTCGAAGTGCCGGAATCGGCAAGTTCAAGAAATCGGTAAATTATTACAAGAAGACTTTTATTATTTCGCAAATGAAAAATCAATAAACCACAATATTATGTTTGTTAAAAAAGAATATGAAAGCATTTTACATAAAGATATTGAGCGTGAAGTTATTAAAAATGATGCAGGAAAGCGAATTGCTGATCGTGAATATAATACGGCTAATTATTTGGCAAAACAAAAAGATAAAAATTATTTAGAAAATACTTCTTTAAAAAAAGAAAATAAAAAATTAAAGGAAGAAAATTTAAATTTACTCTCAATAATTGAAAACCTAGTTAAAAGTACAATAGATTATGCTGCTGAATATGCAGCAACAGCATTACAGCGAGCATTATTAAATTTTGGTGATGGCTATAAGAAATTATTGAATATTAATGAATTCATTGCTGACAATGCAAGAGATGAAGCGATAAACCTACAACAAACAGATCAGCAAAAAAAAGAAATAGAGCAAGTAGCAAATCACGTAAAAAATGGATTGAAATAACAGTGATATAATCTAGTCGAGCATAATATATGTGCTGTTCAGGTTTATATCGATACCGTAAAAAGCAGGGAATTAGTTATCGTTAGCCCGTTAGATTAATTTTTAGAGGGTTATGCATTATTAAAGATACGGGGAATATGAAACTTTAAATTGATTCCTCCTATTGATAAGGCGATAACTGTTTTTTGGTAAAGCCACCCTGACTTTCTAAAACTTCTAATTGAAGCTTTATTGGAATGCCAAATACGTGCATAGAGGGATTTATAATTTTTTTTAAACATCTCTTGAGATGAGAAATCTATTAATTTTGGAGCTATTCCATGGCCCCTTGCAGACTCAAGTACTTCAATTTGAATTAGTTTAGCTTCAGTTGATAAAAGTGGAATGAAATTCCTTTCTAGATACCTTGTTCCAACCCAATAAAAACAAATACCTACAATGTCATCTTCCTTTAAACATACAAAACAATGAGAGCCATTGCCTAGGTATGAATTATATTTTGTTAACAAGGTTGAGTCGAATTTATCTTCAGAAGTCTGGTTAAGTTCTATAAACTGAACGTTGTTCATCATCACGTAATTATCGGTGTTATTTTTATTTATTTTGAAAATCTTATAAATGTCATATTTTAAAGAAATTGACTTTGCCACCTTTTTAATAAATTTTTTGAACATTTATACTTTCCTGATTATTTTTTTTAGCTTATTTTTTAAATTGAATCGTTCTAATGTATTCCCAATAAAAGATGAAAAATCATCAAGAATCACTTGTAAGGATACCCAAAATTTACTTAAAAAAGTGTTAGGTAAAATCAATGCGTTACAACATAGTTTGTTATGGCTAGCAAAGAAAGATTTATGCGCTCCATCACCTTCAGTGAAGTCAAAGTAAGATGCTTTTGGCTTATCATTATAAATATTTTCTAATGCAAAATATTGTAATACGGTACCAGGAGAGAATTTTGAGTATTCCTGTATGTATCCTAAGTATTCATATTGATAACTATCATTGATAATAGGAATGTACAAATAAGCACAAGGTTTACTCTCTTTAAATAGTACTAATCCTAAAAACAGATCATTTTTAGCTTGTTCCTTAATTTTGTTTTTATATCTGATATCTTCAGGTAATGATGCGTTAAATAGTTTATTTTGATATGTATTTCTGCCCACAGTACATGCATGAGTGTGAAACTCGTCAACTTCAATTTCCTTTTGATAAATTTTCACAATGAAATCATTTTTTAATGCTTTCTTAACCTTTCTTTTGAGTGTGGCTCTAGATTTAGATGAAAACTTCTGCAAATAATCATCAAAAGATGTAAATTCAGTTAATTTAATAAAATGATTGATAAAAGAAGATCGTATGTAATATATTTTATTATTATTAATGGTTATTTTCTTCTTTGCTAATTCGTTATTAATCGCAATTCGAGGAAGTAAAAGAGGAAGGGGGCTATCATAATTTGGAAATTCAGTTAAAGCAGTATCATTTAAAAAGTCCGTTTCTATTCTTGTTGATATAGGTATTTGTTTTTTATAAAGGATTATTTCCCCTAATTGATAATTCAAATTATGCTTCATGATCACTTTAGTTCACTTTAGTTCACTTTAGTTCAATTTAGTCGATTATTGTAATAATATAGTCAAATCATTATTTTTAGAAGTTATCAATCAATTTAATATCAACGTATTTGGATCTCAATAATATGGAAATGAAAGATAAATTAAAGGTATTTATTACCATAGATACAGAAGTTTGGGAGTTTTATGAAAACATTAATGATAATATCAATAGTGGTTTATGGGGTATAACAAATACTGGTGAATATGGTTTAAAGTTTCAACTTGAAAAATTCAGAGAGTACAACCTCAAAGCTACCTTTTTTTTAGAGCCTTTTTTTTCTTATCATAGTGGTACAGAACCTTTACTAGAAGCCATTACACAAATTAGAAGTTTTAATCAAGAGCTAGGTCTTCATGTGCATACAGAATGGCTTCAAGGGATAAATGAATTAGACTTCAAAGTGAATGAAATCTACAACAATATTGGAGAGTTTGAATTAAAGGAACAAGAGGCTATTCTGAAGGATGGGTTAAAGCTTCTTCAGATGTGTGGAGGTGGAGAAATTGACTGCTTTAGGGCTGGTAACTATGGTGCAGATAATAATACATTAAAGGCACTTCATAACATTGGTATTAGATATGATACTAGTTACAACCATTCTTATTTAGGCTCTCCGTGTAACATTGAAAAAAGCACTAAAACATCTCCATATACAGCTGAAAAAACAACAGAATATCCAATTACACAGTTTTTTGATTACCCTAATCATTATCGTCATTTACAGTTATCTGCTTGTTCATTTTCAGAGATAAAGGATGTTTTACTATCGAACTGGGCTAATGAACAATATTGTTGTGTCCTTGTTATGCATTCGTTTGAGTGGATCAAGAGAGTGAAAGACAAAAATATACATGTTTTAGATCCTATCTGTTTGAAACGTTTCGAAGATGTTTGTCAATTTCTCGCTGAAAATACTGATAAATTTAAAACAAGCTCTTACGCTGAAGAGAAACACATTGATTTATCAAAGCATAATAAACCGTTCACAGCGAAAGCAAAATACCTGAGCACGCTAAAAAGATTGTATGAGCAACTAAAACGAAGGAATATTAGATCGGAAATAAAATAGACAATGATATTAAGTGGTTACCTCGCTGGTATACAATCGGACTAATAACAGAGCCATCTATCTTTAGTACTATTTTTTGTTTTATACCAGCCTATCTTAATCAATGATAATAAAGTACAAAACAATATTAAAAGATAAATTTCAAATCAGTTA